>CAZLWV010000087.1:0-7137 GCA_964563135.1 uncultured Planctomycetaceae bacterium
CGTGCCGCTGCCAAATCACGAATTGTCAGAGTTATTTTTTCGCTCTGCCTTAGCCATCCATCGTGGCTTCCATTGGGCAAGCCCAATGGCGGCCTCGTTGGCCGAAAACCAGTGCCCCCTATGTCCCGCTCACTCGATCGATCCGTGGGGTGAGGAACGCCCTGCGAGCGAACCCTGGCCAGGGGTGCCGAACGCTGGCCTTGGTCCAGCCTCCGTCGCGGACAAGCGCGACGATGCGGCGTTTCCGATCCTTTCGGCTTGGGCCGCTGCCGAGACCGGCGGACTGGCTGGAGGAGTGCCAACCGGCCGCAGATACGCGTGACCCACCCGTCCAGCCGGCGGGAATGGATAGTATAGCAGAGCGCCCCCGGACGCGGGTTCTTGATGGCGATCGGCAGCAGGAATAGAATGAGGATGTTGCGCACCATCGCGACCGCTTCCGCTGGAGCCCCACCACCGATCTCGACCGGCTCCAGTCATTCCCTGTGTGTTGCCGTGGAGTGGTACGGCCTTCAAATTCTCGCCGAGAGTTCCCGCCCCGGCCTCGCGCCGCCGAAACCGCCGTCCCGTGCATACCAGGAAATCCAGAACCATCTTCTTCGTGCTCGAGGGGCTCAACGCGCTGGCCACGTCGTATTTTGGCAGCTACATCTTCTTCCTGCTGCGCGACCGTTTTGGTTTCGGCAACCTCGAGAACCTGTCGGTTTCGGCCCTTGGCGGCTCCGTCTACGTGCTGGCCGCATGGCAGGGGGGACGCTTTGCCCAGCGCTACGGCTACTTCACGTCCCTCAAGACCGGTTTCGCCGGCCTGGCCACCTGCCTGACACTGGGCGCCCTGGTCCCCACGCTGCCGGCGTTCCTCCTGGTGTATGTGGGCTGGATTGCGACGGTCTGTTTCGTCTGGCCGGCTCTGGAGGCGCTGATCAGCGACGGTGTCGGCGACAGCGTCCTCCCGAAGAACATCGGCATCTACAACCTCGTCTGGTCCGCAGGGGCGTCGTCCATGTTCTTCATCGGCGGCGCGCTCTACGAGACGCTTGGGCACAACAGCGTCTTCTGGCTCCCGGCACTCATTCACGCCGGCCTGTGCCTGTTCGTTTTCTGCCTGGGCAAGAATCCGGTCCACACGTCTCCCTCCGTGCAGCAGGCAGCGGCGCCGCATCCGCTGGAACCGGCCGCCTTCACCCAGGCGGTCAGTCCGCAGACTTTCCTCCGCATGGTGTGGCTGGTAATCCCCTTCTCCTACATCGGCATCACCACCGTGGTGGCCATCATTCCCAGCCTGGCAACCACGCTGAGACTCTCGACGGCCGAGGCGGGACTTTTCTGCTCCATCTGGATGTTCGCCCGCCTGGGAACATTCGCGGTTCTCTGGCGATGGACCGGGTGGCACTACCGTTTTCGCTGGCTCGTCAGTGCCTTCGTCGGCCTGACTGCCGGTTTCAGCCTGCTGCTCCTTTCGACCAGTTTTGCAGTCCTGGTGGCGGCTCAGGCGGTGTTTGGCGTGTCGGCGGGGCTGATCTACTATTCGTCGCTCTTTTACTCGATGGATGTGGGCGAAACCAAAGGGGAACACGGGGGATTGCACGAGGCGATGATCGGCGCCGGGATGTGTCTGGGGCCGCTGGTAGGCGCCTTGAGCCTCTACCTGGCCCCCGGATGCCCCCACGCGGGTACCTACACGGTCACGGCTCTGCTGACCTGGGGACTGGCCCGATTGATCCACCTGCGGGTGCGGTGCGAACCAGCCGCCGAGCAATCGTGAGGCGGCGGAGGCCTTGCCGGCCCCACAGGCACAAGCAGCACCCCGCAGAGCCATCGCCTCGCAGGGAGCCCCCGGCTTGATGCGCGGTCTGAGTCGGCGGATTTCGGACCTGGTTTCCGCCTTCTGATCTCCCGCCTCCAGCGCGATGGACCGGCCGCAAGGCAGGGCAGGAGACGGACTCGCCTCCGCTACTTCTTGCGATCCCCTTTCCGCATCGCATCGTTCAGCGCAGCGTCGAGGTCAAACTGGTTCCCTTCCGAGAGGGTGATATCGATCCGCTCCCCGGGTTTCAGTTCCACGGGGATGCACCAGCAGATGGCCTTTCCGCCGGCGCTGCGGGTTTTGGTCGCGATCCATCTTTTCCCCCCGGGCGAGTTCGAAACCAGCGTGGAACCGCCCGGTGTCGTGAGCAGATGGACTTCATCTCCGGTCACCGCCTTGAAGCACCCGTCCCAATGAACCACCATCGCCGAATACCGGGCGAGCTTCTTCTGGTCCTCGGTGACCGCGTCGTCGAACCGCTGCTGATGGTAAGCCTGCATCCGCTTCACGGCAGCGCTGAACTCCACGACAGGATCCTGGTCGAGGATCGCCAGTTGCACGGCCGGCGGCACCAGACTCGGAGCATCCAGGCGTATGGATATCGACCAGGTTTCACCCCTCTGCGAGGGCTCGTCTGCCTTGGCCGGCGCGGATGCCGGCGCCTTGGACGTCGCCGTGGGCGCGGATGCCGGCGTTTTGGGCGATGGCCTTCTCAAGGCCGCCGCGAGCACCTCCACGATTCCCTCGGCCACGGGGAGCGACTCTCCGATTCCCGCCTTCGCCAGGGCCATCTTCGCCCGTCCATGCCCCTGTTCGTAGCCATACCAGCCGTCGACGATCTTGCCCTGGCGGTCGATGATGTAATTGACAGGCACCCCGGAGGCCCGATAGTCCTGGAAGCCGATCTTCATGGCGGCGTCCGAGGCGTCGATGATCGTGGGAAACGTTGCCCCGTTCTCGGCCAGAAACTCCAGGGCGATCTCCTTCTGATCGGCGGAGTTGAAGCCGAGGATAACCAGTCCCTGGTCCTTGTACTGTTCGTAAAGCTCCTGGAGATGACACATCTCCTCACGGCAGGCCGGTCATCCTGCCCTCCAGATATAGAACCACACGACTTGATCGCGGTAGTCCGACAATCGGATCAAGCTGCCGTCGGCCGAGGTCAGTTCGAAGCCCGGTGCCTCGGTGCCCGGTTTCAGCAGCCTTTCCTCGAGCGAAGGAAGCTGCCACTCCTTCCAGTCTTTCTCCGGCTTCCACACAAACATTGCCGCTGGGATCTCGGCATCGAGCATGACCGACGACCACTCTTCGTTGATCACGATGTCGTGGCTCACATGAATGACTTGCTTCAGCTTGCGGGGGAGGTGGTCCTTCTTGGAAAGTGCCAGATACGAGATCCGCTGCCCCTTCATGATGCTGACTTCAATGTTGTCGCACTCCTCGCTTCCGACCATCTCGGTTCCCGCACTCCTCACACCGTCCACATAGGCCTGCAGCGAATCCGTGTATCCGTGGAATGTGCTGGGATCGATGATCGGCAGGGACATCCCGGCCCCGAGGTACACCACCTCATGCCCAATCGAGTGGCGTCCGACGGGCGTGGGCTTGGTCATGTAGGATTTCCGTCGCAGCTCCTGGTCATCCTCGGATTCTTCCTGTGCGAATACGGGGCGCCCCTGCGGCCAGTGGATCCAGAGCGCCCGTCCATCGCCCACCAGGATACCCCCGGTGCCCCGCTCGACGGATTCGGCTTCCACCCGGAACTGATTCGGCTTCTTCAGCCACACGCGGTACGTGCAGTCTCCCAGCGTCATCCCCCTGGACTGCCAGGTGAGGTGGCTGACGAAGGAAAGCGAATCGGCCTTGCGCATCGTCTTGACCATCTGGTCGTAGAGGGCGCGGGCCGCAGGCTCGCCGACAAAGGTTCTCGCCGCCGACCCGTCTGCAATCCCTTCGGCCGCCGGCCCTTCCGTAGCGGCCTCGGGTGCTGCCTCCCCGGCGAGAAGGGCTGCACCAGGCCAGCCGAGAGACCCCAGCACGAGGACCAGAGCAGACCCAAGACGCTGGAAACAGAAGGACCTTGCCATGATCCATCCCCCAGATTGCGAAGCTGGCGACCACCGGATCACCGTCCAAGAGGCGGGCGTTCCGCCTGATTGGACACGCCAGGGGCATCCTATCGCCGTCGCCCGCAGCGTGCAATACCCCTCCCCCTTCCGACGCTCCCTTTCACCCCGCCATCCGCAAACAGCGGGGTTCTTCCCATGGGCTCAGCGGCTCGCCACGTGCTTTGCCGACTCGACGGACTGTTTGAACTGTTCCGTTTCCCTGGCGACAAGACTCACGAAGCTGTTTGTCTCGGCCGTGCCCACGACAGCCCGCATCTCGGCGGGGTTGCGGAACGTCATCTGGCGAAATCGGTTGGCGTGGTCCTTCCGGCGCGTGAGGAGCACCTGGTCTCGTATGTGCTCCTGGATCCGCAGGGCTTCGTCAAGCGCCGCCAGCCAGGCCTCCTTTTCCAGGGGTGATCGGGGGTCGGCCTGCCTTGCTGATCCGAGCAGTTCGAGCAGCGTGGCCAAGGCGTGACGCTGTTTCTGGAGCGGGTAGGCGGCCCAGAAGGCGTCGCAGGTCTGGTGAATCTGGGCCCAGGACTCGAGTCGTCCGGTCCTGATATCGGCCCGCAGGCTGTCGACATCGGGATCGGGGACAAGTTGCCCGCCGAGATTCACCCAGTGTCGCTGGCGCGGGCCGGCAAGTTCTTCGAGCATCGAGGCCAGGGTGGCCGTGGAGTTGGCCCGCAGGTAGTCCAGGAGGTTTTTCACCGCGTAGTAGTGCAGCATTTGCCGGTAGGCATGGTAGCCCTGGCGGGCCTTGCGGATCACGACCTTTCGGCTCGAGTTCTCGATGTTTTCGCCGAGGATCTCCAGGCCGGCCGTCTGGTCCTGCTCTGCCTGGAGCATCCGGCGGCCCAAGAGGACCAGTTCTTCGTCGGTCCGGCCTTCGACCGGCTCGCCGCGACTCCGCAAGCCGGCCTTGGCGGTCCAGAGTTCCAGAAGCTCGAGGGCGTGAAACATCTCTTCGGCCGTGTCGGGAGCGAAGCAGTCGAATTCGATGTGCTGGGTCTTGGTGACGCGTCTGTCCCGTGTCGAAAACTTCCACGTGTTCCGCGCCAGGGCATACATGTTGTGCAGCCACCAGAAGGCCGGTGCCACCGTGAGCCGGTCGCGGGCCGCATCCTCGGCCAGCAGGGTAAACGGCAGGGGAACGTCGAGTTCGGCCAGGTAATTGCCCTGCGCCAGGAGCACGAACGAGGCGAAGCGGCACGAGTGTTTCAGCGTGGTGCAGAGACCCGGCCAGAAACCGCGCCCGGCCTGGATCTCGCCATCGTTGGCACGGCTGTTGTGGTTCGAGCCGATGGTCGCTCCGGCGGCAAGGTTGCTCTGGCCCATCAGCAGAGCCGAGATCAGGAACGAGTTGTTGTGGTGCTGTTCGTGGGCGGGGAAGATCAGGTTGTTGAGAATCTCGCAGCAGGAGACGGTCGAATTGTCGCCAAGGTAGGAGTGGATCAGGCGGGCCCCGTACTTCAAATTCGTGTTGTTGCCCATCACGAACCGGACCGCCTTCGACCCGTAGAAGATATGGCATCCCAACCCGACGATTCCGTTGACCAGTTCGACCCCCTCGCCGATCTGGGTGGGTTCTTCGGCGCTGGAGTTGATGGTGAGGTTCTTGAGCTTGTTGGCCCCTTTGATATAGGCGCGGGAGCCGATCTTGACGTCCTTGATGATCCCGCAGTTCTTGATCACGCAACAGTCGCCCACGGTGCCGTAGAAGCCGCGGCGAGGATCGAACTGGCGTCGGGTGATCTCGTCCAGCCTGGCCATCAGCTCGGTGTCGTCGCGGTACTTGGCCCAAAGGTAGGCGTCGGCCGAGGTCATGCCGTCCAACGGCGGGACGGGCCGTCCTCCGGCCTCATTCATCAGGTCCATCCGAAGGTGAACATCGTCCGACTCGCCTTCCTTGACAACGCCGTTGCCGAACTTGGCGTGGTTGGTCGTCAGCATCTCGTCGATATTCAGCAGGATGACCCTGTCGCCGACGATGTAGTGTGCGAGGTAGCGAACGTGGTGAATCGCGCAGTTGTCGCCCACGTCGCACGAGATGATCACGCTGTCGGTAATCCCGGCCGGAGCCTGCAGTTCGTGGTGCTGAAGGCCCACGGCCTCCAGGCGCCCGATGCGGACGAGGCCGGAGAAACGGCAGTTCTTGATCAGGTGCGGGTGAAACGGATCGGTGACGAAGACGCTGTCCCAGTCCTTGCACGTGACCGCGCTGTTGACCAGGGCTTCAATCTCGGCGGCCTGGAGGTGCCGCCAGCGCCCCGCCCGATGGGCCGACTGCTGGTTGCGCAGGTAGTATTCGTCCTGGCCCTCGGGGAGGAATTTCTCCGGAATGAACTTGCGGCCGAAATCGGTTTCCGCAACCAGTTTGATTTCTCTCACGGGTTCTTCCTCGGGGCAGCGTAATCGCCGGCAATGTCCATCGAAATCATAGGTCACACACCTTCTGCCTTCCCGTTCTGGGGATATGGGCGGCGGCTCGTCCGATTTGGCTTGGGCCACGCGCTGGCCGACAGAGGGGCCCTGCAAAGGGCGATCCTGATGAGGTGGTGCGGCTTGCCGCCGCTGGGTGACTGTTCCGCGGCCGCGGATCCGTACACCCATCTTATGTGGTATATAACGATAACGCTAATTAGTGGAGCCAGCGATCCCAGGAAGGGGGCAGTGGCTGGAAGTCCTGCGAATGCGCAGATGGATGGTATATGCGACACGAGCTGAACAACAGGTCAATTCCATTTCCCTGTCAACACCCTTGCATCCACGGGATTGCTGCCCCTCGTCCGGTCTGGCCCCAGCGATCTGGCCGAAGGGCTCCGCGACGCGAGCCACCCGTTTCTTCGCCAGTTTCTGGCCTGAGCTGTTGAAGCGGGTTTTCCCTGGATTTACGATAACGGGCCGATGGCAACCGGCCCCTGTCGACGGATGAAGCATCCTCCGGCGGGCGGAAAGACCTTTTGTGCAGGAGTCCACCCCGATGCGTCTCAGACGACTTGTCCAATCGTGCGGCGTGGTGCTGCTCGTCGCCACGGCCGTCCAAGCCCAGTCTTCCGACCAACTCAAGATCTATATCAATACCGACCTGGAGGGCATCAGCGGTGTTTACCAGTTTGCCCAGAGCCGCGAGCATGGCACACCCTTGAACCTCCAGGCCTGCGAGTTCTTCATGGACGACCTCGCCGCAGTCATTCGGGGACTGCGCGATGCGGGGGT
>CAZLWV010000087.1:7147-8258 GCA_964563135.1 uncultured Planctomycetaceae bacterium
GGTGGACGAGATCCTGGTGCTCGACGGCCACGGCTCCGGCGCCGTGCTCCCGGATCGCATGGCCCCGGGTGCCAAGTACATCGTCGGCCGCCCGCGCTCGGGTCCTCTCACCGGGCTGGACGACACATTTGACGGCATGGTCATGCTCGGCTACCACGCCATGATGGGCACCGCCGACGGCGTGCTCAACCACACCCAGTCGTCCAAGACGGAGAACCGCTACTGGTACAACGGCGTCGAGTCGGGCGAACTGGCCCAGAGTGCGATTGTTGCCGCCCACTATAGCGTGCCCATCATCATGGTTACCGGCGATACGGCCACCTGCCGCGAGTGCCGCACGTTCTTCGGCGATGGCCCCGTGACCGTGGCCGTCAAGGAAGGCCTGTCACGTGAGGCCGCCATCCTCTATCCCATGGACGAGACCCGCCAGGCCCTGTACGAGGGCGCCAAGCAGGCCGTGGCGGCAATTGCCAGGTGCAAACCCTACCAAGTAGAATTTCCCATCAAGGCGAAAAAACAATACCTCCAGTTCGACTCGGAGTCGGCCCCCGGCAAGCTGATCACCAAGGAGGGCGAGATTCCCGACGCCCTCCACTTGTTCGACTTGTAGTGCGGCGAGCACCATGCCGGGAGTGCTTTTCTCAAGATCAACAGGCCCCATGGGTGCAGTTCTCATGAACCGAATCACGCTGTCCACAGCCTGCCTGCTCCTCTCCTGGAGCGTCGGCGCTGCCGCTGATCCGTCGGCCCAAATCCCGCTGAAGACCTACGAGATTCCATCCGTCGCGCCGGGCGTTATCACCATCGACGGCTCGCTCGGCGGGTCGGAGTGGCCCGCCGACGCCTGGGAGCGGGGGTTCGCCTTCCCCTGGCTGGTGCGCAAGACGCCCCGAACGGAGATGTGCTGTGTCTGCGACGGCAAGAGTCTCTTGTTCGCCTTCCAGTGCGACGAGGCCGATCTGGTCCTGCGCGGCACGCTGCCCAAGAACGAAAGGGCCGTGGCCGAAGGCGATCGCGTGGAGATGTTCTTCGCCAAGGATCCAGACCTCCGCGAGTATTACTGCCTGGAGATGAGTCCCGCCGCCACGGTGCTCGACTATCGCGCCTCGTT
>CAZLWV010000087.1:8268-26177 GCA_964563135.1 uncultured Planctomycetaceae bacterium
TACCGCAAGTTCGAGGACTCCTGGGACTGTCCCGGCCTGACCCTGGTGACCGGCACCCGCCGGGGCGGTTACGTGGTGGAAGGCTCCATTCCCCTGGCCACCGTGCAAGAGATGTGCGGGGCCGACCTGCTCCAGGGGGAACCGATCCGCGTGGGGGCGTTTCGCGCCGAGTACAGCCACGTGGCCGGCGCGGAGCCGGAAGCGGCCTGGATCAGTTGGGTCGATCCGAAAGTCGAGAAGGCCGACTTCCACATTCCTGCCGCCCTGGGTGCGTTCCGCCTGAAGAAGTGAGAGCAAGAAACAGGAAACCCGGCTGGCGATGGGGACACCGGCCGGGTCTCTGTCAGGAGTGAAGTCCGATGCAAAGCAAATCCACCAGGAACTCCGCGGCTGCGTGTCGATCATGCAGCCGGTCGGTCCCACTTGCCTCGAAGCCCGATTGATCGGGGAAACCTCCCCCGGGCAACGACGCAAACGATTTTCCCGTTTCGAGGTACCCTCCAATCGCCGCTCAGAAGGTCACGATCAGGTCGGCAGCCAGCAGGAACTGTTCGTCCTGGGTGCCGCCGTCGAAGGGCCGCAGGCCGGTCAGGCTGTTGTTCAGTCCGTCGTACCAGTCCCAACGCGCCTCAGGCCGGACCACGATGTTGGCGTGCGGACGCCAGTTCAATCCCAGGCTCAAGGCACCGAAGTCGCCGGCAAACCCCGGAGGGCTATCCCAGCCGTAGCGGCCAAGGCTGCCCACGCCGGCAACCCGGGTCCCGTCATCGTCGCGGAACCACTCCAGCCGCATGCCTGCCGACCAGCAGGGGTTGATCTCGTAGTACAGGTAGTTGACCAAGCTGTAGAATTCCGCGTCCTCGCCGCCGTTGAGGGCCGAGTTGTTGGTGAAGCCATACACGTTCTGGAGGGCATATCGCAGGCGTTTCGTCAGGTTCTGCTCCCAGATCAGCGAGTAGATGAATTGGTCCTCGCTCCCCGCGGCGTCCTGCGGACCGATATCGACCATGAAGCGGAGCTTCGTCGCCTTGTCGTCGGAGATCCAGGTGAGCCCGCCCATGAAATCCAGTTCGTTGTTGGTATCTTCCCACTGCATTGCACCGCGATGGAACCCGCCGTCTACGGCCAGGCGATCGGTGAGCTTGTAGTTGGCGTTGACGCCGGTCACCAGGAGCGGCTCGGCATAGCCCATCGTGTAGCTGTGCGAATAGAAGAAGTTGAGCACCGACGGCACCTGCTCGTAGCTGAGAAGGCCCGCATAGTGTCCCATGCGAATCGTCAATCGGTTCCAGGCCGCGTCAAAATAGGCCTGAGGGATGACCGGGCCATACTCGTTGCCGATCGACGCCATCCGGTCTTCCAGGCCGTTGTTGATGCCGAACCGCCAGTCTGTACCGTAGACCAGGTCGACGTGGCCGCCCCAGGCAGTCCCGCAACCGTTGGTGACCGCCTGCTTGTCGAAATACAACCAGGCTTGGTTGAGCTGGTAACCGTCGTCCACATCGTTCAAGGCGACGGGGCCGTTGAATCCGTCGGAAGGCTGTCCCACGTTGGTCGTGTAGCCCTGCTGGACCCAGCCGCCCACATGGATGCCGGTGCACTCGGTTAGCCAGCAATTCTTGAACAGTGAGTAAGGTTTGTCGAGCTCGCATCCGCAACCCGACGCGCACCGTCTTCCGTGGCACGAGTTGCCCGAACCGGCACACGAGCTGCAGGCAGTATCGGCCGCGGGGGCGGCCTTCGCCTTTTCTGCCGACGAGTCGGAAGGACTGCTGGTCGCCGGATCGGCCACCGGTTCGAGCAGAACGGTCTTCGTTATCCCGGCGGCGGGCCTGCTGGCTGTTTCCTGGAAGGCCGGCGGGAAACTGAGACCCGATTGGGTGACCTCAGCGGCCCGGCCCGGCCCTGTGCATGCCAACATCAAGATCAACCCCGGAAAGAGATATGCCCAGCTTCTACGCATCGTTTTTTCCCCCTGCCTGAAATCGCTCGGATGTCCACTACAATCGACATACCCATTGTCGGGGGCGCTTCAACGAAAAAATGAGCGGCACAGGAATAGACGGACAGCTTTCAGCAACAGCTATGGGCATCAAATGCGGAGCGGAGATCCCAGACCGGGAACTCGCAGCAGCCCGCAAAGTTTCTCTCCCCGGCCAGAGACCTGGTGTGTGCAGAACTCAGGATTCTCCGAAGAAAACGGCTCTCCAGGCCAGCGGTCGGCCACGATCGAAGGCAGAATCACCCCCCGTCCTCAGGTCCTGCCGCAGCCGGCTTGTTCTGATTCTGACCGCTGCACCTGTCGAATGGGTCGAATCGATGCCGCCGATTTTGTCCTTTCCACGTTCCGGATATGCCGCTCATGCCGATTATGACACCCGAAGCTGGTGGAGAATGTGCCAGTATGCCCCCCGGGCCCCCGCCGCGATCGCGTCTACCAGAACGGCGTTGTCGTTGTAGTTGTGGTCCTGCTTGACCGCCCCGCCCGAAACGGCCACCTCCGGCTCGGGTGGAAAGAACCGCGGACTGTTGCCGATCAGTTCTCTCACCAGCAGCGCCGGCGACGGTCCCAGATCGGGCGAAATGAAGAAGGTGGGCTTCAGGAGATCCAGCGGCCCTTCGTATCGCCGGAAGATCCCCTCCTGGCGAGTCAGCCAGCCCCGCCCGGCCACCATTTCGGCAACAGGGGTGTTGGGATAGATCCGCATCCCCAGCCCGGCACCCACGCAATCCGGCTCGATTGCGTCCACAAACCGTATCGTCTCGGCTACCGTTTCCGGTGTCTCGCCCGGCCCCCCTAAAAGAAGGTCGATCATCACGGCCATCCGATAACGGCGGCAAAGTCCAACCACCTTGGCCAGATCCGCCGCCCGGTGGGGCTGACGGTACCTTTCGAGCATTGGTTCCGAAGCCGAATCGCCGGTGAAGTTGATTCCCACGCACCCTGCCGCCGACATCCGCTGCGCCAGCTCGTCGTCGAAGGGGAGGACTGCCAGGTAGGCATACCATCGCACCCGCTGCCCCAGATCGCGCCGGATCAATTCTTCGCACACCGCCCGTGCGTGCTGGCCTGGAACATTGAACTCGGCGTCGCAAAGATGGACCACATCGATCCCCTGCCGCGCAAGGGATTCGAACTCCTCCGCCACGTCCGCCGGAGGCCGAAGGCGCGCCCGCGTTCCCTTGGCCAGCCGGTCCGCGCAATAGATGCAGGCCCGATCGCAGCCCCGTTTCGTTTCGACGCCGATCTGGCCGCCCTTTTGGAAGTAGGTCGCGTTGTCGATCCGAGAACGGCTTGTGGGAACTTGCGGTTCATGGGACCAGGCCGGCAGGTTGCTGCGAATTCGCCCCTTTTCTCGCCAGATCAGTCCCGGAACGTCCCCGAAGCCGCGGGAGCCTCTCAAGGCGGAGAGCAAGGCGGGAACGGCGACCTCGCCGTCGCCCAGGATGCCATAATCGGCCCCTGTCCGCTCGACGATCGCCGGCGCGAAGATGGAGAACCCCACGCCTCCAAGCACCACCGGCGCATCGGTCCACTGCCGGATCTTTGCCAGCAGCGTCTCCAGCTCCGGAAGGAAGGACCTGCCGCTGGGCCAGAAACAATCATCCACGTTGCGAAACGAAAGCCCTACCAGCACGGGCCGAACACGGTTCAGGTAACCTCTCAATTCCGCGTCCGGGTCGTCTGCCAAGGCTAGATCGACGATCTCAACCTGGTGGCCTGCCCGTGCGGCCGCCTCGGCCACGTACTCTAGCCCGACGGGCGCAATGGGAGGCATCATACGGTTCGTATTGACGAGCAGGATCTGATCGCTCACAGTCTC
Organism: uncultured Planctomycetaceae bacterium; assembly: GCA_964563135.1. Lineage (GTDB taxonomy): Bacteria > Planctomycetota > Planctomycetia > Pirellulales > Thermoguttaceae > JAAYAY01. The sequence goes on from CAZLWV010000087.1 coordinate 12,093, forward strand.
TCTCATCTTCAGCCCTGTCGGGCAGATCTGTCTGGAAACCAAATAGAAACGCCGCCCGGTTTCCCAGACGGCGTCATCTTTTCGGGCCGGGGTTGGCACCCCCCTTGGAATTAGGAAAGACCCGGCCCGTACTATCCTTAATAGGGTAGACACGGTCAAAACCGGGACACAAAATGTTCCCTGGCCAGGTTGTCTTGCCTGGCAACGTGAGCGGGATGGGCATCAGGTTCTGCAGGCACACCGGCGTACCCCCTTGGGACAGCCATGTATGGCCACCGAGCAGGCCCTGCTCGCCGCTATCGATCCCGCAGGACCTCGCCGGCGCTGTCGGGTTCCGTGAGCAGGTTGTAGCCGTACTGGACAAGTTGCCTGAGATCGTAGGGGAATTTTCCGCGCGCGGCCAGCCTGGCGGCGCGTTCTGCGATCCGCTCCGTCGCCAGTTCGCCGGCCCGTGGAGTGGCAACGACGATGCGGTTGCCCACGCCCTCGACCTCGGCAACGGCGACCTCGGCAAACACCTGCTGGTAAGTGCGAATCATGGAATCATAAAGCCTGTTCGATCCCGAGCTCCAGACATTTCCCACGACCACGCCGCCGGGCGAGAGGGCGTTTTTCGCGGCCTTGAGGAACTCGCTGGTGGTGAGGGAGTAGGGAACGCTGTCGGCGCTGTAGGCGTCGAGATAGACGACGTCATAGACCGGTCCGCTCTTCTCGATGAACTTTCTTCCGTCGGCGACGAAGACCCGCATCTTCTGATCGGGTTGGAACCCGAAATAGCTCCTGGCGACGCGCACCACCGCCGGATCGAGCTCGACGACGTCGATCGCCATCTCGGGGAAATGGTGGTGAAGGAACTGAGGGATCGTTCCGCCTCCAAGGCCCACGATGAGGACCCGCTTGGGATCCTCCGGCACCGCCAGGCCGACGTGCACCACCTTGGCATAGGGGAGCACAAGGTGATCCGGGTCACCCGGCTTCACCACGCTCTGCCGGGCGCCGTAGTCCTCGAACCGAAGGGTGCGGACTCCTTCGGCGTCCTCGGTGACAATGATCGTGTTGTATTCGGACTGGGTGCGATAGATGACATCGTCGGCCCGGGCCTGGACGACCATCACGATGGTTGCACCCGCCAGCAAGGTGGATCCAACCAGGGCAGCGGCTGTTTTCATAGGGTCACTCGTCGGCTCACAGATTCACTTTCCTTCTGCAACTCGTCTCACGAATTCTGAAGCAGCGTCAACAGCCGCCGATCCAGCTGGTGTCCATGCCACGGCTCGTACTCGATGTCGGACCGGCCTGAATCGACCACGCCGAAGGAACCGCGGAAGTTCCAGAGGGCGTAACCGATGCCGTGTCCCTTGAGGATATCGAGCACGTCGGAGAGCCAGGCGTGGAAGACGTCGTAGGGGGTCTTGTTGTAGCAGCCTGCCTCGCCGCAATGGACGCCGATCCCCTTCCGCGCCAATTCCGCCCAGGGGGCATAGTGGGCTTCGAGAGCCGCGAGGTCGCACTTCACCGAACCATCCTTGTTCAAGAGCGGCCAGGTGGGAGTCGGGAAGCTCATATTCTTGTCGACCCAGCTTGCATGATAATGGCTGATGCCGGCCGGAGTATAGGCGTGAACACTCTGGGCCACGCCGGTGGAAACCATGTTGTCGACGACCTTGTTGCCGACGCTGAGCCCGTCGATGATGATGATGCGGTCCGGGGTTATCTTGCGGATCGCCTCCGCAGCTCGCGTCATCACGCGCTGATAGTCCTCGGCGGTCATGTAGCCCTCGCGGACTCCCGGGGCTTCGTTGACCAGGTTGAAGCTGAGTTGTTTGGACGACACTCCCTGGTAGCGTCTGGCAAACAGGTCCCAGTGAAAGACAAAGGCGTTTTCCGCCCGTTTGTCGCTCCAAAGGACAAACGGTTCGCGTTCCGGGTTGTTGATGCAGTACCCCGGGGCGCGGTGGAAGTTGAGGCTCACGTGGAGGTTGTACTTGGCGCCGAGGTCCACCATCCGGTCGACCTTCTCCATCATGCTCTCATCGATCTTCTGCATGTCGTCCGGCGAGAGTTGCCGGGTGCTGCGCCAGTCCGAATCGATCCACAGCCAGTAGTCCATGGGGATGCGGACGAAGTCGAACCCCCAGTCGGAGATCCACTTGAGGTCCTCTTCGCTGACCATGCCGGCTCCTTCTTCGCCGCGGCTGAGGGCCTGGAAGAAGTTGGTGAGGTTGAAGCCGCGCCAGCGAGGGATGGCGGTTTGTGCCGGCTGCTCGGCGGCGTTTGTCGGCGCGCCGATTCCCAGGGTGGTGGCGGCCGTGGCGGCAGCGGTGGCTTTCAGGAACTGGCGGCGATCGAAAGAGGTAGGGCTCATGAGCTGTCTCCCGGAACAGGCTACCGTGACAAAGGCCTGCGGCCAGACACGGCAACGTCAAAACTGGGCTTCGGGCTGGTGCGGACGCCAATCAGTTTGCCATCGGAAGTTCTCTCGTGTAAAGACGGGCGAATTCCAGGCAAGTGGGAGTTCCGTCAAGCGGGGAGTCGCCGTTTGACGCAAGTGTTTGAAAAGACAGACGTTAGGGGCAATACACTCCTTTCAAGAGCCTTTCTCCGTTTGGCTCAAAAGGAGGGGTTTGGGGGGGCGGCAGGGCCGCCGGCCGGTAGAGTCGCATGCCAAGCGATTCCGCCCAGAGCCGCGCGAAGAAGGAGAAAGATGCAGGCCTCCGGTTTGAGAGGAGACTGGACGGGGGGCCGTCATGCTTCGCCTGCAATGTCTTCGGGACGTTTCATCGACTGGACTGACGCCGTGAGAAGCGAACAGGCTGATTTCCACCCCCATCGACTGAGGCTCTGGGACGTGCCACACAAATGACGTGCGCCACGGACAGGAAGATCCGGGGACGCCACGCGAATTCACGGCGAGCGAGGTGACAATTGCGTATGGCGTCCCCGGATTTGAGTTCCGATAGGAATGTCTGAATAGACCTGCACGATTCCAGGAGATCCAGACTCCGCCACCACCCTTCGGGAGGCGGCCTGAAGGAGATGGCCCATTCTGGGAATCACGCAACCCGATTCAGTCTTTTGCTTTCTTGGCAGCGGCCTTCACCTTCTCTTTCTTCGGCGCCGGAGCCATCGCCTTCTTCACCTTCTCCTTCTGCTCCGGGGTCAGAACCGCCATGACGCTCTTCACAATTTCGCGATGCGTGGCGGACATTTCCTTGCCCAGTTCCTCGAGCTTCACCTTCTGCTCCTCGGTGATCTTCACGGCTGCTTCGATGGCGACGAACAACTTCCGACCTTCGAGCTTTTCGGCCTTGGCCTTCTCGGCCGCCTCTTTCCCGGCCGCTCTCTGTTCCTCGGTAAAGATGGCTTCCAGCTTGCTCATCATCTCCTTCATCTTCGGTTCATTCTCCGTACGAAGCCGGCCGAGTTTCTCCTGCTGCTCACTGGTCAAATCAAGAGCGTCGATCGCCTTGTGGAGTTTCTCCATGTTTAGGAAAACCTGGGAAACCTGGCTGATCTTGACTGCAGGGGCCTTCTTCTTGGCCTGCTTGTCTTGGGCCGACACGGGCAGGGCCATCAGCAATGCGATCACCGCCACCAATACATACCGAGCTGTCCTCATCTTCATATCTCCTGAGAATCTTGCGTCAGCACGCCAGCGATGCTCCCGCGGAACGATCGGCGACCGGCGTGACGGACGTCAGTCTACCCGGCGGAAATGCTACTGGCCACGGGCAGGCCCATGTTTGAAGAGCTGGGAAGACGCGACCGGGCGAATTCTGTGCGGAATGAGGATGGGACATTAAGCCCCCCGCCGGCCATCCTGGTGAGGCCTGCGTTCCATCGGTGGCCCGAGGGCTCTGCGGGCCAGTGATCGGGGAGGCGTCGGCACGGTACGAAGGGGGAATGAGACTCCCTTAATCGCAACTGAGGCGGCGATGTCACAGAAGGTGGGGGCTATCAGGCCGCCTCGGCGTCGTCATCGTCCTCGTAGTCTTCCTCGTAGCGGTCATCCGGGCCGTCGGCTTGGGCTTCCTCTTCATCGACTTCCTCGTAGAGTTCGTCGTACTCGTCCTCGTAGCGATCGTCCCAGTCGTCGCTCGGCCGCCGGCGCACTGGCCTGGATCGGGAGGGTGTTTCCTCTTCTCCTGCTTCCGCGTACTCCTCGTCGTCTTCCGGCTCCTCTTCCTCCCACTCGTCGTCAGAGTCTTCGATGTCCGGTTCGTCGTCGCAGGCCACTTCTTCGGCTTCCTCTTCGTCGGGCTCTTCGTCGACGATTTCTTCCCACTCGCCATCGTCGAGGTCCTCCTGCTCTTGGTCGTCCTCGTCTTCCCAGAGGTCCTCGTCTTCTTCCACCTCGTCATCGGAGTCGTCGAACGATACGGTTTCCTCTTCCTCAACGGTTTCCGTTTCCTCGATCGGTTCCGGTTCGGAAACGATCTGTTCAACGTCCGGCTGTTCGGCGATCGGTTCCGTTTCCGGTTCCGGTTCCGGCTCCGGTGCAGGTCTGGCGGCGGCCACCTTGGCGCGGGTTGCCTTCGGTTTGGCGGCCGTCAGTCGGGTCGGCTCCAGCAGCGAAGGGAGCTCGTCGACCGGAACCTTGAGCGACTTGAAGAGTTTTTGAATATGTTCGTGGCAGGTGAACACGAGCAACTGATGTCCGGCGGCGGCGAAGTCGCGCATGACCTCCGCGGCGGCTTTTGCCCGCCCGACGTCGAAGTTGACCAGAACGTCGTCGAGGATCAGGGGCAACACGGTTCCCCGCCGCGAGAACCCGGCAACCAGCGCCAGGCGCAGGCAGATGAAGAGCTGTTCGCGGGTTCCCTGGGAGAGGATATCGACGGAGCGGGGATTGCCGTCCCCATCGTCGACCAGGAGGATGTCCTCATCCAGCGGCGTCCAGACGCGGGTATAGCGTCCCTGGGTGAGCCGCTCCAGGTAGTCGGATGCCTCCTGCAACGTTTCCGGCTGCCGCTCGCGCTGGTAGCGGTCGCGGATCTCGGCCAGCATGTGGCAGGCCACGGCCCGAACCCGCCAGCGGTGCAGCGCATCGGCCAGTTGCTGCTCGACCATGTTCATTTCGAGCTGTTTGGCGCCGGGGGCCCGATCGTCCGAGAGAAGGCGGAGCTGCTCGCCGAGCCGGCCCCGCTGCTCGCAGCACTCCTGGAGGCGTTTTTCGTCGCTGGAGAGCTCGGCCCGCAGCTCCTGGCACCGAGCCAGAAGCGTTTCCCCCGTCTGGCCTTCGAGGGCCTGGCCGACGACCTCTTCCGTGCAGTAGGCGCCGATGGCGGCGGCGATTTCACGGGCCATTGCCGCCCGATTGGCCCGCAGGGTTTCGATCTCGGCAAAATGCGCGGCCCGCCGGCGAAACTCGGTTTCGTCGGCCGTGCCCACCGCCCGAAACAGCCGGCGGCGATAGGCCTTCAACCGGCGGACCGACTTGTCGATCTTTTTTCGTCTCCGCCGCATCCGACGGCCGTGCGCCCGCAGTTCGGCAAGACGCTTCTGCTGGGCCTGCTGCTGGCCGAGGGCGCGAGCAAGAACCTGGATTCCATCCAGAGGCTCGCTGGGGGAGGCCGAGAGGCCGGCCTCCGCCACCAGGTCGGCTACCCGCCGCTTGAGTGCCTCCAGCTCGCGGTTGCGCTGCTGAAGTTCTTCGTAGCGATGGTCCAGCCGCCGGCGGATGTCGACCAGTTCCTCGCTGCGGGAAATGAGGGAACGGATCTGTCCGGGAGCCAGATCGGCCGGCAGGCCGGCGGAAACGAGCGAATTGCGCCAGCGGTTCTTGGCCTGGGCCAGGTTTCGCTTGGCGTCGTCCAGCCGCCGTGCCGCCGATTCGGCCTCCTGCTGGGCCGACTGGCGCTGGGCATCGCGGCCCACAAAGGCTTCCAGCTCCGCCAGTACCCGTTCGGCGTCCTTGAGCCGCTCGCCGATCGTGCCCTCGCCGGGGGGAAGCTCGCGATCGAGTTTGTCGCGTTCCCGCCGGGCTTCGTCGACCTGGGAGGCTAGCATCGTCGCCTGCCGCCGGCAGGTCTTGAGCCGATTCATCTGCGCCCGTTCCCAAAACATCTTGGTTGCCTTGGCGGCGGCTCCACCCACGAGGAGATAGACGAGCATGATCCAGCCCCAGCGGCTGAAGCCCGCGTCGGTGTAGAAGCCGAGGAACGCGCACAGGACCGGTCCGGCGATGAGCAGGAACGAGAGCAACCCGACGATCCACACGGGCATGAGCTGGTTTTCGACCAGGCGCCGCCAGACGGGACGCCTCCGCCCCTGCTGTCCCAGTTCGGTGTGGTGGGCCTCCATTTGCTCGATCCGCTGATCGATCATTGCCCTCCGCCGCAGGCGGGTGACCGCCTCTCCTTGCCGCTGCAGGGCAAGCGTGAGATTGTCGACGCCCCAGCCGGCCAGGTCCTTCTCCACCTTCTCGTTGAGCGCCAGGGCCCGCTCTTCGACCTCTCCCAGGTCCTTCTGGGCCTGATCGAGCTGGCTGTGTGCCCGTTTCAGGGCTCGGGCCGGGTGGCGCAGAACCTGCATCGTGCTGGTCCCCGCGGCCGGCATGCTCGACGACTTGTCGTCGCGGAAACCGAATTGCTGCCGCTCCAGCGCAAACTGTGATTCCAGGGTCTTGATCTCGGCCTCCAGTTCGGCCGAGCGATCGCGGAGCGTCTTGATCCAGGGTTCCTGTTCTCGCAGAGCCTCGATCCGCGGACCAAGCCGCTCGAGGGTATCGTTGGGCTTGAGTCCCCGCGCGGCCCGGCGCAGTCGCGACCAGCGGTGTTTCCAGGCCTTGAGGAGTTCGTGGCGATCTGCCAATCGCGACTCGATCAGCTCCAGCCGGTGGATCGCCCCCTCGGGAATGGAATCCGTGGGCCCGATCGCCGCCAACTGCCGGTCGGCCGAGAGGCGGTCGCGCCAGCGAAGATGGACGGACTCGGCGATCTCCGCCACGCGCAGCTCGTGGCGCAGGCGGCGAGTCTCTTCTTCCAGCCGCTCGATCTCGCGCTGCGAGCGGGTGTGTTCCGAGGCCAGGCGGCCATAGTCGCGGCTGATCCGGCCGATCTCTTCCAGATCGGCACGAAGCTGGTTCCGCCGCTCCAGGAGGCGGCTGATCTCGCAGGGACGTCCGCCCGAGTCGAGAATGCGGTTGCGGGCTTCCTGGAGGGTCCCGACCACCTCGCCCAGAGAGATGGCGCCCAGGCCGGTACTCAGCTCGTAGAGCATGCGGGCGGCCTCGGTATCGCAGAGCGTGCCCAGCTCCTGCAGTTCCCGCAGACCCACGCAGAAGACGTGGTTGAACAGGTTCTCGTCGGTCCCGGAAAGAACCGTCTTCAGCGCGTGTTCATCCTGCCGCGTGCCGTCGGGATAGGTCACCGCGACAAGATCGCCGCGGGCGGGTTCCTCCACGTTGTCGTAGCGGGAAACCTCCAGCCGACCTTCCGTGGTGACGAGGCTCATCTGCCCGCCGGGCCGGCCGCCGTGGGCCGGCGGAAGGTAGCGGCGCCGTTCGGGCGAGAAGCCGTAGAGCACCGAGCGGATGAACTGCATGAGCGTCGTCTTGCCGGCTTCGTTGGGGCCGTAGAAGACGTGAAGCCCTTCGGCAAGTCCGTCGATCTCCAATCCCTGGAAGACACCGAAACCATCGGCACGCAATCCCGTGATTCTCACGATACCGTTTCCTCTGCGGTGAGCAAATCGACACTCAACATGGCCGCCTCGGCCAGCACCCGTCCGCGCTCTTGCGGATCGGAGAGAACGGCGGCCGCCGAAAGGGAGCCCGCCAGATAACGTTCGGGGAGATACGCCGACAGGTCCAAGGGTGCGCCGTCTTCAGCCATTCGGCCGATGGCTCTGAGAAAATCCCCCCGGATGGTCTCCTCTTCCAGCCACACAGCCGGTACACGCATCCCGGCCTCCGTCTCCAGGGTGAGGCTCCACAGGGCCGGCGGGCCGAATCCGAACTCGCGGCGGAGCGTCTGGAGCAGTTCGTCCGCCAGTGGGCCGCGGCGGATGGCCGTCAGCAGCGGTCCGGATCCGTCGACGGTCCACGAGATCATCAGGTCGATTCCCGGATGGGCTTGCGCCAGGGCCTGGACGTGTTCGCGGAGCGAGGTCTCGAGATCCTCTCGCGAGCTGGTGTCCTGGACCACGACCCGCTCGCTGTGCCAGCGGAACAGACTCGTGGGCACGTGGGTCATGCGGATCGTCTTGTGTTCGTCCACATCGACGAGGGTACAGCCATACTGGCCGGCGTCGGCGGGCGAACGTCCCTGGGGCGTTCCTGGGTCGTGTGCGACCTCGGGACCGCGGTAGAGGGTGGTTCGCTGGTGACGTCCGCCGAGGGCCCAGTATTCGATTTCCCGGCGTTTGAGCTGTTCGGGGTCGGCGCCGCCATGGGCTACGCCGATCGTGAACAGTCCGCCCGGCTCCCCCGAGTACTCGTTGGGGCGAAGCCGCCGCCCGGATACCCGGCTGGCGCCCACGAGCCGAACCACCGGTTCGGCGCGGCGGTTGAACACGACCTCTTCGGCCTTTCCCATCGGGAATACCACGACATTGTCGGGCAAGGTCACACTCGGGGGCCAGACGTCGGGGCTGTCGATGCCGCCTCCTGCCCAGTAGACCGGGATCTTCCGCTCCGCCAGACGTTCGAATTGTTCGACGAGGAAAAGGGGGCCCCGCGGGCCGGTCCGGCGCGCATCGAGCACGTCGCCAACAAGGATGAGGAAATCGGCCTGCTCTGTACACGCTGCTTCGAAAACGCGTCGCGCTGCCCCGTAGGCCGAGTCGATGAAAAGGTCGCGGAGGTGATCGGGCACCTGGGCGACTCCTTGGGGCGCTTGCTCGAGGTGAAGATCGGCCGCGTGGACAAACCGAAACGCGCGGTTGGGCATGAACTGCTCCTTAGACTCTTGCGGCGCAAAAATGTAACACCTTGCCGGGTGGTAGTTTACATATCACGGACGATTCCTGCTACAGCGGTTTTTTGACAGCGGCGGTTGGCGCGGTCGGCGCCAGAGGAAACACTCCGGCAAGCAGCGGTTTGAAACGCAGGCAAGCCCAGCTTCCGCTCCGACAAGAGGGAGTTGTCGCCCGCTGGAACAGTGCCCCTCCTGCGAGCAGGGTCCTGGGAGGGGGGCAGTACCTACGAAAAGAGCGGGAGAGTGGAAGGGCAGCGACAGTGCCGGCGGTTCAGACGAGGGCAGTGAGTCGCGAAAGTGCCACTATATGTCGAAGTGACAGCAGTGACAACGACCCACCCGATTGTACGAAAGTCGCGACTTGGCGCTGTCGTATTAACTGATGGATAGCAAAGACCTTGGTACGACGACAGTCCCAGGTGGCGGCGTGCCTACCACGAACCGGGTCGCTGTCATTGCTATCGCCCCCCCGGCAAGAGGCGGTCTCAGGCAGGACGGCTCGCGAGCCGCCGCGCTGCAGGACCGGGCGGGTACCGGGACGATCCGGCTATGTTGCCGGTTTCTTTCCGCCGGTGCGGCGGGCCGAGGTTTTCGATTTTGCGCTGGCCGGCGATTTCCCGGCCGCCTTCTTCTTGGTGCCGTTGGCGGCAAGGGCCGCTCGGGGGTCCTTGAGCTTTTCGAGCTGCGAGGCGAGCTTGACCGTGTTGGCGTAGTTCGGATTGTCTGCCTGTCCGGTGACCTCGTAGAGGAAACGGCTGGGGATGGTGGGGCGGTCCTTGCCCCACTTCTTCCGGCTCAGGGGCAGCGTGAGCGTGAGCCGCCGCTGGGCCCGCGTGATTCCCCCGTAGCACAGCCGCCGTTCGTCTCGGCGGCCGGGTCGAGAGAGCGGCGATGCGGCAGGACCCCTTCTTCCATGCCGACCATATAGACCTCGGGAAACTCGAGCCCCTTGGCCGCATGGAGCGTCATGAGTGCTACGGCGTCCTGCTGGAGCTGCTTCTCCTTGTCCGGGCTCTCGTCGGTCCCCATGAGGGAAACCTCGTCGAGGAACTCCGCCAGGTTCGGGTGTTCCGCGCGTCCGTCATAGGAGGCGGCCGCGTTGACGACGTTCTCAACCGAGTCCCATCGCAACTGCTGCTCTTCCGGGGTGGCGTACAGCCGGGAGATCTCGTTGCGGTAGCCGATCTCGTGGACGAGTTCCCGCACCAGGTCGGCCGTCGGCCGGTGGTGCATTTCTCCGCGATACTTCCGCAGCAGTTCCAGGAAGTCGGCAATCCCCTTCCTGGCCGCCGGCACGAGCTGATCGATGATCGCCGGCTCCTTCAAGGCCTCGTACACCGGACGTTTCTCGGCCACCGCCGTTTCGATCAGCCTGGTGACCGAGGACTGGCCGATGCCGCGCGGCGGGAGGTTGATGATCCGCAGCAGAGACACCTCGTCGCGCGGGTTGTGGAGCACCTTGAGATAGGCCAGGATGTCGCGGACCTCCTTGCGATCGTAGAACGACTGGCCGCCGATGAGCACGTAGGGTATGCTGGCCCGGCGCAGTTCCTGCTCGAACAGTCTCGGCTGCTCGTTGGTGCGGAAGAGGATGGCGATGTCGCGAGCCTTCTTCCCTTTGTCGCGGATCCGCGAGAAGATGTCGGCCACGACCTGTTCGGCTTCCTCCTCGGCCGTTTCGAACTGCAGGATCCGGGGGGTTTCGCCGGCCACGGTGGCGCGAAGGATCTTGCCGTGGCGGTGCTTATTGAAGGCGATCAGCGTGTTGGCCCAGGCGATGATCTCGTGGGTGGAACGGTAGTTGGTTTCCAGCCGGACCACCTTGGCGTCGGGCCAGTCCTTCTTGAAACTCAGGATATGGGTCACCTCGGCCCCTCGCCAGCCGTAGATCGATTGATCGTCGTCGCCCACCACGCACAGATTGCGGTGGGACTCGGCCAGGGCGCGGACGATGCGATACTGGCTTCCGTTGGTGTCCTGGTACTCGTCGACGAGCAGGTGGTCAAACCGCGAGGCTTCCTCGTGCCGCACCGCGGGGAAACGGCGGAACAATTCCTCCGTCAGCAGCAGCAGGTCGTCGAAGTCCACGGCCCCGGCCGCCTTGAGCGCCCCCTGGTAGCGGCGGTAGGCTGCCGCCGCCAGGTGTTCCCGATCGTTGTGGGCGGCATTGGCCGCCTCGTCGGGGCGCAGACACGAATTCTTCCAGTTGCCGATGAAGAACAGCAGATCGCCCGGCCTGAGCATTGCGTCGGCCGCTTTGATTTCGCGGAGCACGTTCCGCGCGATGCTCTCCTGGTCCCCCCGATCGTAGATGGCGAACTGCTTGGGATAGCCCAGATGCTCGATCTGCCGGCGAAGGATACGCACGCACAGGCTGTGGAAGGTGGAAAGCTCCGGCCGATCCTTCTTGCGTTTGCCGAGTTCCGTGCGGACGCGCTGCTGCATCTCGGCGGCCGCTTTGTTCGTGAACGTCACCCCCAGGATGCGTGACGGGCGGGTGCCGTGCTTGATCAGCTCGGCAATCCGCAGCGTCACAACCCGTGTCTTTCCCGTCCCCGCACCCGCCAGCACGAGCAGCGGACCGCGAGTCGTCTTCACAGCTTCCTTCTGAGCAGGGTTGAGATTCATCGACGGCAATTGAGGTCGGTCTGCAAACGGGCTACCGCCGGGCGCGGAATCCTGGATCGTAAGCCACCCCGAACCATCGAGGAAGGGGAGCCTCCAACGGCCTCCAAGGGTCCGAACCCTGCAATCGTGCCGGTTGTGTCGATCTTGACGGTCCTGTTGAGGGGGCTCTATACTTCACTGTCTGGAAGCGGCTGCTCGTGCCTCGGTCGGGTGGTATCCGACTGCCGCGATCTTCTTCGACGCGACTTGACGGCTGCGAGCTGGCAGCCTCCGGAGCTTTGAGTTCGGTTCCAAGATATCCATCGACCGGCCGCATGGCGGCACACGGTCGTGTCCTCTCATGAGGCCCCAGAAACAACTATGAAAAGCGAACGGCGACACGAGCTTCAGCACAATGCGTTGCTGGACTGGCTGACGGAGACTGGCATGTCGATCAAACCCTATGCCAGCGGGATTCTCCTGGGGATCGTGGTTGTGCTGGCAGGGCTCGCGGCCTACAAGTGGATGTCGATCCAGTCATCCCGCAAGGAGGCCATGGCCTGGAACGAGGCGTATTCGGCCTTGGGCCAGAACGATGCGGCCGCCCTGGACCAGGCGGCGGAGGACTACCCGAACACGACGGCAGCCCAATGGGCGGCGGTGATCGCCGCCGACCTCCAGCTCAGCCAGGGCTGCCAGGATCTTTTTACGACCAAGGCCACCGCCGCCGATCAGTTCCAGAAGGCGATTGAGAAATACACCGGAGTGCTCGGCAAGGCCCGGGCCCCGGAAATCCGCGAGCGGGCGACCTTTGGCCTGGCCAGGACCTACGAGGCCATGGCCGGCACCCGGCAGTCGAAGCAGGAACTGGAGTCGGCAAAAGGAGAGTACGAGAAGATCGTCCAGCAGTGGCCTGACGGGGCCTATGCGAAGGCCGCCAAGGCCCGGTTGCAGGCCCTGAAACGTTCCTCGACCCTCGAATTCTACGATGCCTTGGCCGCCTGGGAGCCGCGTCCGGCGATTGCGTCGCCCGCGGGCCTCGACAACCTGAATATTCCGTTCGACGAGTCGGGCAAGGGTCTGGATGTGGGTGAAAGCCCGAAGCGCCACTTCGGCGACATCATCGACAACATCGAGAAGGCCAGCCCGTCGCCCGCCCCGGCTGCGCCCGGCGACGGTGCCGCCGAGCCGGGCAAAGAGCCGGCTTCGGCCGACGCGCCGGCCATGCCTGCGGCAACCGGGGACCTGTCTGCGAAACCCGAAGCGCCGGCCCTTCCGTCCGCCACAGGCCAGCAACCGGCAGCGACCGAACCGGCCGGCGATCCAGCGGCCGGCGATCCGCCGGCGGGCAGTCCGCCGGCTGAGAAACCGGCTGAGAAGACGGATCCGCCGGCGAAGTAGGCGGGATTTCAGGGGGCTGCGAGGCCCGAGGGTGCCAAGGGAATCGTCTTGCGGGGGCCATTTTTCGCCTCGGCAGTGATCTGGTTTCGTGGCCACGACGACCAGGGAACTGTGCCCCACTGCCGGCGGCAGCTTCTTGCCGCTGGGCAGCTGACCTGCCGGAATCGACCAAGAACATGCCCGACCGTCTGACCGAGGAGCCTGTTGAGCTTATTGTGGAACCGGGCCAGTCCGGCTGGCGGCTCGATCTGTTTCTGGTTCACTATTTTCCGGCATACAGCCGTGTTCACCTGCGCCGGGTGATCTCCGCCGGCGGGGTGCTGATCGACGGCAAAGGGGGCAAGCCCAGCTATCGGCTCAAGGCGGGGCAGAAGGTTCGGGCCGTTCTACCCGATCTGCCGCGCGAGGCTCCCAGGCCGGAGGCAATTCCGCTGGAGGTTCTTTACGAAGACGACTGGCTGGCGGTGGTGAACAAGCCCCCCGGCATGGTCGTTCACCCCGCCCGCGGCCATTGGAACGGGACACTGGCCTCAGCCCTCCAGCATCGTTTTGCGGGCCAGCTCAGTTCGGTCGGCGGGCCGACTCGGCCGGGTATCGTTCACCGCCTGGACCGCGACACGAGCGGGGCAATCCTGGTGGCCAAGCACGATCTGGCCCACGGGCAGCTCGCCACGCTGTTCGAGGATCGGCAGATCGAGAAGGAGTACTTTGCGATCGTGGTCGGAACTCTGCAGCGGGACCGCGACGTGATCGATCAGCCGATCGGCATGCATCCGACCCAGCGAGAGAAGATGGCCATCCGCCGCAACGATCCGGAGGGCAAGCCGGCGGAGACCTTCTACGAGGTCGACGAGCGGTTCAGGGGTTACGCGGCCGTCAAGGTGCTTCCCAAGACGGGCCGGACGCACCAGATCCGGGTCCACCTGTGCCACGTGGGGCATCCCATCCTCTGCGATCGGCAGTATGGCGGGCACTCGCAGATCACCCGCGGTGAACTGCGGGGCACGGGAGCGGATGACGACGTGCTCCTGGACCGCCAGGCCCTGCATGCCCGTCGGCTGCGGCTCGTGCATCCGGAGTCTGGAAAAACGATCGAGGTCATCGCCCCGCTGCCGCAGGATCTCCAGCGCGTGCTGGAGGCCCTGCGAGAGTATCGGCC
>CAZLWV010000087.1:26187-34047 GCA_964563135.1 uncultured Planctomycetaceae bacterium
GGCCCCTTGGGGCAGGATCTCGGCCGGGCTCGTGATTCGATAGGCTCGGCCCGCTCGGGCAGCTCCATCCAGTCTGCCGGACGGCGAAGCGGACCGGTGGGCCGGACACGAAGGCCCGGATCGTCCGATCTCCCTTTCCCCTCAACGCTTCCTGCCATCCAGAATGTAGCGGAACGACAGCCGGCGAAACGGCGGAAGCGAGGTCAGCCGGTCGGTCGACCTCCAGAGCCACCAGGTCCTCTGGTTGAGGAAACTGATGATCGTGTTGTCGTAGCTGATGCCGATTTCAAACTGGCCGCGCATCAGGCGAGGCAGCGTGAACTGGTTCTGCACCCCCAGGCGCCATTCCGAACGGCGGCGGAGATGGTACCAGGCGATGGACGGGTTGAGCAGGTTCGGTTCCATGGCGACATAGCGTCCTGCCGGCTTCAGCACGCGGGAGATTTCCGCAACGGCTCTCGGCACGTCGGAAACATGGTGCAGGAAGTCCCACGAATGCACCACGTCCATCGAGTGGTCCTCGATCGGCAACTCCAGGGCGGAGCCCTCGAGCACCCGGCAATCGGCGAGCCCCTCCTCCGCGATCAGCGCCCGGGCTTCCTCCAGCATCGGCCCGCAGAGATCGACTCCCGTGATGCTGCCGGCGTGTTCTTTGAGCAGCGGGAAGTAGAACGCGGTACCGCACCCGATATCCAGCAGGGCTCCCACCTTCTGCGGAAAGAGTTTTGCGAATGCCTTGGCGACCAGGTCCCGCACCAAGGGACGCTTCTCCAGCATGTGCCGGTCAAAGCGCTCGTAGTACAGTGGGACCTTCGCCCGAAGGACCTTGCCGTAGTGGTTGCGCGTGTCGCTCTGGTTATGAAACAATCCACCCATCGCCTGGCCGCACGACCGAGTGTCAACGGCCGTTCTCCTGGGAATCCGTGTGTTGCGGGCCGACTCCTACACTATACTTCAGTAATGCGCCCGGGGAACTGCCGCAGCAGCGTCCCGGATCGATTCCCCGCTGCGGCGGGCCGGTACGGCTGACCGCAAACACCGTCGAGTCTGTCGCCCTTTGGATCATTCCATGAACCACCCGTCGACTCCGCTGGCAGAAACCTCGAAGGCTCCGCTGGCAGGCGAAGCGAGGGGCATGCGGCGCGGCATTTTCCGCTTGCTGGGGATGCTGGTTCTGGGCGCTGTCCTGTTTGCGGTCTATTACCCTGCTTCGCACGGCGAGTTCATCTTCGATGATTCGGTATCCGTGGTCGACAATCGGTCGATCCGGCAGCTCTGGCCGCCGGCAGGCAGCGGTGAGAATGTCGGCCCGTTGAATCCGCCCAAATCGTCGCCCGCCCACGGACGACCGCTGGTGAACGTGGCCTTTGCCGTCAATTATCACTTCTGCGGCCTCGATCCGTTCGGCTATCGCATCGTCCACATCCCCGTCCATCTGCTGACGGCCATGCTGCTGTGGGCGATCGTTGCCAGGACCTTGCGGCTGGAGTGTTTCCGGGGGAGATTCGACCGGTTCGCCGAGCCCCTGGCATTCGCCGCGACGCTGGTCTGGGCGCTCCACCCGCTGCAGACCGAAAGCGTCGTCTACATTACCCAGCGCACCGAGCTGATGATGGGATTCTTCTACCTGGCGACGCTTTACAGCAGCATGCGCTGCTGGGCCGCGCGGCGGGCGGCGGGGCGGACGGCCTGGCTGCTGGTGGCGGCTCTGGCCTGCGTGTCGGGCATGCTTTCCAAGGAGATGATGGCCTCCGCGCCGGCCATGGTGCTGCTGTACGAACGCACGTTCATCACGGGATCCTATCGGCGCGCCCTCGCCCGATCGTGGGTTCTCTATGTGGGACTCGGGCTGGGGTGGCTGCCGCTGATCGCGCTGAATTTCAACGGTCCGCGCACGCCGGGTGCAGGGTTCGGCAAGGGCGCGACGGCACTGGAGTGGTGGTTCACGCAAACCGAAGTGCTCTTCCTGTATCTGAAACTCACCTTCTGGCCCTGGCCGTTGGTTATCCACTACGAGATTCCCTATCTGAAGACGGTTGCCGCGGCGCGGCCCTGGCTGGTGGCGACGGGGTTTCTGGTGGTTGCCGCGATTGTGCTTCACTGGCGCCGCTGGGCTGCGGGTTTTGTTGCGATCTGGTTTTTCGCCGTCCTGTCGCCCACCCTGGTCGTCCCGCTGGTCAGTGAAACCGTGGCCGAAAGACGGATGTATATTCCCCTGGCCGCCATTGTGCCGCTGGTGATGATCGGCGGATACGAGCTTTTGGAGCGGGCGGCGCGGGCCTTGGCCCGGCGGGCGGGCAAGGAGTCGGCGGGCCGGGTCAGCTTTGCGGTATTCTCGCTGGCGACAGTCGGGCTGGCGATCGGATTTGCCACGATCAGCAGCCACCGCCTGGCGGTGTATGGGGACGAGTTTTCGCTCTGGCAGGACTCCGTGCTGCGCCAGCCGGACAACCCTCTGATCCACGTCAACCTGGGCACGATGCTGGCCGAGAGAGGCCGGCTTCCGGAAGCGATCGTGCACCTCCGGGAGGCCGTCAGGCTTGCTCCCGCTCCCGAGGATTCTCCCCTCCGCTATGCCGAGGAGATGCGATATCGGGCCCATTTCAACCTGGCAAGAGCCCTGGAATCCTCGGGGCAGACCCGGGAGGCCGTGGAAGAGTACCGCACGACCCTGAAGCTCCGGCCGACGGATGCCGTCACCCACTACAGCCTGGCTCGCGTGCTCGAGAACAGCGGCCGCGTGCAGGAGGCCATTGTGCACTACCGGCAGGCCGCTCAGGCGCAGCCCGACATGCCGGCCGTCCACTGCAACCTGGGGATCGCACTTCTGAACACGGGTCGCCTGCCGGAGGCGATCGCGAGTTTCGAGACGGCCCTGCGGCAGCAAGACGACCTGGCGAACAATCTGAATCTCGCAACGGCCTATTCCATGGCGGGCCGAGCGGCCGACGCCATCCCCCTGGCCGAGAAGGCCCTCGACCTGGCCCGCTCGCAGCACGAGACGGCCCTGGTGGAAAGACTCGAAGCCAACCTGGCGCAGCTCCGCACCCAGATTCCTTCGCCGTAGCCCCTCCACCGGATCGAGCGGCAAGGGTGAATGCTCCATGTGCGATTCATGGGTTCAGATTCTCAGACTGTACCGAAGTGGCGCTGTCCAACCAAGGTTGCCTGAACGTGTCAGGTTCCGGCGGAGGGTTCTTCCTCGAAGCGGTAGCCGATATCGCGGATCGTGTGAATGTAGGTGGGATGCCGTGGATCGGGTTCGATTTTGCCCCGCAGCGTGGTGACGCAGCGGTCCACGCTCCGCGAGGTGACGATCACCGAGTTGCCCCAGACGTTGTCCAGGATGCTGTTGCGTGTCAGCGCGCGCCCGGGGCGCTGCACGAAGTACTCCAGCATACGGAACTCTTTGGTGGTCAAGGGGATCTCAGCGCCACCGCGGAACAACTTGTGGGCCGCCAGATCCAGGCAGATGTTGCCGAACTTGTACAGCTCGCGCGTTTTCATCCGGCGGCGAAGAAATGCCTTCACCCGCCAGAGCAACTGGCGAATGCTGAAGGGCTTGGTTACGTAGTCGTCGGCGCCCAGTTCCAGTCCGCGGATGATATCGTCTTCCTGTCCCTTGGCCGTGAGCATGACAATGGGCATCTCGAATCCGCGTTCTCGGAGCGACCGGCAGATTTCGTATCCGTTGATTCTGGGCAGCATGATATCCAGCAGGATGAGATCTGGAGCCCGGTCGACTGCCGCGTCGAGTCCCTGCCGGCCGTCGACAGCCGTCTCTACGCGGTAGCCCTGTGCCGTGAAATTATCGGTCAGGCCGCGCAGCAGGGCGGTATCGTCTTCGATGATCAGAATGGCCGGCGATGTCATTCCGACGGTTCCTTTTCGGGCGTGTGATCCGAGGATCGTGCAGGGATTGCGACGGTGAACGTGCTGCCGTGGCCGAGGCGGCTGCGAACGCCGACGGTGCCGCCGTGCGCGCGGACGATGAACCGGACAATGCTCAGGCCGAGCCCGACTCCACCGGTCTCCCGCGCGACGCGGCGATCGACCTGGTAGAAGGGTTTGAAGACCTTCCTCGCAGCGGCCTTCGACAAGCCGAGCCCATGGTCGGCCACATCGAGGCACACGCTGCCGTTCTCGGCGTACGCCCGCACGGCGATCTGCGCGTCGTCGCGCGAGTACTTGCAGGCGTTGTCGAGGAGGTTGAGCAGGACCGTCACCAGGGCGTCCGCATCTGCGTCGACGGCAGGCAAGCCGGCGGCAATCTCCACGTGGATCCGAGAGCCGGCCTGGTCGTGGCGCTGGCGAGCAACCTCCACGGCGCTGTCGACCACATCTTCCACCCGGGTTTCGGCAAACTCGAAGGCGTGCTTGTTTCGTTCCATCCGGGAGAATGCCAGGAAGTTGTCGATCGTGCGAGTCAGTCGCATGTTTTCCCTGGCCACCAGTTCCAGATATTCCCGCACCCTGCGCTGGTCGAATCGCGGTTCATCGAGCAGCGTGTCGACCAGCAGGCGGATCGAGGACAGCGGCGTCTTCAGTTCGTGAGAGACGGTAGCCACCAGGTCGTTCTTCAGTCGCGTCAGACGCACCTGCCGACGAAAGGATCGCGCGATGATCGCGGCGCAGATCGACATTGTGGCGATGACCAGGATCCCGGTCCAGAAGTAGGCCGCGGTCGTGCTGTCTTCGATCGGTTCGCTCTGGCCGTTGCTGAGGCAGTGCTCCAGCCGCCAGCCGGGCAGGAACTTGCCCGCCTCCGCGGAAGGGGCGGGCCGGTCCGCGAGGGTCATCGTGCCCGGCGCTACGGGCAGTACTTGGGCCCCGGAGTTCAGAGGACGAGCGGCAATCGCTTCCCGCGATCGGCAGAGCACGCTCTCCGTGCGGAACAAGGCGACCACGCGACCGCCGGACACGGCAAGCTGCCAGACGCCCGGCGACTGGGTAGCCCGTACGGCGACCTCTTTCAACGGCACGGGGTTGGCTTCGCTGAACGCGGCGGCAAGTTCCTCGGCCGGCAGCGTGGGGAAGTCTGCGGCTTTCTGAAGCGATACGGCCAGTTCCCCGGCGGATGCCTCGGGGGTTTTCTCCGGAACCGTGCTCGCCTTGGCGAGTTCCTGGAACCGCTTCATAAGAAACCTGCGCTGGGGAGCGGCCAACGTGCGATCCCGGTAGTCCTTCAGGCGGGTACTCAGCCGTTCCGCCACCGGCAGGAACCTGGGATCCGCAGGGTTGTGGATCAACTCCAGGGCCCGCAGTTGACCGGCGGCCGCGATCGACCGCCCGTCCCCATCCACCGCCTGGTGGAAGTGTTTCTGATCAAGAGTCTCCGCATAGTCTTGGATCGCCTCGTCCACGCGGCCCGCCTTGGCCAGGCAGCGAGCCTTCCCGAGGATCGCCCGGGCTGCCGCGTTGGCATCGAAACCGGGTCTTGCCGGATCGCCGTGGGCCGCAGCGATTTTCTCGTAGGCCGCGGCTGCCTGCTCGAATTCGTTCTGCTGGTATTCCAGTCTCGCGATCGCTGTCCAGTCGAGGGCCGATTCGACTTCAGCGGCAATGGGCGTTTGGGCGGCTGCCGGGTAGATCAACTGTCCGGTTGGATCGAAGCAGACCAGGCCGTCGGCCAGCTTGCTTGCGACGCACTGGTCAAAGAAGGCCGGCTCCGATTCCGCGCGATCTCGAGTCCGCTCCAACGCCACGACCTGATCGCGCCAGAAGGAATCCAATCGCTCCTGGGCCACGAGAAGATCGGCATCGGCAAAGGATCGCCGGAGCACAGCGCGGCGATTCTCCACCGCCTCGGTCATGAACCACAAGACAC
Organism: uncultured Planctomycetaceae bacterium; assembly: GCA_964563135.1. Taxonomy (GTDB): domain Bacteria; phylum Planctomycetota; class Planctomycetia; order Pirellulales; family Thermoguttaceae; genus JAAYAY01. The sequence goes on from CAZLWV010000087.1 coordinate 32,015, forward strand.
ACACGGTGGGCACAAGCACCACCAGCAGGGACAACAGCACAGGCCACCACGATGCGAGGCGGCCTGTGCCGGCGGATGATGCGTGATGTCGTCTTACCACGCTCATTTTTCCTTGTAGCTGTCGATGATCGGGTCGAGTTTCGCGCGGAATTCGTCGAGCTGGCCAGGGCTAGTATGCGCGGAGAATACCACGGCTGTCGATCTTCCCAGCACAAACACACGGTACATGGACCGCTTCTGATCGCCCAGGAGGAAGTCGGCGGTGCAGCGGACCGCGGGAAGTCCACTCACCTGGAACTCCTGCCAGCTATCCCCCCGAACCTGCTGGTCCTTGGTTGCCTTGCCACTCTCGGCGAGGCTCTTTTCGGCCCACGCGCGCACCGATTTCCGTTCCTGGTCGGAAAGCTTCTCCAGGCGACGAACATGCGCGGTGGTGACGGCCATCGCCTCCGGGTCCAGCAGGAGACAGGTCTTCTCGGACTCATCGGTCGCAGCGGGCGACGGCAGGAAATACCAGTCCGCCGGAGCCGTCATGGAGATTCCCAACGAGTCGTCGCTTTGGGTGATCGTGTCGCCCGGCTTGAACCGCCGGATCGACTGCAGCACTCCGGTGACGCCGCCGGCCTCGAACTTGACCACGTAGCGGTGGGCATCGCTGGAGATCCAGAAGGTTTGCTGCACGGGCGGTTTGAGGAACAGCTTGTAGCAGTCGAATGTTCCTGCAGGGGTATCGACCTTTTCGCTGCCGGTGACTTCCGACTCCAGTCCGATGGCGCCTGCGCCGAAAGGTGAGAAGATCGGCACGGTGGCCTTGAAGCCATCGGCCAGCGGGAGCCGGCGGAACACGTACCACCCCTGCTCGTTGTCGTAATAGACGCCGGTCAGGTCGGTCGTCCGATCCGACTTTTTGCCGTCGAGGCCCGTCGTGTGAACGGTCGCCTTGCCCGGCGCGAAGTCGGTCAGGCAGGTGCCCATCAGAGAGTGGCGAAAGATGCTCCGGATCGGGTCGAACGTCTTGCCATCGGCGATCACCTCGCTATATCCCAGATTGGGCGTGGTTGCGCCGGCAATGATATTTCGGGTCGAAGTCAGATACCAGACGTCGCGTCCTTCGGTTTTCCCGGCCCTGGCCGAAAAGGTGAAGACGCCCAGTTCCATACCACCACCCAGCTTGATGCGGATCTCCAATTGTTCGCCGTCGGTCCAGGGAACCGGCTGGAGGGGGAGCGAGCCCGAGGCAGGAAGGAGTTTTTGGGCCTTCTCTACCAAGTCCTTCTGGGCCGGGGAGTCGCTGAACTGGTCTACCAGTTCCTGAAGGACTTTCTCGGCTTCTTTCTTCTTGCCCTGCCTGGCCAGGCAATTGCCGAGACGGAATTGGGCCTGCGCCACGAACTGGCGGTTGGCCTGATCTTGGCCAACGATTTTCTCGTAGATCTTGATGGCTGCATCAAGATCGCCCACCGTCTCTTCGGTGTAGATTCCTTTCTCCAACAGCTCCGAAACCGTCTGGGCGACGGCCGCCGATCCCGTCGCCAGGGCGGCTGCGGCGATGGCCACAAACACGATCTTCTTCAGCATGGCTCTCTCCTTTTTGACATTGTGACTGGCAAACCACGGTTGGCAGCTCGCTTGCTGAAGGACATTATTGCGGCAACATGTTACGCCTGGGTTACCTCCTTGTACCTTTTGTGTCCTATTGTGCAACAGTTGGGTTTTGCACCGCCTTTGAATGTTATCGTGAAAGTTGGACGAGAGGCGTTTTGGTAAGTCGGGACAGGAGAAGCGTTTATGCCCAGGGGTCCGGCCGTAAAAGGGCATCCCTTGACAGAGGGATGGCGCACAATTCCCCAGCTTGAGGGAGAAGAAGGGGCAGTGAGACAGTAAAGAGAGGGAGAGAACAGAGGGGCAGAGAACAGAGTGGCAGAGAACAGAGAACAGAGGGACAGAGAACAGAGGATAGAGGGGGCAGGAAACGGAGGGGGATGGGGTTTTATGGGGGTGGCCGAATTTTGGCACAAGTATGCGTGGGGTCC
>CAZLWV010000088.1:0-33888 GCA_964563135.1 uncultured Planctomycetaceae bacterium
CCAATAGATTCGCCAAATTCACCAATTCATGCAATATCAATCTTGCGCAGTAGAAGTAAAGGAGGCCACCCACGAACTGGCGGATGAGGCGCGCCTGCTGTGTCGAAGGGTAGCCGGATGTCGCCATGGAATTGCCGGGTGAGGGTTCGGTGTTATCCGGCTCTCTGCCACAAAGAGGAACGCAGATGCATTTCGCCAATTTGCGGTCAAGGAACCGCTGGGAAGTCTGATCCGTGACGTGGTACGTGTCCGGGAATCATCCCAGCTTTCGCCCCCCAAAGCAACCAGTAGGCCTGTTTTTCAGAAGTGTGGCCACGATTGGCCCTTGTCTGCCGGGGGCTGTGGTATTCGGCCCAGCGGCCCGGCTATGGACACTGCCGATGCGACATCAGGGATCGGGCCACCAGCGGATTGACGGCCGCGGGTGGCAGGCCAAGCTTCGAAGCGACCTGGCGACAGAGGTCCATGGGATCCGGTTGGGGCTGGCTGGAGGCGACCTGTCGGACTGCGTCGTCGATCTGGCGAAGGTAGTCGCGGGCTTGCTGGAATCGCTGCCCGACCACTTCATCGCGTTTCGGTTCGTCCCACGAGGAGAGGAGAATCTCCACGTCGTCGAGTGATGCGAGCCGCTCGACCGAAGCAAGGCAAAGACGGTAATCGTCGTAGATCGGCAAGTCACCGGGCGAGATCACCGCATCGCCGGAGATCAGGAGCCGCTGGTTCTCGATCCAGAACGACACGGACCCGGCCGAGTGTCCCGGCGTGTGGAGCACTTCGAGGGTCAGGAGGCTATCGAGGGTGAGACGGTCCCCGCCAGCGATCGTGTGGGTCACGCGGGCCGATCCACCGACCAGTTCGTCGAACCCGGGTACGGGCCGCTGCCCGCGCTGGAGGCTGACATCCTCGAGCCACGGCCGTTCGGCTTCGTGGATCAGGATGCGGCAGCCCGTTGCGCTCTGGATCGCGGCCGCTGCTCCGATGTGGTCGGGATGGGAATGGGTGAGGAGCAAGGTGGAAACCTCGCCCAGGTTACGACCGATTTCGCTCAGCCAGGCGGCAACGAGTCGCTCCGTGGTGGCCACGCCGGAATCGATCAGCCAGACTTCCCGGTCGCCCAGGAGCGCATAGACGTAGACGAACCGCTCGAGCCGCCGATCGGGTGCAATGGGGATCGTGAAGGGGACGCGGAAGGCGTGGATTTGGGGAGTGACCTGCAAGGTTTCGTTCCTGGTCGGGCACGGTATTTGGTTATCGAGGGGTAGACACGCCGCAGGATCTGCGGTTCGCGTGCGAGGGTGAAGGTGCGCTGACCGGGTCGGCTGGGAGGGGAGTCGCCCGGACGCACCGGCTAACTCGTGAAGAATTGGGCGGCCGCGGGGCTGATGTCAACCATCACCGTCTCCCGTATTCGACCGGAAACTTGCACGCGACTGCAACATCCCCGAAGATTGTAGCGTCCCAAATTCTGGCGAGCTACGGTCCAAACTCTGGCCAGTTCGGCTACGACAGGGACTTCAGCGATAGGAAAAGTGAATAGCATGCAACGTCGTGAATTCCTTGTGACGGCTGGCGCAGCAGTAGCGGCGGCCGGCAGGGCGGACTTGTCGCCCGCTGCGGAGAGAACCGCTGCCCGGCGGTCCTGCGACACGCTGGTTTACGGATCCACGCCCGGCGGAATCGCCGCCGCCGTCCAGGCCGCCCGACGGGGCGATCGGGTCGTGCTCGCCTGTCCCAAGAACAACCCGGGCGGTATGGCGGCCAGCGGACTGTGTACCACCGATGCCGTTCGGCGGCACCTCTTCGGCGGGCTCGTCCTTGAGTTCATCCGCGGGGTGCGTGAGCGTTACCAGCAGTTGTTCGGCGGGAATCCCGAACAGTTGAATCTCACACAGGACGGCTGGTTCTATGAACCCTCCGTGGCCGAACACGTTTTTCGGCAGATGCTCGCCGCGGAAGGGGATCGTTTGGAGTGGTTGCCCGGGCTGTGGCTGACAGAGGTGAAGGTGGCCGACAGCCGTATCGTTCAGGTGGAGTTGGAGGACGAGAAGGGGGTGAAGTTCGAGGTCGCCGCCCGCACCTTCATCGACGGGACTTACGAGGGGGACCTGGCGGCCAAGGCGAAGGTCCCTTACCGTGTCGGCCGCGAGGGACGCGACGAGTATGGCGAATCGAAGGCGGGTATCCACTACATGAACTGGCAGAAGGGACAGCAGATCCTGACGGCCGACACCGGCGAGCCCTCGATTGCCATCCAGGCCTTTTGCGCCCGTTCGATCTTTACGGACGATCCGGACCATCGCGTCCCCATCGAGAAGCCGGAGACCTACGAGCAGCATCTGCCCGACTATCTGCCGATGATCGACGATTACAGGACGGGGCGGAAGCGTTCCTACGGCTACGGCACGCCGATGCCAAGGCGGAAGTACCAGATGAACGGCAGTATCACCGACCTGACAAGCCTGAACTGCCCGGGTGTGAACTGGGGTTATCCGGAGGCGGACCGCCATCACCGGGCGCGCCTCGATCAGTTCCACATCGATCACGCGGCCGGGCTGATCTGGTTCCTGCAGAACGATCCCCGCATGCCCGATCCCGTCCGTGAAAAGATGCAGCAGATCGGGCTTCACGATCAGGAATTCGTCGACAACCATCACTGGCCGTGGCAGATTTACGTCCGCCAGGGGCGGCGGATCGAGGGGCGGGCGATCGTCACTCAGAACAATTTCACCCTCGACGAAAAAACGGGGCGCACGCCGGTGGTCGAGCACCCGATTGCGCTCGGGGAACATTCTTTCGACGTTCATCCCTGCCACGACCGGCGATTCCTCGTGGAGGGGTTCATGGAAGGCGTGCTCTGGTATCCCAAGAAGGCCGAGGGGCCGGCCCAGCCGGGCCAGATTCCCTACGGCGCGATGCTCCCGAAGCAAATCGATAACCTCCTGGTCCCCGTCGCCATGTCGTGCACCCACGTTGCCATGTCGGTCCTCCGGATGGAACCGGTCTGGATGACGACAGGGCAGGTGGCGGGGCTGGCGGCAGCCGAGGCGAGAGAACAGGGCAGGCAGGTGGCGGGAATCGATCCAGCGGAACTCCCCAAAACGCTCGGGATTCTGACGGAAGTCTGAAAGGTGAAGGAAGAAGTCTGAAGATTGGGTGCGTGTTTTTGTGGGGCAATTTGGCGTCGTTTTTCTCGGTTTGGGGTAAACCCACAGTCGGGAGTGTCATGAGCGGGTCGAAGCGTGGGAGAGACTGAATCTTCACGAGGCAGAGCCCGGCGAGTGGATTACGATAGAAGAGGCGAGGCTGCGGGATTGCGACCGGGTCATTCGCTATGAAATGCAGGTCCTTCACGACCGCGTGATTCCGCTCCGCGGAGTCTTGCCAAGTACATAGGGACCTGCATCATAATTGGGTCTTCCGCCATGGGCAGAGGCTCGCCTTCTTCGATGGCTGCCTGTGTTAGTTCCCGGGATTTGAGAGGAAAACTACAATGACCGCGATGGGCAATTGGACTCGCAGGCGTTTTCTGAAAACCCTGAGCGCCGGCGCCGCGCTTGCGGCTGCATCGGTTCGCGGTGAAGAAACGCCGAAACGAGAAGACGAATGGCTTCTAAAGCCGGCCATGCACCGTGCCGGAACCTGTTGCCTGGCCTGGCTGGATCCCGACCACGATTTTCTGCCCACCGGCGGTTACGAGGTGGCCCACGACACGGGACGGTGGTGGGACGCCATGCTCCGCCTCGAGGCTGCCACCGGTTTCGTCATCCCGGCCAGACTCGAAACGGCCATGCTGGGCAACATCCGGCGTTTGATGGGCAACCCGGACGGTCTCCTGATGAACGATCCCAGCGTGGACTTTCTCAAGACCAAGACGATCATCAACCCGCACAACTTCCGCGAAGGCCTGCTGGCCTTGGCCGCACTGGCCCGTTTTCGCAAGAGTGAGTGGGCGATTCAGGCCGGCCACCGGCTCCTGGCGACCATGGATCGCTGCTTCCGGCCCGACGGTCGATTCGACTACACTCGGCTGGAATGTTGGGGCCGGATCCCCTTGTCTACCGACCCCTGTCACCTGCAGCCTCCGGGAGCGCCCTGGTTCGACGCAACTGCCAATAGCGGACGAGCGTTGGAGGCCATTCTATGCTTCCATGAAGCCACCGGTGACGACCTTGCCCTCGAACTCGCCCGACGCATCGCCGCACACCACTTGGCCAACTCCGTCAACGCGGACGGCTCCGCCCGCAAGGAAATCCTCGATCCAAACAACGTGGGCCACAACCACTCCTACCTCGGAACGCTGCGAGGCCTGTTCCAGTTCGGCGTCTTGGAGGGAAAGAAAGAGTACGTCGATGCGGTGCACGCCACCTACCGCCATTCGCTTTGGACGCACAACATCTCGCAGTCCGGTTGGACGCCTCACGATTTGGGAAAGATCCGCTTTCCGGACGAAGCCGGCGATCCAGTCGGTGAGCACGGCAGCTGCAGCGACGTGGTTCAGTTGGCGCTCTGGCTTGCGCTGCGGACTGGCCAGAGCGATGTGCTCGACGACACGGAGCGCCTGATCCGCGCCCGATTGCTGCCATCGCAGATCGACGACCAGGCCAATCCACGTCTCCATGGGGCCTGGGGCGTGTACGGGCATCCTTTCGGACGCGGAGCGATCCTCGACGTTTTCGCGGCGGTGATTCATTCACTCGTCGACGTTTATCAGCACATCGTCACCCCAACCGACGATGGCGGCTTCTCGGTCAACCTCCATTTCGGAGTCGATACGCCAGGGATAACGGTCCGTGAGAAGCGGAGTGACCGGGGCCGATTGCAGATCGTTCCCAAGCATTCCTGTCCGCTTCGCATCCGCGTGCCCGGCTGGACGCCGCGACGGACGGTTTCGTTGACCTCTTCCGGGCAGAGCCTGCCGCTCCGTTGGGACAATTCGTATCTCCGTGTATCGGCAAGCGAGGCAACCGCCGGCAGCGTGATCGAGCTCGGTTACGAGTTGCCCAGCCGCGAAACCGTCGAGGTCATGCCGGTCAGCCGCCGCCAGTTCCGGCTCACGTGGCGCGGCGACCAGGTCGTGTCGTGTGATCCGGCGGTGCCGATCTATCCGGCCCCAGAGCAGCCGGGCTGATCCCAACTCCGGCATGGCAGGCAATGGCAGGCAAATGAGTACGCGAGACACCCAGAACGCCAGATTCCATCGTCTCAAGACAATCGCCCGTTTCGTCGGCACGCGATTGGTTGCGCTGGCCGTGCTGGGCCTGATCGTCTTCTTCGCCCTCGCCGACGTGGGTTCTCTGTTCCGCCGCTCGCCGTGGAGTGGTACTTCGCCGATCGAAGTCGAATCGTCCGACCACGCCGGCCCCGGCTGGCCCCATCGCCGAGGACCGACATACAACGCCTTGTCTGCCGAAACCCATCTGGCCGATTCCTGGCCCTCCAACGGCCCGCCCCTGCTCTGGTCGCAACCGTGCGGCGGGGGCTATTCGGGGATCGTCGTGGTGGGCGATCGTCTGTTCACGCAAACCCAGTCGCTGACGGCCCAAGAGGTAGAGTGCCGCGACACGAGGACAGGCGAGCTGATCTGGCGCTACCGCTACGCCTGGCCCTTCGAGCCGGCCGGAATGTACCCGGGGCCCCGAGCGACGCCGACCTGGCACGCGGGGCGAGTGTACTTTGCCGGTCCCGACGGCGAGGTGGGATGCCTCGACGCAGCCGACGGAAAGCGGGTCTGGTTGGTCAACGTGAATGAGCGGTTCGCGGGGCGGGGGACGGGGTTTGGCTATTCGTGTTCGCCGCTGGTGGAAGGCGGCAAGGTAATCCTGCCCGTCGGAGGAAAGGGGGCAAGCCTGGTGGCCCTGGATGCGGAGGACGGGGCCACCGTCTGGGCCTCAGGGGACGAACCGGCCAGTTACTGTTCGGCGCTGCCGATTGATTTCCAGGGGCGGCGGTGCGTGGTCGTGTTCCTGCAGAATGCCCTCGCAGTGTTCGACATGGAAACCGGGAGGCAACTTGGGCTCCAGGTGCACTCGGCCGGCTACGACGAACACGCGGCGGAACCGCTGTATCGAGAACCCTACCTGATGGTCGCCAGTCCCTTTCGCGCTGGTGCCGCGGGCTATCGACTGGAGGCCAAGAAGGCGGCGGGAAACGCGGAAATGGCCGAGTCGATCCACCTCGCCCCGGTCTGGACAAACCGCAGGTTTTCGAACGACACCGCTTCGAGCGTTCTGGTCGACGGCCGGATCTACGGCTTCGATCTGCGCGACGCCCAGGCCAAAGCTCAGCGCCCTTCGCGGGGAACGTACAAGTGTCTTGACTTTCTGACCGGCGAGGTGCTTTGGGAAACGGATCGGGTGGGGCACGCCACGGCCGTGGCCGCCCAGGGGAAGCTGTTTCTGTTGACCGACGCAGGGGAACTGATCCTCGCCCGGGCCAATCCGCAGCGGTTCGAACAGCTCGGGCGGACGCAGGTCTTCCAAGGCGAGATCTGCTGGACCGCACCCGCGCTCGATCGTGGCCGGCTCTACCTGCGCAGCCCCACGCATTTGGCCTGCATCTACGTGGGCCTGCCGGAAGAACTCGACGCCGAACATCGCCAGACGGACCGTCCAAATTCGTCGAAACCCGTTTCCAGCACGTTCGACTTGGCGTGGTTCGTTGGCGGTGAGCGGGAGTATGCGTTCGATCCGGCCGATCTTGCCGAGCTGTGGCGGTGGTATTTCTACTGCGTCGCCGGCGTGCTGGTTCCCGCTGCCGCGGCAGCGCATCTGTTGCGGTGGGCAGTCGCCAGACACTGGCCAAATGCGGCCAGGCGGGCCGGGCGAGGGGCGTTCTGGACGTTTGCCTTCGCAATTGGGATCGTGGGAACACCAATCTTCAATCGCTGGACCGGCCCCTTCGTGTTCACCTGGCCGGTGTGCCTCTTCGTGGCGCATCAGGTGGCACTCAACACGATCGTTTCGGCCAACCGGGAGCCGAAACCGGCCGGCACAGGCTGGCGTTCGCTGGCGGCTACGGCGCTGTTTCTCGGAGCTTGCCTGGCCTATTACCAGGCATGCCGGCGGCTGAGCCTGGCGACGGAATGGGTGTTTCTGATGGGCTTCCTGCCGTCGTGGCCGGCGGCGGTGCCAACGGCATATCGGTGGGCTCACAAGGAGCGGCCCGTATTGGATCTGGTGTGCGTGTGGTTGTCGTTCACGCTGCTGTTCTGGAGCGTCGGGGCCGTCTTGCTCTGGCAAGCGGCCAGCGTGTGAGACGCGGCCGGCCGATGGAGAGCGACTGCTCTGATTCCCGCACGATGTTCAAGTGCGGTGTCTGGGCGAGGTGACGGGCGGCGCCGCCAGAGACGCATGGGATTCTGCTCCAGCCGCGTCAGGCCATCCAGACCCCCCAGACCTCCAGCCTTCTTCGTCCGAGCATCGCAGTTGGTTTGTGCGGCTATCCCGGTGGTCTGTCTGCGCGTCGTGCAACGAGGGGAACCATCTTGCCTAAAGGTCAGCCGTGGCTTAGAGTTGATGCCTTTTGGAGGAGGCGTCTTTCGTAGCTGCGGGACGGTTCTTCGAGCCAGGTGAAGGAGCGACTTCCTGGGAGTCGGCAAGGTACGGAAACATGAAACACCGGACTGCAATTCGTCAGACGCGTCGCCGGAGGCGTACGAGAGTCCTGGCCCCTGGAGCGCCGGGCGGCGAGACTCCAGACACCCACGTGCCGGCGAACACTGCCGGTTGGGGCGGGTTTCGACCGTCTCGCGGGATTTCGTTGCGAGTATCGCTGAGCCTGGCCTGTGCGGTGGGGGCGGTCCTCTGCGGTTGCCGGCACCAGCCCTCGGACGAGGCAGCCACGGCACCGCCCATCGTAACCGTCGCCCAGCCGGTGAGCAGGGAGGTTACCGACTATGTCGAATTCATCGGCCGCACTGAGGCCCCATTCTCGCTCGAAGTGAGGGCCAGAGTGACGGGCTACCTGGTGAAGATGCCATTCCGGGAGGGCGCCGAGGTGAAGGCGGGTGAGGTGCTGTTCGAGATCGACGAGCGACCCTACAAGGCCGAACTCGATCAGGCGCAGGCGGGCCTGGAACGGGCGAAAGCCGCGCTCGTTAAGGCCCAGGCGTTCCTTGACATGGGCCTGCAGACCGAGAAGATGAGCGCCGGTGCCGTCAGCCAACAGGAAATCGTCCAGCGGCAGGGAGCTCGCGACGAGGCGGCAGCCGACGTCAACTCGGCCCAGGCGACGCTGGAAAATGCACAACTCAACTACGACTGGTGCAAGGTAACCTCGTCGATCGATGGGCGGGTCAGTCGCTACAACCTCACGCTGGGCAACCTGGTGACCCAGGACAGCACGCTGTTGACCACGGTGGTTTCCCAAGACCCTCTGCACGTCTACTTCGACGTCGACGAGGCCACGATGCTGCGGATCGTGCGGCATCTGTTGCCAAACGAGACGGACCTGATCGAGGCGAAGCAGGTTCCCGTGTTGATGGCCCTGGCAGACGAGCAGGGCTTCCCGCACACCGGTTACGTCGATTTCGCCGACAACGTCGTCAGCACGGCGACGGGCACCGTCAAGGCCCGCGGCGTCTTCGCCAATCCAGCCATGCCCTCCGGGCGTCGGCTTCTGCGGCCGGGAATGTTCGTGCGAGTCCGGTTGCCGATCGGCAAGCCTCGCCAGGCCCTGCTAGTGAGCGAAAAGGCGCTCGGGACCGATCAGGGGCAAAAATACGTCTACGTTGTCGACCGGCAGAATCTGGTGCAGTACCAGCCGGTCAAGCTGGGGGCCCTCCAGTCCGACGGGCTTCGCGTGATCGAGGAGGGTTTGCAGCCTGGTCAATGGATCCTGATCAGCGGGCTGCAACTGGTGCGGCCGCACCAACAGGTCAAGCTGGAACAGGCAGCCATGCCCTTCGACGCAGCGGCCGGGCAGGCGGGAAAGCAGGGCGGGCAGCCGCAGCCAAAGCTGCCGAAACCGCCCAGGACCGCCCCAAAGGAACAGCCCTCCGGGAACGGCCCGGCCAGGGCCTCTTCGGACCACCCGTGAGATCACCCGCGAGCAGCAGCCGTGATATCACGTTTCTTCATCGACCGCCCGATCTTCGCCTCGGTCCTGTCCATCATCATCACCCTGACTGGCGGGCTGGCGCTGTTGTCGCTGCCCATCGCCCAGTATCCCCCGATCACCCCGCCGACGGTCCAGGTGTCGTGCAGCTATCCGGGCGCCAACGCCGAGGTGCTGGCCGACACGGTGGCAGCCCCCATCGAGCAGCAGGTCAACGGGGTGGAAGGGATGCTGTACATGTCGTCGCAGAGCGACAACGCCGGCACGTACTCGCTCACGGTCACCTTTGACCTGGGCACCGACCTGAACACCGCGCTGGTGATGGTGCAAAACCGCGTGGCACTAGCCCTGCCCCAGTTGCCCGACGCCGTCCAGAAACAAGGATTGACGATCAAGAAGAAGAGCCCCAGCATTCTGCTGGTGATCAACTTCTTCTCGCCGGACGGCCGCTACGACGACACCTATCTGAGCAATTACGCCACGATCAACGTCAAGGACGAGCTGTACCGGCTCGACGGGGTGGGGGACCTCAATTTCCTGGGCCAGCGCGATTTCAGCATCCGGGTCTGGCTGGATCCGCACGCAATGGCTTCGCGCGGAATCAGTGCCGGCGACGTTGCCGATGCGATCCAGACCCAGAGCCTGGCGGCCGCGCCGGGACAGATCGGCGCTCCGCCCTCGGTGCCCGGACAGGGGATCCAGTTGCCGCTGGACACGCCGGGACGCATGGCCGACGCGGAAGAGTTCGGCAACATCATCATCAAAGCCGATCCGGGAGACCGGTACGGCTCCTCGGCGGCCCTGGTGCGGCTGCGAGACGTGGCCCGTGTGGAATTGGGATCCCAACAGTACAACCAGGTTTGCACTGCCAACGGACGCCCGTCTGTCGGCCTGGCGGTCTACCAGCTTCCCGGAACCAACGCCCTCGACGTGGCTGAACGGGTGAAGGCAAAAATGCGGGAGCTCCAGGCGAGTTTTCCCGAAGGCCTCGAGTACCGCATCTACCACGACACGACGCCGTTCATCAAGGAATCGGTGGCCGACGTGGTCAAGACGCTCCTGGTGGCGGTGTTGCTGGTGGCCTTGGTGGTGCTCGCCTTCCTGCAGGACTGGCGGGCCACGCTGATCCCGCTGATCGCAGTCCCCGTGGCAATCGTGGGAACGTTCGGCGCGATGGCCCTGCTGGGCTTCAGCCTCAACAACATCTCGTTGTTCGGGCTGGTGCTGGCAATCGGGATCGTCGTGGACGATGCCATCGTGGTCGTGGAGAACGTGGAGCGCTGGCTGGAACATGGATTGCCCCCCAAAGAGGCAGCCTGCCGGGCGATGGACGAGGTCACCGGACCGGTGATCGCAGTGGCCCTGGTACTGTGCGCCGTATTCCTGCCCTGCGCGCTGATCAGCGGCATCACCGGGCAGTTCTTCCGGCAATTCGCGGTGACGATCGCCGTTTCCACAATGATCTCGGCACTGAACTCCCTGACGCTGAGCCCGGCGCTGGCAGCCATCCTGCTCAAACCCCGCACCGCGAGCCGCGATCTGCCGGCCCGGCTGCTCGACTGGAGCCTGGGCTGGTTCTTCCGGCTGTTCAACCGCAGCTTCCAGATCGGCAACAACGCCTACGCGTGGGTTGTGGCGATCCTGCTGCGGATCTGCGTGATCGCCGTGCTGCTGTACGGGGGACTGCTCGCGGTGACCGGGTGGCTGTTCACCTGGTATCCGGTGGGGTTCATTCCGCAGCAGGACCAGGGATGGCTGCTGGTGAATTGCCAACTGCCCGACTCGGCATCGCTGCAGCGCACCGAAGAGGTCATGAAGCGGATCGACCAGATCACGCGCGGAGTTCCCGGTGTGGACCACACGACCGGCGTAGCCGGTCTGTCGCTGCTGCTGACCGCCAACGGCTCGAATTTCGGATCGATGTTCGTGATCCTGGAGCCGTTCGAAAAGCGTAGAAGGCCGGAACTGCACGCCGATGCAATCATGGCCCGCCTGAAACAGGAGTATGCGGAGCAGATCCGCGACGCGACCGTGAGCGTGTTCGGAGCGCCGCCGGTGCCCGGCATCGGTATGGCAAGCGGGTTCAAGCTCATGATCGAGGATCGAGGATCCCTGGGATCTCCCGCGCTGCAGAGCTACGCCGATCTGCTGGTCGACAAGGGCCGCGGCCAGCCGCACCTGGTGGTGGTGCCCACCATGTTTCGCGCCCAGGCGCCGCAACTGCACATGGATCTCGACCGGACCAAGGCCCGGTCGCTGGGGGTCGAGATCAGCGAGCTGGACGACACGGTGCAGATGCTGGTGGGCTCGGCGTACGTAGGCACCTTCAACGCTTTCGGCCGCTACTGGCAGGTGAACATCCAGGCGGACGGACGGTTTCGACGGCAGGCGGAAGATCTTAACGGGCTTTACGTGCGCAGCGTTTCGGGCCAAATGGTGCCGCTGGGAACACTGGCCCGGATGCGCGACAGCGGCGGGCCCGTGCTGGTCATTCGCTACAACCTCTACCCGGCGGCGCCGGTGATGGGGGGCGCCATGCCGGGCCTGAGTTCCGGACAGGCCATTGCACTGATGAACCGGCTGGCGCGGGAGAACCTGCCGCGAACGATGAGCACGGAGTGGACCGAACTGACTTACATGCAGATCAAAGCGGGCAACACGGCCTTGTATGTCTTCGCCGGCGCCGTGGTCTTCGTATTCCTGGTGCTCGCCGCCCAGTACGAGAGCTGGACGCTGCCCCTGGCGGTGATCCTGGTGGTGCCGATGTGCCTGCTCTGCGCGCTGGTCGGCGTGGCGATCCGGCGCCTGCCCATGGACATCTTCGTGCAGATCGGGTTTGTCGTGCTGGTGGGCCTGGCGTGCAAGAATGCGATCCTGATCGTCGAGTTCGCCAAGCAGCTTCGGGGCGAGGGAAAGGCGCGCCGCGAGGCCACGATCGAGGCCTGCCGCCTGCGGTTGCGGCCGATCCTGATGACTTCCTTCGCCTTCATTCTCGGCGTGGCGCCCATGGTGGTGGCTGGGGGAGCAGGGGCCGAAATGCGCTGGTCGCTGGGGACGGCCGTGTTCTGCGGCATGCTGGGGGTCACGCTGTTCGGCATCTTCCTGACGCCGGTCTTCTTCTACGTGATCGAGGGTCTGGCTGAAACCCGGCTCTTCCGCCTGGCCGGCCTGCAGTGGTGCGGTGCGCTGGCGATCAGCGGCGGGGCAGGTGCCGCATGCGACTTCCTGGCCCGGCGGGCCGGGATGCCCGCGGGGCCGTGGGCGGCCGTGGGCGGGTTTGCCCTGGCCTTCCTCACCGCCGTGCTGGTTCAGGGAGCGCATCGTCGAAAGAAACGGGCGGCGGCCGCCACGCCGAGACCAGCCGCCCAGGAGCCGAATCCCGCACAAGCCGCGGAGCAGAACCCGTGATATCCCGATTCTTCATCGACCGCCCGATCTTCGCCTCCGTGCTTTCGATTGTGCTCACACTGGCGGGGCTCGTTGCCGTGGCCACGCTGCCCATCGCCCAGTATCCCGACGTCACACCGCCCACCGTGCTCGTAACGGCCGTGTATCCGGGGGCCAACGCCCAGACCGTGCTCGACACCGTGGCCGCTCCCATCGAACAGCAGGTGAGCGGTGTGGAAAACATGCTCTACATGTCGTCCAAATGCATGAATGACGGCACGTACCTCCTGACGGTGACTTTCAAACTGGGCATGGACTCCGACATGGCCCAGGTGCTGGTGCAGAACCGCGTGCAGCTTGCGCAGCCCGTCATTCCGTCCCTCGTGCAGCGGCAGGGAATCAGCGTCAAAAAGATGTCACCAAGCACGATGATGATCGTCAACCTGATATCGCCGGACGGGCGCTATGACGACCTCTACCTGAGCAACTACGCGACGATCCAGATCAAGGACGAACTGGGGCGCCTGGAAGGCGTGGCCAACGTGGCCTACATGGGGGAGCGGGACTACAGCATGCGCATCTGGCTGGATCCCAACAGGCTGGCAACCTTGAATCTGAACCCCAGCGACGTGGTGTCGGCCATCAACCAGCAGAACATGCAGGTCACCGCCGGACAGATCGGCCAGGAACCGGTCCCGCCGGGCCAGCAGTTCCAGTTGACGATCAACACCCTCGGGCGTCTGGTCGAGGTGGACGAGTTCGGCGATATCATCGTCAAGGTCGATCCACAGTCCCGGGCGGGCGTGGTCCGGCTCCGCGACTTGGGCCGGATCGAGCGGGGATCGCAGCAATACGACCAGTCTTGCACGCTCGACGGAAAACCGTCGGTGGCGCTGTCAATCTACCAGTTGCCCGGCTCGAACGCGATCAAGACCGCCCAGGGCGTGTATGCCAAGATGGAGGTGCTTAAGAAGCGTTTCCCGGAGGGGTTGGACTACAAGATCGTTTACGATACGACGCCGTTCATCCGGGAATCGATCCTTGAAGTGTTCAAGACACTGCGCGACGCCGTCGTGCTGGTGGCCCTGGTGGTGCTGGTGTTTCTGCAGAACTGGCGCGCAACCTTGATTCCGCTGGTTGCCGTGCCGGTGGCGATCATCGGCACGTTCGCCGTCATGGCCGCATTGGGCTTTTCGCTGAACAACCTGTCGCTGTTCGGCCTGGTGCTGGCCATCGGGATCGTCGTCGACGACGCGATTGTGGTGGTGGAGAACGTCGAGCGATGGCTGGAAAAGGGGCTGGCGCCCCGCGAGGCGGCCTGCAAAGCCATGGAGGAGGTAACCGGACCGGTGGTCGCGGTGGCACTGGTGCTGTGCGCGGTGTTTGTGCCGTGCACCTTCGTATCCGGGATCACGGGCCAGTTCTTCCGGCAGTTCGCGGTGACGATCTCCGTTTCCACGATCTTCTCGGCGATCAATTCGCTGACGCTCAGCCCGGCGCTGGCGGCAATCCTGCTCAAACCGCACGGCGCCAAACGGGATCCGCTTTCCTGGCTCCTCGACATGGGCCTGGGGTGGTTCTTCAAAAGCTTCAACTATGTGTTCGAGGCGGGCACGACCCTCTACACCCGCGCTGTCGGACTGCTGCTGCGGGCCAGCCTGATCGCCCTGCTGGTCTACGCAGGGCTGCTGCTGGGCACCTGGTGGGAATTTACCCGTACACCGACCGGGTTCGTGCCCGATCAGGACAAGGGATACCTGCTGCTGAACGTGCAACTGCCGGACTCCGCCTCGGTCCAGCGCACGCGGGAGGTGGTGGCCGAGATCGAAGCGATCGCCCGCCAGACGCCGGGCGTGGCCCATACCGTGGGAATTTCCGGCCAGTCGCTGATCCAGAACGCCAATGCGCCCAATCTCGGTTCGCTCTACGTGATGCTGGATGAGTTCGACAAGCGGCGCGGACCGGAGTTGTCGGCCGACGCCCTGGCGGCGCGATTGCGCAGTGCCTGCCGCGAGCAGGTCCGCGACGCCCTGGTTTCGATCTTCGGCGCGCCCCCGATCGACGGCCTCGGAACGACCGGCGGCCTGAAGATCATGATCGAGGATCGCGGGCACCTGGGAGCCGAACAACTGCAACAGGTGTGCGATCGTATCGCGGACGAGGCCAACCGCACGCCCGGGCTGGAGGGAGTGGTCCACAGCTCGAGAGCCAACACGCCGTGGCTGTATCTGGATATCGATCGGACCAAATGCCTGGCCATGGGGCTCTCGTTTGAAGACGTGGTAAACAACCTGCAGATTCATCTGGGTTCGTACTATGTGAACAACTTCAACGAATTCGGGCGTTCGTGGCAGGTCAACGTGATGGGAGATGCGCCCTTCCGGTCCAGGGTGGAGGACATCCGCCAGCTCGAAGTACGCAGCAACCGCGGGGAAATGATCCCGCTGGCCACCGTCCTGACAACACGGGACGAGAGCGGCCCGCTGCTGCTGATGCGCTACAACATGTATTCCGCGGCGGCGATCACCGGTAGCGTCGCCCCCGGCACGAGTTCGGGCACCGCCATCGCCCACCTTGAGAGAGTGGTCAACAGCCTGCTGCCGCGGGAAATGGCCTATGACTGGACGGAACTGACGTACCTGCAGCTCCAGGCGGGCAGCACCGCCATGGTCTTCTTCGCGCTGGCCGTCGTGTTCGTATTCCTGGTCCTGGCGGCCCAATACGAAAGCTGGACGCTGCCGCTGGCGGTGATCCTGGTGGTGCCCATGTGCCTGTTGTGCTCCGTGGTCGGCGTGGCGCTGGCAGGCATGGACATCAGCATCTTCACGCAGATCGGCCTGGTCGTCCTGGTAGGCCTGGCGAGCAAGAATGCGATCCTCATCGTCGAGTTCGCCAAACAGCAGCGGGAAAGCGGAACTCCGCGGCTTACGGCCACCACCGAAGCCTGCCGGCTGCGGCTGCGGCCCATCCTGATGACCTCGTTCGCGTTCATCCTGGGGGTCGTGCCGCTGGTGATCGCACACGGAGCCGGTGCGGAAATGCGGCGCACACTGGGCACCGCCGTGTTCAGCGGCATGCTCGGCGTCACGTTCTTTGGCATCTTCCTGACGCCCGTGTTCTACTATGTGATCTCGTGGTTCGCAGATCGGCCTCCGAGTGCCCCCGCGCCGTCGGGGCCCGCCTGCGCAGAGCCGACAGCGGCCTCGCCCGAAGCTGTCGGCGACGCCTGAAAGGCCGTGCCAGCCTCGTCTCTCCGAACCGGGCTGCGGGCAAAATCGCTTCCGCGTGCTACTGCGTCCTTTGCGGCAGTTCCGGGGCGTCGGCCCGCGCCGTCCCGAGACGAATCTGCCAACCGCCCCCGAGGGCGCGGTAGACTCGGACCAGCGCCAGGGCGATATCGCCCTGGGCCTGGGCAAGCTGGTCCTGCCGTTGAACCAATCGCTCCTGCAGCACGGCAACGCGATTGAAATCGGTCAGGCCGCCCTCGTACTGGGCCATGGCTTGTTCGACAGACTTCTGTGCCTCGACAACGCTCCGGGTAAGGGCCAGCACCTGCTGTTGCGCTTCGAGGAACCCGACCAGGCCGTTCTCCGCTTCCTCGTTGGCCTTCAGGAGCGTCTGCTGGTAGGCGACGACCAGCTCCTGGAAACTGGCATCCTGGCTTCGCACGTTGTTGAGAATGCGGCCATAGTTGAGGATATTCCACTGGAATCCCGGTCCGATGGAACCATTGAAGGAATTGCCGGTGAAGAGGTTGCCGAAATCCTGAGATCCGTAGCCCAGGGATCCATTGATGAACACGTGGGGATAGAGATCTGCCTGAGCCACGCCGATCTTCGCGCTCTGGGCGGCCGCCAGGCGTTCGGCCCGGCGGACGTCGGGGCGGCGGCGGAGAAGCTCCGCGGGGATGCCCACGGCCACGCTCGGCGGCGCGGTCGGAATCGGGCCGGTTCCCAGGCGCTGTTCCAGACTTTCGGGCGGAGAACCGAGGAGAATGCACAAGCGGTTGTTCGCCTCTCGACGCAGAACCCGCAGTTGAGAAATCAGGGCTTCGGTGCTGGAAAGGTCGCTCTGAGCCTGATGCACGTCCAGCTCGCTGGTCATGCCGCCTCGGAAACGGGCCGCGGCCAACTCGAGGATCTTCTGCTGGACGCGAAGGTTCTGCTGGGCGCACACCAGACGCTGCTCCACAGTGCGGTACTGGACGTAGTTGGTGGCCACGTCTCCCAGAAGCGTGACCAGGACATCGTCGTACTGCTCCACGGAGGCATCGAGGGTGGCCTCGGATGATTCGACGGCGCGGCGGAAGCGGCCCCAGAAATCGAGCTCCCAGGAAAGGTTGAAACCGTAATCCCACTGGCTGAACCAGCGCTCCGGCGTGTAGGCCCGGTTGGCCACGTTGCGGCTCAGACCGCTGGCCGAATAGCCGCCCGTGTTTGCCTGAGTCTGGGGGGCAAGCTGCCCGACGGTGATTCCCAACTGAGCGCGGGCCTCCAGCACTCGGAATCCCGCCTCCCGCAGACTCAGGTTCTGTTGATAGGCGGACTGCACGAGATCATTGAGGGCCGGGTCGTTGAACACGGTCCACCACAGCTCCTCATCGGCCGAAACACTGCGGACCCGCTGATCGGCCGCATCGATCCACTGCTGGGCAACTGGGGCGGGAGGCCTGCCGTAGTCGGGCCCGACCTTAAAGCCGTTGTGGAGATACTGAGTCCAGGAACTGCAGCCCGTCAGACCCACAAGGCACACCACCAAGATCCACGCAACCTGCCACGAGGAAACCACCCCCGATGGATCCGTTGTCCTCCGCCGGCCAGTACCAGCCGAAGAAAGTCCGCGCGCCGGAAGTGTGGAACCGCAGCAGCCTGCACGCAACATGGGCGCAACATCCTCGGGACACGGGAGCCGTACACTCTGTGTTATCGGCAGAAGGCGGATAATCGTTAAACTTGGTTCGCAATCCCCCAAATAGATGGCACACAGAAGGCCCAAAGCCGTGGACTCCTGGCGGATCCAAACGAAAAAAGCCCCACGTAACCACTTGTTACGTAAGGCTTTATGAGTGGAGGATAACGGACTTGAACCGAATTCCCGAAGTGGTTCGGACGCAAGGGACTTACGACAATCGCCAAAACGATTTGGCACAGAATCCGGCACACTTCCCCCCGATCTGGCGATGATCGTCAACGCGTGGCCGGCACTCTCAGATTCCGTCCGCAGGGAGATCCTCCAGGTGATCCGGCGTGAGGCAAGCACTGAGGCGTGAGAGGTAGAGACGAGGCCGCAGGCGAGTGTCACCGATCCGGCCCAGGAGCAGACGTGGCGGTCGACCCCCTGGGGGCCCCTCAGCGGTTCCCCCGTTTTTGCCCGCGCCCCCACCCCTTCGATCGTGGCAGGTACGTGGTTATCCGTGTCTGTGCCCGTCAATAAGTTAATTTCCCGCGGGGGCAGGCAGCGGCCGCAAGCATGCCCCCTACAGGCGGCGTCGACGAGTACCGGCAGCCGCTACGTGACGTCGGGGACGACAGGAAGGTAGCCCACGAGCCTTGTGTGGCGGTGTGGCCGCGTTTCGGTGAGATTTTCACGCGCGCGAGCGGATACACCCGGTTGGGGGTGGCTTGTCGGACCGAGGCGCGCCGATTTCCGTCTGCCGGCCCCAACGGGCGGTTGCATCGGGCGCACCCCGCAATTAGCCTGATGTCGGTTGGCAAGTGGCCGGGCGCTTCTTGGCCGATAGGTCGCCCGCAGACCTGAAGGAGGAAACGAAATGAAGTGCTCTATCGGCTGCTGCAAACGAACGATGGCGGTGGTTCTTTTCTCCGGTTTGGCTTTGTTTTCGTCATCCGCTTGCGGAGGTGTAATCGGGCTGGACGATTTCGGTCCTGACGCGGTCACGGAGGGCTATGAAGGAACTCTCTCGGCTACCACTCTCCATACTCCCGTGGTTATTGGTGGCGACACGTACTTGAGTCGTGGTGGAGAATGCTTTGTCACGAAATACGGTTGGACGATAGGCACCACGGGGAATGTTTTGAGCACCGTTATCGAGTTAGGGTATTTTGACATTACTCTCTCAGAGCCCATGTTCCGCGTAGGGTTGGTGGCAGGAAAGTGGGGCAACCGGGGAGGCCATGAGGTGGAGTTCTTTGATGAGAACAGCAGCCTTTTGGGCACAGTGGTCACTGGGGGCGGAGGTGGCGGGTACTTCACTGGATGGGAAGCGGACGATGATCTGATTGCACGGGTCCGTGTCACGGATACTACCGAGGACGGGGCCACCCTGTTTATGGACGATTTCGTTCGAGAGGCAGGCGAACCTCTTCCACGCCCGCCTGATCCCGTCCCCGTCCCCGAGCCCACCTCACTCGCCATGTGGGCAGGCTTGGGCGTGATGGGGTTGGTTGCTGCGAGGCGACGCAGACGGAAATGCTGAAGCCGGTTCAAAGCGAGAGAAAGAGCACCATCAGCACACGGTGCCGGTGGAGCTTTCTAGTCGGCGAGGCCACCAGAGTTCTGTCACGCCTCCTGAAGAGTGGCTTCCCAAGTCGTAAAACGATAAACCGGGAGGCGTGGTGCTGGCCGACAGGCTTTCTCGCCCGCTCGCTCGCATGAGCCCACCGCCGGGGATATACTGGCAATCGCCGTGTTTCCGCTGAGGTCGCTCGCAGGCGGGTTGAATCGGGCTGAGGGCGGCCGTTTTCACCTACCTTCGAAGACCGCCTCCGGGCGGGCCTGGCAAGGAGGCAGACACAAATGTCGAGACTTCTCCGTCGCCAGAGAATCAAGCGGGCGATGCCCGTGCTTCCGCTCGTTGCAGTAACAACCCTCTTCTTGCTCGCCGCGCCGCCGGCCTTCGCTCGCACTTGGAAGAGCAGTGACGGCGTTTACTCGCTTGACGCCGAGTACGTCGGGGCCAAGGACGGCAAGGTATCGCTTCGCAAACCGAACGGCGATGTCATTGAGGTGCCTCTGGCTCGGCTGTCCGCTGAGGATCAAGCCTACGTAGCGAAACAAGCCGTCGCCACCGCCGAGTCATCAACTCCGGCGGTGGCAACCTCACCGTCATTTAGGCAATTGGATCAGTTGTCGGGCCGCCTGCGGACAGCATCGGAGGTCTTGATAGCCTACAAGATATTTCTGCAAGATGAGCGGATCGCAGAACCCGACCGCAAGGCGGCGGAAGAGCAATTCCCGGTTTGGGAGGAACGCGCGAAGAAACGCATGGTTCGGGTGGGGTTGGCTTGGCTTGAGCCTGCCGAAGTGAACGATTTGAAACAGCAGACCCGACAATTGACTGATGAAGCCCTACGCTTGCTCGAAATTGGGCAAGATGAGGCGGCAATTGACAAATGTGTCCAGGCAAGCGAGCTCGACCCGGACGCTATCCTGGCGGATTTCCTGGCGGGACTCGCGTCCGCCCTGATGTCGTGCGACGCCAAAAGCGCCCACAGGCACTTTGCAGAGTGCGTCCGCCGCGATCCTCGGCATGTTTCCGCACTGAACAACCTTGCCCTCAGCGAGGTCAGGCTGCGGGAGTATACTAAGGCATTGGCGAACTGGCAGACAGCGCTGGAAGTGGCACCCGCGGCACCGGAAGTCATTCAGAACCTTGGGCGACTGCTTCACTTGGCGAAACAAGGACGTGTTCCTCTGCCAACTGGAGTTCAACGCCGGTTCAGCGACCTCTACGCCGCGGCTGCTGTTTCGGCCGATGCGAAAGAGTTCAACAGCCGGGTTGGCTGGCTTTACATGGGATACTATGCGCCGCTCGGTGAGCGATCCGTGAGCGCCAAGGATGCCAAGAATAAGCTGATCATAATAGGGTCGGGAACAGGCTTTGTCGTCCATCCGGAGTACATTCTTACTAATCGTCATGTTGTTGAGGGCTGTGAGGGGCTCTTGGTCGTTCCAGCCGGCGAGGAAAATCACGAGTTGTCGGCGAGTGTAGTCGGCGTAGCGGACGGAGAAGATGACGACCTCGCCGTCATTCGCTGCAAAGGACTCGCAGCCCCACCGCTGCCGTTCATTAGGGCCGACCTGGCCCCGCGCGGCACGGAAATCATGGTTTTGGGGTTTCCTGGCATGATTCCAGGAGAGACCCCATCGCTGAAAGCTACTCGTGGGATTATCGCTGGCCTCCCAGATGCGTCTTACAACGCCTACACGTTGGACGCAATCATCAATCGTGGAAACAGCGGAGGGCCAATTTGCGATGCGACCGGAAGCGTGCTGGGCATTCTTTATGCTTTTACAGCTCGTCTAGACATGGACTACTCACTTGGCGTCCCACATTCTCGGGCTCTGCCATTGCTCAAAAAACTGATTCCCGGCTATGAGCAGCTACCAGCGAATGCCAACAAGAGGCAATGGACGGATGTCGATGGCATGGTGAGCCGTTCCACCGTGCTTATCTGGGTCCAGAGGGTGGAGTCTGTTGACGGCATATCCGGAAAGCAGGAGGCCCCGAAGGGAGCGTGGCCATTTGAAGATCGTTGGTGCATGACATGTGACAGGATCGGCTACATCAAATGCGCGACTTGCAAAGGCACGGGCAAGGCAGTCGCCGCGCCGCTAACAATCATTAAGAAAATCGGCTCTGATGGAACGGTGTATCGGAATACGTACCCGGAGAAAGTCATTTGCTGGTCCTGCCGCGGCACGGCGAAAGTTCAATGTCCTGATTGCGTCGAGGGACTTGAGGTTGGGCTGCACGGAGTCGAGTAAAATACAAGCAGCCCGGCTAGGGTAGCTCCTGAAAGCCGGAAACAACCTTGGCCGGTTGCCGGGCTGCTTTCGTTCCAAGGTGGCCATTTTCCAAGGTGGTGGCATGTCGAAACCCGACTATCTGAGCTTGCGCAGAGACGTAGAGCGGCTCGAAGAAGCCTTGGCTGAGCGGCTATCACGAATCGAGACGGAAGCCAATCCCTCTCAGGACGCGATCACTGTAGCGGCCGTCGAACGCATGTTGGCCAGCAAGTGCCAAGAGATCGAGGACGAAGAGACCGACGACTTCGCTGGCGGCACGGCCGGGACAGACGGCTCGCCCTGGTTGATGCCATGGCCAAGCCATCTCTCGGAACTGGTGCTGAGGCTAGCAGAGGTCGGGTACGAGGAGTGCGCGGCGCACCTCACACGGTTGGCCGACGTGAACTCCCTGAAAAAGCCGTTCACACCGGCTGACGAGGCCGGCGTAATCAAGTCCATCCTGGAATACCTGGCAGCCCTCAAGAAGCAGATCAACGGCGATGGGACGCCCTCGGCCCCGGAATGCTTCGTGACGCTGCTACAAGCCGCGTCCATAGTGAATAAGACGAAAAGCACGCTGGGAAAAAGGGCCAACAAGTGCCCGATGCCACTCCCCGATGTGGAAGGCGGGCGCGGAAAGGCGGCGGAATGGAAATGGTCCGCCATCCGACCGTGGCTGGAGAAGGAATTCAAACGACAACTCCCTGAGCATTTTCCGTCGGAGCGCTTCATCCGGCGCTGAACAAGACAGGAAACCGCAGGAAACCGCAGGAAACCGTCGCCCCTTCCCGTAAGTTGCATCGCGTCCTCGCAAGAAAGGAGACACGATGCAAGCACCTATCTCGATCGAGCCTCACCAGGTCTACGACGATGGGGCCCTCTACCTGACATTGGGCCTGACGCCCACCACCCTGGCGGGCGCCCGTCGGTCCGGTGCCCTACGCTTCACGCGTCGCGGCAAGCGGACCCTCTATTTCGGGCAATGGATTCTCGACTGGCTGCAGGCCGACGGTCGGCAGGGGGGCGAGCGATGAATCTCCGCATCGACGCCGTCGAGTTCCGCGAAGTCATCGACGCGGCCGTCTCCGAGGCCATCCATCGGCTCGACGCCCAACGCCCTCGCGACGCGGCTGGCAGGGTGCTACTCACGAAACGTGAGGCGGCCGAGGCTCTCGGCGTGTCAGAAGCAACCGTAGACCGTCTCCGCAAGAGTGACCTGCCGTGTGTCAAGTTGGACGGCCGTGCCATGTTCCGCCCGGAAGCCCTGGAGACATGGGCAGCGGCGAAGGAAGGTGGTGCGAAATGACCACCACCTCGTCCACCACCCTATCCACCCTGGCCGTGGAGATCAACGAGCATCACCGCGCGGCTGAGGATGCGGCAAGCAATGCCCTGGAGCATGCGTATCATGCAGGCATCTTGCTGAACCGGGCCAAGCGGCAATGCGAACACGGCGAATGGGCATCGTGGCTGAAGGCCAACTTCGACGGCTCGATTCGGACCGCCCAGGTCTACATGCAGATCGGCGATCCGTTCAATTGGGAGCGTATCCAAAAACGCAACACTGTTGCGCATTTGAAGGTGGACGCGACTGGGCTTTTCGGCGTGGGAAAGGCGGTCAAGCTACTTGCGAAGCCGCGCCGGTCGAAAGTCCAACCCGATCCCTCTGAAGATCCCATCGACGTCCCCGTGGACGATCATGTCGACAAGCCCGTCGACGCCCAAGCCGACACCAAGCAGATCACCCCGACCCCCTGTCCCAACTGCGGATCGACCGATCGGCTCGAGGACGATCTGGGCCGTTGCTGTGCACGATGCAAAGACCCCTGCGACTCGGACGATGAGGCGGTCAAACCTGAACGGAAGGTGCAGGGCAAGGGCATCTTCCTCGCTCACGAAGCCATCAACTGCCTGCAGCGCATCCCCAAGAACGACCCGTTCCGCAAACGGGCGGCCGAGATCGTCAGGGATTGGATTGCGAGAAACCTGGAGGGCGAGGCGTGAGCACGACCATCACCGGCACGGCCGCCGGCAAGAACGGCAATGGAGAATGCACGGCGGAGTTCGTCGTGGGCGAGGGCAAGCTCGTCAAGCAGCATTTGGACGAGCTGCGGGCCAGCGGCATTTCCGATGAGATGATCGAAGCCGCCGGCATCTATTCGGAGATGATCCCCGACCGGATCAAGCGGTTCCTCAATTGGAAGAAGGCGAAGAACCGCTACGCGCCCGCACTGGTCTTTCCCTTCCACGACCAGGACGGGGAGGTTGTGCTCAAGCGGGCCAAGCTCAACGCGCCGAGAAAGGTGAACGGCAAGGAAGTCAAGTATGAGTCGCCCATCGGCTCGCGGTTGCGGTGCTACTTTCCACCTGGGGTGCACGAGAAGCTCAAGGAACCGCGGCAAGAGGTGATTATCACCGAGGGCGAGAAGAAGGCGATCAAGGCAACCCAGGAGGGGTTCCCGGCAATCGGCCTCACCGGCGTTGACTGCTGGCATGTGCGGAAATCGTCGGCGCTGCTGCCCGATCTGGCGGAAATCTCCTGGAAAGTGCGCCCGGTCTATATCGTCTTCGACTCCGACGGTGCCGACAAGCCCCAGGTGCACGACAACGAGTGTCTCCTCGGTGCCGTCCTCGCCCACCAAGGTGCCGATGTTAAGGCCGTCCATCTTCCCGGCGGCAGCGACGGAAAGAAGGTTGGCCTCGATGACTTCCTTGTCGCCAATGGCCCTGGACCGCTACGCAAGCTCATGGATGAGGCCGAGCCGCCGCCGGCCCCCAACGCGGATGAGCTGCTGGCCGATGCCGGCACGATGGACCCGGCCGTGGCCGTGGAGGTCTATCTCGACTCCGGCAAGGCCGACGGGATGCACCGCCTCCGGTACTGGCGGGGCGCGTTCGTGCTCTGGACCGGCGGTGCTTACCGGGAGGTTTCGCCGTCGGAGGTCCGAGCGCATCTCCTGGCGCACCTCAACGAAAGGTATTGCCGCCTTGCCACGTTCCACGTTGCCAACTGCCTCGACCAAGTGAAGGCGCAGACGATCCTGCCGGGCCGCGTGGAGTCTCCATCCTGGCTCGCTCCGCCGAAGGATGCTCATGCCGATGGATGGAAGCCGGACGAGCTGCTTGTCACCCGCACCGAAATCGTCAACTTGCGCTCCCTTGCCGCAGGCGAGCCGCACGCGATCCCCGTTACACCCCGCTTCTTCACCTCGTCGGCGCTCGACTGCGGCTTTTCGCTGAACCCGCCGGCCCCGTCCACCTGGTTCGGATTCCTCGATGAGCTGTGGGACAAGGAACAGTCCAGCAAGGTGCTACTGCAGGAGTGGTTCGGCTACTGCCTGACCCCCGACACCCGACAGCAGAAGATCATGATGCTGATGGGGCCGAAGCGCAGCGGCAAGGGGACCATCGCCCGCGTCCTCCGCGAGGTTGTTGGCAGGAAGAACGTGGCCGGTCCCACCTTGGCCTCTCTCTCAACGAATTTCGGCCTGTGGCCCCTCGTCGGTAAGTCGGTTGCCGTCGTGTCCGATGCCCGCCTTGGTGGCCACACCGATGCGCAGATCGTCGTGGAGCGGCTCTTGAGCATCTCCGGCGAGGACACGCTCACCATCGACCGGAAGTTTCAGGAGCCCATCACCGTCAAGTTGCCGACGCGGTTCACGATCATCTCCAACGAGTTGCCGAGGTTGAGCGACTCGTCGGGTGCCCTGTCGTCCAGGATGCTCATGCTGCGACTGACCAAGAGTTTCTACGGGCGCGAGGACCACGGGTTGACCGAGAAGCTGCTGACCGAGCTGCCCGGCATCCTGCTATGGGCCGTCCAGGGTTGGCAACGCTTGAATCAGCGCCGCTACTTCCTGCAATCCGAATCCGGCAAGGAACTGCTGGGCGAACTGGAAGACTTAACGTCACCAATTTTGGCCTTTGTCCAGGATAAATGCAGAATCGCCGACGACGCGCGCGTTACTCGCGATTCACTGTACACAGCGTATCTGGCGTGGTGTTCCAGATCCGGCAGGAAGCACGCCGACGATCGAGCCGGTTTTGGCCGGGCGCTGCGGGCCGCTATCCCTGAACTGCGGAGTATTCAGCCGCGTGAGGACGGACAAAGGGTGCGGTATTACGAGGGAATCGAGCTGCTTTTCCCGGAAGATGACTTCTGAATTCGGGAACAAGTGGAACAGGTGGAACAGGCAGTTGACCATTTATCGCATGACGCGCGAGGAGTAATAGCCATGAACGAACACGATTCATATGGGGGGCTAAATGCTGTGGAACATGTTCCACCTGTTCCACTGACATACCGCACCAAGAGCAAAGCTGAACGAGTCCGAGAACTACTGGCCAGCCTACCCGATGACTGCGGCATCATGCCGGCGACGGCGCTGGACGCCGACGAGATCGCCGTCACGAAGAAAGCCGCGACCACCGAGATCGCCGTCACGATCACCGAGAACGGCACCACGTTGCACGGCAGCGAGTGGGGGACACCCGCGGACCTACCTGGAGATCGACTGGAAGGAAACAATGCGATGAGACCATCGTGCATGGATTTGCGGCAACTTTTCGGCGATAAGTACCGCCTCGCCGTCGAGGAGTCGTACTACGCCGAGCGGCCGCAGTTTCGGAAGCAGGAAGAGCCCTGGCTGACATTCATCGTTTGCCGGTATGGCCAGATCGGGGTATGGGGCGGCAATCTGCTGGTTGCCTCAACCAGGGGACTCGGTTCTGTGGCCATCCGGCTGAAGGCCCTGCCGTTCGCCCAGGTGGTTCAGGATGGCAGCGACGGCGTCAACGTGACGTTCGCCCTGGAACATTTCGACGCTGTGGCCGAGATCATGAAGCCGAGGAAGCGGCGCCCCAAGCTGAGCAGGGAGCACAAGGCCAAGCTGATGGAGGCTAACGCCAAGTTCCGGTTCCAGCCCGCTTCTGGTGACGCTCCTGAGGCCCAGGATTGCGAGGTAAGGCGTCCACTGGTGTGAGTGGTCGTCTCGGACGCCAATTGCAGCATGGGGATAGCCAACTCATCCCCTTCACGAAAAGGCGAGGTTCCGCGTACACGCACGCGCGCGAGGATTCCGAGAGACACTACTTGCACAAACCGAAGTAAAGGTTACAATCAGGTCATGGCGAAGAAAGAAACAGTCACCGAACGTTTGCGGCGGGCGATCACTGAAAGCGGATCGACCCGATACGCGATTTCCAAGGCAACGGGGATCCCCGAATCGACTCTATCGCGATTCGTTGCGAAGGGAGCCGGGTTATCGGCGGGCAATCTCGATCGACTCTGCGAACACCTCGGGCTCAAGCTGGTTGCCGAGAAGCCGGCGAAGAAACGCACAACGAAGAGGGAGGGCTGAACAATGGCTAGTCTTTCAAAAGACGGCAGTGGGTGGCGGATTCTCTTCTGCTGTCCCACCACGAAAAAACGTCGCACGATCCGCACGGGCAAGTGTGCGAAGAAGAACGCCGAAACCGCCCTGAATATGGTCGAGAAGCTCGTTGAGGCCAAAGGGCTCGGATCGCCGATTAACCAACAAGTCGCCGGCTGGCTCGAATCGATCGAGGGCACGCCCCTGAGAACCCGGCTGGCGAAGGCGGGGCTCTGTGAGCCCGTGACGGCCACGCAGTTGGGTGAGTTCCTCGAAGGATTCATCGACCAGCGAAGGCGGCGAGGCGACGTTACAGAGGCAACCTTGATCGTCTGGGGACACACCAAACGAAACCTCGTGGAGTACTTCGGGGCCGACAAGAGCCTTCGAGGCATCAAGCCCGAGGAAGCCGAGAACTGGAACGCTTGGCTCAAGACCAACGAGAACCTGGCAGAGAACACGATCCGGAAGCGTTGCCAGTTCGCCAAGCGGTTCTTCAACGTGGCTGAGCGGCGGCGGCTGGTCGAGCGGAATCCCTTCAAGGGCCTAGTCGGGACGACCATCCCCGTGCCAGAGCGGCAGTTCTTCATCGACCGGGACACGGTTGACGATCTCCTGAATGAGTGCCCCACCACTGAACATCGCTTGATGCTGTTGTTCGCTCGATACCTCGGTGTGCGTGTGCCCTCGGAAATCGTGCCCCTCAAGTGGTCCGACGTGAACTGGAAAGCGATGCAGATCATCATCACGAGCCCAAAGACGAAACGGCACCGAGACGGCCACCAGCGTTTTGTGCCGGTCTTTCCCGAAGTGTATCCGGCCCTGCTGGAGGCATCCGAGAACGCTCCCGATGGTGCGGTCTACATCTTCCCGTCCATTCGATCGGCCGAGAAGAACCAGGGAACTTGGCTGAAGCGGGCAATCCTTCGGACCGGCCGGAAGCCCTGGCCCCGCCTGTGGGTCAACTTCCGATCGAGCCGGGCAACGGAACTGGCCAACGAGTACCCGTCCCACGTTGCGGCCGCATGGCTGGGGCATACCGAGATGATCGCGAACCAGCACTACCGCCAAGTCACCAGTGAGCACGTCGAGAGGGCCACCAGCACACCCACCGGGGCCATGCCGGGCCAGTCAAAACTCCCCAAAGAACAACCGGCACAGATTCCGGCACAGTCACCGCACTTATTGGTCAATCAGGGTTCCTCAAGAAACGAAACAAGCCCCACATTTCCCGAGGAAAGTGAAGCTTGCGGGGCGATGATTACCCCTCTAGTGGAGGATAACGGACTCGAACCGATGACCTTCTGGCTGCCAGCCAGATTCCAGGCTGTTTTTCCCAGATGCCCACTGTTGCGTACTGCTTGACAGTAAATGGGTTACGGTTACACTGATGTTGCATGGTGCTATGCATTATTCCCCCCAATTTCCCACTTCGCATAGCACCGGCATAGCACTGAAAACCGGCAATGAGCATCTGGCAGCATCCCAGAGGGTCACGCGATGGCGAAGAAACCGAACCGAATCGCCTTCAGCAAAAAGAAGCTGGAGGCACTGAAGGCCCCGGCAGAAGGCCGAGTCTACTGGTACGACGAACGCACCCCGGGCCTGTGCCTGCTGATTACGGCCGCCGGGGCGAGAGTCTTCTACTGGTACAAGTGGGTTGCCGGCGAGCCCCAGCGGGTACGAATCGGTGCCTTCCCCGAGGTGTCGGTTGATTCCGCCCGCACGCGGGCCAACAAGGAGAACGGCAAGGTTGCCGAGGGCGGGAACCCAGCAGAGGAGCGGCGCGAAGCCCGGGGCGAGATTACGGTTGCGAGACTGTTCGACTACTGGATGGAATCCTACGCGAAGCTGAGAAAGAAGACCTGGGCGGAAGACCAGCGACTCTATACGAAATTCATCGAGCCCCGGTGGGCAGACCGGCGACTTTCTCAAATCAGCGAAGGGGACGTGGAGACCTTGCACGCGGAGATCGGCGAGGAAAGCGGCCGATTCCAGGCGAACCGGGTACTCGAACTGGTACGGGCGGCGTTCACTCGAGCCAAAAAGAAGCTGAAGTGGCGGGGGGACAATCCGGCCGAATACGTCGAAGCCTTCCCCGAGGAATCGCGGGACCGGTTCTTGCAGCGGAGCGAACTGCCCCGGTTCTTCAAGGCCTTGGAGCAGGAGCCCCCGTTGACGCGGGATTTCTTCCTGATGCTTCTCTTCACTGCGGCCCGGCGGGCAAACGTCCAGGCGATGCGGTGGGACGAACTCGAGGGCGCCGTCTGGCGGATTCCGAAAACCAAAAGCGGGAATCCGGTTCGATTGCCTCTGGTTCCCGAGGCCCTGGCTATCCTCGAGTCTCGACGGGCCGCGGCTGGTGCCTCGCCTTGGGTGTTTCCGACACGGCGGGGCAGCGGTTCGGGCCACATTCAGGAACCAAAGCGGGCCTGGCAGAACCTCATCAAGCGGGCCGAAATCGCGGACCTGAGAATGCACGACTTGCGGCGGAGTCTGGCGAGCTACGCGGTCGAAACCGGGGCCTCTCTTCCGATAGTCGCAAAGCTGTTGGGGCACGAAGCCGGAAGCCGGGCGACCCAAATCTACGCCAGGATGCAACTGGGCCCGGCGATGGAAGCGGCGACTAGGGCGACGGCAGAGATAACCGCAATCGTTGCGGCTGCCAATGGAAAGCAGAACGGCCAGCCAGCGGCCGAGGAAGGGGGCGACCATGCCGAAGCGTAAAACGAAGCCCAAGGAACCGGCCGAGCTTTCGCCCAACCGGCAGGCGGCGATGCTCAAACGGTTGAAGGCCACGGATGATTGCGACCGGCTGGTATCCGAATTGCTGCCCTTCAAGGGCAACGCCAGAAATTTCCGTAAGGAAGCTCTGACAGCGTTGATTCTCGAACACTTCCCGATGAACTACGCCGAGGTGGAGCGGCTGCCCGCGGAGAAGTTGCTACCATTGTTGATTCGAATTAGGGACAAGCAACATCCGCCCAGGGAGACAAAAACAACGACACCAGACGTCCCACCCCTCGAAACAGCGGCCGACAAACGCAACAAGTGGCTCTATGAACAATGTTGCAAGGGCACACCCTACGTCGAAATCCG
The DNA here is from genome assembly GCA_964563135.1 of uncultured Planctomycetaceae bacterium. Classification (GTDB taxonomy): domain Bacteria; phylum Planctomycetota; class Planctomycetia; order Pirellulales; family Thermoguttaceae; genus JAAYAY01. Next base: position 29,661 of record CAZLWV010000088.1, read on the forward strand.
CCTGAAATTAAAGAAGAAACCGGCAAGCTGGGAGCGACTCGACACCGACCAGGGCGTTAAAGATGCGGCAAGGCGGTATGCTGAGAAAAACAATTTGCCCCTGCCAGCGAGCCGGAAATCAGGGCGGCCGACGAAGCGAAAATCCAAGCACTGAAAAGTGCTTGATTGTGCTCAATTTTCAGACTATCTGACGTTGACATAATTTGCCCATAGACGAATGAAACTGGTTCATTCGTCATGCAACTACTTGTTGTGAGGGTAAATCATGTCAATCTCGCCTTCTCTTTCTGAAGTCTTTCTCTCGACCCGGGAAGCTGCCGAGCGTTGCGGCTTGCAGTATCAGACCTTGTGTTCCTGGCGTTCAACCGGCCGGGGCGGCCCGCGTTATCTGAAGCTGGGCCGGAAAGTCGTCTACCGGGAATCGGACCTCCAGGCCTGGATTGACTCGCGTGTGCGTGAACACACCGGGCAGGAGGGCTGAACCATGTCGACTGAGTGGCGGCGAGTGTCTCGACGGCGGCCATGTCCGGTTTGCGAAAAGCCCGACTGGTGTCTGTACGTCGGCGACGACGACAGCCCGACGGCGGTTATCTGTGCCCGGGTGGAATCCGAAAAGCAATGCGGTGAAGGCGGCTGGTTGCACCGGCTTCGTGACGATGGAGTCCTCTGGCCGAAGTGGCAAAGCACGATCCACGTTGCCGAAAAGTCGTTGCAGGCCTCGGCAAGCCTGACGGAGATTCGGGCTGAATTTACTGCGGCGAGAATTGCAACGACTCGCCCCCAGGTGAAAGGCCTGGCAGACAGTCTGGGCGTTTCGGCAGACAGCCTTTTCTGCGGTGCCAATATCGCATGGATGCCACACCGGAAGGCTTGGGGTTTCGCCATGCTGGATTCCCGTGGCGATATCGTCGGGGTTCGACTGCGGCTTCCAAGCGGTAAGAAGCTGTCCATCAAGGGCGGACACGAGGGGCTTTTCTACGACGTGACAAAGCTCGCCCGCGGCAAGGGAATCTTGATTGCCGAAGGCCCGACCGACACCGCGGCCCTCTTGGACCTCTGCTTTCGTGTTGTGGGGCGTCCGTCCTGCACTGGCGGCGTGAAGCACATTGTCGGGCTTGTCCAACGACTGGAAATTGCCGAAGCGGTAATCGTTGCCGACGCCGACGCCCCCGGGCAGCGAGGGGCCGGCAACCTGGCTTCCGTCTTGCTGGCCTACGTTCCATCGGTTCGGGTAATCACCCCGCCAGCAAAAGACGCCCGCGAGTGGAAGCGGAGTGGAGCGACCGCCGCCGACGTTGAAGCCCTAATTGCGGCGACACCCGCGAAAAGCCTGAAAATCAGGGTTTCTTCGAGTAACAAAAGTGCGAGTTTGTGCCCCGTAGGCTAGGGGCTGAGCGGCAAAGAACTACAGTGGTGGACATAATGGAAAACAATCAACAACCAGAAACAGAATTAGCTCTTGATTTTTCGCCCGGCAAGAACGGCGATACGGTAATCACCGCTCGGCTTGGTGCGGATGTGCTTGCCGTCGAATCTGTTGATTTGTCATGCGGCGGACAACGGGCTGCCTATGTTGCAAAACTGTGCGAAGGGCGACCGGGTGTCGAAGAATTCCGACAGGAGATCGAGGAGACTCTGTTGCGGCAAGCAGCCCGACAGCAAGAGACCGGAAAAGCTGCCAGCCCGAAACCGGCTGCCAGCGGGAAGCCCGGGCCCTGGGGTGAAATTGAGCGGTTCGATGAAGTGGCCCTCCCTGAGTTTCCTCTGCACGTTCTGCCGGACGCCCTGCAACGTTGGGTTGCCGAGGAGTCGCACGCGACGCAAACCCCTGCCGACCTGCCCGGGCTGTTGGCCCTGGCTGTCTGTTCGGCAACCATTGCCCGACGTGTGGAGGTGGAACCGCGGCCGGGATGGACGGAACCCGTCAACCCCTACGTTGCGATCCTGTTGGAGCCCGGCAACAGGAAGTCGGCAGTCTTTAACGACGCAATAACCCCCTTGCGGGAAATCGAGGCCGAGCTAATTGAGGCCGAACGAGCGAACGTTGCCCGGGCCCAATCTGAACGGCGGCAACAAGAAGCCCGACTGCGAAAGCTGGAGAAAACCGCGGCGGAAACCGGCGATATGGAAGCCCGAAAGGAAGCCGGCGACCTGGCGGCGGAACTGGCCGAGCAACCCGAGCCGACCTTGCCCCGTGTGTTGGCCGATGATGCGACCAGCGAAAAGCTGGGGATGATGCTGGCGGAACAAGGTGGACGTATCGCCAGCATGTCGCCCGAGGGCGGAGTGTTCGACCTGATGGCGGGAATGTACTCGAAAAGCGGGATGCCTCAATTTGGTGTCTATCTGATGGCCCATGCCGGTGACGACTTTCTGACCGACAGGGTTTCCCGTAAGTCGGTTCGCGTACGGCGACCGGCCCTCACATGTGCCTACGCCATGCAACCCCAGGTTATTCGAGGGATTGCCGAGCAGCCGGCCTTTCGCGGCCGGGGACTGTTGGCCCGGTTTTTGTACGCTGCCCCGCAAAGCTGGATTGGACGCCGGGAAGTCGCGCCCGAGGCGGTTGCCGACGTAACTCGAGAAGCCTACCGCCAGACGATTCGCGGACTCGTGGCAGATTGCGGGAATATCCAGAACGGGCCTTTTGTGTTGAACCTCACGCCCGGGGCACAATCGGCCCTCATGGAGTGGGAACGGGAAATCGAGGAGATGTTGGCCGACGGCGGCGACATGGAAGTCATGCGGGATTGGGGCGCGAAGCTGGCGGGGCTTACTCTTCGGCTGGCGGCCGCTATGCACTGTGTCGAACGGTGGCCAGACGGGCAAATCAACGCAGATACCTTGCGGGCAGCGGTGGAACTCGGGCGGTACGCAATCCCTCACGCGGAAGCCGTCTTGGGGCTCATGAGTGCTGCGGAGTCTGCCGACGGCAGCGACGCCCGCTATGTGCTGCAATGGATTGAGCGGCACGCGAAGCGGGAATTCACCAAGAGTGAGGCCCAACATGCTGGCAAGCGGCGATTCCCGAAAGCGGACGCCATCGACCCGGCCTTGGGAGAACTCGTTCGACGCGGATACATCCGTCTGAAACCTGCCGAGCGGACAGGACCGGGCCGGCCCCCCTCACCCGCATACGAGACAAACCCGGCTGTTTTTGAAAATCAATCTCCGGCAAAACGTTCCCAGTATTCCCACAACCCTAGTTCTGGGAATAGTGGGAACGTTTCCCAGCAAGTGAAAAACGAGAATCGGGAAAGGGTGCTGGTATGACAATGGAACTGCTTACCCGATGCGAGGCCCTCGGAATCCGGTTGGCGGCCGACGGCGACAACCTGGCAGTTGACGCCCCGGCGGGAAGTCTGACGCCCAAACTGCTGGACGAGATCCGCGACAACAAGCCGGCCTTGCTGGCTGCCCTCACTGAACCAACGGGCGACGTGACCACCACCACGAAGCCCGAATCGGCCCCCGAGCCCCGGACCGCCACCCGGGGCGAAGGGGAGCCGGAAGCGGTAGATGTGCAGACCGATGCAGATATGGCGGTTCACCCCCTCGATACGTGGTTGGAGGCCGAGGACCTCGGACGGTGGACCCACCAGGGCGGACGACTGACCGGCCCGGATGCGGACGGCGGCGACGACTGGGACAGCCTGCCCGAGCCGGGCAAACCCTGTCCAGTCTGCGGAAGTCTTGACGTGTTGTGGAACCTGCTGGGCGTGCCAACTTGCCAGAGGTGCCACCCCGAGAAACTGGAGCGAAGCCGGCGGCTGGCCGAAAAGGCCCAGCGACTTCGGCAGAAATCGAGGACGACATGAGCGACAAATACCCAACGCCCAAGGTAGGTGTAAGGGCTGCAATTACCCGATCACCTGGGCGGAACAACGTAGGACGCGAGCCGACATTCAGGCCGCACTCGCGGAGCAGACCCACACCAGCGAGGGGTAGGGGAGGGTCGACATCTCCGGGCCCCACATCCCCCGAACCGCGTGACCCTGTCGCTGATTTACGCGTCCCCCCGGTTCAATTCAGATTCCCGAGGAAAACCAAAAAATGACCAAACCCAAACGACAACTCCCGCCCCAACACCTCCAGCCGGCAACCCGGAAATGGTGGTCGCAAGTCAACGACACTTACGTGCTCGAAGATCACCACCGGCGACTGTTGACGCTCGCCGGCGAGGCGTGGGACCGAGCTGAGCAAGCCCGTCTGGCACTGGCCGAGCATG
>CAZLWV010000089.1:0-4672 GCA_964563135.1 uncultured Planctomycetaceae bacterium
TCGGGTTGCGTGACTGCCAGAATGGGCCTTCTCGTTCAGGCCGCCTCCCGAAGGGTAGCGGCGGATACCCGCGAGGGTGCGGTCCTTTCGGCCCGCCGGGGATGCATCTGCCCTGTAGACACCTGGAACGGCGTTTTTCGGTCATGTGCGGAATCACGGGAGCAATTTGGACGGATCCGGCCAAGGCGATCGACGAGGCGACGTTCAGGCGGATGGTCGAGGCCTTGCGGCACCGCGGTCCCGATGAGGCGGGCTCGCACTGCTTTCCCCTTTCGCCCCGGCCCGGATACGGACTCAATCCGGGGGTGGTGCTCGGGCATCGCCGGCTCTCGATCATCGACCTGGCGGGCGGGCAGCAGCCGCTGGCCAATGAAGACGGTTCGATCTGGATCGTTTTCAACGGCGAGATCTACAATTTTCCCGAGCTCCGCCGCCGCCTGGAGGGGGGCGGCCACAAGTTTCGCACTCGCAGCGATACGGAGACCATCGTTCACCTCTACGAGGACGAAGGGCCCGACTGCCTCCAGCACCTGAACGGAATGTTCGGGCTGGCGATCTGGGACCGGAACCGGCAGCAGGTGATGATCGCCAGGGACCGGCTGGGCAAGAAACCGGTGGTCTACCGCAACGAACCCGGTCGACTGATGTTTGCCAGCGAGCTGAAGAGCCTGCTGGAGGTTCCCGGCATTGCCCGCAAGCTGGATCCCCAGTCGGTCGACCTGTATCTCACCTATCAGTACGTGCCCCACCCGCACATGATTCTGGAGGGATTCAGCAAGCTGCCGCCGGGGCATTATGCCGTGTGGCGAAACGATCAGCTCACCGTCAAGAGCTACTGGCAGCCCGACTTCAACCTGGAGCAGCATCGCCGCCCGGAGGAGGACCGCGAAGAGCTTCGGGCCCTGTTGACCTCGTCGGTCGAGATGCGGCTCCAGAGCGAGGTGCCGCTGGGGGCCTTCCTGTCGGGCGGTATCGATTCGACGGTGGTGGTGGGCCTGATGCAGCGGCTGAGCAACCAGACCGTCAAGACGTTTTCGATCGGGTTCCCCATTGCCGAATACGACGAGACGAAGTACGCCCGTCTGGCCGCCGAACAATTTGGAACGGAGCATGAGCAGTTCCAGGTCGAACCGGATGCCCTGGAGATCCTGCCGAAACTGGTGTGGCATTACGACGAGCCGTTTGCCGACAGTTCGGCCATCCCCACGTGGTACGTTTCCCAGATGACGCGTCGGCACGTGACGGTCGCCCTGACCGGCGACGGAGGCGACGAGCTGTTCGCCGGCTATCCGCGCTACCGCGCCATTGCCCTGGGCCGGTGGTTCGACCGGCTGCCCTGGCCGATCCGGGCGGCGCTTGGGAGCAGGTTCTGGCAGCGGCTGCCGGCCAGCCCCCGGCAGAAATCCTATCGCCGCCGGCTCAAGCGGTTTGCTGAATCGCTGGCCTTGCCTCCCTGGGCCCGCTACCTGGGCTGGATCGCGATTTTCAACGAAGCCCGTCGCGCCGAGCTCTACAGCGACGACCTGGTTGCCCAGTTGCCCAGCGAGGATCCGCTGCGGTTCCTTCTCAACGCGGCGGCCCGCTGCCGCCAGCGGGATCCGGTGACCGCAACCAGTCTGGTCGATCTGGTGACGTATCTGCCGTGCGACCTGATGACGAAGGTGGACATTGCGTCGATGGCTCACGGGCTGGAATGCCGCCAGCCGCTGCTCGACTATCGCGTGGTCGAGCTGGCGGCCCGCATGCCGTTGGCCAGGAAGTTTCGCTTCGGCAAGGGAAAGCGGGTGCTTCTGGAGACGTTTGCCGATCTGATCCCTCGCCAGATCGTTCACCGGCCGAAGATGGGATTCGGTGTTCCCCTGGACCACTGGTTCCGGGGGCCCTTGTCGTCGTTTGCCCGCGAGGTCTTCTCCGATTCACGCACCCGGGGGCGGGGGTTGTTCGACGCCGCGGCGGTCGATCGCCTGGTGGAGGAGCATCTGGCCGGCCGCTTTGACCATGCCTACCGGCTCTGGGCTCTCCTGTTCCTGGAGCTCTGGCAGCGCCAGTGGCTCGACCGGTGAAAAAGGCATGCCACGGGTCTCCGCCGGGGCGCCATGGCGGCCATGGCCTGCTCCGGGCACGGCCTGCAAGTCGTGCGGGTTCAGGGCTGCTGGCGGCAGAGCGTGACCGGCAGAGGGCAGGTTGGAGCTGGTCTTCGACTGCCCTCTGGATCAGGCTGGTGGCGACGGTCGGGTTGTGCCGAGCCGGCTGGCCATGGGCAAGTTGTGATCTTTGGCAAAACCGGCCGGAACGCTACAATGGCAGCGGCCGGGCAAGCCGAGGTTGTTTGGAGCCGATCCCAGAACTCCCACCGCTGCGGTTGCGCTTCCACCCGAGGGAGGCCTTCTTCGTGGTCTTGGGACAGGTTCACAGGGAAGTCTCCGTTATGCGAGGCCGCATCCAGAAGAAGGGGTAAACAAGGAGGTCGCAATGCGGGACCAAGTGGTCGCAGTCATTCTTGCCGGCGGAAAAGGATCGCGGCTTGATCCGCTCACCCGGGATCGGGCCAAACCGGCCGTGCCCTTTGGGGGCGCTTACCGGATCGTCGACTTCACGCTTTCCAACTGTCTGAACAGCGGGATCCGCAAGATCCTGGCGTTGACCCAGTACAAGGCCATGAGCCTGGACCGCCACATCAGCATGGGGTGGGGGCGGTATTTCTGCCGCGAGCTGGGCGAATTCATCGACGTCGTTCCGCCGCAGCAGCGGATCGACGAGAGCTGGTACCAGGGAACCGCCGACGCCGTCTACCAGAACATCTACACGATCGAGAAGGAGAGTCCGAGGTACGTGGTGATTCTGGCGGGCGACCACATCTACAAGATGAACTACAAGAAGCTGGTTGACGCCCATATCGCCAACCAGGCCGACATGACCGTGGGGGCCCTCCCGGTGCCACGCAAGGAGGCCGCCGGAGCGTTCGGTGTGATCGAGATCGACACTCACAGCCGCGTGATCGGATTCGAGGAGAAGCCGGCCGACCCCAAACCGGTGCCCGACGACGAGGCCAATTGCCTGGCGTCGATGGGCATCTACGTGTTCACCGCCAGGTTCCTCTTCGAGGAGCTTTGCCGCGACGCCACGCGGCGCGGGAGCCGCCACGACTTTGGCGGCGATGTCATTCCCGCGATCATCAACACCAATCGCGTGTTTGCCTACCGGTTCATGGACGAAAACCGCAAACGCGAAGCCTACTGGCGCGACGTGGGGACGCTCGATGCCTACTACGACGCCAATATGGATCTGGTGAGCGTCGACCCGCAACTGAACATGTACGACGATCAATGGCCGATTCGCACTTACCAGCCGAACCTGCCTCCTCCCAAGTTCGTGTTTGCGGGGGATCAGCGGCGGGGCTATGCGGTCGACAGCATCATCTGCGCCGGTTCGATCGTGTCGGGAGGGCGGGTGGAGCGGTCGATCCTGAGCGCCGGGGTGCGGGTCAACAGCTTCGCCGCCGTGGAGGATTCGATTGTCTTTGCCAGCGTCGACGTGGGACGCCACGCCAAGATCCGCCGCGCGATCGTGGAGAAGAACGTGGCGATTCCGCCGGGCGTCGAGATCGGCTACGACCACGATCTGGACCGTTCTCGCGGTTTCACGATCACGCCGGGGGGGATCACAGTGATCGCCAAGAGCGACGGCGCCGACCATTTCCCTGACGCGTCGGAACTGTAGCGGGCCGAGCCCTCCGCCCGGCCGAACCCCCTGCGAGTATCGCAACTGGCCTTTTGCCGGGACTTGCGGCGGTTGGCCGGCAATCGACTCCCATGGGAAATCGCCCCCCCGAGGCGAAATGGCCGGACAATTGGGGGCTGCGTACGGGGCTACTGAACCGCAGCGGCGAGCGGGCAAGGGGAGCGGCAAGAAACCTGTCCACGTTTTTCCCGCTTCGAGAAGATGGTCAGCGCTGCTCTGTCAGGGCACCCTTCCTGTGGCAGTGGGCCGGATCGTCCCTCTCCCGCAGGACGAGATCTGCCGGCTGCTGCCGTGGAAGGGCCCGGCCTGCCAGCGGCGGAACTTGACACCGCCTCCGCCACCTCTCAGAATCCTGGAAAGACTGGGGGGCTCTGGCGGGCGGCTCCCCTCGTTCGAACCGCTTATTGGCAGGACCTCACGATCCGTTTCCCTATTCTCCATCCAAGAGGGCACACCCCATGGCCACGACACAACCGAACAGCAGATCGACGGCAACTCGCCGCGAGTTTCTTCAGGCCGGCGGCGGCGTTCTGGCCGGAGCGGCACTTGCGGGCGTCATGACACCGAGGGTGCATGCCTCGGAGGACAACACGATTCGCGTGGCCCTGGTAGGATGCGGCGGACGCGGGACCGGGGCGGCGGCCAACGCTCTGGGCACGGCGAACCTGGGGCCCGTCAAGCTCGTGGCCATGGCCGACGTATTCGACAACCGCCTGTCGGGAAGCCTCAAACAGCTCAGCGACCAGTTTCCCGGGCAGGTCGACGTGCCGGCCGAACGGCAGTTCCTCGGGCTCAACGGTTACAGGAAGGCGATCGACCTGCTGAAGACGGGCGACGTGGTGCTGCTGGCCACGCCGCCGGCCTTCCGGCCAATGCACCTGGAGTATGCGGTCGAGAAGGGGGTGAACATTTTCATGGAGAAGTCGTTCGC
>CAZLWV010000089.1:4682-33786 GCA_964563135.1 uncultured Planctomycetaceae bacterium
GGCGGGTGCTGGCGGCCGGCAAGAAGGCCGAGGAGAAAGGGCTGAAGATCGCCGGTGGCCTGATGAGCCGCCACTCCACGCCGCTGGAAGACGCCATCCAGCGGGTCCATGATGGGGCCTTAGGTGAAGTGATCACCTGCTGGGCCTACCGCGAACACACGCCGGTCGGCTTCACGCCCAAATCGGAAGGAATGAGCGAACTGGCCCACCAGATCCGCAACTACAGTTGCTACACCTGGCTCAACGGCAGTTTCCTGCTCGACTGGCTGATCCACAATCTGGACGTGTGCTGCTGGGTCAAGGACGCCTGGCCCGTCTCGGCCCAGGGCCAAGGCGGCCGCCAGGTTCGCGACGCTGCGGACCAGCTCTTCGACCACTACGCCGTGGAATACACCTTCCCGGACGGCACTCGCCTTTTCGCCCAGGGGCGGCACATGGTCGATTGCTGGGGTTTCTTCGGCGACGTGATCCACGGTGCCAAGGGTGCCGGGGTGCTCGGGGAAGGGATCAAGGTTCCCGTGCTCTACAGGAGCCACCGTCAGGCCAAGGACAACATCCTCTGGCAATACGACGGCCCCGAGGTGAACGCCTACGACCGGGAACACCAACTGCTGTTCGACGCCATCCGCAACGACAAGCCGTACAACGAGACCCAGCGCTGCGCCTATGCCGCCCTGACCGGCATCCTCGGCCGCATGGCCGCCGAATCGGGCAAGGAAGTGACCTGGGACCAGGCCCTCAACTCAGAGTTGGTGCTGGCCCCCGACCTGGAGAAGCTCACCAGTCTCGACGATCCGGCGCCCGTCCAGCCCGACGCCAGCGGTCAGTACCCGATCGCCGTGCCGGGATTCACGAAGGCGCTTTAGGCAGCTTCCGTGTTTTCCGGGGTGAGAGGATCGATTCCCGAACCTCTTCTCATGGGCTTTCTGAGAGAGAGGCATTTGACTGTTGTGGTTCGCGCCTGGTCACCCACCGTCGCCAACAAAAAAAGGGCCTTGCGGCCCTGATGAGAAGTGGAGGATTGTATGTGGCGCGGGGAGGCCCTAGGTGGGAGCCTGGGTGCGCTTGCGGGTGCGCCGGGCGGCCTTCGTCACGCTCCACTCCTTCGTCAGCGTCTCGAAGATTTCCGGCGATTCATAGCGAATGATGTTCTTTCCTTCGGGCATCGGGCCGATCAGTCCGCGAAACACGGGAAGGCCGCGAAGTCCAAGGTCGGTGCTGCAGTCATCGATGCCGATCTGCAGGTGCCGTTTGAGCAAGTCCTCCTGACTGCCGTAATCGCGGATGCGGATCTCTCCGTTGGCGCCGCGGGTCACGACTCGAAAGGTGTCTTTCTTCATGAAGGTGTCCTTCTGGAGGGAAGCGTCTGCTTGCCGTGCGACCGCTCAGGATGTGGCTGCCGGACCGGCCGGCCGGATACGCCACGGCTGAGCGAGACGACCACGAATCCCAGGCCGCCCGGTGTTGAGCGATCCGGAGCAAGCTGCATTGGCTCCGCTATTGACTGTGGAACACTTCGGTGCGTTCCTTCCCCAGAAACCGGGCTCTCGCTGGCCACTCTCGTTTCACAGTCCATGCAGGGCTCAATAGAAGGACGTATCGGACCGCGCCCGAAGGCGGTACGAACGAAAATCCCCCGCGCCACACAGCGGAAGCATCCGCAAGAATCGGCGTATCGCGCATGTCAGAAACGGCCGACACCAATCGGCTCAAGCCAGAGAATCGGTCGTCCGGTTGTCCTGACTGTGCGGACTGGAAGTGCCGCATCGCACGGAACCCAGCGATGATTCCGCCAGTGCGGATTGGAGAAATACTTGCAGCACGACGTGCAAGTCCGTATTGGTAAGAATTCCCACAAGTTCTGTTCCGTTCAACACGGGAAGAGCGCTGATCCCTTCTTCCACCATCAACGTGACGGCCTGCACCAGCGGAGTTTCCGGACGGACCGTCACCAGGTCCTTGCTCATCAGTTCGCCCACATGGATCGCCGCCAGCGCCGCGCGCTTGGGAGTCTCCTGGGGCCCGAAACAACGCAGCACATCCCGATCGCTGACGATGCCGGCCAATCGACCCTCGTGGTCAACCACGAGAACATGGCGAAACTGTTTCGCATGGAACAGTTCCACCAGTTCCAGAACGGACGTCTCGGGGAGCACGCAGATCGGCTCCACCGTCATGGCATGGGCCACTCGGAACCCGTTGCCCGTGTCGGCCGAGAGGGTTTCTCGAAGTTGATTCCTTTTGATGTTGATCCGATCCATTCCTGGCATCTCTTCTGGACCCTGCTGCCCCCGGTCACTACTGCTCGCTGCCCAAGGCTAGGTTGAGTTCTCCGGCCGGTCAAACGTGAGCCCAGGGGCCCGCGGGGGGCTCCTGGGTGGGTTGCGCCGGCTTCCGTTCCGCCTCCTCGCTACAGACGCTCCAGCCGCCAGGGAGGGGCCAAGGGGACGCGCCCGTTGCGGCAGGCGCCCCGGCTTCCGACGGCGTTTTTCATCGTTCCGGCTCGTCCAGCCACACCCCTCCCTGCCTCTATGAGCCACCTTATAGAGGGGTTAATTGGTATGGAGCCCGTGGACAAGTTTCGTTAATCTTCGCTGCTTTCCCTGCGGCAGTTGCCAAAACGGGGATCCGACCTCCGCTGCGCGGACCGATTGCCGGCCGGCAGCGGGGCGCGACGGGCTTATCTGACGGATCGATCCATGCCAAGACTGTTTCCCCTCATCCTGCTTGCCGCCGGCATTGGCGGCTACTACTTCTTCACCCATTACCGGTTGGAGGGGCTCGAAGATTTCAAGCTCAAACCGTTGAACGGTGCCGGCGCTGCCGGAGGCGGTTCGGAGGCAAGCCCCCAGGCCGGGACGGGAAACCGGCAGACGATCCGCATCGCGGGCGCAAATTTCGGACCGCTCGACCGGCAGAAACTCGGCCGCCGCGAGGTGTCGGCACGGCTTGCCGAGATCATCCGGCGTTTCGACGTCATTGCCATCCAGGGGATCTGGGGGCACAACCAGGCAGTCGCGCTCGACCTGCTCGAGCAGGTCAACCAGGGAGGAAAGAACTACGATTTCGCCGTCTCCGCCCGCGTCGGACGCGAGCCGATCGAGAAGTACTCGGCCTTTTTCTTTGATCGATCGATCGTCGAAATCGACCGCAGCACGGTCTTCGAAGTCACCGACCCCGGCCAGGTCTTTCTCCACAAGCCGCTGGTGGCGGCATTCCGCGTGCGCGGCCCCAGTCCGGAAGAAGCCTTCACGTTCACGCTCATCAACGTCGAGATCGATCCGACCCAGACGGAACTCGAACTGAAGCTGCTTGGCGACGTGTTTCACGCCGTGCGGGACGACGGGCGAGGGGAAGACGACGTGGTGCTGGTCGGGTCGTTTGGCGCCGATCCGCAGAACCTGGGCGGCTTGAGTCGTACGGCCCACCTGATGTGGTCGATCGCCGACCGGCCGACAACCACGGTCGGCCCCGGAACGGTGGACAATATTCTCTTCGACAGCCGGGCGACGATCGAGTTTGCGGGGCGGTCGGGAGTCATGGACCTGATGACCGATCTGAAACTTGGAGTCCGCGAGGCGGCCCAGGTCTCGGAACATCTGCCGGTATGGGCGGAATTCAGCATCTTCGAGGGCGGGCAGGTGGGCCGAATTGCGAGTGCCCGACTCCCCGCTCCCCACTGACGGCCTGGCTTGCTTCGCCAGTCGGCAGGGAAACACCTCCCGGGCGGGGAACCGGGCCGGGTTTCTCGCGGAATTTGCGCGTCTTTCTTTGCCCCGGCGTTTACAATAAGACGGAGCGGGCAACCGGCAGAAGGAGCAGCAATCATGCGCTGGCGGAGAGTTGAAAAGTCGGACGACTGCGATGCGTTCGATCCTGTCTCCCTGGAGCGGAGTCCCATGGTTGAGGACGCGGAGGCCGCCGTGTTCGAAGCCATATGCCAATCGTCCGATCCTGGGCCGTTTGTGGTCCGGGATTGCCCGAGCGGCGAGGAAGCCGTGGTGGCCTCATTGCCCGACGGGCATTCGATCGTCAGCCTCCAAGCCGAGCAGCTCTCGGAAGAGGATGCAGAGATCCAGTCCGAGGCCAATGTCCGCCTGTTCTGCGAGGCCCGCGCCATGATTCTCCGCCTGCTCAGAGATCGGGAACGGTGGGTCGAGCGCGAGCGGGACCTCAGGGATCGGATCGCTGTGCTCGAGAACCGGCTGAACAGTGCCGAGTACGGCGGCGAAGGAGGCTATTTCGACTGGCGATTCAGGCGTTCGCGCTGAGGTGTGCCCGTCGATGCCGCTGACCGACCGATTCACCCGCGCCGTTGAACTGGCCCTGGAGCTTCACCGCGAGCAGACACGCAAGCTCTCCGATACGCCCTTCGCTGCGCACCTGCTGCGGGTGACGGGCCTGGTTCTGGAGCATGGAGCCGACGAAGACACGGCCATTGCCGCGGTCCTCCACGATGCGATCGAGGACCAGGGCGGTCCCGGAACCCGCACGCTGATCGGCAATCGTTTCGGCCAGCGCGTGGCCGCCATCGTGGATGAGTGCAGCGACACGGACCAGACCCCCAAGCCCCCCTGGCGCCAGCGCAAACAGCACTACTTGGCGCACCTGGCGACGGCATCGCCCTCGGCGCGCCTGATCTCTGCAGCCGACAAGCTCGACAACATTCGCTCCCTTCTCACCTCGTACCGCCAGTCGGGCGAAGAGATCTGGAAGCATTTTCGCGGCGGCCGGGAGGGAACCCTCTGGTACTACCGGTCGGTGCTCGCCGTGCTCCGGCAGACCGGGCCGAGCACGCTGGTCGATGAACTGTCTCGGGCGGTGGCCGAGTTTGAACAAGCGGTCGGCGAGGGAGGAATGACGAAGGACGAAACCTGAACGACAAGGCTTCACGCCAGCATGCATTCGGACCCGGCAAAATCGACCTTCATTCGTCATTCGACATTCGACATTTCACCCCCCCTCTACCTGACGTAGACACCACCGCGAAGGCCTGCTATATGCACGCGATGATGGATCGTTGTGTACCTGCATGATCGAAGGGTCTCGGTGACGTCAGGAGGGTGTCATGAAATTTGTCGGACTATTCTGTCTGATCTTGGCATGGTCCCATGTGGCCCTGGGCCAGGAAGAGGTTCTGTCTTTCGGTGGTGGTGTTTCGATGCCAACTTCCCAGCCTGGATTTGCCCAAGACCACTCCCTGCCTGTGGGGGATTATGCTCCGAGGCCGGTCCTTCCGTATGCGAGTTCATCACCGAGTTCCGCGTATACCGCCTCCACTGCATCCCCTCACCCCAACGCTACGGTCCGACTCGAACATCTGCTGGAAGCAGCCGTCCACTTGGAAGCTGCGGGCGAGACGGAACAGGCTCACAAGGTTCGTGAACTGGTCGCCCATGAGCGCGACGTACTCCAAGATCGGTTGGCTAGAGGAAAGCCTGTGTCGGCCGATCGCCAGGTGATGGTCGAACTTCGCGTTATCGAACTGTCGCGAGGCCGATTGGCCGAGCGGGGATTCGACTTTGCGGTCGTCCAAGGAGACAGATTCACAAAGCCCTTGAGCCCCCGGCAGTTCTCTGTCATTGACGACAGCGCGTCGCTCCTGGCCATGCTGGAAGCCATGCGTAAGGACGGCTTGGTGCGCGTGCTCGCCGAGCCCACTCTGGTCGGTGTGAGTGGGCGGCCCGTGAGTTTCCAGTGCGGCGGCCAGGTTGCGGCCGTGTCAGTGGGTGGACTCGGGCAACCCGTGGATCCGCAGGAATCGGTCTTTGTCGGCACTCAAGTCGATCTTGTTCCGGCCGTGGCCGAGCCGGACCGGATCCGTCTCGACATGAAGGTGACGATCACCGAACCTGTCGAGGCTCGTTCAACAGAATCCGGCAAACAACTTCCCGAGGTGAAAACGTGCAAAATCGATACTGGTGTGGAGATGAAATCCGGACAGACCTGCATCCTTGGTGGTTTGCGCCAACAAATAGGTAATGCCAAGAAGGAAACGGTCGAGACTTTCATTCTTGTCTCTTCTGAGATCGTCAAACCGCCATTCAGCGGTCAGGCGCAGAAACCTGCTGCGGTCATGAAGTGAACACGTTGGCTTCATCGGTTGTTCTCAGAATGACGTCGGACAGGAGGATGTCGTGAAACTTGCCGGACTTGTCTGTCTTCTCCTGGCCTGGTTCAATGCTGGCCTTGGCCGTGAAGAGGCGGTGCCTGTGGAGACGGTTGCTCCAAGCCAAGGGAAGCCCGAGGTCCCTCCTCGACAGATTCTCTTCCAGTTCCGCGTGATTGAACTTTCGCGCAGCAAGTTGGATAAGCTCGGATTCGAGTCGACGGTTCTTCAGCGAAACAAGGCGGTCCACCCGCTCGATGCGAGTCCGTCGTCGACAGACTTCCAGATGCTGGACGACAATGCGGCTCTGCTCGACTTCCTGGAGGTCGGCGGCAAGCACGGTGGCGATTCCGATGAGAGTGTCCAGACCCTGCTGGTGGTGACGGGGCAGATCCTCGACATGCCACTTGTCGGGCAAGCGCCTTAGCCTATGGCGTTTGCTCCAGAGGGCGTTCGCTCGCCTTGCGCAGCTTGGGCTGCGGGCGAGCATTCCATTTCTTCACTTCGGCCTGCAGGATCGCGATCGCCTTCTGGAGCTGACGGTCGATTCCCTGGGCCATCTCGCCCGGATTGGGCCACACCACTGCGTCGGGCACTGCGCCGTTGAGTTCCATGTCCTCTCCTGTGTTCAGCGCGAACCAGCCTCGGTACGGCACGCGAAGCGTGCCCAGGTCCATGATCGATGCGGCACCCGTGCTGAGGACCGCACCGGCCGTGGGTACACCCACGAGCTTGCCGCGGCCGAGGGTCTTGATCGCGTGGGAGAAGATCTCGGCATTTGAGAAACTGTTCTGGTTGCAGAGCACCACAATCGGCTTGTTCCAGGTGGCATAGACGCGCCGGTCCTGGGGATAGCCCGGCGTGCCGCCGCGGGGCACCGTGATCGCATGAACCGGCTGGGTCAGGGCCGTCAGCAGATGGTCGGTCGTCGACCCGCCCCCGTTCTCGCGCACATCGATCACCAGCCCCTCCTTGCCGGCTCCGGCATCGTAGAGGTCGTACTCGAAACGATAGAAGCTTCCCATGTCCATGGCGAGGATATGGAGATAGCCGAGCTTCCCACCCGACGCCTTGGCCACCGCCTCGCGATTCTGCTTGATCCACGACTGGTAGAGCAGTCCGCGGGCGGCCGCGTAGGTGATGGGGCGAAGCGTCACCTCGCGGTCCTCCCCCTTGGCGCTGCGAACCGTCAAACGCACGTCGCGGTCCAGCCGGCCGTTGACCAGCTCCGTCGGATCCATGGCCGGATCCACGGGCCGGCCGTCGATCGCCGTGATGATCTCTCCGGCAAGAATGCGACTCTTCGCCTGGTCGGCGGGGCTGCGCTCGATCACGTCGCGAACCTTCAGTCCCGGCCCCGGATGGTCGGAACTGAAACGCAGTCCGAAATGGGGCGTGACCTCGTTCCAGCCGCCTTCGGTCGACTTGCCTGTCGACCTGGGAGCGAACCCGAGGTGCGAACCGTTCAATTCCCCCAGCATCAGGCTCACCACCTCGGCGAGCCCCTGGGCGTCGACTGCCTCTCGAGCCGCCTCGGCATACTTGCGGCGGATCCCGTCCCAGTTGCGATGATTCAGCTCTGCGTCGTAGTAATGGTCCCGCATGGTCCGCCAGCACAGGTCGAAAGCCGCCTGAAAACGTCGGGCAACGTCAACCTCCTGGCAGGCGGCAAACGGGAAGGCGGTCAACTTGCCGTCGGCGCCGAGGCTGCTCGGCACCTGATCGACCCGCCAGACGACCTGGTTGCCCCGCGCGAGCCAGCGGGCGTTGTGCCCCGTCTTGGCGACAAGCAGTTTCGGCGAAAGATCATCCGGGGGCGAGATCGTGTAGGTCCCTTCCTGGCCGTTGATCTTGGCGGTGAAGGCCAGCTTCTTCGAGTCGTGCGACCAGAACAGGCGTTCTTCCGACGCATCGCCGATCGATACTCGGCGGATGCGATCGCCAATGCCGTCGAAATCGATCTTCACTTCCGGCAGCTTCTTCTCCGGACTCGCTGCCGCCCGGCCGGCCTCGCCTTTCTTCTCCCCTTTCGCCTCCGGCACCGGCTCCTTCTTCTCCTCCGGCTTCTCTCCTTCGGCGCCGGTTGCCGGCGGGCCTGTGGCGGAGGCGGGCTCGGCAGGCGGCTTGCTTCGGGCCTTCTGGATCTTCTCGACGGCCTCACGAACCTTGCGGTCGCGCGAGCTCGTCTCGTCTTCCTCCCTGGTCAGGTAGACCAGATAGATGTCGACCTCCGTTCCATACCGGCAGCCGGTGAAGGCGATCGCCTTGCCGTCGGGCGACCAGACGGGATTGCTGTCGTTGTCGGGATGCCGGGAAATGTTCACCGGCTCCCGGGAACCGTCGATCGGCCAGATCCAGACGTCGCGGTTGAACTGGTCATCGGGCCGGGAGTAGACGAGCCATTTGCCGTCCGGCGACCAGTCGAAGTCGGGAGGGCTCCACGACTCGACCAGGCGGCGCTGGTTCTTCCCGTCGAGGCCGATCGTCCAGAGATCGCCGCGCCCGCGGATGAAGGCCACCTCGCTGCCGGCAGGGCTGAACTCTAGATTCTCCTCGATTTCCGCGTCGTTGGTCAGGCGGGTCAGTTTGAACTTGCCGTTCTGCCACCAGTAGCGCCCCTCGTCGGCCCGTTCGGCCTTCCATAGATCGCTCTGGCCGCCCGAGTCGCTGGCAAACACGATCGATCGGCCGTCAGGGGCGAACACCGGGTCCCGCTCCTCTTCCGGCGTGCAGGTCACCTGCCGCGGCTCGCGGAGCTGCGTGTCCATCACCCACAGATCGCCCCCGGAGATCATGGCCAGTTCGAGCCCGTCATCGCTGAATGCCACGTCGTCCGCCTTGTCGAGCCGGCGGCGCTGGATCTTGTCGGCCACCTGGTCCGCCCGGACCGTGATGGTGAGCCGTTTTGGTGTCTGGTCGACCCCGGGCTGGAAGCGGTAGAGGTCGAAGAGATGGCGGAAGACGATCGTTTTCCCATCACCGGAAATGCACGGCATCACCACCGAGTCGTCGTCGAACCGAGTGAGCTGCTTCCTTTCGTCGCCCTTCAGGTTCTGGTACCAGAGATTCAGCGAACCGCTCCGCCCGCTCACGTAGTAGAACCCCTTGCCGTCCGGCGCCCACAAGGGCCAGCGGGCTTCGCTCGGCTCATCCACCAGTTTCCGGAATTTCCTGGAATCGGTGTTGTACAGCCACACTTCGCTCGCCTGGCTGCCGCGATACCCTTTGCGCCACCAGACGGTCCCTTCGCGGGTGAAGAGGAGCTGTTTGCCGTCGGGCGAAAGCGATCCGTTCTGCCCGTAATCGTCGAACAGGAGCTGCTCGTTGATGCGTTTCTCGGCGTCGATGCGGAAGAATCGCTGCTCGTGCTTCCAGAAATGGTCCCGGCTGGCGCTGACGAGGAGCGCCTGTCCGTCCGGATACCACCCTTCCACGCGGCAGCCTTCGCTGTGGAAGCTGATTTGTCGCGGCGATCCGCCTCCGACCGGCATCACGTAGGCATGCTGGGCTCCTTTGCGGTCGCTGTTGAAGGCGATCGACTTCCCGTCAGGGGAGAAGGCGGGGCTCGTGTCCCGTCCCTCGTGGAGCGTCAACGGCCGGGCGGCCCCGCCTGCGGAACCAACGATCCAGACATCACCGCGCCAGGAAAACGCCAGCTTCGTTCCGTCGGGCGACAGCGCCGGCGATGAAGCCAGCCGGACCTTCTCTTGAGCCGCCAGGCTGCCCGCCGAAGCCGCGATCAGCAGACCCAGGGCCAACGCGCTCATCTTCACCTTGGTTGCACCCATCGTGTTGCCTCGTCATGGTAGGTGGTCATCCCGCTTGTCCCGCCCGGCTGTTGAACCCGCAACCGCAGGCGGGGTCGTGCATCAGAGGAGCCCCTTGCCTCCTGGTTGCTCCTGCCCAGGCCGTTGAACGCCCAGCCGAAGCCGCCTCGCTGCGCAAGGCGGCCGCTCTCAAGCCGGTGTTCCGGGCCGGGCGCTCAACACGTGCGAAGAGACGCGAGGGCTGGCTGGCCGATTGCTACTATCCTAGTCGCCAGGGCGGGCAGCCGCAAATCCGCTGCCCTGAAGCCCGGCGTCTTCGTTCCCGCCGGCCTGGGAGCTACTCTTTCCGAACGGCCTTCGCCGGTCTCTCTGCCGGGCTGGGTGTCGCCCCAGGCCTGTACGGTTCGTGTCCTCCCCCACGAGCCTACGGTTCCAGCACGATCTTCCCCGCCAGGGTTCCGGCCTTCTGGAGCGTGTTGTCTTCCTGGAGCCGGTGGGCGGCGGCCGCGTCGGCGAGCTTCATCACCCGCCCGATCTTCGCGCGGAGCTTCCCCTTGGCCAGCAAGAGGTTGATGTCTTCCGCAGCAGTCCGCTGTTCCTCCGGCGGCGCATTGAACATCGCGAAGCCCAGGACCTTGCAGTCCTTCACGTAGAACGGACCGACAGGGAAAACCGGCCTTGCATCGCGGCCGGCCATCAGGACCAGCCGGCCCCGCATCCGCAGGTGCGACACCGCCTGCACCAGATCCTGCTCTCGCAACGTCTCAAACCACACGTCGACGCCGTCCGGGGCGAAACTCCTCAGGGCCTCGTCCACCTCGTCCGTCGTGTAGTTGATCACCAGGTCGGCGCCCAGGAGCCGGCATGCCTGGACCTTCTCCTCGCTTCCCGCCGTAGCCACCACCTTGGCCCCCCGGGCCTTGGCGATCTGGATCACGCACGACCCCACGCCGCCGCTGCCGCCGTGCACGAACACGATCTCGCCCGGCCGGACACCCGCACTGCGGACCAGCCCCAGATGGGCCGTGATCCCCACCAGCGACGTGGCCGCCGCATCGCGATCGCTCACCCCATCAGGCGTCGGGTAAAGCCAGCACGTGCCGACGGCCGCCAGTTCCGAAAACGTTCCCTGTCGCCCCATCAGGCCCTGGTTGGAACCCCAGACCCGATCCCCCACGCGGAACTGTTCGACTCCTGCCCCCACTGCCTCCACCGTGCCGGCCAGATCGCAGCCGATCACGTACGGTTTGGGTATTTCCATCCCGATCGCCCCGCTGCGGATGTAGGTGTCGATCGGATTGACCGCCACGGCCCCGATCCGCACCAGGACCTCTCCTTCCCTCGGCTGCGGATCCGGCAGATCCCCGTAACGGATGTTTTCGGCCGGCCCCGGCTGTTCGATATAGGCAGCTTTCATATTCTCTTCTCCTGACGCGATCCTGAGGGGCTCGTTTTGCACACGGGTGTTTGGGATTCTACTTCCTCACCCGTTGCCGGCAAGTGCCCCTCGGGCCACGACGCTGCCTGGAGGAGAGACCGCAGCAGGTTGGTCAGCGCTACGACGGACCGGCCCGGCGCCGAGGGCAAGTGCTGCGCTCTGGTACCGGAATCGCATCGCTCGCCGGCAGACGCCCATGCTCCTTCACGGGCGGGATGTGCCGGCACCCACTGGCCTGCCGTCCGCCAACTAGCGTGTTGCCGCCGGTTCAATCCACTTCGATTTCGTTGATGATCCGGCTCACTCCCTTGACGCCGGCCACCGCCTGCTGAGCAAGCTGCTTGTGGTAGAAACTCGGCAGACGCCCCCGAAGCAGGAGGACTCCCCATTCACACTCGCACAAGACTTTCCGCAGGGGCAGATAGGGGCTGTTTCGCAGGCGTTCCTTGGCCGCCTCTGCGACGGCAACGGGTCGCTCCGGGGTAAAGACTTTGTGACCGTGCATTCATCCGCCTCCGCAAACGAGAGGACGAGACAGGGAAGCCATATCGTGCTCGGGCGAGTCCTCGTCTGGACAAGTCACCAGGAAGCGTTCGGCAAGCAACCGTCCCCTGCCGCGAGAATACTGCGGCCCATCGCGTTGAACGTCGGATACCGTGGCCGCTACTTGCTGAGCGATCCCGCCGATCCATTGCCCATCGCACGGCCAAGTGCGGCTGTCGCACCGCGGCAGGGAAATGCTTGGGAAGAGAAGAAGGATGAGACGAGAATCGCCAACAGACCGCCATCCAGCGCAGGTGAACCCCACCCCTGCAGGGCCCGCCTCAGGCAGCGAACAGCCAAGCCAGCAGGAAACGCAGCCCGTAGGAAACGCCGCCAGCAAAAGCTCCCAGGAAACGCGAAATCCTTGCCCGGATTTTCGTGGCCCGCTCGACCGCCCATCATTCTACCGCAGGCGGCTCGCCGGTCAACAGTTTTCGAGGCCACGATTGCGGCAAGCCGCTGCGCACTCCACCGGGTTACCACCCCGGGCCCCCCTCTCCTGCCGGCTCAGTCGTCAATTGATACTCTTCGTACTCCGTCTCCCAAGTATCCCCGTGGGAATGCCGAATCTCGATCTGAACCGTATCTTTTCGTATCTCTACCACCCGAACCACGATGTCTTCGCCAATGACAACCGCTTCATTTTCGCCAAGAGAAAAGACGTGCATGGGCTTCCTTTCGGGTTATGAGGGGACGTGATCAATGACCGCGGCACCCGGATGGAACCAGGCTCTGGAGAAACGCCTTGAATCCGGGGCGCAGTGCCCGGCGCTCCGGAAGGCTCTTTGGACTGAACTCGACAAGATACTCTGCCGCGGGCATCTGTCAATCCCTGTGCGGGATTAGACACGCTAGCAATGATAGCGGTCAACCGTCGCTACCCTTCTGGCGCTGCGGCCGCCGCCGACTGATGTTTTCTCGGAATCGCTGACCGTGTGCACAAGTCTCCCACGGACGCGGACAAGCACACCCGGTGATCCTTGTTGGCGATTCTCGAGGGCAGCGGCGGGCAACCGTTCACTTCTTCCTGTTGCCGTCGCTATGATCAGTCCACACCATTCCTGCCTGGGTCAACACGTTGTGGGCGAAATCGAATCCCGCCTCCCTCAGCGCCATCTCCACCTTCTTCTGGCTCGGAGGTTCGCCGTTCAAGTAGACAAGCCCCCAGTGCACGGTTCCGCCCCCATCGACGTGCACGCCGGTCGCCACCTCCCGTACCAGCAGTTTCGGATTCATCCGGCTCAGCAAGTGCTGAACGGGCAGCATCTCGTGTTCGTCGCGCACAGAAAACGCCTTCGGCAATTCGATCTTGGCATGCATGCAACCGCTCCTGATGGTGAAGGTGATCACTCGGCCAGACTCACCCTATGCGTCTTGAGCAGACAGAACAATTCCACTTCAGGTTGCAGATTCAGCTCGCTGGCAGCTGCGGGGGGGCGTCTCGCCTCGGAGGATCTGACCGATATCGATCGCCACGAAGACGGCCTGGTGATTGGGAGCCAGACGGCACACCCGGCCCCGAAGGTGGTTGCGGGCGCTGACACCCGCCACGTCCCGCTGGCCCAGAAACACGTCGCTCGGAGAGAACTGAGCCGCAACGCGAGCCATTCCCCAACCGTCAACAGACTTCCAACAGGATGCACGAGCAACGCTCCGGGGTTGAAAGACAACGGCCCGGCCGGAAATGGGGTACGACTGGCCGAGCATCAATGGTAACCGAGGCCCAAACGAGACACAAACGGTTGTCGTTTGTCGCCCCGATTGCCATACTTCTTCCTGGCTCCCCCCGACCCGATCCATCCCCTCCGCAGCGCCCGGCAATCGGCGACCGGTGCCTGCGAGACTTGGCCCCGAGTGCGGGGTTTATTGCGCTCTGAGTCTCGATTCCCCTCGCCTTTGCCTCTATCCACTGGTTCTGGAGTATTCCCCATGAAACGAGTTGCCTCGGCTACTGTCGCCGCAGCCCTCCTGACAGTCCTCCTTTCTCCCGCCGCTGCGCAGCCTCCCGGTGGGGAACGTCTCAATCCGCTCGTTCGCCTTTTCGATACCGACCAGGACGGCATCCTGTCAACCGAAGAGATGGCCGGCGCCGCCGCCAGACTGGCCGCCTTCGACACCAGCGGCGATGGCAAACTCAGTGGCGACGAACTCCGCCAGGTCATGCCCGCCGATCGCGGCCCCAGCCCCGGCGGCCCCCCTTTCGGGCGATTCGGCCGGTCGGCCGGTCAAGGCGGCAGCACATTCCAGAAGGAGCCGCTGGCCAAGGACGAGCACGAGAAACGCCTCCTCGACGCCCTGGAAACGATGCGCGAAGGCCCCCGCTATGCCAATGTCGCCCCCAGCGATGGACGCCTCCTGCGAATGCTCGTGGAAACCACCGGCGCCAAGCAGGTCGTCGAGATAGGCACCTCCACCGGCGAATCGGCCGTCTGGATTGCCATGGCCCTGCGCAAGACGGGCGGCCATCTCCACACCCACGAGATCGACGCGCCGCGAGCCGAGACCGCCCAGGAAAACTTCAAGAAGGCCGGAGTTGACGATCTCATCACCCTGATCCCCGGCGACGCCCACCAGACCATTGCCCAGCACAAGGGCCCCATCGATATCCTCTTCCTTGATGCCGACAAGGAAGGCTACATCGACTACCTCGAGAAACTCCTCCCTCTCATCCGTCCCGGCGGCTTGGTCATCGCCCACAACATGAACCCCCGCCAGGCCGATCCCAACTACGTCAAGGCCGTCACCGAGAATCCGGAGCTGGAGACCCTGATCCTGTTGACGGAAGGAACCGGTGTCGGAGTGACCCTCAAGAAACGCTGATCCGTCAGCCCGGCCATATTGCCTGGCTGCAACCGCTCGATCCGACCCGTCCCAGCGCCGAACAGGGTTGACCGATGATCGCGAGCGGACTTGCGCCTGAATCGGGTTGCGTGACTGCCAGAATGGGCCATCTCCTTCAGGCCGCCTCCCGAAGCTTGGCGGCGGAGTCCGGATCTCCTGGAATCGCGCAAGTCCGTTTAGAGCGTTTTCCGAAACCGGATCGCTTCCGCTGCTGCCTGGAATCCCAGTTTGCGGCACAGGGCCTTGGCGGCAGCATCCTCCGCCGGAATGTGGGCCTCGACGCTCCCGATCCCCTGCTGTACCAGTTGCTTGAATGCTTCGGCCAGCAGGAAGGTTGCCACGCCCTGCCGCCGGTGCGACTCGTCGACACACAAGTCGACGATCCCCGCCGCCGGTCCGGGAAGCTCCGGCGATGGCGGCCCCATGTCGCGAACCGTCAGCGATGCCACAGGTCTTGGGTCGCTCCGCTCCGTCAACTCGAACCGGGTCAAATCGAAATCGCCGATTTCCACCGCTTCCCACCAGTCGCGCGCTGGCGGATCCACAAGCGTGGTCAGCCGCAGGGTCCGGCGGACCTGCATCAGTTGCCGATCAACCGGTGCCCGAAACCCGTCGAGGCTTCGTCGGCAGATCGAAATGCGTCCCGCCTCGGCATATCCGGCTGCCGAGTACGCCTGCTGTGTGAACGTGTCGGTGGCGAGAATCCCCGGCGGCATGCTTCCGCCGTACAACCCCGCATAGAACGGAGCCAGCGGCGGCGCGGCTCCCCCCTGAACGACCTTCGCCCCCCTTTCGCTCAGGTACTGGTCGCAGCGTTCCAGCAACTGCCGCGCCACGGCCTCCCGCCGAGGGCATTCCGGACACACCAGCAACATGCAGACCACGCCCGTTTCCGTCGAAATCCAGCTTCGGTGTCCGTTGGGACCGAAAGCCGCATGGGCAAACCCCAAGGGTTTGCCTCCCTCAAACGCCAACAGCAGGCGACTTTCGGGAAAATAGAGCTTGCTGAAGACCAGCCGTTCGAACGAGTCCACGGAAACAGGCAATGCCAGCCCAGGCTGACGGGCGCAACGCTGCCAGATCTCGGCAACAGCGGGCGGGTCAAGATTGGTGAACGGTCGGATCTGCGGCATCAATCAATTCTGCGGCGGTTCTGAGCGGCGTGTGACAACAGCTCCTGAACGTGGACTTCTCGCCCGGACTCACCCCATCCCACAACGTCCGAACAGAGCCTCAAGACGACCCCAACGCCTTCCGACGTCGCTTTCCGACCAATATAGGGCGGCTCTCGCTTCTCGGCCAGAGCGACCCTGCCTTCTTGCGACCGCCTGCCGATCGATCGACGGTCCCTCCTGAAACGTCGGCCTTTACGGCCTTCCCGCGGCGGCCGGTAGCCGTTTGACCGGTCCTACTCGGGCGAATCGGCAACTGCCGTTTCGGCATAGCTGGCGTTCTGAGCGGTCATCATGACGTGCTCCGCCAATCGGTCGACCAACTGGTCGGCCGTCAGTCCAAATCGCCAGGCGAGCCGCGAAGACAGCGGAACAGTCGAACCATCCACGTGGAGACGGTAGAGATATTCTCGCAGCAGCAGGCTGGCTTCCGGGCTTGACTGGAGAAGATAGTGCACCCAGGCCCAACACTCGGCGTAGTCCTCCTGCGACAGGAATTGGCCGGAATGCAGCGACTCCAGTCGAGCCAGGTTCGCCGGCCGGCTCAGCGCCTCCCGGGGTGCGGTGACCGGCAGCTCGGCCAACGAGCCATTCCCCGTCTGTTTTGCCAGCAGGCAAGTCAGGTGATCCCGATTCAGGCCCTGCCGCCCCCGCGGCACCTCGAAGTACTCGGCCAGACCTTCGTCGAGCCAGAGTGGTATGTTGGGAAGCACCGAGTGCAGATAGGCATGGGTCACTTCGTGCCGCAGGTCTTCGCCCACATAGCCTCCCCAGTGGGCGTAGACCTCCAGCCGTGTGTCCGTCTGCACGAAGAACGCCCGTCGATTCGGAAAATCCGGATGCTCTTCTCTCACAAAACGGCGGAATTGACCGGTATCCTGGAACAGGTAGACATGGATCGGCTCCTCGCTCGACGCATAGGCCAGCTCGCGCCGCAAGTCTTCCCGTCGAGCAGTAAGTTCATCCAGAAGTCGATGCCGGGCCGGCACTTCGAAGTCGCAATGGATCACAAGCTGATCGCGCACGATCGTATAGCGATCGGGCAGGTTCGGCTGCTGGCTGGTCCACGTCTGGACGCATCCAGCAGCAGAGACGCAGGCTGCAAGGCACGCCAGCAAGAAGAATCGATGGTCGGCAGTCAACACGGATCGCTTGGGGCAAGGGAAGGATGCGGACGAACAGCGGACCGAAGGCGGCGCAACGGGCGGCCCATGGTAGCAGATTCTCCCGCCCGGAAGAACGCCGTTTCCTTACCCCCTCAATAGGGGACGCCGCGTGGTTCCGGGAGGTGCCACGGAGAGAATCCGGCATCTTCTGTCAAGATGGCGATACGTCGCAGAATAGGAAGTCACTTTGAACCGCGGGAAAACCCGTCCTCGAGAGCATCGCTTCGTGGGGGAATCGGTTCCGGCAGATTCTCACTGGCCGGGAGAAAGACGACCGACAACCACGAAGCACTCCTGCTTTTCGTCCTCGCCTCTATCGCCTGGAAATGGATAGGGTATTTTGGCAGGCCCCTATCGAGAACCAAAACGCCGGCGCAGTCGAGCAAGCGGGCAGCTGCCCAGGTCGCTCTTGCAGGCCTCCGGAGGGTTCAGGCGATCTGGCCGCAGGGCGAGATCGAGAGCTGACCTTCTGTTTCTCCTACGCGAACACCTTCTCAACATACGTCCGGCTGCGGCGATGGGATTCCAGGGCGTCCATCGTGTCGGGGGTTCCCTTCTCGACGGCCTGCTCCAGCACCAGGAGCGGTTTGACCCCCTGGGCCTTGAGGATTCCGGCTACCTTCACATGGTCGATGTCGCCGTCGGTGAACGTTTCCGTCCAGATGCCGTCCTTCGACTGGCGCAGGTGCAGTTCGGCCACGCGGCTGCCATAGCGCTCGGCGACTTCGTACACGCGTTCCACATTGTTGCCGCTGCCGCGGTAGACCCAGTGGGTGTCGAAACAGAGGTGGACCAGTTTCGGGTCGGTCTGCGTCATCAGGTGATGGAACTCCCGCCCGTTGCGCTCCCAGGCGGGGGCGTGGAAGTGGTAGGCCAGCGCAATGCCGTGCCTGGCCAGTTCGCCACCCAGGCGGGTCATGGCTTTGGCCTGCGTTTCGAGCTGGGCATCGGTCTTCTCTCCTTCGCGCAGCGGCGCCGGATTGACCACGCAGACGCGCAGGTCGATCAGCCCTTTGGCCTTGACGGCCGTGGCCAGAACCTGCTCGACGGCAGTGTCAACGCCCGCCGGCTCGTGGAGGGCCGGTCCGGTGTAGAACGACCGCATTTCCAGCCCGTGCTTCTTCAGGAGCGGGATCATCTGTTCGGCCGCCGCCGGATCGCCCAGCATGGCCTCCAGCCCATCCATGCCCGACTGCTTCACCTCGGCCAGCCCGGCGTCGAGGTCGGCGTTGAAGTCCTTCTTCCGCCGCTGGTACATGTTGATCCAGCAGAACTGGTTGCAGGCCACGTGAAGCCGCGACTGGCCTGCCAGGGCCGGCCGGCCCAGAAGGGGAACAGCTGACGGCCGTCAGGGCCGCACCTTGGAGAAAACGGCGTCGAGTCGTTGTCGGCATGGCAGGATCCTCGTGAAAAGACTCCGGTATTCCGTGAGACCGAACGCCCGTCGGACGCCCGTCCACGCCGATCATGCTAATCGAAATTCGGGGGCGATTCCACGGCCTTCCGGGACGGATCCACACGGAGAAGTCCGCCAGGCTCCCATACTGCCGGACAGGCTACCCGGACGAGGGGCGGCCGGCGAGGGGGAATAGTTGCAGAGATTTCTTCCACTGGGACGAGCCCGGCGGGAGCCAGACTGGCATCGTGTCAGGACTCTCGTGGCTGGGGGCAAAAACGGGACCGGCCGCGCAGCGGCCCGCGTCCTACACCTCCACGCTCATCCCCGGCTTGGGTGCTGGATACAGCCCGTCGGGGCCCTCGTGGATCGGGGCTTCCGTCTCGAACGTCAGATGATCGATGTCGGCGACCCACTGGAACTGGGAATTCACCGCCTGGTCCCACGTGACCATCTGACCGGTGTGGGTGGCCATTCGTCCCATGATCCCGGCAAAGTTTGCCTGGGCGGCGCGATGGGCCTCGTTGTGTGGCTTGTTCTGCCGGATCGCGTCGAGCAGCACCTGCCACTCGACCACGTAGGGATTCGGCTCCGGTCCGGGATCTTCCCAGACGAGGTTCTCGGCCGCCATGTTCTGACGGTTGTAGATCTTGGGTTGGGGGGCCGCCAGGTCGGTCATGATCACGGCCGACCCCTTGGAGCCATGGGCGTAGTCGGCATAGGTTCCCCAGCAGTTGGGCATGTGGCGGGAGAAGGCAAACAGTTTTGCCCCGTCGGCAAAGGTATACTCCACCGTGTAATGATCGAACTGGTTCCCCGCCTCTTCATAACAGCGTCCGCCCATGCCCTGAGCGGAGACGGGCCAGGCGTCCTTGGTCCAGCAGGCCACATCGATATTGTGGCAGTGCCAGTCGATGTAGAACCCGGACGAGACCCAGGTGAAGCTGTTGGGGTGCTGGAGCTGGAAGATGACCTCGTTCTGGTCCGCGGGCCGCTTGGGGCAGTGGACCGGTCCGTGGACGCGGTAGATCCGCAGCGTGTGAACGTCGCCGATTGCCCCTTCGTGAATTCGCTGGATCACCCGCTGACGGCCCTGGGAATGGCGCCACATGAAACCGACGCTGACCTTGAGGTTCTTCTCGTCGGCCTTCCGGGCAGCC
Organism: uncultured Planctomycetaceae bacterium; assembly: GCA_964563135.1. GTDB lineage: Bacteria > Planctomycetota > Planctomycetia > Pirellulales > Thermoguttaceae > JAAYAY01. Next base: position 24,275 of record CAZLWV010000089.1, read on the forward strand.
TCCATCAGCCGCCTGGTTGCCGGCGAATCGGTGGCAAACGACTTCTCCATGAAGACGTTCACACCCTTCTCCACGGCATATTCGAAATGCATCGGCCGGAAGGCCGCATGGGTGGTCAGGAGCACCACGTCGCCGGCCGAGAGACAATCGATCGCTTTCCTGTAGGCGTCGAACCCGATGAACCGGCGATCCGCCGGCACGTCGATGCTGTCGGGAAACGCATCCATGAGCCCCTTGAGGCTCGCCGTGAGCCGGGGCTCGAACAGATCGGCCATCGCCACCAGCTTGACCGGCCCGCCGCTGGTGGAAAGGGCATTACCGACGGCCCCCGTGCCGCGACCCCCGCACCCGACGATTGCCAGTTTGATGGGGTTCTCGCTCCCGGCCGCGTGGACCGGGGGCGAGGCAAGCCCGGCAAGCGTCGCTGCCGCCGCCAGGCCACCGGAGGCCTTGAGAAACTCGCGCCGTGACCGTTGGTTCGTGTTCATGGTCTCTCCCCTGGGGCTAGGAACATTCCGCCGGCAGGCAACCAGATCGTTTCACTCGGCGACCCGAACGATCTCGTACTTGCGCGGCACGGGCTTGGCAGCCGCATAGATCTTGGCTTCATACTCCGCGGCCAGCGACTCCAGTTCCTGGATCTTCGGTTCGATTTCCGCCAGGGCCACCTTGAGTTTCTCCTGGTCGATTGTCGCCTCTCGCCAAACGGCTTTCGGCTTCCGCCACAGATCCCTCAGGGGACGGACCGCCTTGTCGTTTCGCTCCTTGTTCAACATGGCAACGCTCAGGGCCTGTTGGTATTGCGGCGTGTTCGGATTTGACTGCAGTTCCAGCTTGAAGCCCAGGTTCACGTGGTTGACCGGCGGGCCGATGGCGGTGCCGTCGATACGCACCTCGTACTTGCCCGGCGGCAGGCCGGCGATCTGCAACTGCTCGTTGCCGAGGCGGTGGGCTGCCTTCGTCAACTCGAACCCGAGGCTTGCCTGCGGGGGCAGCACCCAGGGAAGGGCCTGGGCGGTGAAAACAAAGGAAAGGCCCTGGCCGCTGCCTTCCACCTGCTCCACGCTCCCCCCAGCCGCCGTGACGGCCCACTCGTTGTTGGGATTCAGCCGCGCCGCGATCCGGCTGACCGATCTTCGCTCGGGAGTCAGGTCGTCGAGAATGGCCACGGCCATGATCGCCTGCCCGTTGTCGGCCGGGTGCACGGAATCGGGGATGAACGTGAACACCGGATCGGTCTTGCGCTGCATCAGGGTCAGGTCGTTCAGCGGCCCCCACATATTGACGTACCCCAGTCCTCGCTCGAAGGCCACTTCCCGCAGCCAGGCTCCATAGAAGGCCAGGACCGCATTGTAGTAGGGTGACCGTTCGACGGGCTTGCCGCTGGCTTCCATCTTCTTGGCGAGAGTCACATGGTCGAACATGGTGGGCGTCATCACGATCGCCGTGGTCTCGATCCCCTTCAGTTTGTCGAGCAGGCCGTTCATGTCCTGTTCATACCGGGTGAAGATCTCCTTGTTGAAGTCGGTATAGCTTCCGTCGTTCATGCCCATCAGAATGGTCACATATTTCGGCTTGTAGGCCGCAATATCGCGGTCGAACCGCTGCAGGGCGTCAAAGGCCTTGTCGCCCCCGATCCCCGCATTGTGGAAGCGGATGTTCCGCTCGGGATAGCGGGTGTAGAAGAAGTCCTCCACGTACTGCGTGTAAAGGCACTGATGGGTGATCGAGTCGCCGCAGAAAACCAGCGTGTCTCCCGACTCCAGTTCGATCGATTTGAGGACCGGCTGAGCGGCACCGCACAGCGACGGGAGAAGGAAAATCGTCAGGAGAGCAACGGCTCGAAGCAACTGGCGCATACATCTGGCTCCTGTGGGAAGGGAAAAACTGGCGGGTCGTGCAGAAACCGCCGCAAAGGCGGGCAGTTGGCCCTGAGTTTAACGGGAGGGTCTGCGGGGGTCAAGAAAACGGCAGCGTGTTCTTCAGAAGCGGTCGGACGATTTCGCGGATTTCCACCGGCAGCAGGTCGTCCCCTGCGATCCCAGGATCGGGTTGCGCGACTGCCAGAATGGGCCATCTCCTTCAGGCCGCCTCCCGAAGCTTGGCGGCGGAGTCTGGATCTCCTGGAATCGTGCAAGTCTATTCAGAATCGCCAGAAAAGCCCGATCCTACTTCTCCGGGGCCAGCAGCCACAGATCATCAATCCACACGCTCCCCGCCCCTGGCCCGTCTGCGGAGGAATGGAACGTGAATCCGACCCCCATCGCCTGCCGGGGATCGTATTTCCGGCTGGCGTCTCCCTGCCACTCCGGCAAGCGGAGCTGCGCCCAGGCCACGTCGATCCGCTGCCAACCGTGGACCGCCGCAGGACCAGCCTGGACCGTGCACTCGAAATTCAGCAGATCCTCAGGCGACATGCCCCCGTAGGCGATCACGGTGACCGGCTGGCCCGCTTTCTCCGCGCGCAGGTAGAAGCTCAGGCCGCCCGATCCGCTCCAGTCCTGGGGCCGATCGTGGACGAGGCTGCATGCGGCCCAGCTCTCGGCCGCCAGATCGTAGTGGATGCGGAGCGACGCGGCACCGCGATGCTTGAGTTCTCTGTCCGGAGCAAAGCTCAGGCGGGCCTGCTTCGCCTCGTCAAGAAACACCGCCCAGTTCCCGGCATCGCCTTCGAAATCGTCGATCTTCCCGGACGCGGCCGTTTCGGCCGGCGACGCCGGTTGCGGAACCAGTGCGGCGCGCTGCTCGGCATCGGCCGCTCGTGTCTCGGGCATCTTCTCCGGCGCGGGCTTCGTCGTCGCGGAAGTCGCTTGCGTGGTCGCCCACCTGCCGTACCAGGCGTTGAGCAGGGGGATGAACTCCGCGGTCGCCTTGCGATTGCCTGCGGGAGAAGGATGATCGTCGCCGTCGCTCGGATAGAAGAGCGTGTCCTGGCCCGTCTGACAACTGTGCTCCACCCGCCCATTGGCGAGCCGATGATGATTTTCCGGCCCCGTGAGCACGTTGTAGAAATCGAAGACAGCCACGTTGTTGCCGCGGTAGTCGGCCAGCCACTCCTCCACCAGCCAGCGGTTGAAGGCCCGCGCGTTGGCGGCACATGAATGGTCCTGCACGGGCGGGGCCGTGACGGCAATGAACAGCCGGTCCGGACACGCCGCAAAACAGCCCAACAGTTCCTGGTAGATCGCCTTGGCATTGGCCACAGTGAGGCCTTCTCCGCGGGCGGCCCGATCCGCCGGCCGCCCTTGCAGGTTCGAGTTGGGAAAGCACGACTTGAACATCACCACCCGGTTCTCGCCCCCCGGATCGGCCGCGATTCGCGTGTACTGGCAGTGCTGCTCACTTTCGCGATCAAGGGCCTCGAGGTACTGTCGGCTCCGCGGCCCCACAAACCATTCGGGCCAATCCGTGATATCGGTCCGGTCCCCGATGCCCTCCGGGCCCCAGCCGTAATTGGTGTCGCTGACAAAGTAGTTGTTTTCTGCCAGCGCCTTGCCCAGGCCACCGTGGGAATCGTTCAGCCAGTTCTCGCCGCACGAATGATGAACGAACACCAGCTTGACGGCCTGCTTCGGCGGTTGTGCGGCGGGCAGCGGCGATTGTGCCACGGGCGATCGGGCCGGCGCTGCCGGCGAGCATCCCGATACCGCGCACACGGCGAAAAGCAGCGTCGCAACCGTCCGCAAATCTGCAGGAACCGAAGTCTTCCTCGTCTCTGACCGCCTGACCGCTGACATCGAAGTGCTCCTTTCGCAAGACACTGGGCATCTGGAGAGGACTCCGCGCGCCCCCGGGAGGGCGACCGGCCGTTCATGGGATGGATTTCTTGGCTGTCGGGCAAGCTCCCCCTGTCCTTCACGACGGAGAAGGCGCCGCCAGACGGGCCAGGAGGGCGTCCAGCCCGCGTTTTGAGAGCGGCTTGAGCACCACAGCGTCGGCACCCGCAGCCAGGCATTCCGCTTGGCGCTCTTCGGATCCGTGGGCCGTCACGGCAACGATGGGGATGTGCCGCCCTGGTTCCTGTTCGCGCTGGCGAATCTCGCGGATCGCCGCCGGTCCGCCCATTTGGGGCATTTCCATATCCATCAGGATCAGGTCGAACGGCTGCGACATCCAGGTGTCCACCGCCGCCCGGCCGTTGTTGACCACCTCGACCGAATGCCCCCCCAATTTCAGCAGGCCGGCAACCAGACGTTGATTGATCAGACTGTCCTCCGCCAGCAGCACCCGGCATGGGACCGTGGTAGTTGACGCCGTCGTGGCAGGCGTCGCTGCAATCACCGTGCCTTCCCCTGCCGGCGTCTGGCCATCGGTGGCGTCTGCGGGCAGAAGGATCGTGAACCGAGTGCCCTGCGGATTGGAGGTTGCCGAAATCTGCCCGCGATGGGCCTCCACCAGTTGGCGGGCAATTGCCAGTCCGAATCCCGTCCCACCCCGCTTGCCGTACGTGGTGAACGGCTGGAACAATCTGCCCAGAACCTCCGCGGGAAGCCCTGGGCCGTTGTCGGCCACAAACAGTTCCACGCCGGTTGGCACCTGCCTGGCCCCGATCGTCACCGCCGCGTGTGCTCGCCCTTGCATCGCCTCGCCCGCATTTCGGGCCAGGTTGCGCAGCACGCGGGACATGCGCTCCGGATCCAGCACGACCTGCAATTCGTCCGGCACTTCAATCTCCAGTGCAACGCCCAACCCCTGCAGCTCCATCTGCAACAGCCGCAGATGTTTCCCCAGCAGGCCGACAAACGTGCCGCAAACCGGCTTGACGTGAACCTGGCCCCGGCAGAATTCGAGACTGTCGTCGAGCAGATCCATGGCCACCGCCAGAGAGGCGTCGATCAGTTCCCACTGCTCTTCCTCTCCCGCGGCCTCCTGGAGACCCGCCCTCCGCATCTCCAACAACTGCTGGACGTTGCCCAGCGGACCTCGCAAGTCGTGGACAACATAGGCGATCGCCTGCCCCACCGCCGCCAGTTTTTCCGCCTGGGTCAGCCGTTGCTGCATTTCCATCCGAATCAGTCCCACCGACACCGAGCTGGCCAGAAGCTGCACCACCTGCGCTTCCAGCGGCTGGATGCCCACGTGCAACATCGCCGGTCGCCAGTCGCGCGACCCGTACAAGACCCCCAGCACTTCGCCCTTGGCCCCGAAAACCGGCGAGCCCACCACGGCCTCCACATTCTCCAGGCTGTGGCGGGTGTCGCCGCATTGGGGCGTGCCGAAGAATGTGCGTCCTTGCTCCACCACGTGCGACAGGACGGAATGACTGAAGTCCAGCCTCACCGCCGGATCCTTTGTCCAGTGGGCGGCGATGCGCCAGCCGTCATGCTCGCGAAGCAGTACCAACCCCCGGTCCAAACCCACCATTTCGACGATCGCCCGCGCCGTCTCGCGGTAGAACTCCGTCGACCCGGCCGCGGAACGCTGCACTGAGAGCAGGGTTTCGAACCAGACGGTCAGCTTCTCTGCCGAGGGGACTTCGCCCAGGCTGGCCAGCGGATGCTGCTTGACGGATGGCAACTCCCGCGTTGCCGGAACGCCAAGCGTCTGAAATTCCCCAAGATAAGAGGCGGGGGGATGATCCAGATCAAGCAGGAATTCCTGGGCCTGATACACGACGTGAATGACCGTCCGGCCGATCTGCAGACGGCACGGTAGCTCGATCTCCCCACACGCTCCCTGGCCCAGCACGGTGCCGTTGGGCAGTTCCAGATCGTTGCGCCCGAGGTTCTCGAATCGTATCCGCCCGGCCGACACCTCCTCCAGCACCAGGTGACGCCGCGAGACATACTCGTCATGGATCACGAGCGGGGCTTCCTCGGCACCGGGCTGGCGGCCAAGGACGAGCGGACCGGACTGGTGAAGGTATTGCTTCTGCTGTCCTGCAGTTTCTACGGTGATCAGGAGCATAAGGCAGGTATACGACCTGGCCGGCAGCCTGTCAATCGGACTGCCGATACTCCCGCCGAGGGAGCAGAATTGACCGGGTAGGTCCCCACCGGCACGCGTCACGGATGCAGGTGTATCATGTGGCCCCGCTGCCCCACGTTGACAGGGCCTGAATCTGCGGCAGGAGAACCGCTGAAAACCCGAAGTGGAATATCGATCCGGCGCGGATCGGGGTGACCGGCGGATCGGCGGGGGGGCATCTGACATTGTGGGTCGCCCTGCACGACGAGGCGGCCAACGCCGCTTCCAGCGATCCGGTCCAGAAGCAACCCCGCCGGACGCCCCTCCTCCATGTCTTGCCCACGATTGACACGACTCGGACCGGGCACAATACTGACCTTCGGCCGGCTGTCGCTGTGGGGCCCGGCAGCCAGGACCTTTGGTCCGGCCCCCAACCCACGGGCATTGACCATGAAGCGATACGCATCCCCACTCTTCCTGGCAGCCTTGCTGCCGGCGGCCATGCCGGCCGCGCTCTGCGCAGCCGATTCCACCCCGGCCCGGCCCAACATCCTGTTCATCTTCTCCGACGACCACGCCCAGAACGCCATCTCCTGCTATGGCTCCAAGGTGAACGAGACGCCCAACATCGACCGCCTCGCCCGTGCCGGCGCCCGGTTCACCAACTCCTTCGTAACCAACTCGATCTGCACTCCCAGCCGTGCCACGCTGCTGACCGGCCAGTACTCTCACCTGAACGGGGTTCCGGTCTTCAACCGTTTCGACGGCCAGCGAGACAACGTCGCCAAGCGCCTGCAGGCAGGTGGTTATCACACCGGGGTGATCGGCAAATGGCACCTCGGCTCCGATCCCACTGGATTCGATCGCTGGATCGTTCTTCCCGGCCAGGGACAGTACTGGGATCCGACCTTCCTGGTCCGCGGGCGCAAGCTCACGATCCAGGGACACTGCACGGCCGTCACCACGGATCTGGGCATCGAATGGCTCAAGACGCGGCCCAGAGACAAGCCGTTCTTCCTCATGCTCCACCACAAGGCGCCCCATCGCGCGTGGGAACCCGATGAAGAGAACAAGGCGCTGTTCAAAGACCGCGTCATCCCCGAACCCGATACCCTCTGGGACGACTACGCCACCCGCCCCGCCGCACTGCCCGAGAACCAGCAGACCGTCGCCCGGGACCTGACCCGCCGCGACCTCAAGCTTGAGCCGCCTGCGGACCTCAAGGGACCGGCCCGCAACAGGTGGCTCGGCGAGAAGCCGATGGAACTGGAGATCACCGCCGCCGACGGCAGCTCGAAGAAGCTCAGCGGCAAGCAGCTCGTGCGCTGGAAGTACCAACGCTACATGCAGGACTATCTGGCCTGTGTCCAGGGAGTCGACGACGGCATCGGCAAGGTGCTCGACTACCTCGATTCGGCCGGCCTGGCCGAAAACACGGTTGTCTTCTACTCGGCCGACAACGGCTGGTATCTGGGCGATCTGGGCCTCTACGACAAACGCTTCATGTACGAACCGGGTCTCCGCGTGCCGCTCATCGCCCGCGGTCCGGGCATCCAGCCGGGCAGCACACCGGAACTCTTCGCGGCCAACATCGACCTTGCGCCCACCTTTCTTGACCTTGCCGGTCTTCCGGTTCCCGATTCCATGCAGGGGCGTTCCCTCGTGCCGCTGCTCCGTGGCCAGACGCCTGCCGACTGGCCAACCAGCGTCTACTATCGCTACTACCACGATCCGGGGCATCACAATACGGCCGCCCATTTTGGCGTCCGCACGGCCACGCACAAGCTGATCTACTACTGGAAGAAGGACGCCTACGAGATGTTCGATCTGGCGGCCGACCCGACCGAGCAGCACAATCTCCTGTTCTCGGCCGACGAAGCAGCCAGACCGGAAGTGGCCCATAGGTTCGCCGAGCTGAAGAAGGAACTCGCCCGTCTGCAAGAGCAGTACAAGGACGACGGCAGATTTGCCGACCCCGCTACCTGGCCCAAAGACAGCGCCGATGGTCCATTCACCCAACAACCCATCGGGCTGAAGACGGTGGCCGAGGCAATTGCCGCCACCAGTTCGGAATGAAACCATCTCACACGCTCGCCATCGCCGCACAGGCCGGCTCCTCCCGACCCGCCCGGGTGCCGCTGACGAAAGAGGTTGAGCGTAGTCGGCCACTGGCTCTGCCAGGCTTTTTGGCTATCGTGACGGCAGCGGCGCTGATCGCGTGATACAAAGGCTGGAAGCACGGGCAAAGCAGGATCTCCAGCCAGGCGGGCAGCCAAAGGCGATGGTCCGCGGCCTGTCAAGAGGCACGGGTTGACGCCGTACCCAAGGGGCTGAGTGGTTGTTGAGCGGGGGTGGCCCCGTCAGCTTGTCTATCGGAGCCACCTGCGACCGGCCAACGCGTTAGGCTTCGACCAGATCACCCGCGCCACAAACGTGCTGCCGTCGGCCCCGCGGGGATCCGGTTTGCCATCGGCCATGTACTCGGAAACGGTCACCCACGACTCGCTCGGATTGATCGCCGCCGCCCCGAAGTTGCCTAACTGGGAGCCCCGTTCGGCGATGAGAACCTTCTCCGTCGACCGCAGCACGCAGAGCTTCTCGGGATCGACTTGGGCAAGAAAGAGCGGTGCCCGGTGGCGGAAGATGTGGTCGTTGTTGGCCCCGCGGCGGGTGTAGGCAAGAAACAACGCGTCGCTGTGGACCAGCCAGTGCTGCTGCGTGTTGTAGCTCCCCAGTTCCTGGCCGTCGTCGAAGGTCCACGGCCGGATCGGGCCGAAGTGCAGCCCGTCGCTGCTCGTGGCGACATAGCCCTTCACATCGTTGCGGATCGTCATGTAATAGCGATCCTTGAACTTCACCAGCGACGGTTCGCAGAGCCCGCGCTCGACACTGAGCGCCAGCTCCGTTCCGTGCTCCAGGTAGGCCAGCTTCCGCCCGTCGAACCGGCAGCGGACAACGGTGACCGAGGCCGGCACATCGGCCGAATCCGCGAAGTAGATGGGGACGAGCACGGTTCCGTCCAATTCGACCATCCATTGGGAGCAGCCGTTGCGGGCGAAATCGAACTTCTCGTCGGGCGGCATCTCGAGGGTCTGCCAGGCGGACCAGGCTCCCGTTTTCGGGTCATAAACGGCGTAGGCCGTCTGGCTGGGACGCTTGGTATCGGAGAGCTGTTCACCCTGGGGGCTGTAACGCACGCTGCACCCGATGGCCAGGAGCCGGCCGGTGGGCTCATGCCAGCCGGGCGTCACGTCGGCCACCGCCACCACGACTCCGCTGGCCTCGCGCGTCCAACCCAGTTCGGAAATCTCGGTCGGTCCGGTCCACGAGCCGCCCAGGTCGTCGGTCCGCATGGTCCACATACCGGAGTAGTAGTCCGAGACCTTCAGGTGCTTCTGCAGCGTCATCACGACGGCCAGCTCGCCGTCTTTGCCCGCTCCGGGAATCGCCGCGGCGCGGGGATGGAACCAGCAGAACTCGGGCGTCAATGCCTGCTGGACGACCTCGACCTTGACCGTGAAGTCAACCGGCGTTGATTCCTGGCCGAGAACTAGCCCAAGTTCGCCAGCTGTGGCCCGGAATTCATTTTTTCGGGAATTTTTTCG
>CAZLWV010000090.1:0-33715 GCA_964563135.1 uncultured Planctomycetaceae bacterium
CATGCGACTGGGATTGACCGAGGTTCGCCCTGTGCGCTGCTGACGGGGCCGCGGCGATCGCCTGGCTGGTCAGTCCAGCAGGGAGTGGGCGAGCGGGCGGCTGCAACGCTGGCGCAGCCGGCAGGGGTTCCGGCACGTCGGGCAGATCGACCGGCCCCATCGCGGCGATGTGGCCCTCCGCGGCTTCGGGTTGAGCTGCAGAGAGTATCGCGGGATAGGCCTGCGGAGGCGATGCAGGGGTACTGCCAGGGGCTGCTGACGGGGCCGCGGCGATCGCCGTCTCGGAAGTACTCGCCAGAAGGCTCTCGCTGATCTGCTGCCGTCGCTGCTGCTCCTGCTGCCGTTTCGCCCGATCGTATCCCATCGACTTGGAGGCCATGGCGAGCAGTTCCGGCCGCCTGGTCCGCTTCTTCACGGCCCCCTTTTGGCCTTCCTTTACTCCGGCCATGACGTTGATGAGCTGCCGCAGCTCGGCGTTCGATAGATCATCCAGGGCCTGCTCGGCGCCTGTCCGCTCACTCTCTGGCCCCGGGGCCACGTGGGCCCCCGCCGTCGTCGGCACGTAGGCAGCGGGTGGAGCGTCGACCGTCGTGCTCAGTGTCTCAGTCCCAGGCTGCGCCAATGGGATTGCAGGTTGCGCCGCCAGGATGTTCTCGTAGGGCTGTGGTCGGCCTGGCATCGCAGGACTGTCCGCAGGCGGAGGCGACGGCAGGACGTTCGAGTAGCCTTGACCGGACTGGCCCTGTTCCCGTCCGACGGTGTCCGGGTCGCGGCCGGACAGGATGGCAGAATAGGCCCTGGCGTTCTCGGGCCCCACGTCGGTCATCACGCCTTGCTGCTGTGTCGCGACTCCGCTCTGAGCGAGTGCCTTCAGACCTTTCAGGATTTCCTGGTACATATGCGAAGGCTCGAATTTAGGATCGCGGCTGCGGGGCACAGGCTCCGGGAGAATTCTCGGTTGTGCGTTCAATGAACCGCTTCACCGCCTCGTGCGAGGTGAACCTCTTACCCCCCACAACCAGTGTCTCCAGCCGGGCACCACGGGCGCCACGGGTGAACCACCTGTAAAGGGTGCTGGGGCTCGGACGCCCTGGGATGTGCTGCCGAACCGCGTTGATCGGAAAGACTTTTTCGCTGTTGATGTCAATGCTCATCATCGCAACCTCCGGTGTGCCTTTGTTCGCCATGCTCCAGGTTATGTCGAATTCTCTCTTTCCACGCAAACGCGTGTTGGCCAACTTCAAATCCGATCAATCCGACTTCCTCGCGATCTGGCGAATCCGCCGCTCCTGGATCTGTGTCAAGAGCCGATCAAGCATCTCCTCATCTACCTCGCTCGGGCTCTTGCCCGCGACTCGCAAGTCCCCGCCGATGTCCACGTGCGATCGCGTCGGCGCGTAGTGCCCGTGGATTCGGGCCCGGAAGTCCAGGCACCACTGAATCACCTGCAACCATGCGGAATCGCCCGTGCGGGTGATGGATCGCACCGCCTGCTTCGTGATCTTCAGCCGCGATCGGCCCGACTTGCCGGCCGTCAGGGTCTTCTCGATCTGTTCGATTGACTCGGCCGGGGCCTTCGCGTGAAATCGCTCCCAGGCCACTTTCTCGAGTAGTGCGACCTTCGCCAGGTCGACGTCTAGCATCGACCGCATCTGCTCATGCCACAGGGGCCTGATTGACCGCTCGAGGTGATGTAGCACGCTCATCCTGTCGGCGCCCACGGCCTCGCCGATCTTCCGCGGGGAGACCCCCTCGAGCCACAGCTCGGCAATCCGCTCCAGGACCGCGGGCGTGATGATCTCCTGACCGCGTTTCGGCCTGCCTGGGCGTCTGCGGGGCTGTTTCTTGCGGCGGGGGGGAGTGCTCATGTGGAAGATTCCTTGCGAAGATTTCGTCCTATTGCTCAATCGGTGCCAAATCGTCTACCCGAATCGTCGGCGGCTGCCACGGCTCGGCCGCATCGTCTCGGGGGCGCCAGCGGGCTTGCCTGATCGCCTCGGCCATGCGGGCTATCTGTGCTTGTGACGGATCTCTCCGCGAGCTCTCGCGATCGACTGGGCCCTTGTGCTCGTCGCGAAATGCCGGCAGTCGCAAGTACCGCGCTCGGTGTGCCATCTCGGCCTCGCTGTCGGCCTCACTCTCAATCGTATCGTCCATCCTCGATTCTCCCCGGTGTCTCGAACCCCAAACACGGCATTCTACTCGCCGTCGGGATCGTCCAGGGCCGTCAGCTTGGCCGCACGCGAGAACTCGAGGCGTACCAAGCTGCCGACGGCGGAAATGTGCAAGCAGGCCCCAACGGCTCTCGCGAAATTCATCAGCGGGCTGACCCCGTAACTCTGAACCGCCTGGACATGAGCCACGAACGTCTGCTCGCCGTAGCGCAGGCCAGTCCCCCAGGGCTCCGTCAGCCAGCCGGCGAAGTGCTCCTGGATCGCGTCAATCACTTGCTGATCGGTGTGCTGTGAGTCGAGGCTGAACAAGTCGCGAGCGGCCAGGTGAAGCCAATCGGGCAACCGCGAGGCGGACGAGGAAAACTCGGTGGTTCTGACGGTTGGCATGATACCTCCTTCTGTCGGGTGGTGGTTTTCGTCTATAGGACGCATAGGACGGATGGGACTGGTTTTCCTATTAAATCTATCCACGTATGACGTGACACACACATGTTCATTCATGTGTTCATTTGGCTCTCCCGGGGGAACTTTTGAAAAAGTAGTCCTATCCGTCCTATAGAGTCATAACTACTTATGTGGTAACGTCTTTCCGTAGGACGAATTGATTAGAAACCATCCGTCCTACGAGTAGTCCTATCCGTCCTACGGCGATCCTGTCGTTCCTCGATGTCAGTCACGATAGATTCTCCATAGTCGCAATGTTCCCCATTCCACACAAACCCCTTGCCCCACGCATTCGTCTTGTTTCTCGCAAGCCGGTTCATTGTCCCCTCGCTTATCAGTTGACCTAACTTGCGTGAGGCACCTACGGTACTCAATCTCTCGTTCAGCGCCTCGTTCAGCCACTGCGTTGCGATCGCCGACGGGAGGAATATCCGCTCGTGATCGATGTCGTAATTCAGATCGCCCAGGCACCGCCGCAGGTGATCTTCGATAACCGAGGCCTCTTCGTTTTCGACGTCCGCCGCTTGCTGCCGATGCCGGATGAGTCGCTGCATCTCCTCCGCGTCCAAAAACCGACATAACACCTCGGATTCCCATGTCGCCCATCGAGTGTGGCGGGCGAGTCGGCACGCTGGACGTCGGTAGAACGCGAGCAGGTCGCCGATGATCTCCTCCCGGTGATCAGCGATGTAGCGGCTGACGCATTCTTCCCAGTCACCGGTGCGCTGGGGTTCGTCCAGTTCGATCGTGATTACCCTTTGGGCGAGGTCTTTTGACAGCGAAGCGGCGTTGACCGTCAGAATCCAGTTCAGGAAATTCGGCCTCTGTGCCTCGCCGTGATAGAGCCGTTTGCCGGAAATCCTCGGGGCGGTGATGAGCGCCTCGAATGCCGCGCTTGACGCCCGATAGCTCTTCAGATTGTCGCACAGCACCACCCTCATCGTCTGACTGTCAGGGCTCAGCAGCCGCTGTTTTATGATGTCTTCGTCCTCTGTTAGCGACACATCAATGGATCCGCCGAAGATCTCGGCCGCTTTGGCCGCAAGCGTAGTTTTGCCCACACCCCGCCCGGCTGGAGCCGTGACAGCCCACGCCGGCCGCATTCCCGCCGGCCCGCCCCATATGAGCGTTGCAAGCAGCGCGTGATACAGATGTCGGTCGGCATCAGTCGCGAAACAAAAAAAGTCAAGGAATCCGTCGACAGCCTCGCCACCGGTGCCTGTCGGGAACTGGCACAGGTAGACGTGCTCGGGGATCCGCGGAAAGTGTGGGAAGTACTCGAATTGCCGGTAGACTGGTGCGATTTGGCGAACCAACTCGAGGGCCTCGCGTTTTCCAAGATATCGTCGGTTCGCGTTCCACTGAACATCCACCCACCGATACAAGAACGCGAACAGCCGTTCGGCCGTGTCGAGGTTCAGGATCGATTTTCCGGATTGCTCGACAACACATAAGTCTCCCTGGATCTGTTTGAGGCCGCCGCGAAACAGTCGCAAGACTCGATTTGCCACGTCCATCGGATCCGCCGGCGGAAACGTGCCGTCCTCGCTCGGCGTCTCTTCGCGGGCCTCGTTGCTCACGATTTCCCGCATCCGGCTGTAGATGCCTCGGTTCGGCTGCGGCAAGAATCTGAAATCGCCTCGATCGATCCGGTTCTTTATCCGCTCCTCAAGTCTCTCTCGCACAACTGGCAGCCGGTCGTGTTCCGTTGCCCATTCGGCGTGCGTCAGGCCGATCGGCGGCTTCCATTTCTCGGGGCAGCCGATCCACACTACCACTCTCCCGTCCGCCTGGGCGAGCTCGGCGTCTTCGATCCGATCGGCCAGGTATCCTGGCCGCCAGTTGTACTCGATGCGAGTGATTGGTTCGCCATCGGCCAGGCGGTGGCAGACGGCGTCCCACCACTGCGGCGCCGCAAGCACTTTTCGCGGGTCTCGGCGGATCTCGTCAGTCGATTTGATTTCCGCAAACGAAACCAGGACGGTTTCGGCTTCGTTCCCGTCTTCGTCCAGGATCGTGTGTTCGAATGGCGTAGACAGCCACTCCGACTCTGGATGATTCTGCTGCAGGTCTCCAAAATAGTCGGTCAGCTCGTCCACGGACTCCTCCGGAAACAAGTTGACTTCCGCGGCGACAAATGTGCTACAATGGTTCACAGTGATTCCCTTTCAACCCCGCCTAGGCCGCCAGCCGGTGGGGTTTTTTGTTGGTAAACGGGTGACGGGCAGCGGTCGCCAGGCCGCCCGTCACCGGAAGATACGCGAAGAAAATCAAAAGGCCCCGGTGGTTTAGGTCGGGGCCTTGTGGCCAGGTCTAGACGCTGGCGGTTTGGCCGGTGTGGGTTTGCCGTCGCCCAGCAAGGAACGCGTCAATATCGGCCACAGCATACCGAATCAGCCGACCGGCTCGGATGTACGGCAAGCCATAGCGTCCGGTCGTTCTCCAAACCGCGAGAGTTTGGGGCCGCAACCCCATGCGTTCGGCCGCTTGCTCGGGGGTGAGAAGCCCTGGGGGCGCAACTTGAGAAGCCATCGGGATTACCTCGCACTTAGCAGGAAAACTTAGTCCAACTAAGTGCAAGGATACCGACGATTAGACAGAAGAAAATTGAAGAGGATTCAGCACTTTTCAGTGCTTGGTTTTTCGTTTCGTCGGCCGCCCGGATTGTCGACTTGGGGGCGGGGGCAGATTGTTCTTCTCAGCGTATCGCCGGCCTGCATCTTTAATGCCCTGGTCGCTTTCGATTCGTTCCCAAGCCACAGGCTTCGTCTTCAGCTTCAGCCGAATCTCACAATACGGCGTGCCTTTGCGGCACTCCGCATAAATCCAGGCGTTTCGCTTGTCCGCCGCGGTTTCAGGCCCTGGCGTTTTCGGCTCGTCCTGCGCGCTGCCTTCATCCCTCTGCCCAAGCACGTCCGAAAGGCCTCGCAGGTACCTCACGTGCCTCACGATCGCATCGGCAGCTTCGTAAGCCCCTTGCGGATCAAACGGATGGCCGAATCTCTGGATTTGCTCGACCGCATGCCTGAGTCGATCGGCAACGTCCACCGAGGCGTTGATTTCCAGCCAGATGGCCGCACGTTCCGCGTCGAGCAGCGCGGCCTCCAGCCTGGCGTATGGAATTCCACTGCAGACAAATCGACTGCCTTCTACGGCTGTTCCAACTTCTGGATCGCAGTACAACTCGTCCTGTGAATCGAGGCTGCTGTTCAATAAGCTCGCCAGCGGGTCCAGAAAGTCGCCGCAAATGTTCCATGTGTCAGGCTTCATCGTTATTACCTTCCTTGGCCGCGGGCCGCTCGGGCTTCCTGGACTTTCGGGTCTTTTTTGGCTTCACCTCGGGCGCTGGCAGCAAGTCGGGCCCCCGCTTCGCCTTCATGAGAATCGCCGCTTCTGCCGCTTCCAGGGACGCCCGGACGGGGCTCAGGTCCAGCTTCGAGTAGATTGCAGTGGTCGCTTGGTTGCGGTGGCCCAGGCTCTTGCCGATGGTCAGCAGGCTTGCCCCGAGGGCCGCTTGCCAGCTTCCGCAGCTCCTCCGCAGGTCGTGAATCCGCAATCCCGCCAGGCCTGCCCGCTTGCAGATTCGCTTCCACGCCTCTTTCGGTTCCGTGATATGGCCTGTCGTCCCGTCCGCCCGCCCGGGAAAGACCCACGGGCTACCACCGTTTTCCGCCTTCCGTTGCGTCAGGATGCCGAGGACTACGGGTGTCAGGGGAACAATCACCGCTTCGCCGCCCTTCGCCTCATCGGGTGGAATCCGCCAGAAGCCATTCTGCAGGTCAACGTCTTCCCATCGCATCGCCTTGACGTTTCCGCTCCTGGCCCCGGTGAACAGGCAGACCGCGAAGAAATGCCCCATCACCTTGTTGGGCTCCGCTTGCAGGGCCTCAAGGAAAGGCTGGATTTCGCTCGGCAAGAGGTATCGGTCGCGGGCAAGTTCCTTGAATCGCCGGACTCCTTTGCAGGGGTTGTCGCCTTTGAAACCGACGTCTCGGGCTTCGGCAAAGACCGTGGAAAGCAGGGCAAGCGTTCGGTTGGCCCGGACCTTGCCGTTGTCGGCGCCGATGCGAGTATGCAGGGCCTGTATCTCGCTTCGCTGAATTCCCTTCAGTCGCCGCCCCGCCCAGGGCTCCAAGAAGGACTTGTACAGGGCCTCGTCTTCCTTGACCGAACCGGGCCGCTTGTGCTGCTGGGCGTACCCCAGGAAGTGAACCCAGGCGTCTTTGAAGGTCGGCTCGCGTCGGGCCGCTCGCCGCTTCTCCATCGGGTTCTCGCCCTGAACCACCTCGCCGGCCAGCCGCTTCGCTTCGTCTCTGGCCGCCTCGACGGTCACCTCGGGGAACAGACCGATTCTGACGCGACTCGGCCGCCCTTGCACCCAGGCGTAGTAGTAGAACGTCTTCGTTCCGGTCGCGGTAACGCACAGACACAGCCCGGGCCGCCCTTCGTCGTGCCAGTACACTCGGCCTGAGGTCGGGGCCTCCAGGGCTTGCAGCCGCCGCTTGGTGAACCCGATCCGCAACGTTTTCCGCTTCGCCTCAGCCCCCATTGTTCAACCCTCAGACTTTCCGTTGTCGGTCTATCGACCGAATTCGGTGCTAGAACGGTGCTATGCGTGTTAGGAAAAGTCGTCAAAGGTCGGTCTAGCACAGCAAAGGTCAGCTTAACCGAAAGTCGTTTGGGCGTCAAAGGTTATCAAAGTAGAGTTTCTGTGGGAACCCCCCGAAAAACGGGGTCAAAACGGCATCGCGAGAGACTCATAATCTGTTGGTTGCTGGTTCGAATCCAGCCGGGCCTACTGGACTTGCGCAATTCTGAAATCGGGACACTCCGCAAGCACGCCTTGGGGAATGCACCCTCGGCAATGGCAAGGTGCATCGGGGTGAACGGTGGCGCACTGGCCAACGAGCGAGGGAGGAGGTCAGACCAGGGCGGGCCTGCCAAACCCAAGGTTAATCACCTCGGCCTGATTCACGATCTCGATGACACCCGGAAGGTCGGAGACTGCCTCTTGAGCAAGCTGTTTCTGATAGTAGCTGGACAGACGGCCCCGCAGGTAGAGGATGCCCTGCTCGTCGCATTGACAGTCAAGGCGTCGAATGTTGGCGTGCGGAACGCCTTTGAGCCGTTTCTGGGCCGCCTGGGTGAGCTGGTGAGAGGAAGTGCTTTCCGTCGTTGACGTGGCGATCATCGGTCTTCCACTGAATGAGCAAAGGTGCTTGGATTTCTCTGCGGTCCCCATCTGACAAACACTGTCTGAGAGCAGTTCCGGACAAGGCTCGGCGGTCAAGTTTACCCAGACTCCGTATTTTGCCAGATCAGGATTAGACATTCGGCATTTTTCCCGCGCACCTTGAGTCAAACAGATCAGCAACGGCCTGGTGCTCTGTCGCAGCCAAATCGGGTTGCGTGACTGCCAGAATGGGCCTTCTCGTTCAGGCCGCCTCCCGAAGGGGGGCAGCGGGGTCTGGATCTCCTGGAATTGTGCAAGTCTATTTGGAGATTGGGATCGAGACTGCGGAACGACTCGGCGATTCCGGCGATTGTCGCATGCTTCCACGCCGCTGATCCCAAAATCAAGCTGTGACAAAGCACTCGTGATGATCAGTCCGGTCGTGCCGCATTTGCGTCCAGACTGGGGCCTGCATGCGGGGTGTTCAGCAGATTAGCCGGGCCCCGGACGATGGTTTCCGAGCAGCGGCGAGGTTGACTCTGAGCCAATCGCGAGGGCGAAGGAGACTGGCGAGAATATCGCCGGGTTCTATGCCCCAAGGCCGGGAGACCACCTGGTGGCCCATCCTTTGTCCACGTAGCGTGCCCGAGGAACTCCCGTCACAGGTTTCGGCACATCGCTCACACCACTTCGGCCATCACTCGGTCGATTTCAGCGAACATGACAGTGGCCTTGATCGGCTTGGTCACGTAGCCGTCCATGCCCGCCTCGAGGCAGCGTTCGCGGTCGCCCTTCATGGCGTGGGCTGTCATGGCGATGATCGGCGTGCGTCGATGCAACCCGGATTCCTGCTCGCGGATCCGTGCCGTCGCCTCAAATCCGTCCATCTCAGGCATCTGCACATCCATCAGGATCACGTCGCAGCAGCCCTTCTGCCAAGCCTCGATCACCTCCTTGCCGTTGCCCGCCACTTCCACCGTGTGCCCGCTCTTCTCGAGGACGCGGAGGGCAAATTTCTGGTTCACCGGATTGTCTTCAGCCAGAATGATTCTCAGCGGCTTACAGTGGGCCGTTGCCGGCAACGATTCTTGCGGCGAGGATTTCTTCGGCCGATCGATGACAACGGCCACGCCCACGGCTGCGGCAATCGCGTCGAGCAGCGCCGACTGTTTGACTGGCTTCATCAGATGCGACACAACTCCCAGTTCGCGGCACCGCTGTGCGTCGCCCGATCGGCTTGCGGACGTCAACAGGATCAGTTTCGTGCCGCCGTGGAGCGGGCTGGCGTTCACCTTCGCGGCCAGTTCGAATCCGTCCATTTCGGGCATATTCACGTCGGAGATGATCAGCTCGACGGGCTTTCCTGCATTTCTCGCCTGGTCGAGGGCCCGCATCGCTTCCGGGCCGCTATCCGTCGCAAACGGCTCCATCCTCCAGTTCTTCAACATCTCCTCGAGAATCCGCCGGTTCGTCTGGTTGTCGTCGACCACGAGGATCGTCCTTCCTATCAGATCGCCCAGCTTCAGTTCCACCGTAAGCCTTGTCGTGGCTTGCCCGCGTCCGAACCGGGCAGTGAATCGAAACTGGCTTCCCCGGCCGGTCTGGCTTTCGGCCCAGATCCGCCCGTCCATCAGCTTGACGAGTTGCGAGGAAATCGTCAGGCCGAGGCCGGTACCGCCAAAGCGGCGAGTGGTCGACGAGTCGGCCTGTTCAAAGGGATTGAAGATCTTTTCCAGCTTGTTCTCGGGAATCCCCACCCCCGTATCTTCCACGGAAAAGCGGAGCCAGACGTCGTTGTCGGTCTGCGACTCCACGGCCACGTGGACCACCACCTCTCCCTTCTCCGTGAACTTGATCGCATTCCCCACCAGGTTGACGAGAATCTGCCGGAGGCGGTGGATGTCGCCCACCAACGTATCGGGCACGTCGGATTCCACGTGACACGCAAGCTCGAGATGCTTGCTGTGTGCCCGAACCGCGAGCGTGTTGAGCGTATCGGCCAGCCCGTTGCGCAGTTCGAAGTCGATGGGGTCCAGTTCCAGCTTGCCGGCCTCGATCTTTGAGAAATCGAGAATGTCGTTCAGCAGCGTGAGCAGCGATTCAGCCGACGACTTGACCGTTGTCAGGTACTCGCGCTGTTCGCTGGTCAACTCGGTATCCAGGGCCAGGTCCGTCATTCCCATGATCCCGTTCATGGGTGTTCGAATCTCGTGGCTCATGTTGGCCAGGAAGGAGCTCTTCGAACGGTTGGCATCTTCAGCAACCTCCCTCGCGCGATGCAACTCTTCCTGGGTCCGCGCGATCAACCCCGACACGAACCAGATCGAAGCGAAGATCAGCAGGAGGGAAAGAAGAAGCGTGACCGCCGTCATGGCAATATGCTGGTTGGCGTCGTCCATCGCCTCCGCCTCGGTGATTCTGGCAGAGAACCACCAGTTGCATGAAGAGATCGGCGCATAGAAATACCAGACCCGTTGCCCAGTCTCCTGGTCCACCATCGGCTCGAGTCCGGGCGTCTTGTCCGCCTCTTCTCCGGTCCGGATCTTCTCACGGCGACGTTTCTGAAGCTCGCGGAACGTGGCCTCCATGCTGGCGGTCGGATGTGGCGGATAGATGAACTGCCCCTCGCCGGTCGCCACATAGAAGTCGAGCTCCGCTGCGTCGCTCACCCGGATTTTCTCGTTGAGCGGCTCGAGCGGAATATCGACGGTCGTGACACCCCAGAACTTGCCGTGGCGAAAGAACGGCACCGCGAAGGTCGACATGAGGATGTCGCCGGCTCCCTTGTCGAAATACGGCGAAGTCCACAACGGCTCGTGCCGATCCCGCGGTACGCAATACCACTTCCATTCGGGCTGGGTGTAGTCGTAGGCCTCGGCAGAGATATCCATCTGCGCCAGTCCATCCTGAACGCGATGGACATAGGGTCCGAACCGCCGGCGCCCCTCGAATGTCTCCGGTTCAAACGCGATGGCAGCTCCGTAGATCAGTTCCTGCTGGGAGACGTTGGCACGCAACTGGTCGTAGAGCTGTGCTTCCGTCAGCTCCGGGCAGGTCTCCAGAAACGTGGCCGTCAGCCGTGCGATCCGGGCCACTTCGCGCAGCTCGGCATCAAACTGACTGGCAAACCGCGTGGCAACCTCCGTCACGTATTGTTCGGTATCGTGACGGGCTTGCCGCTGCATCTGCACGAGGCTGAATCCAAAGATCGCCACGTAGATCACGGTAATCGGCAAAACCGTCAGCAACAGAATCTTCCAGCGCGTCGATCGTCGCATACTCGCATCGGTCCGCTCGTGCGGCTCCTGGGCTTGAGGGCAGGAGACTCTCCGGAATCTTACGTCACGCGGACCTGCGACGGGCGCGAATCTGCGGAGTTGGCGATTCGGATGGGTACCGGACGACTACGGCGGGTCAGGCGGATCGAGCGGACACCAGCATTTCCGTGTCGCCGAACCGATCCTGATACCATCGCTTGAGGCGCAGGAACTGGGCCCGGGCCACGCCGCCGCGAAAATGCGTCATTCGGTAACTTGTCGTCTCGCTCGTGATCCAGTGCCGCTTCGCCTCGTAGGCCCCAGCGCCGAGGTCGTACTGGACGTCGCCTTGCCGGCTCCCATTTTGGAGCATCAGGTGGTCGAGAACCACCCCCGGTGAACCCGCCCGATACTCGGGATCGTAACCCTTTCGCAACCCGAAGACCCGACCGTTCATGTGGTAGTTGTAGGTGAACGCAACAGGCCGGCCGTCGACCAGCACCAAATTCAGGTCGACCGCTCCCGCACGCACGGCAGTTTCGTGAACGTCGCGAAGGAAATCCTCCACTGCGGGAGAGCACATCGTGTTGCCCGTCGTCGATTCCGACTGCCAGCTTTTCCTGGCGATCGCGATGCATGCATCGAACAGATCCCAGCGAGGATCGGCATCGCCGTAGGCGATTCCTTCGGGACGGTATCGCACGTACGTGACCTTGCCCAGATCCTCCAGACGTCGCTGGCATCGTCGAACGTTCTCTCGCCACTTGCCCGGACGAGTCTTCCAGTACTCGTCCCAGGTCTCCGGCAGATCAACCACGGATCCCCGCATCCAAGGCTGCTTTCGGGGCCGGAATCCGACTTGGGCCATGGCCCGTTCGGTCCGTCCGTGGTCGGCGCGATCGCAATCGATCCACCGCAGGTCCATCACATCCCAGTCCCGCGGCGTTTCCCGAAGGTGTCGCATGGCGGCCACGAGGGTGGCGGTCGGGTTCGGGCCAATGGGGCCGTAGAACGACCCCCAGTCCTGAAGAGGGTAGGTCAGAAAGCGGACCGGCCCAACCCGGGTCGGCTCGGTGACGACCACCAGCGGAACGATGCCGATCGTCTCACCGGCCGCCGAGACGATCAGCACCCGCAACTGCTTGCCGACCCCGAAGTGCCTCCAGAACGCCTCCAGCCAGTCGAGCGACTGAAAGAACGTGGCATCGCGGGTCTTCAGGAGAAGGGAATGCCACACAAGACGATACGAGGCCAGTTCTTCGATCGAGCGGATTTCGGTTACTTGAGCCATGGGTCGTGTGCGGCGTTGGATTCCGGAGGACTCGCAAGCAGTGTCAGAGACAAGGAGCAAGCAGCGTTCCACAGCTCTGCCGATTCGTCGGGCGGCATGACTCAGTTGGTAACCATTTGCGGATTAACGAGTTACGAACCGCAACTGCCCTACACGACCACCTCGCCGCTGCCTGAGTTGGTTGCCTTGCGTCAACACCCGTGACCCGATGTCGCGGAACAACAACCTGCAAACACGTGATATTCGGTCGGCGATCTTGCCATTTACTGGACGATTTCGCCATGTTCACGATACGATAATACCGTACCGGCTGGAAATGGCTTGCCGCCGTGGGGGGGGGCTGCCGTCGAGCCCGTTTGTCAAATCGAAGCAACGCAAGCTGCGGGGACTCTGCATGTCTGTTGATCAAGAGACACTTATTGCCCAGTTGGAGAATGGGCTGGCCGAGGTGGTTCTGGGCAAGCGCGACGTGATCCGCCTCTGCATCGTCGCGCTTCTGGCTGGAGAACATGTTCTGCTGGAAGACGTTCCGGGCGTCGGCAAGACCCTCATCGGCAAGGCCTTGGCTCGCTCCGTCTCCGGCACGTTCCGCCGCATCCAGTTCACCCCGGACCTTCTCCCGGCAGACATCACGGGCAGCAGCCATTTTGATTCGAAACGAAGCGAATTCGTGTTCAATCGCGGGCCGATATTCGCCAACATCGTCCTTGCAGACGAAATCAACCGGACCACCCCTCGGACCCAGAGCGCCTTGCTTGAAGCCATGAGCGAACGCCAGGTCTCGGTGGACGGGACGACCCACACTCTCGAATGCCCGTTCATGGTGATTGCCACTCAGAATCCTCTGGAATTCGAGGGCACCTATCCTCTTCCCGAGAGCCAGTTGGACCGGTTCCTGTTGCGGATTTCCGTGGGGTATCCAGACCGCAAGCACGAACTCCAGGTGCTCGTGGACCACCGCGACGGAGAGCCGGTGGCGCGTCTGGAGCCCGTGCTCACCAGCCAGCAGATCGAAAGCCTGCAGAACGAGGTCCGCAACGTGCGTGTGGATGACTCGATCAACGAGTATCTGCTCAATGTGGTCCACGCAACTCGAAACTGTGAGGATCTGCATGTCGGCGTGAGCATCCGCGGATCGCTTTCTTTCTACCGGGCCTGTCAGGCCATGGCGATCGTGGAGGGGCGCGACTTCGTGGTTCCCGACGACGTCACACGGCTGGCAGTTCCAGTTCTGGCCCATCGAGTCGTTACCAAGGGTTACCTCCACGGCAGCCAGCGTGAGGCTCTCGAGGCCCTCATTGGCCGCCTCGTCGAGGAAGTCCCCGTCCCCACATAATTCGGATTGAAACCCCTGCTCGGATAGAACCAATCGTGTCCTGACCGCGTCCCCAAACCCGACCCTGATCACTCTCCGCTGATGCCCCGCACTCGTCGCATCTCGATCACCTCGGAAGGCTGGTACTACCTGGTCCTCCTGGGTTTTCTGGTGATAGGGGCCATGCTGCGCGAGATCAATCTGCTGCTGCTGTTCTCGGCTCTCCTGGCCGGTCCGATGTTTCTGTGCTGGCGTCTGGTACTAACCACACTTCGCGGGCTCACGATCCGCCGCAAGATGCCCCGCGGTGTGTGCGCCGGGGATCTGCTCATCGTGAACCTTGAGGTGACGAACTCGCGCCGCAGGAATACGAGCTGGGCCCTGGTGGCGGAGGAACAGATCGTTCGCATCAACGGCGCCCGTGAAGCCCCTGTGCGGCCCGCCGTGTTCTTCTCGCACATCCAGGCCGGCAAGACTCGCCAGCGAGAGTATCGTGGACGCCTCCCTCAGCGCGGCCGTTACCGCGTCGGCCCCCTGAAGATCTCCACGCGGTTCCCTTTCGGGCTGTTTCGCGGAACCGTGACCGTGGACCAGATCGACACACTTACCGTCTATCCTCGGCTGGGACGGTTGACGGCGGCGTGGCGGTCCCGGCACCGCGAGTCCCACGAAGGAACTCAGCCGGCGACTTCTACGGCGTGCGGGAATGGCAGAGCGGCGACAGCCGCCGCTGGATCCATTGGCGCAGCAGCGCCCGCCACAACATGCTCGTCGTTCGCCAGTTCGAGCAGCAGCGGCATCGCGACGTGGCCGTTCTCCTGGACCTCTGGGAGCCGAACCGCCCGAAGACGTCGGATCGGGAGAACGTGGAGCTGGCCGTCAGTTTTGCCGCCACCGTCGTGGCCGATGCCTGCCGCCACGGGGGCAGCAACCTCCTGGTGGCCGTCGGCACCGAGTCCATCGAACTGGCTGGCGGGGCGGCCTCCCCGCCCGTCATGGAAGAGGTAATGACCCGGCTGGCCTTGGCAGAGGCGACCCCCGCCGCGAGCTTGGCGGGACTTGTTGACGCCGTGTTGCCGAAGACCACTTCCGACGCCGAAATCGTGGTGATCACGTCGCGCCAGTTGACGGGCGAGAATGCCGCCGCCCTTGCCGTTCTCGAACGGCACAACGAACGAGTTCCCGGCCGCCGAGTCCTCACCGTAAGCACCGCCACCGAACAACTCGATGAGTACTTCCAACTGTGATTCCCAGGTCAATCCCGCGCCGCCAGGCACGCCCCAAGAGCCGGACAACGCTCTTTCGGGCTTCTGCCGGCATGGACCGATCGTTCCGGCATCCCGCAACTCCCATTTCGCACGTCTGACTACGGTTTCCTGACATCCCATGTACATTCAGCGGCTTCTGGCGATCAACATGGCGACCTTCGCGGCGCTCGGCACCGTTCTGCTCGCCCTGGGCGAGCAGAACCCGATGCTGGCCGTCGTGGCGGTGCTGGCAGCCATGGCCGCCGTTTGGATTACCGACATTCTCGCCGTGTTCCGCCTCAATCGCCGGGTAACCAACCTGGCGGTCCTGCTGGCGGTGCTCCGCTCGCTCTGGGAACTGTTCCAGATCCATGAAGCGGTGCACGTGACGGGGATCGCCAATCTGCTGGCCTACGTGATGATTATTCTCCTCTTTCAGGAGAAGGACTTTCGCACCTGGTGGCATATCGCCCTTCTCAGTCTGCTCCAGGTCGCCGCCTCCGCCACCTTTTTCCAGGGCGTCTGGTTTGCGCCCCTCTTGCTCGTCTATTTTTTTGTCGGCCTGTCGGCCGTCGCCCTCCTTTTCCTCCACCATGAGCGGACTCACTACCACCAGGTGCGGCACCACCCCATCGTGCCACGCGACACTCGCACGATGTCCGAACGCCTTGGGGTCAACTGGCGGAGACTCGGCAAGATCGTCCTGGCCACATTTGTCGTCGGGCCCGTCTCCCTGTTCCTCGACTATGGCGAACCCGATGACAAGCGACTGGTGCGGCGACGCGCGCGGCGCAAGGAACGGGGCAGCCGCCGCTGGCCCTTGATTCACGACGAACCCGAGTTCACCGGCTCGGCCGATAGCCTCGGAGGACGGGCGGGGATCGGCCTGGAATTCTACCGCCATCTGGCCGGTTTGATCCCGGGCACTCTCGTGGTCGCCATCCTCCTGTTCCTGCTTGTCCCACGGATGGGCCGTTTTGAGTTCGGCCTGCGCAATTGGCGATGGAATTCGGCGGCTCGCGGATCGTCGGCAATCCGGGCCACCGGTTTTTCCGACACCGTTCAGCTCGGCGAGGAGGGCAACCTGACCGAGGACCCCGAGGAGATCATGCGCGTCCGATTCCTGCGGGCCGACTCGGATCAGGTCCATCCGATGCAGGGAATCATCTACCTCCGGGGGGCCGTCCTCGACAGGTACAACTGGGGTGTATTCAAGGGCGATCGTACTCGGGGGGAGCAGTCAGAGGCCGCGATCCGGCCCGAAAGAGACCTTCCATCGGGGCTGGTGCGGCAGCGGATTACCATCCAGCCGCTCGATCGGCGAGAGCTGTTCTGCGTCTGGCCGTTCGTCGTCATCCAGCGTGATCCGCGCGTGACGATCGACTACTCCACCGACCGGCTGCTTCGTCGGAATCCTCGTCGCGAGGAACAGACACCTTTCGATCTTGGCACCTATGCCGTCGTCAACGGCACCCAGGTCGGCCTCACCCCCAGTCCGGTGGCCGTCGATCGGGACCGCCTGTTGCAGGTTCCCGAGAATCTTCCCACTCTGATCGGCGAGGCCCAGCAGTGGATCAATAGCTCGCAGCTCGGTCCTGCGCAAGTTGTGGAGCGCGCCCGCTACCTCGAGTCGCAGTTCATCCATTCGGAGAAGTACTATTACAGTCTCGATGCTCAACCGCGGGAGGCCGATCTCGATCCGATCGAGGATTTTGTCAAGACGATGCCGGGGGGGCACTGCGAGTATTTCGCCACCGCGCTGGCCCTGATGCTGCGGAGCCAGGGGATCGCCTCCCGGGTTGTCAACGGCTTCGCCACCAGTGAATACGACGCTCGCAGCGGGTTCTACCGTGTCCGCCAGCGCGATGCTCACTCGTGGGTCGAGGCCTACATCCCGCCGGAATGTCTTCCCAGCGAGCGTCCCTTTGGACGCCGCGACGTGGACTGGCAACACGGGGCATGGCTTCGACTCGATCCAACTCCAGCTCGCAGTGCACCGACGGGTCTGACGGCCCTGGTCAACAACGTGGAAGGCTTGTTCGAACGCATACAGGACGCATGGTCGGAATACGTCGTCCGCATGAACAGTGCCACCCAGCAGGAGGCAATCTACAATCCGCTCAAAGGAGTTCTCCTCCGGTTGAAGGACACATTGATCGATACCCACGGATGGAGCAGCCTCTGGGAGAGCATAACCGGACTCCCCCGCCGGTTGCGGGCCTTGCTGGCCGACGCCGGCTGGTTCAGCTGGATCGGCGCCACCCTCCTGTTCAGCGCGCTGGGCTTCGGATACCTTGCCTATTGCCTCGCACGTTGGACCCTCCACCTCGTCACCCGACTCCTTCCCCAGCATCAGGTCCGGGCTGGTGGACGATCTCGCATTGCCTTCTACCGCCGCATGGAGACTCTCCTGGCTCGCCGCGGCCTACGGCGACGGCCCGGCCAGACCCACCGCGAGTTTGCCATCGACGCCTCGAGCCACCTGGCCAACGGCCAGGGAGACCGGACCGAATCGGCGGCCATGTTCGTGACCAACGCTTTCTATAAGGTCCGTTTCGGAGGCCAGCGTCTGGACAATATCTATCTGCAAACGGTAGAACAAGCATTGCGAGATCTGGAGAAAGCCGCCAGCGGACAACACCACGCTGACCCGAAACCCTAGCAGGCGTTGCTCCGAAGCGCGGGCGGCCGCGCCACCGGCCCGAAGTGGAAGCGAGAATATCAGGGTATCCCTCGCCCGAGCGTCAGCAGACACTCCCCCGAGACACGCGTCTTGAGGCTGCATTTCTGACGGCTTGGCCGAAGGCTTCCCTTGGCCAGGGCAACGCCCCGGGGATTCGCGCAGCCAACGGCGTTCGGACGAAGGCCATGCTCGCCTGTCCACGTCCACGTTCAGGAATACCCCATGAAAATCGGTTTGACCGGATACCAGGGATCGGGAAAAAGCACACTGTTCGAGTGGCTCACGGGCATTGCGCCCGACCACGCGATGGCCCACACCGGGCAGTCCGCGATGGCCACCATTCCCGAACCACGAATCGAAGCGCTCTGCGGGATTTATCACCCCAAGAAGGTCACCCGGGCTGCACTCGAAATCGTCGATACGCCGGGGCTGAGCCGGACGCACGAGGGCAACGCGGCCCGGCTGGCGATGATCCGGGAGGCCGGGTGCCTTGTCCTGGTGGTTGCCGCCTTCGACGGCTCCGATCCGGCCGCCGAACTGAACCGCTTCGAAGAAGACCTGATGTTGGCCGACATGGATCTCGTTACCCGCCGTCTCGAACGGGTCGACGAGTCGCTCAAGAAACCCCTTCCCAGGGCAGAAAAGGAGGCACTTGCCCACGAGGAACAGACCCTCCGCCTGGTCCTCCAGCGGATGGAAGCAGGCGATCCCCTCCGCGAAGACGAGATGACCGATGAGCAGCGCAAGGTAACGCGGGCGTTCCGCCTGCTCACCGAGAAGCCCCGCATGGTCGTCGTCAACACGGCCGACGATGAAGACAACCCCGCACGGTTCAGCGGCTGCGCTCCAGAAGGTGTTCCCGTGTTTCCCGTGCCCGTCGGCCTCGAGCTGGAACTCTCCCGCATGACACCTGACGAACGGGCGGAGTTTGAACAGGAAATGGGAGTTGGCGGCACCGACAAAGACAAGCTGATCCGCACCATGCTGGATACTTCCGGCCAGATGCTGTTCCTGACAGCCGGCGAAAAGGAAGTCCGCACATGGCTGTTGCGCCGCGGTGGAACAGCGGTCGAAGCAGCCGCGGGGATCCATACCGACTTGGCGCGTGGTTTCATCCGTGCCGAAATCATGACCTGCAGCGACCTGCTACGTCTCGGCAGCGAGCGCGAGGTCAAGGCCCACAACCTCGTCCGCCAGGAGCCGAAAGACTATGTCGTCCACGACGACGACATCCTGCTGATCCGCTTCAGCGTCTGAATCGGCACCACACTATCGCTGCGCGAAGCCTTCCGCGCCGAGCTGTTCGACAAGCTGAGGCGAAGCATTCTCGAAGACGAAGACCTCGCTGCGGTTGTCGGTCGACTGCCTGGTGCGGACGACGCAGATGATCTCCGCGCCTTCGGCACGGCGCCGACGCAGTTCATCGAGCAGCCGTTGCTCCTCCGGCGTGAACTGGTTGGCAACCGCCTTGCGAATCCGGGAGTCGGCCGGGTCAGGCGAAGCATCCGTCAGGAACTGGATGGGATCCGGTGCCGGCATGGATTTGTCCAGCGGCGCTTGGTCGACCGCGACCATGGTGGCCTGCTTGACAGGTGAAGTAGTCCTGTCGTCGTAGACAAACGAGAGGTTGGCCTCGTCGAGTTGCTGGTGGATCGAATCGAGGGCCGCATACATCCCTTCGTTGCACTCGGGATCGGCGGCGTTGCAGACGCCGATGACATAGCCATCGGTAGAGAACAAGCCGCCGCCGCTGCGCCCCTGGACGGGGAGCCCGGCGACTTCGATATTGGGAAACCCCTTGAACTTGTCCCGTGCAGTGACCTTGTTCCGACGGGCAGTCGGATCGTCGCCATGATTGCAGCCGACATTCACCACCAATTCACCCACGTCGACCGAGAATCCGCGCGGAGCGACGTGGGCCGCCTTCACCGGCCGAGGAACCACGATCGTCAGCAGCCCCACATCGCGCTGGTCGTCGAACGAAAGAAGCCGCCCGCTGACAGTCTGGCTTCCCTCCTCTCCGAACAGGTCGACCTCAATCGCCCCGCCTTCGCGATAGTCGCGGAAGATATGGCCGCAGGTCAGGATCAAGGCTCGACCTTCGCGGGAGTCGATGATCGTGCCCGTGCCGATGC
Organism: uncultured Planctomycetaceae bacterium; assembly: GCA_964563135.1. Classification (GTDB taxonomy): domain Bacteria; phylum Planctomycetota; class Planctomycetia; order Pirellulales; family Thermoguttaceae; genus JAAYAY01. The sequence continues at coordinate 19,720 of CAZLWV010000090.1, forward strand.
TCGGCCCCCGAGCATCGTGAACCCGGAGCCGCACGGTGGCGGCAATGAGGTCGGCATCCGTCGCCTGAGTGGTCGGGCTGGCAGGCGCCAGCGGCGGCCGCGGGCCGCCTGGAGCGGCGTCGGAAATCGACACCATGCGGCCCAGGGGCTGCGGGGGACGAGTCTCCATTGCCAGTGCCGCGTCTGCCTGCTTGAGAGGCAGCGGGATGGGCAACTCCTGCGGTGATTCATTCGCGATCGTGCGCAGGGGCACCTCGCCCGGTGCCGGGAGCAGCCGCGGCGGAACCGCCTGCTGTGCCTGGGCAAACATCTGCTCCAGGTCCGCGACCGTGCAGGCCCCCACGGTCCTCGTCATCGCCCGCCCGCCGACCGTTATGATGAAGCAGGGGATTTGTTCGACACCGTATTTTCGGGCCAGGTCGCGGTCTCGGTCAAAGTCGAGCTTCCTGACCGGATAGCCCTTGGCGATCAATTGCCCGATGACCGGCTCCATCTGGCGGCAGGGTGAGCACCAGGTGGCAGAAAAGTCAAGCAGGAGGGGGCCATCGTCGGTTCCGGCACCCGCAAGGGTCAGAGCCAGAATGGCGGTGTGCAATCCGGTCATCTCGCAACTCCTTTGCGACAGGGCAACAGCATGCGGAGTCGAGGATTGCACGAGCAAGAAAAAGCGAAGTACGCCGGAAGAACCAGATCCACCGGCCATGGGCAGCGGCGATCCGTCTTCCAGGGTCGCGGGAGACCGCGTACGTCGGAGGAAGGAAACCTCATCGGCAACTTCCGTGTCACCTTTTTGTCGTGCGAATCGCCGACGAAGAGAGAGTATCGTCTCGTGAGCCGTTCCCTCCAAGGAACGTCGGGCGACACAGTCTGGGTCGCGCAATCTGCTGAATACGAAATCCGTTTCGTTGTACGTCCGCCATCCACCCGGCGCAGTCTCACGCCGAAAAGGATGGCGGTTACTCCCTTTACCCCGGTCCCTTCGGAACGCAATCACCCATCCGGAACGTCTCTATGGGAGCAAGCTAGTGCGGGTAGGTGTCGTATTGTGTCCCGGATCGCGATTCGGAGCAATCGCAATACGGCCCGTTCGCCCGACCAGATCGTGAAAAATCTGCAGATTTCTGAAAATTGCCGACGGTTCGATTTTTGCGGGGCAGCCTCGGTCAATCAGCTGCCGAGCGGCATTTCCTGTCTGCAGCCACCATGCAGGGCGACGGTCCCTCGTGGGGCGATGTCCAGATCGTCAGCCAGAAAAGCTTTGCTGGAAAGATGTTACGATCACCGGCTACTGGCGGCTTCGGCAGGATTGCAGTGGTTGTCTCTTCCCACGCAATCGTGCACCGCCCACAGGACGGGACCGATTCCGGTGCTGCAACCGGTACCGGGCTTCGCCGATCTGGTCAAACGGGCGGGGCCAAAGGGAAGGCACTTTTCCCCCCCGTAAGGAGCCGATATACTGGCAAAATCCCGGTCAATTGCCAAGACACCTGATCAAGCTGGAAGACGAAGCGAGACATGAGTGAATCGCGACAATTCATCTCGGCGGAGGAAGCCCAGGCCCCCTATTTCGTTGGCGTCGATCTGGGCGGGCAGAGCATCAAGATTGGCTTGGTCGACGATCGCGGACGCCCGCTCTCCTGGTTGAACATTCCCACGGATGTTGAAAGAGGAGGTGAAGCGGCCTGCCAGCGAATGGCCGAGGGAATCGATCGGGTGATTGGCGAGGCACGGGTCGACAAGTCCAAGGTTGCCTATGTCGGACTCGGCTCGCCGGGCACGATGGACATCCCCGCCGGCAAGCTGCTCCTGCCGGTGAACCTGAAGGGTTGGGAGTACTTTCCGATCCGGGATCGGCTTGCCTACCACTGCAAGAAGCCGGTGGCCTTCGTCAACGACGGAGCGGCCGCGGCGTACGGCGAATTCTGGGTGGGGGCCGGGCAGGCGATGAACAGCCTGGTCCTGCTCACTCTCGGCACGGGGATCGGGTGCGGCATCATCGTGGGCGGTTTCTCGATCGACGGCGAGAACAGCCACGGGGCCGAGTGCGGTCATATCATTGTCAATCCGGCGCCCGATGCCCGCTGGTGCAACTGCGGTCAACGGGGCCACCTTGAGGCCTACTCCAGTGCCACGGCCGTCGTCCGGCGCACCCAGGAGATGCTGGACGCCGGACTGAAGACCTCGATTCGTTCGCGCGTCGAAACGGGAGAGACTCTGACGCCGAAACTCGTGGCCGAAGAAGCCCAGGCGGGTGACTCCCTGGCCAACGAGATCGTGCTGGAAACGGCCTTCTGGCTGGGCATCGGCCTGGTCAACCTGATCCACACGATCGACCCGAGTGGCGTGTTGCTCGGCGGTGCGATGACCTTCGGAGGCAGCGAGTCCGAATTGGGCCGGCGTTTCATCGGCCGGATCCGGGAAGTCATCAACGCCCGTGCGTTTGCCCTCCTGGCAGAGCGTCTCCAGATGGACTTTGCCTCGCTCGGAGCCGACGCAGGATACATCGGCGCAGCCGGCATCGCCCGGGCCGAGTACCTGAAGAAGAAATGAAGATGGCCGCGTGGGTCTGTCCGTCCGCCCGCCGTTTCAGCATCGCGTGATTCCACGAGCAGCCCCCGGAGGTTGGCATGGTGCGTGGTGGCTTTCATCGTCTCGTGCGACCGGCCGTCCTGGCCGCTGCAATGGTTGCCCTTCTGTGCTGTCCGGTTCAGGCGGCTGAATCGCGTCAACCGTGGTTGGAAGGCGTCAGATCCGATTTTCAGGGCTTTGACTGCTACACGTTCCAGTTCGACGGTGCGACGAGCCACTTGGTCATTCCCAAGGAAACGGCCGCCGGAAAGCCCTGGATCTGGCGAGCCCGGTTCTGGGGCCATGAACCCCAGACCGACAAGGCGCTGCTGGAACGGGGCTTTCACGTGGCGTACATCGACGTGGCGGGGTTGTTCGGTGCCCCCAAGGCGGTCGAACGCTGGGACCGGTTCTACAAGTTCCTGACGGAGGAACACGGATTCTCGAGAAGGCCCGTGCTGGAAGGGATGAGTCGCGGAGGGCTGATCGTACTCAACTGGGCGATCGCCAATCCGAAGTGCGTCTCGGCCATCTACATCGATGCCCCGGTGTGCGATATCCGAAGCTGGCCGGGCGGCAAGGGCAAAGGGAAGGGAAGCCCGCGCGACTGGCAGGAATGCCTCAAGGCCTATGGCCTGCGAGAAGAGGAGGTGGATTCAGCTCCCATCCACCCGACCGACCGGCTGCAGCCGCTGGCGGCGGAGCGGGTCCCCATCTTGTCTGTGTGCGGCGATGCCGACGACGTGGTTCCGCTCGACGAGAACACTCGGGTTCTGGAGCGGCGTTACCAGGAACTTGGCGGTCCGATCAAGGTGATCGTCAAGCCGGGGGTGGGACACCATCCGCACAGCCTGAAAGACCCGGCCCCGATCGTCGAGTTCGTGCTCCCCGAGGCGATGCCAGACCGATAGGTCGCCGCTAGACTCGTTACGTCCGGATTGGCAGCGGCCGTTTCTACTGCTTCTTTTTGGGCTGGTAGGCGGGGGCTTCTTCCATGGGCGACTGCTGGCCGGAGACTCCCAGGACTCCGGCGAACGCCCGTCCGATGGCCCCGAGGACCGAGGGCTTGGCTTCGGGCGACTGGGGTTGAGCGGTGTTCGGCTGGAGAGGAGCGTCGGCCGCAGCCGGCGTTTTGGCGTTCGCCATCGGCGTCTGGCTCTCGGCTGTCGGGGCTTCGGCCACGGGGGCGTCCGGCATCGCAGACGAAACCTCACCGCCGACGGATGGCGCAGCGATGGGCGTTGGAGGCTTCTGGGCCGGGGATTGCGGAGGTTCGGATTCTGAGCGGCAACCTCCGATGACAAGGGCCAGGACCAGCATCCAACCGAGTCGTGCATAGCGGCTCATGCTGTTTCTCCCAAATTGAAGCGATTCTGTTACTTCCCTGATTCTGCGAAGGGTCACTCTTTGAGCCGCGCGAGCCCCTCCAGATCGGTGTCGAAGCGGATGGAGATGACTTGCCACGCGGGGGGTTCGAGGTCACCGCCGGCCGAGGTGCGATAGAAGGTCACATGCCACAGAACCGGGAACTTGCTGCATTTGTACAAGTACTTCATGAGCACCAGTTCGGCACCGACCTTCTTCGTATACACGCGTTCGAACCCGCGATAAGTTCCGCAGTTGGCCTCGATCTTGGCCGTTTCCTCCTCGAGCTTCTTCCGCTCTTCCGGAGTGCCGACAGGCCGGGCACCCAGCAAGCCCAGGTAGGCCGCCTGGATGTTCTTGGACTTGATGGTTTCGAAGAAGGTGTTCACACGTTTGTCGAGCGGATCGATGACCGGGTCCGGCTGTTGTCCGAGGGCAAGCGTCGCCGACAGGAGCACTCCCGCCAAAGGGCCGATCACAGGCAGCCGTTTCTGCCGCATGGTACTCTCCTCTGCTGTATATTCTATTTCACCGGTACGATCGCATAAGGTCGGATTTCCGCGGCAAGATAGAACGAGCCGGTCGCGCACACCAGATCGTCATCGGCCGCAAGCTGCCGGGCAAGCTGCCAGGCCTGCTCGGGCTTTGAGCATACCCGGCCGGTGCGTCCCGTCAACCGCTCGACGACTTCCGCCAGCTCCTGGGGAGGAACAGCCCGTGGATTGTGTTGGTAGCGTGTGAGCACAATTTCGTCGAAACAAGGGACGAGCGTCTCGACCATACCGCGGACGTCCTTTTCCTGGGTCGTTGCGAAGATCAGAATTTTTCGCCGGGGTGAAAAGCTCTCCTCCAGAGTGGTGACCAGCGCTTTGGCGGAAGCCGCGTTGTGGGCCCCGTCGACCACGATGGTGGGCCTGCGTGAAATCACTTCGACTCGCGCCGGGCACCGTGCGGCAGCCAGGCCGGTGCGGACCGCATCGTCGGATATGGACCAGCCCTGCCGGCGAAGTACGCCGACCGCTGCCACGGCGACGGCGGCATTCTGCGCCTGGTGACGGCCGAGTAACCCCAGGCGGGCGGCCGCAAGGCAATACGGTTGGTCGCCGCTGCGGTCCTCAAAATCGATCTCGCCCAGCGACTGGCCGCGATCCAGTTCCCGAGGCGGACGATAGCGGACTTGAAAATCGGTTCCCAGTTCCACAAGTCGGCTCTGCCGCTGGCGGCAGATCTCGCGGATGACATCCCGCGGCTCGCGGCCAGTCACGCCGCTGACCACCGGCACGCCAGGTTTGACGATTCCCGCCTTCTCACGGGCAATCATCTCCAAGGTGCCGCCGAGCTGCTGCATGTGGTCATGGCTGATGCTCGTGATCACCGAAACCTCGGGCCAACACACGTTGGTCGAATCGAGCCGGCCGCCAAGCCCGACTTCGAGCACCGCCGTATCGGCCTGCCGACGGGCGAAATGGAGAAGGGCCATTGCGGTAGTGATCTCAAAATAGGTCGGCCCGTCGGGTTGGGCGTCGATCGGCTCGCGTTGGCGGTCCATGGCCTCGACCAGGGGCCTGAGCGTATCGACCAGATCGACCAGTTCGGCGGCGGAACACTCGCCGCCGTCGACCATCATTCGCTCCTCGGTCCGCTGGAGGTGGGGGGAGGTGAACAGGCCCACACGACGGCCGGCCGAGCGGAGAATGCTGGCGATCATCGTCGACGTGGAGCCTTTCCCCTTCGTCCCCGCCACGTGGACGATCTGCAGCGTCTGCTCGGGGTTACCGAGCTGATCAAGCAGGTCGCGCATGCGGTCGAGTTTGAAGGCTCGCTCATGGTAGGGGATCCTCGCGAGCCGCTCGTAGTTGACCCGCCCGTAGAGGTAGCCAGTGGCCGCCTGGTGACGGAAAGCGAGGGTTTCGACTTCTGGGGGGGATGACATGAGCAGACTCAACGGGGAAACGCCGAACTCGAGACTCCTCCGTACCCATATTCTCCCACAGCCGCGCGGGCCGGAACGTGGGCCAAACGCATTCTAGCCAGCCCAGCTACCATGAGGGGGGGATCCCGCAGAGAACCGGCAAACCTCTATTGTACCGTTTCGGGGCCGTTGTGTCGCGGCCCATCGGAGGGGCAGGCGTTAGCCGTACCTCAACGCGGTAGGCGGTCAGCGTCTTCCCTTGCGGTACCGTGATTGTGCTCATTCACGGAGACGGCCGTGTCAGGGTTCTGGCCACGACCTCCAGGTTTTCATCGATCGCTGGAGATGCTCGCGGGTGTTGTCGGGGATGCCATAGCACATCAGTCCCACGGGACCCGTGTAGCCGATTTCCTTGAGGACGGCGAGCAACTGGCGGTTGTCAAAGTCGCCGCGGTCGAGGGGCTGGATGAGGCCGCCGGTCCATCCCTCGGCGTCAAGCTGGGCGCCGTTGATGGTGACGGCGAAGATACGGGTCCCGTTTTCACGCAAGACGGTGCGGTAGTCCTTGTCGCCGTCGACTTTGAGCCAGTGGCAGAGATTGAAATTGACGCCCACGTTGGCGCGGCCGGCCTTCTCGACCACCTGAAGAGCGAAGGGCAGGCTTTCCGTCCAGTCGTCCACATGGTGATAGATGGAGATCCGCAGGCCGGACCCGGCGGCCGTGTCGGCCAGTTCGCGCAAGATCCTGACCGCCGGCTCCATGCCTCGCGGATCGCCGGGCGGAAGCCCCTGGAACAATACCGACACGGTGACCGGCCGCCCTTTGAGGCTCGCCAGCGACTGCGGCACGCGCGGGTCATACGCGGGCTTCTGCGGATCGAGACGGATGGCCGTGTAGACGAGGTTGAGTTCGAGGCCGGCCTCGTCGAGGGTGCGGAGGTTCTTGGCGAGTTCTTCGCCAAACCACAGCGGATAGCCCACGCCGCCGAAGCCCAACTCCTTGAGGAGTCCCGCCTGCTCGGCAATCGAGGGATTCGGCACGGCGGGCAGTTCCATGCAGAACCCATACAGCTTGGGGGGCCAGGCAGGCGGAGCCTCGGCCCGGACGGTCGGTGCCACCCCATCAACCACCGCGATGGAGATCGCGGCCAGCAAGAACAACGTGGTACGGCGCATTGGCATCTCCTTGCAGAGTCGTGAAAGAACTACCGGCCGGCGGCCCTGCCGCCTTGACCACCGAAGGCGAAGATCATGGACTTTCCAAAAAACACTCGCGACCAACGGGAGCGGACCAGCGGCAATCGAGCGGCAGCTCGTACTGGCCGGCGGCCCTGCCGCCCTGACCACCGAAGGCGAAGATCGTGGACTTTCCAAAAAAACGCTCGCGACCAACGGGAGCGGACCAGTGGCAACCGAGCGGCAGCTCGTACCGGCCGGCGGCCCTGCCGCCCTGACCACCGAAGGCAAAGCTGGCTGGCGGCCCTGCCGCCCTGCCGCCTCACTTTCCTTCCGCCGAGGCCATTACCAGTTCGCCTTTGAAGATTCCCTTGAGGCCTCGAAGCTGGGCCGCGATACTCTGAAGCCGCTCGGCCGGGCCGCGCAGCACGATCACCTCCAGGCACAGATCGTGGGCCAGGTGGGCGTGCAGCACGGAGATGATCAGGTCCGTGTTGTCGTGCTGCAGGCTCATCAACTGGTCCCGGAGCTGCGGCCGGTGGTGATCGTAGACCAGAGTCAATGTGCCGGCCACCTGGTGCGATCCGGTCTCCCAGGCCTGACGGGTCAACTTGTCGCGAATCAACTGGCGGACCGCCTCGCTCCGCGTCGCAAACTGTCCCTCACTGCAGTAGCGATCGAACTGCTCGAGAAGATCATCCTCGACCGATACGGAGAAGCGTACTATCTCGCTCACGACAGGACCCCCGAACTGAGAAGTGATCTGGAGCCGTTCCAAGAACTCCCGCCGCTGCCAGGAATCTCTGCGCTGCAGAACGCCTCCTTGGCGGTTCTGGGAGCGGCCCTTGTTCTGCTTCGATCATGTTGTTCCGTCGCGTCCAGCCAGTCAATGGGGGAGTCGGCTGCGCCGGATCGACCGGCCCCGTCATCGGCTCGCCGTGCCGGTTCCAGAACGCTATACTGCCCCGCCCCGGCCTTGCCCTCTCGCTTCCTGGCTCACTTGCACGAGGTTGGGGCTGAGATTAGATTCGTGGAGATTGGGGCCAGCGCCCGGCCGCCTGCCCGGTCGGCAGGCTCTCAAGGCTGCAATCCGATTCCCCGGTGTCATTCTGGAGCTGACTCGTGGCTGATTACGAGATGTTTGATGTCTGCGACATCAACGAGGTAACGGTCCTCCGGCTGCGAGCCCGTGAGCTCGACGAGACGAAACTCCAGCGTCTGAGCCTGGAACTGGGGCAGGTTGTGGAAGCACCGGAACGACAGCGTGTTGTGATCGATCTCGGGGCGGTCGCCTTCCTCACCAGCACCGGGATCGGCACGATCATCGCGCTCAAGAAGCGGATTCAGGCCGCGGGCGGAACGCTGAAATTGTGCAGCCTCAACCCCGACATCCGCTCGCTGTTCGCAATCACCCAGGTCGATCGGCTCTTCGATATCCACGCTAGCGCCGACGAGGCGGCAAGCGGAGCCTGGTAGCCGCCGGCTTCCACAGCGCCGACGGATTCTGCGCCCGCACCCTTTCCAGGCGAGCCTACGGCACCACGTCCCCTGCGGCCCGGGTGAACAGCGAGACGAACGCCTCCGGTTCCATGGTCTCCGAGTGAAAGTGGACGGAACCGTCGCCGTACAGGAAGTTCGCACCTCCTCCGTGGAAGCTGTAGATCTCGTTCTGGTTGGTGCAATTGAAAAACTGCGAACCGTGGCAGATCTGGTGGATCCAGAACTCGGCATCGGAACTGGCCCACTCGGCTCCCGAAATCGGCTCCTTCGGACTGGCAACGGGATCGCCCCGTCGGCCGTTTTCCTCGTACTTCAGCGGTCGTCCCGAACACTCGAACAACATGAACGTGTTCGACAGGCCGTCCTGCACCGCCACCGCCCGCGATGGCCCCTCCCAGTAAGGCTGGAACAGGTTGTACCAGCTCTGCCGGTCCTTGATCACCCCAGAGGCCACCAGCGGCCCGGTGACCGAACCGTATATGTTCTCGCAGGTCGCATAGTCCGTGGCGTAGTATCGCCGGTTCTCGCAAGTGCGGTCCCCAGGTGCCGTGGGGCAGAGAAAGGTTTCGATCTCATTCTCCCGGGCCGCCCGGTTTTTCGTGGAACTCCAGTTCGAATTCCAGTCGTACCGGTCGTAGATCGCCTGCTGCTCCACGTACGGCAGCAGGAATGCCAGCAGGTTGTGATCGGGCTTCTCCGTTTTCGGCATCGGAAAAACCTGGTGCAACGACTCGTAGTTCAGGATTCCCAGCCCGATCTGCTTCAGGTGATTCCGGCACTGCATGCGCCGCGCGGCTTCGCGGGCAGCCTGGACCGCCGGCAACAGCAGAGCGACCAGCACGCCGATGATCACAATCACCACGAGCAACTCAATCAGGGTGAATGCCACCCTGTCTGCGACAGCCTGCGGGCGTCTTCGGCCGCCGGTCCGACTCGACTTGGCAACACAACACATCGGGCTCTTCCCCCAAAGAATCCACTGCCGGTTTCCCAATGACGATGAGGGCAATTGTAGAGCAATCCATACTGACCAAGAAGCACCGGCAGCAAGAAATTCCTAAAGAGATCCCCCACAAATGGTGAAACCCCACCGGTCCGTAGACTCCCTGCCTGGGCGCAGCGGGATCTCCCGCCCCTGTTCACCAAGCCTCGGGGGGATTGAGAACGGCCGCAACCGCACCGACCAGCACGTTGAGCCCTTGGCCGGTGACCGCCGATATCAACAGCACCTCGCGGCCAACGACCTCCGAGAGCTTCCGGCGTACTTCCTCCGCCCCGGGCAGGTCGGCCTTGGTCACCACAACCACTTCAGTACGGTCGCGAAGCCCCGGGTCGAACGCCTCGAGCTCCTTGCGGATCGCGTGATAATTGCCGATCGGATCGGTTCCGTCGGTCGGCTCCGGCTCCACCAGGTGCACCAGTATCCCGGCCCGCTGGACATGCCGCAGGAATTCGTGCCCCAGGCCGGCCCCCTCGTGAGCTCCCTCGATCAATCCCGGCACGTCGGCCATGATGAACGACCGGTCGAAACCCACCTGCACCTGTCCAAGATTCGGATGCTTGGTGGTGAATGGATAGGGGGCAATCTCCGGCCGGGCACGCGAGAGCCGGCTCAAAAGGGTGCTCTTGCCCGCGTTCGGCTTGCCGATGAGGCCGACGTCGGCAATGATCTTCAGTTCCAGGCGAATCCGCCGGACTTCGGCCTCCCCGCCGGGGGTCGATTCACGCGGCGTTCGGTTGGTCGACGACTTGAAATGGACATTTCCCTTTCCGCCATTCCCCCCCCGGGCGATCACCACTTGGTCCCCTTCTTCCTTGAGATCCTTGATGGCAAACCCCCGTTCTGCGTCGAGAACCACCGTCCCGGGCGGAACATCGAGGATCAGGTCCTCGGCCGATGCGCCATGCCGCTGGGCGGGGCCACCCGGCTCGCCGCTGTTGGCCCTCCAGTGCTTGCGATGGGCCAGTGCGGCCAGGCTGTTCACTCCGTGGCGTGCCTGAAGAATCACGCTTCCCCCATCGCCGCCATCCCCGCCGTCCGGCCCGCCACGGGGCACGTACTTCTCTCGCCGGAAACTGACGCAGCCGTCACCCCCTTTGCCCGACTCGACTCGAATTTCGACCTCGTCGACGAACATGAACACCTGCGCTGATGGGCGGACAAAACAAAAGGGAATGACCCCGGAAGAGCCATCCCCTTAGGATACGGATTTTCTGCCAGAGGGACCAACTCGCTCAGTTGGCCGACTCCACCACGTTGACTCGCCGGCCGTCGCGATCGAACAACACCGTGCCATCCACCGCGGCGTAGATCGTATAGTCGCTTCCCATGCCAACCCCTCTGCCGGGGTGGAACTTCGTGCCCACCTGACGCACGATAATGCTGCCGGCCTGAACCTGCTGCCCGCCGAACCGTTTCACGCCACGCCGCTGAGAGTTCGAGTCGCGACCGTTTCGGCTGGAACCTTGACCCTTCTTGTGTGCCATGTCTGCTTCCTCACTGTGTGCTCTGATCGGGCGCCATCCGGAACGGCTCACACGGCCAGAGTCCGCTGATAGTCGCCGCGTTGGTACGGTCCTGGAAACATCCCCCAGCTATCAGGGGGATAATCAATACGAAAAGGACTTCGCCAACCATGTCGCGAAGTCCTCCAGCAGCCCGACCCTTTGCTGCGGCGTCGGGCTTCCCTTCAAGAAGGGAGCCCCGTCTACGAGGGAAACCTATTTTTTAGCGGTAAAGCCATTCATAGTCAACCTGTCCGGGAATCCCGTATCGGATTTCGCTTTCCACTTCATCATACTCGTCCCCCGGACGCCAGAAATTCAACTTCAGCGTCTTGCGGGCGAACCTTCTCCCCTTGGCAATCGGATCCTCCCCGGCACGGTAACCTTCCGGCTGGTCCTGCCAACGATAGGCATTCGTCAATCCCGCCACGAAAATCGAGAAGAAATCCACCCGAGGATCGATGTCCTCCCACATCGCCACACCCCAGCGAGTCTCGCCGACGGCAATCTCTTCCTTGGGCATGGTCACCGACGTGAACAACTTCTGGCCCGGTCGCTCGCGAGTCTCGATCAATCCCAGAGCCAGAGGCAAGACCTTCTCCGGATACTCCCGATCGACCTCAGCATCGTTGGCCCGCAACACAAACGAGGGAATGAAACGAACCGGCTTCTGCACAGGAGATACCTGGTAGGTCTTGTTGGGCTGCGCGACCGATGTCAGCCCGTCGCCATGGTTCGTTACGGAATACAGCAGGTACCAGACCAGCTCCCGTTTCATGTGCCCGTCGGTCTGCGGAATGTCGACCCAGACCAGCCGAACCGGCTTGAAACTGAACTGGAGATACCAGATATCCCGGCGAAAACGCACGTTCTTCGCGAAATCGTAATTCGGGTCGGCTGCCGCCAGCTCCATGATATTGTCGACACTCACCGTGTCCGTGGCCTGCACGTCGGGCGCAATCGTCTCCATCACCCCTGCCGCAAGTTGTCGCGGCAAGCCCCCGGCCGGTGCCGCCACCCCAGCTTGCCCGAAAGACGGACAGGCCAGGATGGTCACCAACACTGCCGCCCATAGACCGGTCCAGCAGGAACGCATACGTGCAGTCGTTTTCATGGGTCAGATTCGCCTGAGGAGAGCTACAACGCTTCGAATGTAACTTAGTATAGTTGGGCAAAACTGGAAGCGTCAAGAAAAACTCCCCCTCTATCGAGCGGGTTCTCGCCAAAGAGCCGATTCAGGCCCGCCAGTGGCCTCATGCCCACTCCAATCGATACGATCGTCACAAGAAGCGTTGACCGGGCAAGAGATCCCGGAAATGCCCGCATTTCCGCCAAGATCGATCAGGGGCAGATGCGATAGATAGCACAGATAAGAAGGATGGGTGCCTTCTGACAAAAAGACGCAAGGTTGCCGGTTCGCGCGGTGCTGAACATCGCGAACCGGGGTACTTGTGTGCTGGCAAGAACCTACCGTCGAGAACATGCTGGGTGGAGCCAGAAAACTCGCGAGGAAGCTTCCCTCGTAAGGTGTCTGGGTCACCGCTTTTCAACTCTGCCTGGCTCGAGCTCGACCCGCGTCTGACGAGACCGGGGAGACGACGTCACGCAAGGTTCCAGGACCGAACGCGCCGTCGTCTCCCACGGAATCTCGTATTCTCCGACGACACCGCCTCTCAACCCCCTCTTGCGGCGGGATCCAAATCTTCAGGCGCTGCCCGACGTCACGATCGGAAACACCGCCTAGTTTGCTTGAAATTCCCAACCACCCGGATTAGGATTGCCATTAGCGCTTCTTCGCGGCATTGGGAGCATGAGGAACCATGAGCCGCGAGGATCGGGATCGAATTTTCTCCGCTCCTGGCCATAGTCATGGTGGACGGGCGTCAGAGCGATTCGGGTGAACTGGTGCGATTCAGCCTGGTGGTTCGCCCGTTTGGGCCCTCCGTTTCTGCTGGTAGGAGTCGGTTGTTATGGTTCGGAGACTCGCTTTTCTTGTGGGAGGAATCACCCTCCTTCTTGCTCCCATGGCCAACGCCCAAGAGGCGATGTTCGGCCAGCTCTATGGCCTGGGAGTGCACGCCTACTACTCTCAAGATTTTGTGGGCGCTTACGAACACCTGACCAAAGCGATTGACGCCGGAAGCCAGGATCCCAGGGCGTTCTACTTCCGGGGATTGTGCTATCTCCAGCTTGGCCGGGAGGATGAAGCCCAGACCGATTTCCAGAAGGGCGCCAAACTCGAGGCCGAGGAAACTGCCTCGAACTACGAGGTGCCCCGCGCCCTGGAACGAGTCCAGGGTGATTCGCGGATTCTCGTCGAGCAGTATCGCCGTGAAGCACGGGCAACCGCCCTCGAACGGGAAATGAAACGCCGCCGCGAAATGTACGGCCAGATGCGTGCCAAACAGGCCGAGATCCTGCAGCGTCAGATCGACGAAGCGCCGGCAGTGCCGGCAGGAACTCCCGCACCCGCCGCGGGCAGCAACGAGGATCCGTTCGCAACGCGTGACGCTGGGGCCGCAACCCCAGAAGCCGCGCCGGCCGGGGTGGCAGAACCTGCTGCGGCCGAGCCCGCCCCCGCGGCTCCAGCCCAGCCCGCTGCTCCCGCAGAAGCGACCGACCCCTTCGGAGCACCAGCCGCCGCTGCTCCATTTGACACGGCCCCGGCCCCGGCAATGCCGGCCGAGGCGCCCGCCGCAACAAACGACCCCTTTGCCACTCCACCGGCCGCCGCTCCTGCAGAGCCGGCTGCAACCGAACCCGCTCCGGCCGCTCCCGTTGCCGCTGATCCTTTTGGCGCTCCCGCCGCGGCTCCTGCAGAGCCCGCCGCGGCAGAGCCGGCCGCTCCCGCTGCCGCCGATCCGTTTGGCGCTCCCGCCGCTGCTCCTGCAGAGCCCGCCGCGGCAGAACCGGCCGCTCCCGCTGCCGCCGATCCCTTTGCTGCTCCGGCTGCCGCCCCGGCAGAACCCG
>CAZLWV010000091.1:0-8121 GCA_964563135.1 uncultured Planctomycetaceae bacterium
GATCCAGACTCCGCCGCCACCCTTCGGGAGGCGGCCTGAAGGAGATGGCCCATTCCGGGAATCACGCAACCCGAGTCAGCGTTCAGGCGAAGGTGGGGGGGCCATGTTCCTTACCGGCGCCTTCGGCTGGGTGCTGAACGATCTTCGTGGCATCGTCTTCAGTCGCATGTACAAACCAGAGACGTTCTCCAGTTACCGCTTGTCGCGTCAGCCGCCGAGAGATCGTGTGTACTCGGTGTTGGCCTTGATCTCGTCGAAGTACTTGGGGAACATGCCCACGATCACACCATCGGTGGGTTTGATGTTTTCGAAGGCGAAACGAAAGGCTTCCTTCACCATGTCTTGATTGGCACACTTGCGGCCGGCACCCAGAATCTTGAATCCGAGGCAGGGCTTGTCGACCTCGCGCACGACTTTGGTCATGGCAAGCGGATCGTTGCGGTAGAACGGGTAGTGCCCCACGTGCAGCAGTTCCGGCTCCGGAACCGGCTCGCCCGTCTTCTTGGCGGTCTTGCGGGTAAGGAAGTAGAAGCAGGTCATGAAGAAGTCGACCTCCCAGCCCTCGTCCGCGATCTGCTTGATGCAGTCGGGATTGTGGGCCGAGACGCCGGCCAGCAGGCCGCCGTCGTGGACTGCCTTGACAAAGTCGTGAACCAGGCTGCTCTTGCCTTCGGCAAACCGGCTGTCGGTCACCCCGCCGTGATGGACCATGGCAAAAGGATCCACGGCGTCGATTGCCTGCCGGACCTCGTCGGGATTGCGGGCCAGGCAGAAGAAGTTCAGCTTGGAGCCGGCCTCGCGGGTCTTGCGGATGATGTTCGGGGAGTCACCGGTGGGCGTAAACGAGAACTGGTGGGCGTTGATTCCGGCCCGTTCGCAATCGAGGAGGAATTCTACGACCCGATCCGGCGTATAGTACTCCTTCATCGCGTTGTCTGCGTGGGGCCCCAGGTAGGAGTAACCCAGGAGCGGGTTGGAGCCCGCCACGAGCCGGGTGATCCGCCGTGGCCCCAGGGCGATGGTGGGCATTGCCGCCGGCGTTGCATCCTGGGCGGCCGACGTGCCGGCCATGGCAGCCAATGCCGCACTCGAAGCGGTTGCGATACGTCCCAGTTCTGAGATGAAATTTCGCCGGTCCATTGCGTTTCCCCCTTCTGATCTGTGCTCTCAGCGCACGGCTGGATGGTGTACCCTGCCAGCCCGGCAGGCGATGCAAGGCTGCCCGCGACGATTCCTGCACCTGCTTGCCCGCAAGCAGCGGCACGGTCATTTCAACGGCCAGCCAGACTCCCGCGATTGTAGCCGGTCGGCAAGGCGGTTGCCAGATCGCCCGGAATCGGGCCGGCTGTCAGGCAGTCACATCTGCAGCGCGGGACATGGCCACGAACCTCATTTCTCCCCCACCGACGATTTCAGGCCGTCCAGCACCGCCTCGTACTTGCTGCCCCACGCAACCAGTTGGAACGACCGCGTTTCGCTCCCGGTGACTTCGATGCGGACTTCCAGACGTTGCCGAGGCAGGCAGCCCTCTACCCGGTCGGCCCACTCGATGAGCGTGATGCCGTCCCCCTCGAAGTACTCCTCGGGCCCGAGCTCGAGGAATTCGTCCTCGTCCTTGAGCCGGTAGGCATCCATGTGGTAGAGCATCCGGTCACCCGGATACTCGTGCACGAGGACGAAGGTGGGGCTCACGACATCGCGGCGCCCGACGCCGCAGCCTTCGGCGATCGCCTGCACGAGCCGCGTCTTCCCTGCCCCCAGCGTGCCGATAAGGGCGACGACCGATCCGTTGGGGAGGTGCCTGGCCAGGGCGGCTCCGAGCCGGAAAGTCTCGGCTTCGTTGTCAGCTTGGAACTGGAATTCGGTCATCACAATCCTCGAAGCCTGCCGGAGCATGGGCTGAAGTGATGTGGAGCGGCGACGTGTCGGTGCGGGCCCCAGCAGAATCGTGTCGCAGGGGGTTACCGGAAGCGGTGTTCGAATCCGCGCACGGGGAGCGGCACCCGGTTTCCCTGCGAGTCTTCCTGCCATAATCCCGGCCCGTTGATGAATCGGCCGATGTCTGTGAGCGGCACATCGAGGGGCTGCTCCGCGAGCATGCGCCGGGCATCTTCGGGACCAACGGCCAGGATCAATTCGAAATCTTCCCCATCGGAGAGTGCATGGTCAAGCGGGGTACGACCGTCGGCCAGTTGACGGCTCAGCTCGACCGCGGCGGTTGAGATCGGGATGCAGGCCGGATCGAGCACGGCGCCGCAACCGCTCTCCTCGACGATGTGCGCCAAGTCTCGCGACAGCCCGTCGCTGATATCGATCCCCGCATGGAGTTCGTACCGCTCGGCCAGGTGGAGGGCCTCTTCGACGCGGGGCTGGAATTCGAGATGATGCCCGAGGATGCTTCCCCCCAAGCTGCCGGTCACGAGGATCCGATCGCCGGGGCGGGCACCGCGCCGCCGGAGAGAACCGTGGGAGAGAACCTCTCCGATGGCCGTGATGCTCACAGCGAGCGGGCCATCCCAGCTATTGGTGTCGCCACCGGCGATGGCAATCTGGAACTGTTCGGCCAGGGGGATCATCCCGTCGTACAGGGCGAGAGCCAGTTCCATGCCGCCAGTGCGAGGGAGGGCAAGGGCCACAACGGCCGCCACAGGGCGAGAGGCCATGGCAGCCAGATCGCTGAGATTCACGGCCAGCGACTTGCGGCCCACGAGTCGGGGATCGACCTGGCCGAGGAGGAAATCGACCTGATCGGTGAGCATGTCGACAGTGACGACCCAATCTCGCCCCTGGGCTCCATCGAGGATGGCTGCGTCGTCGCCGATTCCCAGTTTGAGGAGTGGATGGGAAGGCAGACGCTGCCGGAGCTGGGCAATCAACTGGGTTTCCATGGAAGACCGTTCGGCTGACGAGTGGAGCACAACAGGCTCCAGGATACCGAACCGGTCACCCCACGGCCACGGGGGGCGGCGCGTCTGGGTCGTTGCGCCGCCCAAAGGCTGTCGAAACAGGACCTTGCGGGATTGGGACTGAGCAAAGTTTGATAGCCGATCACAGAACCGCCCATCTCGCAGTCTCTGTGCCCGTGGTTAGCTCCTTCGTTTTCGTGCGGATCTCCGAGAAGCGGCAACCGATCTTCCTCATCATCCCCGGCGGGAGACGACACCGCAGGCTTGCCGTGCCGGCGGCTGGGAAAAGGCGAACCGAGAATCAGCGCTGCTGGGTCGGCTTCATGCTGACCGGGAGATGGCCATAGAGGACATCGTTGTCTCTCAGGATGTAGAACTTGACAGGGGTGAACTGCTCGAAATCCGGGCGGCTCATGATGTACGCCACGTTCTTCATGGTGATGGTTTCCCAGATGTGCATGCCCACGAGGATGTCGCCGGCCAGGATTCCCTGTTCGGCAGCGGGGCTTCCGGGGCGAACTCGCTGGACCGACAGGCCGCCGCGGTAACGCGTACGGAACTTCTGCCGGAAGACCTCGGTGGGGACTGGTTCCAGTTCGACTCCGAGCAGGTTCCAGGCCAGTTCATGCGTGTTGGTGGCGGCAGCCGGACTGGCGGCTGTCGAAGTCTCGGCCGTGTTCAGTTCGACCTCGAGGGTCTCCCCCTCTCGCACGATCTGCAGCCGGAGCGATTCCTCGCCGGTCCGACCGAGGAGCGTGCGGTGGAAGTCGAGGGGCTGACGGATCGTCTCGTTGTTGACGCGAAGGACGCGGTCGCCTGACTGGAGCCCGGCCTGGCTGGCAAGGCTGTCGGCATAGACCGACTTCACTTTCAGGCCATCGGCGTCGGAACTGCCCTCGTCGTCGAGTTCCAGTCCGTAGCGCCGGCGGCATCCGGCCTGTTCTTCGACGAGTCTGGAAACGACCGCCAGGACCTTGTCGATTGGGATGGCGAAGCCGATCCCCTGAGCGCCTGCCCGGACCGCCACGTTCAGGCCGACCATCTCGCCGTCGATATTGAGCAAGGGGCCCCCGGAGTTGCCCGGATTGATGCTCGCATCGGTCTGGATCAGGTCTTCGTAGAATTGCGCGTCGCTGACCTGAACCGCACGATGGAGCTGGCTGATGATGCCCTGCGTCACCGTGTTTTCGTATCCATATGCATTTCCCACCGCGATAACCGTCTCGCCGAGCATCAGGTCGGACGAATTGCCGATCGTGATCACGGGCATGGGGGAAGTGGGGCTGATCTTGATGATCGCCAGATCGGTTACCGGATCATGGGCAATGAGCCCGGCCACATACTCTTGCCCGGCCACGGAAGTGACCAGGATCTGCCGGACTCCCTTGACCACATGATGGTTCGTGACGATGTAGCCCCGAGGGTCGATGACCACACCGGTTCCCATACCGTTCACGCGCCGCGCCGCATCCGAATCGCCGTACTGGGCCGTCTCCGCGACGGTCTTTTCGCCACGGATATTGACGATCGACGGGGTCGCCGACTGAATTGCGCGAACGACGGGCGTTTTGCGCAACTCGGAAGTCGAAGCCGAGTTCGGATGGATGGCGAGACAGAGCAGTCCCAGAGCGAACGAACAAGTCACGGCTGCCGGTCGTAGAATGGGCGGCAAGCAGGTGAGGCGAGATACCATAGGAGTTGATTTCGTGGCTGGAACGGCTCGGAGCAGATGCAGGCAGCGTCCTGACTGCCTCGTCTGATCTCGAACGAGTCAATTACGGTTCAGTTCTCGGCCCACCGATCGAGCGGCAATCAGAGCACTCCCCATCAGGATGTGCTTTGTGCCTGCAACCGCAATAACCGGTGCCCTTGGTAAATCGGCTACGGTCGATACATCCCTTCACAACTGGCAGATCGAACCCGTACAGCCTTCCCAGCTTCCCAAACACGATGATCGGCGATTCCTTGAGCCGCCGTCACTCTGCAACGATACCTGCCCGGCCTCTCTGGCTGCCTGCTCACAATCTCCCCCTCTATGTTCTTATCCTTGTCGCATGTCGAGTGAAACACGGACGACGTCGTGTGCGACGGGCTCCTTCTGGAGTCGCCCCTCAAACGGTGGTCCGAGGAAACGGATCCTCAGCGGCACTCATGCTCCGTCATCGCCCCAGAGTCCAGTGGCTGTTGTTCCGAGTTCACGGTTGAAAGACCCAGCACGCGTTTGTGACGGCACCCTCGGCCGTTGTCGGCTTCACGGCAGACTGCGATACTTCGGGGGTCGGGATCACCTCGCGCTGCGGCTGCTCCTGAGAAGGTGGCCCATTCTGCGGAGCACGAGTCTGCGGGTCAGGCGTGGGGCAATTCCAGGGCGTGAACACGGGCCGGGTGGGGACGGGATGAAAACGGCTGTAGGCCAGTTGCTGGGCGGGAGATGTCGAATCAGCAGCCCCCGGCGGTGCACAGGTTCGGCACCCGAGCCCGCGGGACGGGCAACCACGCCCGATGGACGACAGACAGGAAACTGGAGCCGCGGCGGCAGCAGCCGACGGGACCGGTTCGACCGCCATCCCGGCAGGACAACTGTCTCCCCCCGTTTCATCGTAGTTCTGTGTCCTTGAGTTCAGCCACGGCACCCGGTTCAATTCCAGAGACCAGTCTCCGCGAAGGATCATCCCATGTCGCGGGTTGCACATGCCACAGCCGACGCTGGTGATGAGCAATCCAAGGATCAGCACAGGACCAGCCTGTGACAGTCGTGGTCGAGGCACGGGGTGTCCTCCGTGTTTCTTGCCTGTCGAGATCGGTTGCGAGCTGTGTCTGGCGGGGTGCCCATGGAACAAAGGCCCGTGATCACGGACCTCACTCCAGGGAATCGTCACGCCCCCCAAGAAACCGACCGATACCCACGAGCCCGGCCCAGAATCGCTCTTGACAGGACCGTACAAACACCGTGGTCTTCTGGATTCATCGGCACTGCGAAATCGGAATATTAGGAATAACCGCTACAGTTGATGCAGCCCCTGCAAACCGTGAAGTTTGACAGCCATGTGCCGAGGAAGGACCAGGCACGAAGTCCAGGCCAGGAGAGACGTTACGTCGGGCGGCGATGAGTCGCCGCAGCGTCGACACGTGTGACCCGGGGCACAGCCGGATGGGAGCCAGAGTGTCGTAACTACCCCTGCAAAAACGATTTACGACACATCACCAGATCGGCGAGGGGGTCGGCAGGGACGAATGTGGAGCGGAACGGCTTTTCGGCCCCGGCTTGCGTTTCAGTTGGGTGCTTCAGAGATCATAGATCTCGCCGGAGCGGAAACGGGCCCAGGCGGTCTCGAACCACGTATCGGACTGGGGGAGCGGTCGCCGCGGAACCCACCGGTTCTCCACATTCCCCAAACCGTGAACAAGCGTTTCCTGGACCTGGCTGCGGAAACCGGTGTTTTCGGGAGCGATTCGCCAGGTATCGTCCAGCCCCGGATGGACCACAGCGCCCGATGGGTCCAGCACCATCGCCGAACCACGACTGCCGGTACCGGCAGCAACGGCGAATCGTACCGCCTCCAGGTAGACCGCATGGGCGAATCCGAGCTGCCGGGTACGCAGGGCCTCGGCGGCATCGACGGCATCGGCATAGCGGCAGCCCGTCTCTTCAAGCCTTCGGACTTGCTCCCATGCCTCGGTCACCGCCTGTGCGAGATCCACCTGGCGCCGAATGTGCGCGCCGGACCGACTCATCCGAGTCTGGAACTGCCCACGTTCTTCCTGCCAACTTCTGGGGGCCGACCGAGAGCGATCGAGCCAGGCGAGCACACCCGCCAACTCGTCTTGCAGGGCAGCCAGAGCCCTCTGGTGAGAGAGACTCCACGTGGCATAGCGATTGGCGATGAACTCGGCCGCCCGAAACGCTCCCACCTGGCCCGAGTTGAGCGCCGAGCCACCGGGGCGGTAGACACCATGGGAACCGTTGACCTCCCCCACGGGAAAGAGGTGCCGGAGGTTGACCGACTCCCACCAGTGATTGGCGGCCAGACCGCCGTTGTTGTGCTGGGCACAGACGGCGATTTCCAGGGGTTCAACGGAGATGTCGATGCCGTGCTCCTGGTAGATCTGGATCGCGCCGGGATTCATCTTTCTGAGCCGCTCCAGGGGCGTCGCCAGCATCGCGTCGGAATTCTTGAGGTAGTCGTGGGCCTCGCGGCTGAGGTCCTCGAACCGGAATCCCCTGGGATTGCAGCGATAGTCCAGAAACACGCGACGTCCTTTGAGCACCGTCTCGATGTAGACCAGGATATCCACGATCGAGGATCCGCCGACCACTTTGCGCGAGTCGAACGGCCATTGATAGCCCTTGAGAAACACGTTGGAATTCAGATCGCCGGGCAAACTGAAGTAATCACCCAGGAACTCCCGCGTGTCGCCGGCACCATCGGCTGCCGTGCTGATCACTCTTGGTACAACCTGCATGAAGGTCCCCGAGACGTTCCAGCGATGCTTGATCGAGGCCATACCGTATTGCGACTCGGGGAGATTCTGTGCCGCCGCCCCGGCCATGAAGGCCACTCCAATGGCACCGGTATGGACGGCGGGGTAGACGGCCGTCTTGTAGAGCCCGCCCGGTCCGCCCACGGCGAAGACGACATTCTCGGCAAGATAGGCTTCAAGTCCGCCCGAATCCGTGACGGCAATCGCCCCGCAGACGCGTTTGCCCGCGTCTTCATCCAGCGTGGCCAGACAGACCACTTGCCGCCCTTCCCGAACGGGGATACCGAGTGACCTCATCTGGCGAATCAGCGCCCGACACATTTCCCGGGAGGTGTAGGGACCGATGGATGTCGCCCGTTGGCGTGGATCGTGATCGGTCTTGTAGCCGATGAACTGGCCGTAGGCGTCGCGAGGGAAGGGAACGCCGAGATTCACCAGGTGCAGGAATGCGCGAGACGAGACGCTGGCTTCGACGAGTGCCAGGTCCCCATGCATGCCGCCACCGTCGAAGAGCGTCTCGGCGAGTTCCCGGGGGGAGTCCGACGAGTCGCCGCACAGCGACAGCTTGTAGTAGGTCTGCTTGTCGGAGCCGGTGTTGATCGAGGTTCCCTTTGCCAATCCCTCCGTGACGATCAGCAGGTCCTCCAGGCCGGCGGCTCGAAGCTGCACCGCAGCGTTGAGGCCGGCGGCCCCACTGCCGACGATGAGCGTGTGCACGCGATGGATGGGAACC
>CAZLWV010000091.1:8131-27314 GCA_964563135.1 uncultured Planctomycetaceae bacterium
GATACCAGCGTTGTCGAGGTGGGACGCATCCGACATGGTCTTCTCCAGGAGCGACACCCGGTAGTTCGTGGGCGAGTGCAGCTCCCGCCGGGCGGCCGGTGCCGGGCCGAAGCGGCCCCTCATTCCTGGCAGCCGACGGGCTTGCAGTCTCGCACACTGCCGGTCGCACCGCCAGTCAGGCCCCCTGCCCCACGGGGTCCAGCGGGCTAGAGCGATCGGAAGTGGAAGCCGCCATCCACGTTGAAAGTGTCGCCGGTGCTGAATGGAAAGTAGTCTTCGACGATGGCGGCCACGGCTTTGGCCACATCTTCGGGCTGCCCCCAGCGACGAATCGGCCAGAGGCCCTCGGCGATGAGCTTGTCGTATTTCTCCTTGACCGGGGCCGTCATGTCACTGGCGATCACGCCGGGGCTGACCTCGTAGACGTTGATGCGCTCGTCGGCCAGACGCTGCGCAAAGAGCTTCGTCATCATGCCGATTGCCGCCTTGGTCATGCAGTAATCCGCGCGGTTGGTCGATACGGCGAATCGCGAAATCGAAGAAATGTTGACAATCTTGCCGCACAGAATCTTGCCTTCGCCGATGAGCCGGATCATCTCGCGGGCGGCCAATTGGGTGAGGAAGAATGGGCCCTTGAGGTTCGTGTCGAACACGACATCCCAGCTTGCCTCGGTCGCTTCAAGCACGTCCTTGCGGCCCTGAGACGTGATGCCCGCGTTGTTGACCAGCACGTCGAGCCGTCCGAAAGTCTCGAGAGCCCGAGCAACAAGTCCCTGCCGATCCTGGGGCGAGCCAACGTTGGCCTTGACCGCGATCGCCCGTCCGCCGGCGGCGGCAATGCCAGCAACCACCTCCTCGGCTGCATCGGGGCGTGTTGCATAGTTCACCACCACGGCCAGTCCCCTGCGGGCCAGTTCCTCGCAGATTCCCCGGCCGATTCCCCGCGATCCCCCGGTAACGATAGCGACGCGCGTCTCGGGCATTCTTGCTGCTCCTGGCCGTGTGGTTCTGTCGAGAAACCGGTAGCCTACGATGCCCCTCGGAGCCTGTCAATCCGCGCCGGTGCCACAGGTGCCGGCGCCGCCCGGCCCGGAGGAAGGGGGTGAAATACTACCGGTTTGGCTGCCGGCCGGAGACCGGAAACAAGAAGCGGCCTGGAGCCGCGGAATTTGCCGCTCGACGCCGCGACGTGGGCAGACTACTGACAGGAGGCCCAATCAAGCGGATCGATGGCCACGGAAGTGGCACACCTCCGACCGGGGTTTCCCGGTCGTCGGGCAGGGCGATGCGGGGGGAGAGAGATCGCCGCTGCCCGACCGGGAATCATCTGCCTGAGACTGAGGAGTGAAAAGGGACTTCGGTCCGCGGGAAACTGCTGCGCGCGGCCATGCCCTCTCGATCGGGTTGCGTGATTCCCAGAATGGGCCATCTCCTTCAGGCCGCCTCCCGAAGGGTGGCGGCGGAGTCTGGATCTCTTGGAATCGTGCAAGTCTATTCAGATATCGGCGTACAGGCAGAACTCGTAGGGGTGCGGACGGAGCCGCAGGGCATCAACCTCGTTCTCCATCTTGTACCAGATCCACGTATCGATCACATCCGGGGTGAATACGTCACCACGAAGGAGAAAGTCGTGATCCTGCCGCAAGGCGTTCAAGGCCTCTTCGAGCGAGCCCGGGGTTTTGGGAACCGAAGCCAGTTCTTCCGGCCCCAGGTCGTAGATGTCCTTGTCGAGCGGCTCGCCCGGATCGATCTTGTTCTGGATTCCGTCGATTGCGGCCATCAGAATCGCAGAAAACGACAGGTACGGATTGCAGGTCGGATCGGGGCAACGGAACTCCAGACGTTTTGTCTTGGGGCTCGGGCTGTACATGGGAATACGGACCGAAGCGGAGCGGTTGCGCTGGGAGTAAGCAAGGTTGACCGGCGCCTCGTAGCCGGGAACCAATCGCTTGTAGCTGTTGGTTGTCGGGCTGCTGAAGCCGAGGATCGCAGGGGCATGCTTGAGGATTCCGCCGATGGCGTAGAGCGCGATCTCACTCAGGCCGGCGTAGCCGCCGCCTGCGAACAGAGGTTCTCCACCCTTCCAGATGGAAATGTGGGTGTGCATACCCGAACCATTGTCGCCGAACAACGGCTTGGGCATGAACGTGGCGACCTTTCCGTGACGTCTTGCCACATTCTTGACAATGTACTTGAACATCATCACGGAGTCGGCCATGGTGACCAGGTCGTTGAACCTCAGGTCGATCTCGGATTGCCCGGCCGTTGCCACCTCATGGTGCTGCGCTTCCACATCCAGCCCGCAATCGATCATGGTCTGCATCATTTCGTTGCGCAGATCCATCAACTGATCGGCCGGGGGAACGGGGAAGTAGCCTTCCTTGTAGCGGAGCTTGTAGCCAAGGTTGGGTTTCTCATCGCGTCCACGATTCCACTGGCCTTCGATGCTATCGACCGAGTAGAAGCATCCGTTGGGCGCGTGATCGTAGCGAATATCGTCGAAAACGAAGAACTCCGCCTCCGGCCCGATGTAGCATGTGTCGCCGATGCCGGTGCTCTTCAGGTAGTTGACCGCCTTGCGGGCTACGTTGCGAGGATCTCGCGAGTAATCCTCTCGCGTGATCGGATCCTGGATGTTGCAGATCATCGAGAGCGTGGTCAACCCGGCGAAGGGATCAAGCGAGGCCGTCTCGGGTTGGGGGACCACGAGCATATCGCTCTCGTTGATCGCCTGCCAGCCACGGATGCTGGAACCATCAAAACCGAGTCCATCCTCGAAGATGTCCTCGGTGAGCTTGCTGACCGGGATCGTGAAATGCTGCCAGAGGCCGGGAAAATCCATGAACCGTAAATCAACGGCCTTGACGTCCTTCTCCCGACAAAGTGCCAATACTTCTTTCGGAGTCACAGGCTACTCCTTCCTTCAGGTGGAGAGTGAAAAGGGGTGGATTGCCTCGCAAGCAACTGCCCGTTTCGTGGGGCATCCGTCGAGCGGCGGCAGTTTTGTACGCGGTGGTCCTTGGTCCAGGCAGGCGCCCGCCAACGGACACAGCGAAGGCGTTTGTCCCGCTGCATGGGTGGGGCAGCACACTTTCGTGGCTGAGAGGAAACCGCTAACCGTGTGCCGGAATCCGGCCCGAATCAGAGAGACAATTGACGCAACATACTCTATTACAATACGTTACACGATGCATTCGACTGGCAAAAAGACGCGGATTCCTCAATGGAGTGCCCAAATCGCAGGCAATCGGTGCCGCCCTGCACAGCAAATACGGATCCGGGCACCAGCTTCTGCCATTCGTCCAATGGAAACCGGACCCATGGGTCCGCAGAATGGGCATACCGTTGTCGAGACAAGCCTCCCAAGTCAGTGAGTCTTCAAGTCCCCCCCATACCAGCCCACAGTCAATCCGCCCAAAGAAGGAGAGCTGGTGCCCATGTTCCGCTGGAGCGGACCGCCGCGTCCCGCTTGCACCTGATCGTGGCGGTGCCGAGCCACGCCCATGGTCATGCCGCAGGAGGGAAGCAGCTCACGAACCGGTGAAACGGCCGTTCGCGGCCGAAGCCGCATCGATGGCCCGCCGCCTCAGGCTGGTCGAGTTGGGAGTGGATGGAGGCTGATCGAGATTCGAATCACGCTCGGCGATTCGCTGCCAGATGATGAGGAATGCGGGGACGACCACGGTGCGAATGACGAAGGTATCGAGCAGGATGCCGAGGGACAAGGCGAACCCGAGTTCGTGCATGGCGCTGAGAGTTCCTGCAGCCATGGAGGCAAAGGTACCGGCCATGATCACGCCGCAACTGGTGATGATCCCTCCGGTTCGCGTCAAGGCAACATGCATGCCCTGCTCGCGACCGTGGCGTTCCTGTTCTTCGAACACGCGAGCTGCCAGGTAGATATTGTAATCCTGGCCGACCGCGATAAGGATCACGAACAGGAACATTGGGACCTTCCAGTCGAGTCCGTGGTAGTCGGCCCCTTTGAGCCAATGGAAGAACGCTTCGGTGACACCGATGGTTACGAAGTAACCCAGCAGTACCGAGAGGATCAGGTAGATGCAGATCCATGGCCGGCGAAGAATGACGATGAGGACCGCCAGGACCGCGATCGGCACCAACCGCTGGATCAGGACCAGATCGCTGGCCGTCACCGATCGCAGGTCACGGATTCCGGCCGTCGTTCCCACAAAGTAGAAGGAAGCGCCATGCCATGCTGAATCAGGGTTGTCGGCCAGGGCAAGAAGATAGTCCTCGACCTGATCGAGTAGATGGATGCTCTGGATGGAGAATGGATCGGAGTCAAAGACAAGGTCGAACCGAGTGACCTTTCCTTCGTGCTCGGGCGCCTGGGCCAAGTAGGTACTGCGTGTCTTGTCGTTGCGACGGATCATCGTGTCGCGAATCGTTCCGAGGATTCCCGTGCGTTCTCTTGCTCCGAGCGGAGCCGTGAGGCATCGAACCGTGCTGATAGGGAGCGGGCCGTCGGCGGGAAGGTCATCGGGGCGAAACAGTGCCAGTTGCTCGGCCAGCGGCTGGATCCGCTGCCAGAGGCCGTCTTCCGTGTCGAGTCCGCCCCTGGGGTCACAGGCCAGCACGGTCACCGGACCGATCTCACCTCCCGGGAAATAGCGCCGAAGCAGTTGAGTCCCCCGGACGCTGGGCCTGTCGGGTTGGAGTTCACTCAGCAAGTCGTAAGTCTGCTCGGTATGCAGCCCCAGCGCCGCCAGCGGAAGAAGGAGAATGACGCTGACGGCAAAGACCCGACCGGGGCGTGCCAGAATCCGGCAACCGAGCCATTCCCAGAACCGCGCCGTCTGAGTAAGGCGGTCGCCCGACGAAGGGGCCTCCTGCCGACCGGGACGGGCTTCTCGCGCCGAGATTCCCCAGGGCCAGAAGACCGCCAACCCGGCCCCGCGAAGCAGGGCTGGTGCGAGTGTCAGCGATGCGGACAGGGCGATCATCAGACACAGCGCAATGGCCGGTCCGCTGTTGCGGAACTTGCCAAACGAGCAGAAAACCATCGCTCCAAGCCCGAGGATCGTGGTCAGAGCACTGGCAACCAGGGCGCTTCCTACTTTGGCAAGCGAATTCTGCACCGCCGCTTCCGCCGCAAGGCCACACTGCAACTCTTCCTTGTAGCGGGCAATCAGAAACAGGCAGAAGTCGGTACTCGCCGCGACGAGAATAACCAACACGAAGATCCGTGTGGTCTTGTAGATCATGAAGTTGACGCCCAGCCCGGCACAAACCTGCGTAGCGAGGGCAACGAGGCCCATGGCCACGAAAACCGAAACGCCGATGGTCAGCAGCGGTATGAAGACGAGCCCCGGGGCGCGGTAGACCGCCAGGAGGATCAGCAGCACCAGCGCGAATGTGGCCCATTCCGTGTTGCGAATGCTCTCCTCGGCCGCCGACAGCATGTCGGCCCCAATCGCGGCCGAGCCGGTGATTCCGAGACGGAG
The DNA here is from genome assembly GCA_964563135.1 of uncultured Planctomycetaceae bacterium. Taxonomy (GTDB): domain Bacteria; phylum Planctomycetota; class Planctomycetia; order Pirellulales; family Thermoguttaceae; genus JAAYAY01. Next base: position 13,597 of record CAZLWV010000091.1, read on the forward strand.
TCCTGCAGGAAAGGCGGAATCGGCCCGCAACGCCTCCAGGGCGTCTTCCACCCTGCGCAGCAGCCGCATGTTGTCAACGGCCATGAACTCGTTGCGAAGCTGCAGCAGAATCAGCAGCGCCTGGCCATGCTGCGCCGGCACGCTCAGGAGTTTCTGGCCGATCACTTCGGTTCGATGACTGAGCAGACCCACGACGGGATCGCCCGGGACGCCGGTGGGCGCAAACCGGACGACAAGGCGGTCCGCCACGAGATAGTCTTCCGGTCGCAGCGGTCCGCCCTGGCGGGCTACCACCAGAACGATCTGGCTTTTCGATTGGGTCTCGGGAAAGGCGGCGGCGAGAACCCGTTCCCCCTGAGAGCTGGGCATTTCGCTGGGCAGATAGGCGAAATCGCCGTCGCGCGTCACATCGTCCCAACGGGGTGCGCCGACGCGCACCGCCACCATCGCGCTCACCCAGAGGGCCAGTACGAGCAACCACCAGCGGGATACCATCAGGCCGAGGCGTGAGAACATCGCGTCGGAGAATCTATGCGGGCGAAAAGACGGCCAGACGCTACTGGCTTCATCCTAGCAGATCGACTGCACCGCTCAAGTGCCAATCGCCGCCCGGCAGCTGCCCGCACTCCATCCGAATTCGCCCAATCGGCAAGGATTGCCAGAATTCCACAAGTACCGCTGGCGGCCTGTGGCGTGTTCTCGGCAGGCGGACGAATCGGATCAGCGGGGTTCCGACTGACGCTGGGCGACAGAGCGCCGCGCGTGCTGGAGGGCTGCCTCGAGGTAATCGTCGATGGTGACCTGTGGGGCCCCTTCGACCACCTTGGCCACGCGATGGACCGTAACATCGGGCTCGACGCCGACACGGCTGTAGCCATGTCCGTTTGGCGAGTAGAAACGCGCGGTCGTCAGCCGCACGCCGGCTTCGTAAGAACTGAGAGGGAAGATCCCTTGTACGGAACCCTTTCCATAGCTGCGAGTGCCGATGATCTTTCCCCGCTGGTGATCGCGGATTGCGCCAGCGAATATCTCTGCCGCGCTGGCGCTGTTCTCATCGATCAGCACGATCAGCGGCACCGACCACGTGCCCACGGCATGGGCCGAGTAGCTGAGATCTTCCTGGGGCGTCCGGCCTTTGGTCGTCACGATGATACCGTTCTCGATGAACTTGTCGGCCACTTCCACCGCGGTGATCAGCAGACCGCCGGGATTGCCGCGGAGGTCCATGACGAGGCTCCGCATGCCCGCCCGATGCAGATTCCAGAGTGCAACGTCCAGGTCCTGGGCCGTCGTCTTCTGGAAGCAGGTGAGCTTGATGTAACCGATGCCGTAGGAAGGATCGATCATCTGGGTCCCGTCGATGCTGGGAACATCGACTCGCTGCCGCTGGACCGAAACATTCCGGATCTGATCCTGCCCCGACACGACAACCAGCCGGGCGATGCTTCCCGCCTCCCCCTGCAGGAGGCTTGCAGCCTTGTCGGTGGAGAGATCGCCAGTCGCCTGGTCGTCTACCGACACGATCCGGTCGCCGCTGTTCAGTCCGGCTTTCTCGGCGGGGCTGTTGGGAATGACGCGGACGACTTCCAGTGTGCCTTCGCGGGCTTTGATCTCGATTCCCAGGCCCACGAAATTGCCCTCGATCTGCGCGTAAACCTCGTTCAGTTGATCAGGCGTCAGGTAGGTTGAATACGCATCGAGAGAATTGGTGGCACCGCACATGCACTCGAGAACAACGGCTGCCGGCTCGGCCCCCAGGTCCTGCCGTGCATGATCGGCGATTCGGGAAACGGAGTCGACTGCCGCCTCGCGAGTCTGGACAACATCGGAAGCCATCATGCGCCGGATCGAGTAACGGAATTCGTCGATCTGGGCATCGTCGGCGGCCGGAAGGTTGCGTTTCCGGAACACTTCTTCGCTCATCGCCGCTTCCAGATCGTTCACTCCGTGAACGACCAACGATTTCCAGTTCGGGACCTCAACGTAGTGCGTCTGGATCTTTCGCAGAACCTCGGAATAGAGGCTCAGGGCTTCGTCCATCGAAATGCGCTGCAGCAGGCGTCCATAGCTCTCATCCGCACAGCGGCGTACGACATCGTAATGGAGGCGGGTGTAATCAAGGCGACGCTGAAATGTCTCGTTCGAGGGGAACTTCCGAAGAGATGTTTCATAATGCCCCAGCGCCTCCGCCCAGCGGCGATCCAATTCGAGCTCGCGGCCCTGCCGAAGGAGTTCGCCAACCTCGGTGGACTGATCGCTGAGATCGACCGTGGTCTGCGCGGAAATCGACGGAGGGGCAGAGAGGCCGAGAAAAGCCGCGATCAGCCAAAGGAGGCCAGTGTAGAGAAGCGTTCGTCGCATAGTCCCTTCCATTGCGGGTCGCTGCTTCAAGAATCCTGAGGGCCTAGGACGCTCCGCCGTGCCGAGCTGGATGATTCCGTTCCAGCCGCGCTCGTTCGGGCTTTTTTTGCGCGCCGTTGGCGTGTCGTACAAGTAGTGGCGTTGTTCTCGTCGATGCCGTCTTGGTCGGAAAAGCCAAGAAAAACACCCAGTCAGTGACAATATAGGACACGTTTCCAGGGTGGTCAAACGCTCGACGATTTTTGTTGCCGGCCGCTCTGGCATAATCATTACACATCAACCCCCACCGGGAGCGATGCGCCGGCGGCAGGGAGAATTCGCGTCGCGACGATCCCAGCAGTCGCGGCAAGGGATGCGGTTTGTAGCGATCATTCCGGCTCGCGTCCTGCCGCTCCAGGCAAACCGGCCCTGGGTGCCTGCCAGACGATCGGGCGGCCGGCTGCCCGACAGCGCCGAGGCTGCCGCTCCCTCTGGCGGGGCCCGATGGCTATAATGGATCCTTTTGCCGCGATGCCGGAGTTTTGGAGGCTGCACTGTTGAGCTGGCTCAGTCTTTTGGGAATATCGCTCGGTTTGGCGATGGATGCATTCGCCGTTTCGCTGGCCGTGGGACTGAGCCTGGCGAAAGTCACTCCGCGTCATGCGTTTCGGATGGCGTTTCATTTCGGCCTGTTCCAGTTTCTGATGCCCATTCTCGGCTGGCTGGTGGGACGCGACGCCGCAGCGCTGGTTGACCGGGTGGACCACTGGATCGTCTTCGGGCTGCTTGGCTACGTGGGTGGCAAGATGGTCCGAGAGGCAAGCAAGGGCCAGAGATTCGATCCTGCGTTGGATCCCACTCGCGGGCTGAGCCTGGTAACCCTTTCGGTTGCCACCAGCCTCGACGCCTTCGCGGTTGGGCTGAGCATGGCTTTGATCGGTATCTCCGTCTGGCTTCCGAGTGTTCTGATCGGGCTGGTCGCCTGTGTGCTCAGCGCGATCGGCATTGTCTTCGGCGGGCGGATCGGGCCTTGCTGGGGCCCGTGGGCCGAGCGACTCGGCGGCTGCATCCTGATTGCGATCGGTTTGAAGATCCTCATCTCCCATCTGGCAGCGTGAACACTGGCAGAGGCGGGTCCTCAGGATCTCCGGGCGACTGCTTGGTTCGCTTCTCACATCCCGATACAATAGACAATTGCCGACCGCGGATTGAAACATCTGGAGAATGGCCCATGCGCTTCTCAGTCAAGACGCTCTTCTCTTACTGGCGTGCCGTCGTGGGCTGCATTCTCGTGGCCGCAGGCTGCGGTTGTGCGGATCGCACGGCAGACAAGCAGGCCGTCGAGCATTCTCCGGCCACGACGACGGGCCCGGCAGCGTCTGGCGGCGCTGCGGTTCAGCCGACCCGCGGCGGGAATACCTCGGCAAGCGAGCAACTCGCCCTCGTCGCGGCCTTCCATCGCGGCGCCGCCCTGATGGAACAGTATCGCTATTCCGACGCAGCCAAGGAGTTTGCCCGGGTGCTGCAGGCCAGGCCCGATTGGCTCGCAGCCCGTTTCAATCTCGGGCTGGCCTACATGAACCAACAGGGAACGGAGGGCACGAAGTCCCATCTGGATCTGGCCAGAGAGGCGTTCGAGACCATTCTCCAGGCCAAACCGAAAGACCCCTACGCCCTCTATTGCCTGGGCATGCTGTATGAGCACCTGGGCGATGCCGAAAAGGCCGCCGCACATTACAAGGTCGTCGCGGACCTCGATCCCAACGATCCGCATGTTCTTTACAAGTACGGCCAGGCCCTTGTCGACGGAGGCCAGATCGACCAGGGTACCGCGATGCTGGCAAAGGCCGTCGAAGTCGATCCGGGGTTCATCTCCGCAATCTACCGGCTCGGTCTGCTGTACCAGCGAAATCGCCAACGCGACCAGGCGAAGGCGTTGTTTCAGCGGTTTCAGGATCTCAAAGCGGCGGAAATGACCGGCGGTTCCTTCGCGGTCCGGGAGGTGTATGGCTCGGCGGGCAAGTACTACCAGGTGCTGGGGGCCGACAGTCTTCCGCTGGCTGCCGCGAAGGAGACGGCCGCGCCTGCCGTGGTCTTCTCGCCCCAGCCGCGCACCCTCGACGAATCGATAACGACCTGGAAATACGAAGGAGGCTCGGTCGCTGCGCCCGCGGCGGCCTCGGGCGACGTCGATGGCGACGGAGATCTTGATCTCTGCCTGGGCGGAATGTCGGACGACGGCGTCTGCGTCTTGTGGCTCAACGACGGCAAGGGCAACTTTGTCCGCGGGGCAAACCTGGGTGATCACGTGACTTCTCCGAGCTTGGGCGATGTTGACAACGACGGCGATCCGGATCTGTGGCTTGGGCGCGCTGGTGCTCCGCAGCTTCTTCAGAACGACGGCAGCGGCACGTTCACTCCCTTGGCATACAGCCAGCAGCCGCTCGACAACCCGGCGCTCACATCGTGCGCCCGCATGGTCGACGTCGATAGCGACGGTGACCTGGACATGCTCGCGTTTCGGGCATCGGGCGGATCACTTCCCGCCGACGAGTCGACCAAACCGGCCCCGTCCCTCGTCTTCAACAATAATCGCGACGGATCCTATGCCGAGATTTCCGAACGCCTCGGGGTGCAGTTTCCGGCTGTGGTGATCGGCACGGTGATCCACGATGATTTCGACAACGACCGCGACCTGGACATGATCGCTTTCCCGGCCGGTTCGGGCAGGCCGATCGTGTGGGTCAATGACCGCGTGTGGCAGTATCATGTCCTGGACGCAAATGCGGGCGGTCTTGATGTCGAGCAGGTAATCGGCGCAACGTCGGCCGACGTGAACCAGGACGGCTGGCAGGACGTTGTCGTCTTCTGTGACGGACAACTCCACCTTTTCTTGAACGAAACTCGCCTTTCTTTTGTTCGCGATGAACAGTTCGCCAGCCAATTCTCCAAGCTGGGCGGCACCAACGGCCAGGCCGTGGATGTCGACAATGACGGCGATCTGGACCTGATGATCGCCGATGCCCATCGCGGGGGCTCCCGCGGGCCCGTCCTGCTCCTGAACGACGGGGCCGGCAAGTTCCAGGATGCCTCGGCGGCCGCTGCGGGCATCGTGCTGGACGCAGTCCGGACCCCGGGTAACGCCGCCTGCCTGGTTGCCGATTTCACGGGCAGTGGGGCGTGCGACCTCTTGCTCCTGCCTCTGGGCGAGAAGCCGGTTCTGTTTGAGAATCTCACCAGAGGCAATCATTGGCTCGCACTCGACCTTCGCGGTGTTCAGCAGCAGGACAATAAGGCCCGATCGAACAATTCCGCCATTGGCAGCCGGGTGGAGATCAAGACCGGAACGCTTGTCCAGCAGTTCACCGTGGGGGTCCCCACCGGAGCGGGCGTGGCCCCTCCGCTGCGAATCCACGCCGGACTGGGGCCCTTCGAGAAGGTCGACTGGCTGCGAGTCTTCTGGCCCGACGCCGTGCTCCAGGCGGAAATGGAATTGGCCGGCGACCAGGTCATGCCGCTCGAAGAGCTTCCGCGCAAGACGTCGTCCTGTCCGACGCTTTTCACCTGGGACGGGTCCCACTACCGCTTCGTGGCCGACTTCGCCGGTGTGGGGGGGCTCGGGTTCTTCCTGTCGCCCGGCAAGTATGCGCCCCCCGACCCAACCGAGTATCTGCCGATTCCCGTGCTGGAACCGCAGAATGGCCAGTATGTGCTCCAGGTGCTCGAGCCGCTGGAAGAAACCGTCTACTTCGACGAAGCGAAACTGGTGGCGGTCGATCATCCCGCAGATACGGAGGTCTGGCCCTATGAGATGATGCCCGTCAACTGCCCCCCGCCTCCTTTCGAACTGTTCTGCACGCGGCACAAGATCGAGGCCGCCCGGGCAATCGATCACGAGGGCACCGATGTGACCGACCGGCTGGCTTCGGTTGACCGGCGCTATGCAGGAGCGACCCGGCTCGACTCGCGTTTTCTGGGCTTCGCCGAACCCCACTTCGTCGAACTCGACTTCGGCGATCGGCTGCAGACTCTGGCCCCCGATGCAAAGCTCGTCATGTACCTGTTCGGCTGGGTCGAATATGGCTATTCGTCTACCAATTTTGCCGCCTACCAGGCCGGCATGTCGCTCAAGGCTCCCACCATTCAAGTCGAGCGCGGCGGCAAGTGGATCGACGTGCTGCCGGAAGCGGGATACCCCGCCGGCCTGGAGCACGTGATGACCTTGGACGTGACCGGCGCGATCCGGCCCGGCGACCGCAAAGTGCGGATCGTGTCGAACATGGAACTCTATTGGGACCGTATCTATCTGGGAATCGACGAAGACCTGCCGCTTCGCGTGCAGGAGGTGCCTGCTCTTTCCGCCGGCCTGTCGCCGTTCGGTTATCCCAGGGAGTATTCGCCCGATGGCAAGATGCCCAATGTCTACGACTACCACAACGTGGACCGGGCCCTGGGCTGGAAACTGATGTCCGGCAACTTCACTCGGTTCGGCGAGGTGGGCGAACTGCTGGCGGAGGCCGACGACTGCTACGTCATCATGGGTCGGGGCGAGCGGCTCACGCTCCGGTTCCCTGCCGGCGCGTTCGGCCCCGTGCCCGAAGGGCACCGCCGCACCTTCCTGCTCAAGAGCGACGCCTACTGCAAGGACATGGATCTCTGCACGGCCTTTCCCGATACGGTCGAGCCGCTCCCGTTCCACGGCATGAGCGGTTATCCCTATGGCGAAAACGAGTCCTATCCCGACAACGAGAAGACTCGCGCCTACCGCGCCAGGTGGAACACGCGAAGGGTGGCAAACCAGTCGACTGTTCCGTGACGCCGCATGGCCCAGCAGCCGATCCGGTGTTGAGCAGCCGCCACGCGCCGGCGCGCGGGGCACCGCGAGTCACTGCCGGTTCCGCATTTCATGGAAACGCCGGGCCATCGCGCACTGGTCGGCCAGCAGTTCATCCAGCTTGGCTTTAATCTGGCTGTTGTCGCCGGCCCGGTAGCCTTCCAGACGCTGCCGATAATCCGGCAGACGATAGAGGAAATCGCCGATCGCCTCGCCGTCCACCTCCTGCAGGCTCTTTCCGTATCCCTCCTGGGCGAGCTGGAAACCATTGAGCTCCTGCTCGAACTGTCCCTGCATGGGCATCGCCAGATAGGGTTTTCGCAGGCAGAGTGCCTCGCTGATCAGCGTGAACCCCGCGGTGGCAATCACCGCCTTGGCCGAGGCCAGGTCGTCGAGGAAACCGTCGCGGCTGAAAGGCCGGAACCGGAGCGGCCCGTCGCGCTCGGAGCGGTCGTATCCGTAGACAACGAACGACTCACGCCCGAACCTCCTCAGTTCGTCCAGGCACGTATCGAACCCGCTCGTCAGATAGACCAGAATGTGCTCGCCCTCCGAAGGCCTCCTTTCCAGAACGGCCTGCCTCAGGATTGGCGGAAAGAGAAACGTGCGCTCGTTGCGCGTCGGGCCGAAACAGAAGGCGGTCACCAGCGAGACGTCGGGCCGCGGCACCATGGCCCGGATGATCACCTCCGTAGCCCGGGCGTCGACCTGCGAGTGGGGTGGCCGCTGGTACTTCACATACCGCATCCGGTGCTGGTTGTCGATCGTCACCAGCGGCAGCCCGTAGTGGTTGGCCAGGTAGGCCGTCATGGGCTCGAAATCGGTGATCACGCAGTCCGGCCGAAACTCCTTGAAAACCTCGTGCCGCAGCCGCTGGAGACTGCGATATCCCTCGCCAAGCCGCCGGATGTTCTCGGTAAACGTCTTGACGATCGAGACCTTGTTGTCCTGGCTGGCAATGCAGAGTCCTTCGGTCTCGAAGACGTCAAAATCTTCTCTCAGGTTCTTGTAGCCCCGATCGTAGCTCACGAGCTTCAGAACATGCCCCTGCCGCACCAGATGGCTTGCCATCTCACGGGCGCGGGACGAATGCCCCGATCCCTCGCCGGCCACACCGTACACGATTCGCGCCATCATCCCACCTGCTGCAAAACCCATTCTGCCAACAACATGCGCCGACAAGCAGCATACCCGCACCGTGCCCCCCGTCAAGCACCCCCGCCACAACTCCGAGCGAAGGCCAGCCGTCAGCAGACCTGCTGTAGGACGGGTCTCCAGGCCCGTCAGCCGTCAGCCGACTTGCTGTAGGACGGGTCTCCAGGCCCGTCAGGCCGTCAGCAGACCTGTTGTAGGACGGGTCTCCAGGCCCGTCAGGAGTCAGCAAGAAAGGAGACAGAGCGACAGAGGTCAGGGGATCAGAGGTTCAGCATGGCTCGCAGTTGTCATGGATCTCGCAACCCGTGTCGAGCAAAACTACACCCAGACGGCGGACAACATTACCTGCGTGAAGTCGTTCGGATTCAACGGACGGGCTCTCCATCGGCCAAAGTGTAGATGTCCTGACGCGGGTCACTCAATTCGTCAGCCCACTGGCGAGCAACGGCATCTGCCCAAGTATCTCCCGTTTCATCTTCTCGTCAGACGAGGGAACGATCAGGACCATGACTGGTTCAGGGGGAATATCCGCGGGAACGAGTGCCAAAAGCCGATGATTCTCATCCACGCTGCCGGTGACTCTCACGGTTTTCATCGAGTCTACTCCGAGCACCAATCAGGACCCGGTCATCCGAAGACTATTCTAAGCCCAACGCGATGCGCACTCAACCAACGGGGTCTTTTTACTGCGGCTCTGACCAATGACCCCTGGCCTCCCGTCCTGTCTCCTGTGACGGGTCTGGAGACCCGTCCTACAGCTCTCCGTCCTCCGTCCTCCGTCCTCTGCCCCTCTTCTTCCTCCCCCCCCTTCTCCGTCAAGAAATGCACCAAATTGCTTGCATCCGGGCAACCTCTATTTATACTGGAATTCTATAGTAGTACCCTCCCGAAGGGGGTTGCGGTGGAACTTCGGACAGAAAAAAGGCAATTCTATTGGGTTTGCGCACTTCTGTGCGCTCAAGGCAGAGGGAGATGGCTTCATGAACACCGGAAATCAATCGTCATTCTTGCGCCGGCGGCGCCACGCAGCGTTCACGCTGGTCGAGCTGCTGGTGGTGATCGCCATTATCGGCATCCTGATCGCCCTCCTCCTCCCCGCCGTCCAGGCCGCCCGTGAAGCGGCCCGCCGGGCCCAGTGCACCAACAATCTCAAGCAGATCGGCATTGCCCTGCACAGCTATCACGATGCCATGGGCAAGTTCCCCCCCGGCTATCTCTACACCACAACCGCTCCAGCGGCCCCACATTGGGGTTGGGCGGCCATGCTCCTGCCTTTCATCGAGCAGGGACCTCTCCATGACACGGTTCAGGTGAAGAGCAAGGGCCTTACCGTGCAGATCACCGCCGCCCTGGCAGCACCCAACGGTGCCTTGGACAAGGCCTTGAAAACCGTGATTTCCGGATACCGCTGCCCCTCCGACACGGCCAACGACCACCTCACCGGCACCGACGCAGCCATTGCCAGAGTCTTCGACGATGGGGCCGGAAACGTGTACCAGGCCCCCACGGCCAACTACATGGGCAGCATGGGACTCTACAATGCCCCAGCTTCGGTTGCCAACAACGGCGTGTTCTTCGGCAACAGCGCAATTGGACTCCGCGATATCCTCGATGGCACCAGCAACGTCTTCGCCGCCGGCGAACGCGAAGACGAACTCTGGCCCGGCCCCGGCACCTGGCTCGGAGCCAAGGGTATGGCCAACAATGCGAGCGGCATCTATCACACGGTCGCCAATGTGGAGTCCCCCCTCAACTCCGATGATCCGGCCTTTCGCCGCAACGGGTTCAGCAGCCACCACTCGGGTGGGGCAAACTTCCTGCTCTGCGACGGGTCCGTCCATTTTGTCAGCGAGACGATCACCTCCAATCCCGATACAGGCAGACCCGGCTACGACAGGACCAAGATCGGCGTTTACCAGCAACTCGGCATTCGCGATGACGGACAGCCCCTGCGCGGCGAGTTCTAAACCGGCACCAGGGCCCAAAGCCCCACCGCAAAACGCCGGCCAGAGAAGCCTCCCGTAGTGCTGTGCGTGCATCCCATATCAGAGCGTGCCACCCTCGGCGCCGCTGCTGAAGCGGCTGCTTCCTGAGGGCCAGCCAAACCTGTCCAAAATTACATCTGAGCCGGCGCCTTGGCCTGTGGGCTCAGGCGAGGCCCGCCGCCCTCACGGGCGTGTTCCATTACCGCCAAAGCCCGAGCCGGTTCGCAGAGACTGCCGGCAGCGGCCGCAGGTTCCGGACCGGCTCTGCCTGGTTGAATTCTCCTGCACAGTTCCAGTACGGGGCCCGCTCCACCGGGCCCTGACTTTCACAACCATCCGGCCAGGTGACTGGCTTCGCCCGTAACGCGTCCCCTTGGATCACCTCCTGCAATCCAATTATTTGACATTTCTCCACCTTTCTGCCTATTCTACACAATAAGCAAACTTTGAGCTTGCGCTGGCCGGCAGGGGTGACTCGGCCCGTCGCAAGCGGCGTTTTGTAACCGAGTTTTCGGTCATGGGGTTAAGTTATCACATCGCGGCGCTGCCGCACAGCGGTTTTTTGGGAGAACGCCATGCGTAGATTCTTCGAAGCGGCCAAGTCCATCACCCAGCGCTATTTTTCCTCGCCCGCTCGCTCCATCGCAGCGCCCCGCACCCGGCGTCCCAGAAACCGCCTGCAGCGCATCGAGCAGCTCGAACAGCGCACACTGCTGTCGATCAGCGGCGGGGCGGACGCACTCAATTTCGATGACGCCTTGAGCGCATTTCCCGGGATCAACGGCAGCGGTGTGTCGATCGGCGTCATTGCCACCTCCTCCGCCGAAGCCGATCGGATGGAGACGGTCATCAGGTATGCTGGCGGTCTCAGCGATACTGACGTTGCTCCCGGCACCACCGTGCAGAAAGTGACAGCAACCACAGAGACCGGCCTGAGAGATGCCATCGCAGGCTTGCAGGATGTTGGCGTGGATATCATCGTCGCCGCCTCGGGAATCTACTATCAGCCCTGGTTCGCAGACGGAATCGCCGCCAAGGCGGCCCAATATGTGACTGCAGGCAAGGACGCCGTAACGAACGACGGCACGTACAACCCCATCGTCTTCATCAGCGCTGCTGGCGACAACGGCGAAATTCACTATCAGGCCAGTTACAGCTCGGTATCTGAGCCAGATCCGTTGGGCGACCCGTATTTTGCTCACAATTTTGGCAACGCGAATAGTCAGCCAGACCTGCTGGCTTTTTCGGCCACCGGGAGTTTCGACGTTTACCTCCAGTGGAACGATTCCTGGGGAGGGGCAACAAAGAACTTCGACTTGCGCGTCTACAAATACGAGGACAATTCCTGGAACAGGAATCCGGTGGGCATCAGCGAGACCGTACAGCCTACTGCGTCCGCCTATCCATGGGAACACGTGGCAATAACTGGTGGCTCCGGTCTCTACGCAGTCCAGGTGACAGACTGGTATGGTACTACCTCAGGAACGATTGAATTGATTATCGACGGCGCTGTCGACCCAATCGCCAACTCGACCAGTGCCGAAGGCGCATCAGTCAGCTACATTCCCACCGATGCCATCTTTGGCCCCGCGGCGGCAGACACCACGGCAAGCAGCCTCGACAACGTGATCACGGTGGGTACGGCAAACTACCTCACACCGAGCACAGTCGCCAACTACAGTTCCCGCGGACCTTCCACGGTCAGCGGATCCACCCGCCTCAGCCTCGACGGCATCGCCGTCGACAACGTCTACACCGGCTACGTGGGCACCTCTGTCGCCGCCGCCTACACCGCCGGCATCGCCGCCCTCATGCTCCAGGTCAACCCGAACCTCTCGCCCGCCGCTGTCCAGTCCTGCCTCACCACCACCGCCACCAATATGGGGGCGGCCGGTTACGACAACATTTCCGGCAACGGCCTGTTCAACGCCCTCGAAGCCCTTGAGGCGGCAAGCGGCCTTTCAGCACCGGACCTTGATGCCGCAACGGATCACGGCTATTCACAGACGGACAACATCACCAACACCGACGTGGCCAACAGTAGCGCCGGATACCTTATTCTCAACGGCACGGCGCCCGCCAGTTCCACCGTGGTTCTGTATGCAGAAGGAGCCCCGGTCGTATACTACGTTGGCGAGACTCCTGTTGTCGTTTCAACACAGGCCAGTGCCGCGGGAGACTACTCGTTCACTATTCCCTCGGGTTTTGTCGATGAGGGCACCTATACCGTAGCGGTGGAGGTAACAGAGACGGGCAAGGCCCCGGTACGTTCGCCTTCGATCGACGTGACGATCGACAATACCGCCCCAACCGACCTCGGCATCGATCTCGACGCGGCGTACGACACGCGCGTAACCGATGATAACATCACCTATCTTTCCGACCTTCTGTTCACGATTTCGGCCAACGACACGGGTAGTGGTATCGACACCGTTGAGCTGATCGTCAATGGAGACAAGGAGAACGCGGTGGCGGCAGACTGGAACGATGAGACTCTCAGGTATGAGGTCCTGGTCACCTTGGAAGAGGGCATTGGCCGCCTTGGCGAAGCCGTCGTCACCGATCTGGCCGGAAATGTTGCCAAATCGGAGTTCCTTGAGGTCGAAGTCGACCTCTTCGATCCGTTCGCCACCCTCGAGATCCCGGACGGCCCGCGAGATACCGCCATCGATTATCCCCTCACCATCGATTTCGACGCGCCGGTCGTCGGCTTCGGCTTGCAGCACCTGGTGCTCACCCTCAACGATCAGGTGGTCGACTGGACGGAGGATGTCGAGTTGCTGGAGCCCGTTTCTGAAGCCCTCGCCCTGGATGGCAGCTCCGCAGCCTCGGGCCTTTACGGCTACCAGCTTACCGGCCTGGGCGCCTTGACGGCCGCCAGCGGCACCTACGTGCTCACGCTGGCTCCCACATCCGAAATCACCGACGTCGCCGGTAACGAGCTCACTCTCGGTGACGAGGTGACTTGGGACAAGTACGGTAAGGTCATTTACGGCGACAACGTTCCCGGGAACCTTGACGACGTCATCGTTGTCACCACCGACGGCACAGACTTCACAGTCAAGCTCAATGGCGTTGAGACCACCTACTACCGTGCCGATGGAGTCGACTCAATCTACATCGATGCCGGTGAGGGGGCAAACAACCGCGCCTACGTGTACGACAGTGATGGAGACGACGCGTTCGTGGCTGACCCGGATCAGGCAACGATGGATTGGGGCGGGGAGGGGGGAATTGATGTGACGCTTTGTGGGTTTGACTACGCAGCCGCACATGCGATCTCAAGCGGCGCGGACACGGCTAGCTTCATTGGTTCCGATACCGATGACCGCTTCTACGGAACCCAGGCTTACAGCGCCCTGCTCGGTGCGACGTATAAGAACTATGCATTCGGCTTTTCGGAG
>CAZLWV010000091.1:27414-33684 GCA_964563135.1 uncultured Planctomycetaceae bacterium
CCGGATTTCCACATGTTCGCGCGTATTCCCGAGGGGCTGCCGGTGTCGATGACATTGCCTCCTTCACAGGAACCGCGGGGCCCGATTGCTTCTACGGGGCGCAAAGTTACAGCGCCTTGGTCGGTGCGGTGTATGAGAACTACGCATTCGGTTTCTCGGAGATAGTCCTGGCCGACAGCGACGGGGATGATGTGGCTTATCTGTACGACAGTCCCGATGTCGACAAAGTTGTCGCTGCTAGTGACAAAACCACGATGGACTGGGGAAACGACGGTAACATCGATCTCACGGTAACCGGATTTCCACATGTTCGGGCGTATTCCCGTGGGATAGCCGAAGTCGATGACATTGCCTCCTTCACAGGAACCGCGGGGGCCGACCGCTTCTATGGGACGCAAAGTTACAGCGCCCTGCTCGGTGCGACGTATAAGAACTATGCATTCGGCTTTTCGGAGATAGCCCTGGCCGACAGCGACGGAGATGATGTGGCTTATCTGTACGACAGTCCGGAGGTCGACAAAGTTGTCGCTGGTAGTGACAAAACAACAATGGACTGGGGAAACGACGGCAACATCGATCTCACGGTAACCGGATTTCCACATGTTCGCGCGTATTCCCGAGGGGCTGCCGGTGTCGATGACATAGCCTCCTTCACAGGAACCGCGGGAGCCGATCGATTCTACGGAACTCAAAGGTACAGTGCCTTGGTTGGTTCCACCTATGAAAATTACGCATTTTCCTTCGCAAACGTCACCAGTTCCGGAAATGGCGGTGGCGATGTTGCCTACCTCTACGACAGCGACAGCAATGACCATTATACGTACACGACGAACCAATCTTCTTCCTGCATGTCGTATACCAGCACTGGCAGGACGGTCAGAGCCGACCTTTTCGATCGTGTCTATGCGGATTTTTCAAATGGGGGAGATGACACGCTGGCAATTACCGGTTCAAGCGGTGCAAACCTGCTTCTTGCCAGAGATCGCTGGGGATATCTGACTGACAGTCTCAGCAGCTTCTACGTCTATTTCTACTTCGGCGATTTCGCGTCGCAGGGCGACGAAGTGACCATTGAGGGTGATAGCTCGGGCGACGACGAAGCAGACGCCGTCGGCAACTTGTACACTCTCAACATGACAGGTTCGTGGCTGTAGAGATCCAACTCCCGATCAGACGCCGCTCAAGACCCGCCAGCCTGGCGCATCAACGCTCTGGGCTGGCGGGCTGTTTTACCCAGTCTTCTCGGCAACGTAGTTGCCGGCTGTCCACACCAGACTTCATTCTTCGTGCACCACACTCCACACTCAACGGGTTCAAGCACAGACCGCGTTGATGATCGAGGCAGCCATGCGGTCATCCTATTCGCCCCTGCGATCAGGGCCGTGTGGGAAACGAATTGCGTTCACCACACGCCGGCGATCATCCACCGTGAGGCTTGTGCCGCTCGGAAGGCACAGTCCTCGATGGAACAGGTCCTCCGCCACTGCTCCGCCGACAATACGGCAGTCAGCAAAGACTGGCTGCAGGTGCATGGGCTTCCACACCGGACGGCACTCTATGTTCTGACGCTCGCATGCCAGGCGGATGTCCTCCGCAGTCGCACCGAACCGGTCCGGATCGACGGTGATGCACGTCAGCCAGCGGGTAGACCGCCCGCCGGCGATCTCAGGCATGAAGGCGATGCCCGGCAGGTCGCCGAGGGCTGCGCGATAGAAATCGAAGTTCCCACGGCGTTGCTCGACCCGGCTGTCCAGTACGCTGAGTTGGCCACGACCGACCGCGGCCAGCAGATTGCTCATTCGGTAGTTGTAGCCGATCTCGGAGTGCTGATAGTGGGGGGCCGGATCGCGGGCCTGCGTGGCAAGAAAGCGGATCCGGTCCGCAAGGTCTTTCCGTTCCGTCACCAGCATTCCGCCGCCGCTGGTCGTAATGATCTTGTTTCCGTTGAATGAGAAAATGCCGAACAGGCCGAAACTTCCCGCCGATCGTCCGCGATAGGTGGCTCCGAGTGCTTCCGCCGCATCTTCGACAATCGGCACTTCGTACAACCTGCACGTCTCGACGATCCGATCGTAGTCGGCGCACTGGCCGTAAAGGTCAACCACGACCACTGCCTTCGGAAGGCGGTTCTGCTTTGCCCGGCTCTCCAATTCCGCCGCCAGCAGATCGGGGTCCATGTTCCACGAAGCGCGATCGCTGTCAATGAAAAAAGGCCGAGCGCCCACATAGGTGATCGCATTGGCCGTCGCGGCAAAGGTGAGAGTTGATGTGAGCACCTCATCATCCCGGCCGATCCCCAGCACCAGCAGCGCCAGGTGCAGCCCCCCCGTACCGCTCGCCAGCGCTACCGCGTGAGAAACACCCACTTTCGCAGCGAATTCCTGCTCGAACAAGTCGACGTTGGGTCCTAGCGGGGCGATCCAGTTGGAATCGAATGCCTCCAGCAGGAGTTCGCGTTCTCGCGGCGACATGTGCGGGGGAGAGAGGTATATCCGCTCTGTCTGCATAACGCCAGTCTTTCTCACTTTTGCCTCTTCCATAGTTCTCTCCAGCCGATCGCTCTCCCGACGCCATCAAGCTTATGCCGGGACACTATCCACGCAGACGACCCGCGCCGTCGACGTCTTGAGTGCAGGCCAAGTCTGTGAGCCTGAGCGGCGCGATTGCCTATTGCGCAGAGTCCCTCTTTCCAGACAGGGAACCTTCGAATTTAGGCATGGTCGCGTGAGATGCAGCACTGACCTGCTCCCGCCGCAGCACTTTCCACACGGTCCAAAGCAAGATTCTGATGTCGAGCCCGATGCTCCAGTTGTCAACGTACCACACGTCAAGCTTGAATTTCTCTTCCCAGGAAATGGCATTTCGACCGTTAATCTGTGCCCAACCGGTAATACCGGGCTTCACCTCGTGCCGCCGTGCCTGCTCAGGAGTGTATCGGTCAAGATACTCCAGGAGCAACGGTCGAGGCCCCACAAGGCTCATCTCGCCCCGCAATACGTTCAGCAATTCGGGTAATTCGTCCAGGCTCGTGCTCCGCAGGAACCGGCCGAAGCGGGTAAGGCGATCCGTATCAGGAAGCAGCTTGCCGTGCTTGTCCGTCTCGTTCGTCATCGTGCGGAATTTGAACATGTCGAAGGGCATGCCCGCAATGCCCGGACGGCGCTGGCGAAAGAGGACGGGCCTGCCCAGCAGCACTCGCACCGCCGCGGCAATCACAACCATCAAAGGCGCAAGGCCAATGAGTGCCGCCGACGCTCCGGTCACGTCCATGACGCGTTTCAGTCTTTGAAGACGGCGTGGATTACGCATGCTGGCCAGACTGTTAGGAAGCTAAGCACGAGAGGCGAGTTCTTTCGCGGACTCTCCATTGTCGAGACTTGACGCACGCACAACGGATGCCAACATTCCCGACAACTGAGTCGCAATGTGAGTTCGATTGTGACTTTCCTGCACAAATCGCTTGCCGTTCTCGGCCATCAACTGTCGCTCATCCGACGACATGCGCCAGAACTCGAGGACCTTCTCCGCCAGCGCACCAGGATCACCTGCCGCGCACACCAGTCCTGCATGGGCACGCGTAATGGTCTCCGCGACGTCCCCCCCCACGGCAGCCAGAACGGGCTTGCCGCTGGCCATGTACGAATACGTCTTGTGGGGTATTGTGATGCGGAACAGAGGATCATCCTTCAGGTGGACCAGAAGCACGTCGGCAAGCGCAAAGAGCCTCGGCATTTCCTCTTGCGGATACCGTCCCAGAAAACGCACGTTCTCGAGTTTGCGATCACGTTTAATCGTTTGCAGGCGTTCCAGGTCAACTCCATCGCCAACGAACACAAACTGTATCTCAGAAATCTGCAGCAGCAGTCCTGCCGCATCCAGCACATTCTCCAGGTGTTGGGCTTCACCAATATTGCCCGCGAACATGATCGTGAAACGACCCAAAAAAGCGTCCTTGCACGCCAACTCACGATCCGCCGCGATAGCCTTGCAGTCACACGCCTCCGCCCAGTTGGGAATCACGTGGATCTTTTCCGCAGGGATCCCCTTCTTCTGCAGGTTCGCCGAGAAACCCTCGGTGATCACACGAATCGCGGCGGTGCACCCATAGAGCCGTTGGGCAAACCACGCCACTGTACGGAGCAGCTTTTCGCTGCGGATCATACCTGTGGCGGCAAGTGTCTCCGGCCACATATCTTGAATTTCACAGGTAATGGGCACTCCCCACGATCGGCCGAGAATCCATCCCGCCCAGCCTGCCGTCAGCGGCGAAAGGTAAACATGCACTACGTCGGAACGGCGTATCAGGAATGGGCCAAACAGCGAGGCGAAGAATGCGAACGATACGTAGTTCAGGATCCGTCTGAACGCCGAATTGTCGTGACTCGGATAGAGTGGGACGCGAACCACGTGCACGCCGTTGATCGTCTCGCGCTGGTAGACACGCATGCGATATCCTTCGAAGAGTCTGCCCGAAGGATAATTGGGGAATCCCGTAAGCACCGTAACATCGTGCCCCAACTCGCTTAAAGCCTCCGCGCATCCGGAAATCACCTTGACCGGTTCAGGGTGATACCATTGCGTCACAAGAACGATTCGCATGGCATACCCCCTGCCTCATGGTGTTTCCGAACGGAGTTCTGAGAACTGTGTGCCCGGCATCAAACCGCCTGGATCGCAGAACCTAACTCTGCACCACTCTGGAAACTTCGGCATCTGGCAGAATCGGGCGTGTCATCTTCCACTCCTCCAGCTCCTCCTGCACCTGGGGCAGGCCTCCCACTACCCGCACAACTTCCTCCATCAACAGCCGGCGGGTATTGTGCGACGTGTAGTCCTCAATCTCTGCCTCGTGAACGTCGCCTTCCGAAAAGTACTGCTTGTACTTCTGGTAGTTGAGGTCCCGGTTGTCGCTGCGAATGCGGAAATAGTCGCCCATGTCCTCCGCCCGGGCGAGTTCCTCCCGGGTGGCCAGGGTCTCGTAAATCTTCTCCCCGTGCCGGATCCCGATCGACTGGATCGGCACATCCGCCTCAAACAGCGTCCGGACCGCCAGGGCCAGGTCGCCGATCGTGCATGCCGGAGCCTTCTTGATAAACAGGTCCCCCTGCTCCGCATTCTCGAACGCAAACAGCACCAACTCCACCGCCTCGCTCAAGGCCAGCAGGAACCGGGTCATGTAGGGGACTGTGACCGTCAGCGGCCTCTGCTCCTTGATCTGCTTGATGAAGAGCGGAATCACCGACCCACGCGAGCACATCACATTGCCGTAGCGGACCAGGCACACCGTCGTGGCCGTTTCTTTGAGCATCAGGGTCGACGCCATGGCCACCTTTTCCATCATCGCCTTGGAGATACCCATGGCGTTGACCGGGTAGGCGGCCTTGTCGGTGCTCAGGCACACGATCCGCTCGATCTGGTGCTCGATGGCCGAGCTGATCACGTTGTGGCTGCCGATGATGTTCGTCTGCACCGCCTGCATGGGGAAGAACTCGCACGACGGAACCTGCTTGAGCGCCGCGGCATGAAACACCAGGTCCACGCCGTCCATCGCCTTGTCGACACTGCTCTTATCGCGCACGTCGCCAATGTAAAACTTCAGCCTCGGGTTCGAATAGGCAATCCGCATCTCCTCCTGCTTCCACTCGTCGCGGCTGAAGATGCGGATCTCCTCGCAATCGGTCTTGAGCAGCCGGTGCACCACCGCCTTGCCAAAGGAGCCGGTGCCGCCGGTGATGAGGATGATCTTCTTCTTGAGTTGGTTCATGGTTGGCCAGGGGTCAGAGGTCAGAGGTCAGAGGACAGGGGTCAGGGGTCAGGGGACGGGGGTCAGAGGTCAGGGGGGTAGAAGGAACGGGGTGGGGTTATTGATCATGGAGCCGAGCATTTTGCCTACTTCTTCACATTGGGCAACAAGCTCGCCGTGCTGTTGTTCGTTTATGTATTTGCAGTCACGGGCGAAATCCAAGGAGGTGTCGGTCTCACTGTTCTCGCCATCGCAGTCCGTCAGTTTGCTGATGAAATGTGCCTCATAGCGGCGTTTGGCCCAGGCTTCGCGGAGATTCATGGTCACCGAGCGGGACGAACGGCGGATCTGGCTGGTAAGGGAGTATCGCTCATCCGACGGGAACGACTTGCTGATATCGAATATCTCCATCGCCAACGCATACGCCTTCTTATAAACCGTCAATTCCTTCGCCGAGCCAATCTTCACCGGTCTGACCTCTGACCTCTGACCTCTGCCGCTCTGACCTCTGCCGCTCTGACCTCTGC
>CAZLWV010000092.1:0-13968 GCA_964563135.1 uncultured Planctomycetaceae bacterium
GCTTCGCGTAGACCGTGCCCACGGCCCCTGCATAGCCGGGGGCGGCGCCGGCGCTGGTCGTCGCGTGTGCGACCAGGTCGAATCCGGCCAGCACGTCGTAGTAGACTGCCACGCGTCCGCCGCCGCCGGATCCCCAGCCGCCGCTGGCATTGCCGCCGTTGGCGGCGATCGTCCCCGAGCCGGCGAGCGTGCCCACGTCGAGCATGATCCCACCCCCGGATCCGGCCGACTCGTTCCAGCTCGAGCCGTTTCCGCCAGAAGCCAGGATCTGGCCGTCGATTGTGGCCGTGGCGGCGGCGATCCGCACCAGCCCGCCGCCCGAGCCGCCGTGCCCCAGGCTCCGATAGCCGCTGCCGCCGGTCCCCAGTTCGTTCGGGTCGCGGTAGTCGCCATAGACCGCGTTGCTTTGCCAGTCATCTTGCTGATAACCGAGTCCGCCATAGCTGCCGCCGCCAAAGCCGCTCGGAGCGCCCTGGTCTGTGTTCCCCACCGTGCGCCCGGCGATGTAACCTCGGTTGCTCACGTCGATCTTCGAACCGGCGTCGACCCAAAGCGCATCGGTGATCGAAAGCAGCAGTCCGTACTCGTTTGTGGCTGTGGTCGCCGAATGGGTCACCACGCCGCCGCGAAGCACCTCCAGACCCGTAAAAGCGTGCGCACCGTCGATCGTCGCCGTCGCCCCGCAGACAACCAGGCTGAAGCCGTCGGTCGCCATGTCGGCGCCGGCAATCGCCGCATCGGTAGAAATGAGCTTCGCGCGGTAGGCGTCTTCCACCTCGCCAGTCGTGGCGTCGTGGTCCTGGCTCATCGGCGAGCCGTCGGCGGCCGAGATCCCCGGCCCCACGGTAAGTATGTAAACCCCAGCACTCGTCTTGGTCGAGTAATCAAGCTCGTACCACTGGGAGCCGAGCCTGGTGATCCCGCCCAGGGTGACCGGTTGCCCATCGGGGCCGGTAAGCTGGACGTCGGCGGAATCGAATGTGGCCTCGTCCAGCGGCCGGCTGAAAACGACCTGGAGCTTGTCGAAAGGCCGGCTCTCGCCTCCGGCTGGAACCAGCCGCGAGACATACAATCCCGCCGCCATGGCGCCGGCGATCGTGAAGCGGTCGTCGAACACGTCGTGGCCCGGCTGCCCGCCCGTTCGGTCGCCGTCCTGATCCATCAGGTTCCCGGCGAGATCGCAGATCTCGGGGCCGACCAGGAGCCGGTGACTTCCCGCCTGGTTGAGCGGGTCGAAGGTCATCGTGTAGACGGTCGGTTGGGGCGGCTCGGCGTCCCATTCGATGACATAGCCCAACGGCCGGCTCGGTGCGGGCAGATCGTTCCACAGGGGGCCTTTGAGCGTCCCCTGGCCGAAAAGCTGGATGCGGTTCTCGCGCCCCCCGGAATTGTCAGGCTGGCCCTGGGCCCAATTTGCGTAGCTCACCGGTTCGCCGCCGACCCACTGCCAGCCGCCGGCCGGTTCAACCGATCCGACCGGCTGCGAGCCGCCCAGCCACGGGCCAGACCCATTGCCGCCACTTGGCGACCAGTAGCGGTCGTCGCTCGCGACCAGGCTGTAAACGAAGTCGTTCTCCTCGGGCGACGCGATCGTGGCCAGATAGCCACCGGCGGCCTCGGCCGCGGCCTGGGCGTCGACCCAGTCGATTCCGCCCGTCACCAGGACCGGTTTGTACCAGTGGCCGTTGAGCGGCGATTGCACGGCGCCGTCGTCGCGGGTCACGCGGAGCACGGAGCCGAGCACCTGGTTGCCCGGCCCGATCAAGGTCGTGTCTTCCGGCCCGAGACTGCTCGGAGCAAGAGGCTCGGAGAACGACACCCGTCGCTGGAAGTACGGCGAGGTGGTCGATTGGGCCAGGGGCGCCGCTTTGGGGCCTTGGGTGTCGATGGTCAACGAGATCTCGGCTTCGACCGGATCGCCCACCCACGGTATGAACCGGGCCCTGACTGGCTGCGGGCCGTCGCCCAGCACGATCGGCGAAACGAACGGATAGGTTCCACCCTCCGAAACTACCAGCGACAGGTCGAAGGCCTGATCGTTGTTGAAATCGACCTCAACGAGCCCTCGTTTGTCTACCGTCACGTCGAAGCCTGGTTTGTTGACGTTGGTCAGGCGATCGTGATTGGAGGCGCCCGAATCACTGTCCGCCCGGAGCTCAATGCCCACGTGTGCCGCCCGATCTACGATCGCCACGGCCGCCGACAAGTAGTCCTCGCCGTCGGCGAGTCGGTTCCCGGCCAGGTCGGTGATCTGGCTGCCCAGGATCGTCAATTGGTAGTGGTCGTCGGCCAGGGCCGCGCCAAGCTGGAGCATGACGCTGGACCAGAGCGGATCGAAGCGGGCGGAGAGGATGCCGGCCGTCAGATCGATCTCGTTCCCGTCGGCAAACGTGCCGTCGCCGCCACTGCCCACGAGGCGGTAGGCGCCGGCTGCAGTTGCCGCCGCGTCGTCGATTCCGCCCAGGTCGCTGAAGGTGACCCACAGTGTATCGGCCGACAATATCAACCCCGAACTGCTCCAGGCGGCGCCGCCGGCCAGCGTGGCGTCGAAATCGCCCGCCGTGCAGTCTTGGGCGACGGCGCCGGCGCCCTCGTCGAGCCGATAGTATGCGACCAGGCCCGGCTCGGAGCCGGTCAGCCGGCGGTCCTTGTCGGCGCGGATCTCGTCGTTGGTTCGGGCGATGTTCCAGACGCGGAACTCGGCGATCTTGCCGTCGAGCGCAGCCCCGCTCCCCATGTTCGTGCTGTCGCCAGCACCCAGGGCATAGTAGAGAGCCCCCGGCGTGGAGCGGCTGCCCACGGAGTCCGCAGCCGCCTCGACGCCGTCCAGGAACCCGTCGAGCCGCTCGGTCTGGCGGTCGTAGCGGAGCACGACGTGGTGCCACTGGCTGAAACTTGCCGTGCCCAGGCTCACCGGCGAGAGGTTCCAGACGCGGACTCTCACCTCGCCGGAAGAAAGGATTTCGATGTGGCTGTCGTGGTGCCCCGCGCCTGGGGTGGGCTGGCCCAACTCGTCAACGAGCACGCCCGGCCCGGCCGCGTTGAACCAAAGCTCCAAGGTGACGGTGTCGGCGGGAAACGCGGCACGCAAGTTGGGTGTGACAAGGTAGTCGTCATAGCCGGCCAGGGCCAGGGCCGTGCCGGCCAGTTCGGAGGCTCGCGTGGGCGCGGTGGAATCGACCCACTGGGGCTGGTTGGCAGGTGTCCCGCCGCCCAAGAGGCCGTCGTTGCCGTGCCCGCTGGAGTCGGCCGCGGCGTCGCCCGTCCCTTCGTCAAGCCGCCAATAACCGGCCAGTCCCGGCTCGCCCGACTGGGGCTGGCAGTACATGCCGCGGCGGATCTCCTCGGCCGATTGGGCGTAGTTGTACAAGCGCACTTCGTCGATCTGGCCGACCATCGACTCCGAACCGCTCCAATGGTTGTAGCGCCAACCGATCGTGGCGCGGCGGGGCAGGGCGTCGCTGATGTCGGCCGGCGCGCCATTGGTTCCCACGCTGCCGGTCTCCTCCACGCCGTTGACGAAGATCCGCAGGTCAGCGGGGGAGCCGCTCCCGCCGATCACGCCCGCCACGTGCACCCACTGGTCCGTGTTGACCAAAGTCGAACTTTGCCGGTAGGTGTAGGTGTTTAAGGACTTGTGGTTGAAGATCGTCGCCTTGCCGTTCCAGACCATCAGCAACAGCTCGTCTTCCGCAACGCCCCTGCCGAGCGCCAGCACGGTGGCCGTGTTCTTCGTCGTGCGGACCCAAGCGGAGATCGTGCCTGTGGTGGCAAAGCCCCATTGCCGCGGCTCCGTGACGACATAATCGTTGCCGTCGAAGGACAGGGCCTTGCCTGGGTCGCAACCACCCACCGCTGGCCCGGTCGTGTCGATCACCACCGGAAGGACCGCTTCCACCGATGCGCCCACCCAGGGAACGAGCCGGGCCGTAATCGGGACCACCCCGTCAGGCAACTCGGAAGGAGCCGTAATGGCATACACGCCGGCGGAAGCGACCGTTTGATTGATGTCGGCCATGCCGTCGCCGTCGAAATCGACCTCCACGAGGCCCGGCTTGTCGACCGTCACATCGATCGTCGGCGTTGCGATGTTGGTAAGGCGGTCGCTCGGCGATGTCCCCGAATCGCTCTCCGCGCGCAAGGTCACGGAAACGGTCACCGGATGGGACTCAATCGGAAGGTCCGGGCTGACGAAGCCCAAGCCGCCGCCGAGGGGGTTTCCGGCCAGGTCCCTGACCCCGCCGTTGCCCAGAATCGTCACCCGGTAGTACTCATCGATCGAAAAGGAGTCCATCCTGAGCACGGCCACGGATGCGGCCATGTCCCAGTCGATCGAGACCAGATGCGGCGAGACGTCGATCTCGTTGCCGTCGGTCAGCGTGCCGTCGCCGCCACTGGCGAGGATGTGGTAACTGGCCAGATCCTGGATCGTGCTCGCGTCCAGCCCGCCCACGTCGGCAAAGCTCACTCGAATCGTGCTCCGCTCGACCGGGGCCGCGCAGCCCGCCCAAACAGGCCGCCTTGTTTCAAGGCCCGCGCCAAGAATCCCATGGTTCCCCAACGGACTGCGATCGTGGACCAGGTTGCCCACCCCTTCGTCCATCGGCCACAATCCGACCAGCCCGGCCTCGGCGCCGGCCAGCGCGGCCGACATCGAGCCGCGGATTTCTGCCTCGCTGCGGGCGACATTCCACATCCGCACGTCTCGCATCCGGCCGCCGAAAAAGTTCGACGTTCCAGAGGCGGAGCCAAAATTTGCCACCGGCTGGCCCACCAGGAGCGTCTCGCTCTTCGTGCCGACCAGCTTGCCGTCGATGTAGATTCGCACGGTTCCGTGGTCGAACACGCCGGCGGCGTGATGCCAGAGGCCGTCGTTGAGGTTGCTGCCGAAATCGATGCTCTCATTGCCCGAGTCGCCGTCGAACATGAACAGCGCGCCGCCGGTCCGGAAGCGGTTCAAATAGAAACTCGCGCCGGTGTTCCCCACGTTCTGAAGCACGAGCTGGTTGCGAGTCGTGCCGCTGTAGTTGAACCACAGCTCGACCGTGGCCTCCTGGTTGTAGGTGGGCGCAGTGGCCAGCGGCACGCGGATCGTGTCATTAGCACCATCGAACTCGAGGGCCGTGCCGGGCTCGACCGATGTGACCACCGGTGCGGTGAAATCGACGTCGATCGTCATCACCAGGTCGTCGCCAAAACCATCGCGGTTCTGGTCCAGCGGCAATCCCGCCAGATCGCAGAGGCCGGAGGTCGCGCCGCTTCGGGCCGTAAGCTGGTAGAGACCCTCGCCGAGCGGAGCGGCCAATTGGAGAACGATCTCCTGGCCGCCGTCGGTGTAGCTCGGCGCGACGGCGATTGCCAGATCGTCACCGCCCCCCAAGGCCCGGTCGGGCCCGAGGGCGATCAGGCTATAGGTGGCCCCGTCGCGAGCCCCATCGCCGACCACCGCCGCCGAGAGGCCGAGCACGATCGAGTTGACATCGTGGTCGTTGGTGTGATCTGAAGGGGTGGTTGAAGCAACGTACGGCCCGGCCGGCGTCAGGTCCCTTTGACAAAACGTCCCCGCCGCGCCGGCGTTGTAGCCCGTGCCGCCGGCGAGCTGGACATTGGCCACGGGGAAGTCCATCGAGTCGGCGAACTCGATGGCTACGCGGCCTCCTCCGCCTCCGCCGCCGGAGGTGATCCCCTTGCCGCCTCTGGCGGCGATCACGCCCGTACCGGTCACGTTGGCTCCGGCCAGATAGATCGATCCGCCGGCGCCGCCCCCCTGCTCGCCACCCGAGCCGTCGGCGCCGTTGGCTGATATCGCGCCGTCGATCGTAAGGTGTTGTAGGCCAGCAATCGGAGGGCGCCGCCGCCCGCCCCGCCGAATCCACCGGGGTTGTTATCGCTGTTGTCGCCGCCGCCGGAACCGAGGTCGGTCGGGGCGGTGAGCGAGTTGTAGCTCGGTAGAACAGCGGCCCCGCCATTGGCGACGCCTCCCAATCCCCCGTGGCTGCCGCCGCTGCCGCCGTACACCGTAGCCTCGGCGCCGCCGGGCCCGCTGCCGGCCGGCCGGCCCTCGCCGGTTTCGCCGCCCGCGTAACCTTGGCCGTCGGCGGTGATCGATCCCCCGGCGGCGACGAGGATCTCGCCAGCCTCGACCGACACACCCTGGCCCACCCACTCGGCCGCCACGGGCGAAAGGGTGTTCTTGCCCATGGCGCGGATTTGCGAGTCGGCGAACACGTTCAGAGCGCCGGCAATTCTCAACTGGCTGCCGCCGCCGAGGGTCAGCGTGCCGCCGTTGAGCACGCTGAGCATGCCCAGCTCGACCTGCTCGTCCGGTTCGACGGTGTAGGTCTGATGCACCCCCAGGTGGTTGCCGGGAATGCCCGTGTGGAAGAAACCGGCCGTGCCGGGCTCGGCCGGCCGGATGTCGTCGTAGCCGGTTCCGGCATGAACCTCGGCCGTGGTGAAGCCGAAGAATCGATCGCCATTTTCGTGGTAGACGGCGGTCCGTCCGCCGCTGCCGCCGGCCCCGCCGCCAATCCCCGCCCCGGCGCTGGCCGACAGGATGCCTCTGCCGGCTAGTGTCTGCGTCGTGATGTAGATCGAACCGCCGGCGCCGCCCCCCTGTTTGCTGCCAGCCCCCGACTCCCCGTCCGCCGAGATCTCGCCCTCCAGTGTCAAGGTGTCGAGCACGATCAGGCGGATTGCCCCACCGCCCGCGCCGCCGTGCCCCGGGGGCGAGAAGTCGCTGTTCTGCCCTCCGCCGGAGCCCAGTTCGGTCGGCGCAGCGGCCTGGCCGTACGCGGCGCCCGCCGCGGCCGATCCGCTGCCGAGGCCGCCGAGCCCGCCGTAGCTGCCGCCGCTGCCGCCGTTAACGGTCGCCCCGCCTCCTCCGGGCCCGCTGCCTGTCGCTCGGCGATTGGTCGAATTGCCCCCAGCGTAGCCCTGGGCGTCGGCCGAGATTCTCGCCGCCGCCCCAATCAGCACGCTCTCCGCGTGCAGAGTCACACCCCGGCCTATCCACTGGCCGCCGACCTTTTCGACCGTGTCCGCGCCGTGGGCAATCATCGCGGAGTCGTCGAGCAAGGCCAACAGGCCGTCGATTGTGAACGTCGAGCCGCCGGCGGCGTGGAACGTCGAACCGCCCTCGAGCATGGCACTGGCAACCTCGAGCGACGAACCGGCATACGTCACTTCAGCCCCGGCGCAGAACCCCACATGGCCGAAACTGTGCGAACCGGACACGATGACCGACGCTCCGTGGACCAGCAAGCCCAGGCCGTCGAAGCTGGTGTCACCTTCGGCAATCGAGAGATCCTGGGCCACCAGGGCTCCGCGATAGGCGTCTTCTGGTTCGCCCGCCGTGCCATCGCCGTCCTGATTCATCAGCGCGCCGCCGCCGGCCCGGATGTCCGGCCCGATCGACAGGGTGTAGTTCGCCCGGCCGGTCAGGCCTGTGAAGTCAAGCGCGTACGATCTCAACCCCAAGGGGTCAATGGCGGTCGGCGCAATCGGCGTGCCCGTGCCGTCGACAATCACTACGTCGGAGACATCGAAAGTGCCTGACTGGAGTGGCTCGCTGAAGACCACCTCGATCCGGTCGAAGGGATGCTCGGCGTCGCCCGCCGGCGCTACTTGGACCACCGAGAGCGACGGTGTCCCGGTCCAGGCGAGCTGGAATTGGTCCGTAAAGGCGTCTTCCGGCTCGCCCGGTGCGCCGTCTCCGTCCTGGTCCATCTCCTGGCCGGCCAGGTTCCACACGTCGGGGCCAACCTCGATGGAGTACTCGCCCGGCGTGTCCTGGTACGGGAAGGAAACTCGATACTCGCTGGCGTTGCCGTCCGGCGCCTCTGCCTCGATCAGGGTCCTGACCTCGTACCAAGAGGCCCCGCCCTGCGGATCGTCAAACTCCAAGACCGTCGCGTATCCATTAGCCGCCGACGGTTGCTCGGCTACGACAACGCTCCCCCGGCCGGAGATGATCTCCAGCGAGACGTTCATTTCGCTCGACGCCAGCGGAGGATCGAGCTCGGTGTAGATCGAGGAATCGGACCCGCCGGGCCAGTCGGGCCACCAGGTCTGGCCGTCCACGTAGGTCGGCTCGTCCGCCCCGTTCCACTTGCCCGGGAGCTCACACTCCAGATGATGCCACTGGACCGTGTTGGCCTGGACGATCAACTGGTCCCTGCCGTCGATGTAGGCGAGGAAGGAATGCTCGCTCCGGAGGCCGACGGGCGCGATCGTGATCGGCGATGCCATCCCTGCCGGCCCGGAGATGGAGATGTCCGAGGCCGAGAAGGTGTTGCCGGCGATGGCCTCGTCAAACAGCAGGTCGACCTGATCGATCGGTCGACCAACTGGCCCGGAGGGGCTCAGGAAAATCACCTTCGGCCCACCATCGGCCAACAGGGTCCGCGTTTCGAGCCCCTCGAACAAGAGGCGCCGCGCCCGTAACCCCTTGCCGCGCCCGTTCCGCTCGTCGGCCGAGCAACGCCGGCGCGGCGATCTCCACTTTTTCTTCTGCCCCATGACCATGCCCCGTCTGGAATAGCGGCGTTCCGCTCTTGGACATCGCCTGCGTGTGAGACCAGCGCGCTGCGCGTGCCACACCCCTAACACGCGTGACTAGAACATCAGTCGCGAAGCACGGTGGCCGCCAGCTTGGATGCGGCCACAACACAGCGAAGCTTTCCCAGGATTTCGGAACAGACAAGCATCAAGAAACAGCGCGTCTACAACCCGCTCGCAGTAGAATTCGAGCAAACCGCAGAGTCAATAATCAACAAGAGGGGCTTCTCGCCCAACGTCTCGCCGCCGAACACCCGGAGCCGAGCAACTTGCCCGGGGGCAACCCATTCTGCGGGAAGAAGAGGGTTTCATGCGCACCGCGCAAGAATCCTTCGGTGATCACTCAGAAAGAATGCCCCGGTTCTTGCGGCGAACAGTGCCGTTGGGTCGGGCGAGAATCCCGCGTGCCGCCAGAATGGGACCATCCGGCGCTGCGATCGCCGTGGACGGGTTCCGCCGTGCACCCCCCCTACGGACGGATGCAACTAGTATTCGCGGTACGGCGGAAGGAAGAAGCGAAGCGTTCACGGTGGCGCATGAGAACAACGGTCACTCGGCGCAAAACAGAACCCGCTGCAACTTGTTGCTACAGCGGGCTTTATCGAAGTGGGCGATACGGGACTCGAACCTGTGACCCCTAGCTTGTCGAGCTAGTGCTCTAACCAACTGAGCTAATCGCCCGGTGATGCAAGTCGTATGGAATCAATGGGTCGTGTGTGATCTGCTGCCGCTTGGGGGGCGGCGGCGCACAGACTGACTCCAGGTTCTCAAAGATACCGCGCAGGTCGGGGCTTGCAAGGGGGGCCGTCACGGTGTGCCAGGAGAGGGGTAGCCGCGGCCGAGAAGCAAGGACTCGGGCGCACTCAGAATCTGGGACATGTGGGCCGAGCGGGAGACGCTCATACCGCTTCGCTCGGCGCGGTCGGGATGCGGATGGTGGAGCCAACAAGCGGAAGGGCGCTGGCTGCCGTTCCGAAACCGCCTATTAGGTAGTTTACCCTAATCCCCAGGCGCCGCCGGCGGCAACGGTCGAAATCGCCTGGAAACACCGTAGATACCACAGTATACTTTGGTAGTGCTGCGCGGCAATGAGATCCGGCAGTCAGTACGGGAAGGAGCCGCTCCGCCATGCCCCGTCGGGCAAAAAGGTATCGCATCGCCAAACGCTCGATCAGCCAGAACGGCCAGAAGCCCCATTGGGCCGAGCTATCCGACTCCGAACTCCTGCAAGTTCGGATGTGCGATCTGAAGCTGCGCATCCAGGACACGCCGCTCCAGCGCCGTGTTGAAAGGCTCTACCAGGAACTCGAGGCCCGAGGTATCGCCTTCCGGCCTCACGTCTGGCTGTCGGACGAATGGTTCTCGCCGGACGGGATTCCCGGAATTGCCGTCCCGTTCTATCTTGCCCATTCGCGTCTAGCCCGCCTGGAGTACCGGCAGGTACTCGAGGTCGAGGGGGGATCGGAGGAGTGGTGCATGAGGATCCTCCGTCACGAGGCGGGGCACGCGATCGACACGGCTTTTGGTCTCCACCGGCGTCAGAAATGGCGAGACATGTTCGGGAAATACACGGAACCCTATCCGGATTACTACAACCCCCGGCCCTACAGCAAGAGCTTTGTGGTCCATCTCGACTCCTGGTATGCTCAGAGCCACCCGGCCGAGGATTTCGCCGAGACGTTTGCCGTGTGGCTGAAGCCCCGGTCGGGCTGGAAGTCGCAGTATCGAGGCTGGCCAGCCCTGAAGAAGCTGGAATACGTTGACCGGACGATGAGGCAGCTTGTGGGCCAGAAGCCAATCAATACCACCCGGCTGCATGTGTACACGCTCCGCGAGATGAAGAAGACGCTGGGCGAGCACTATTGCGAGAAACGGGAGCGGTATGGGCTGGATCATCCCAATTTCCACGACCGGGATCTGCGGCGAGTCTTCTCGGGCGATTCCGAGCAGACGGACCTCCCGTCGGCGGCGACCTACCTGCGGAAGATCCGTCCCGAACTCAGGCGGCTGGTGGCCCACTGGACCGGCGAATACCAATACACGATCGACCAGGTTCTGGGCGAGATGATCGAGAGCTGCCGCATGCTGAAGCTTCGTGTTGATCGAAGCGAAGAGGCCGTCAGACGCGACATGCTGGTGATGCTGACGGTTCAGACCATGAACTACCTCCACGCCGGCCATCATCGAGTGGCCCTGTAGGAGGTCGGCGAGCGGGAGGGGCCGGGATCCCGGGTTCAGGATCTCGAAAACACGCCCAACGGGAGACATCCTGAACCCTGGCCCCTGGACTTTCTCTCTCTCTCATGAAGAAGTTGCGAATCCTCGTGCTGATGCACGAGGACCTGGTTCCACCTGACAGCATCCGGGGGCTTTCCGACGAGGAAATCGCCGACTGGAAATCGGAATACGACGTGTGCGCCGGGCTGGAGGCCCTGGGGCACGAGGTGTATCCGCTCGGGCTGAGCGACGATCTGGGACTGGTGCGAAACGCGATCCAGCGGCACAGGCCTCATATTGCCTTCAATCTGCTGGAAGAGTTCCACGGCGTGGCCGTCTACGACCAGCACGTGGTGAGCTACCTGGAACTGATCAAGCAGCCATACACGGGCTGCAATCCCCGGGGACTGATGCTCTGCCATGACAAGGCGCTGTGCAAGAAGATCCTCTCCTACCACCGGATCCCGACTCCCAAGTTCACCGTCTTCGAACGCGGCAGGCGGGTTCGTCGCCCTGCGCGGATCAGTTTTCCGCTGATGATCAAGTCGATCAACGAAGAAGCTTCGATGGGGATCTCCCAGAAGTCGATCGTGCGCAACGAGACGCAGTTGGCCGACCGGGTGGCCTATGTCCACGAGCATGTGGGCACCGATGCGCTGGCTGAGGAGTACATCGAGGGGCGCGAACTCTACGTGGGACTGATAGGAAACCAGCGGCTGACGGCCTTGCCGATCTGGGAGATGCTGTTCACGAAGATGCCGGAGGGAATGGCTCATATCGCCACGCGGCGGGTCAAGTGGGATGCGAAGACCCAGAAGGAATTCGGGATCAAGACGCAAGCTGCCCGAAACCTGCCTCCCGGTACCGAGAAAGAGATCGCAGGGCTGTGCAAACGCGTCTATCGGTCGCTGTCGATCAGCGGTTACGTCCGTATGGATCTCCGTCTGGCCGAAGATGGGCGGGTCTACCTGTTGGAGGCGAATCCGAATCCGAACCTGGAATATGGGGAGGATTTTGCCGAGAGCGCCCACCTGGCGGGGATTTCTTACGAGGCACTCCTGCACCGCATCCTCGGGTTGGGGCTGAACTACAAGGCGGCCTGGCGTGGGTGAGCGGGTGGATGCCGTCACTCGGTCGACCTGTGTTTCCCCGGTTTCTGCCGCGTCCGGAGCCGGGGAGCCGCCCGCTGTCTAGCGTTCGCTCATCGGCGTGTAGCCGCGCTTCGTGGGGCCCATGTAGACCTGGCGGGGCCGGATGATCCGGCTCGACGGTTCGTCGTGCTGTTCTTTCCAATGGGCGATCCAGCCGGGCAGACGGCCGATGGCGAAGCACACGGTAAACATGTTTGTGGGGATTCCCATCGCCCGCAGGATAATCCCGCTGTAGAAATCGACATTGGGGTAGAGTTTTCGCTCGATAAAGTAGCTGTCCTTGAGGGCGAGTTCTTCGAGTTTCCGGGCGATATCGAGGAGCGGGTCGCGAACCTGGATCCGGGCAAAGACGCGTTCGCAGGTGTCGCGCAGGATCTTGGCCCTGGGATCGTAGTTCTTGTAGACCCGGTGCCCGAACCCGTACAGGCGGAACGTGGAGTCCTTGTCCTTGGCCAGGCGGATGCACTCTTCCGGCGCCATGCCTCCCTTGGCGATCTGCTCGAGCATGTTGATCACTTCCACGTTGGCTCCGCCGTGGAGCGGGCCCCAGAGAGCACAGACGCCCGCGGCGCAGGAAGCGAACAGGTTGGCGCGGGACGAACCCACGGTCCGCACCGTGGCCGTGCTGCAGTTCTGCTCGTGATCGGCATGGAGGATGAAGATCAGATTCAAGGCGTCCTCGATTTCCGGATCGAGCACGTAGTGCCGGTAGGGCACGGAGAACATCATGTGCAGGAAGTTCGCGCAGTACCGCAGCGCGGGATCCGGGTGGATGATCGGTAGGCCTCGCGAGCGGCGATAGGAGAAGGCCGCGATCGTACGAACCTTGCTGATCAGGCGGGCCGCCGCCAGCGTGAACTGCTCGGTGTCTTCCACGGTGAGCAGCTCCTGGTGGTAGCAGGCCAGGTTGTTGAGCATGGCGGAAAGGATCGCCATGGGGGGCGCATCGACGGGAATATGCTGGAACTGGTGGCGGAGGCCTTCGTGGAGGAGCTGGTTATTGGACAGATGCTCGCTGAAGTCGGAAAGCTCGCTGCGGTTCGGCAGGCGGCCGAAGATGAGTAGCCAGGCAATTTCGACGAAGTTCGGCCGATGAACCAGATCCTCGATCGGAATCCCGCGATAACGCAGGATACCCTCGTCGCCGTCGATGTACGTGATCTCGCTGCGGCAAAGGGCCGTGTTGGCCAGGGAGCGATCGAGAGTCACGGCGCCGGTCTGGTCGCGGAGCCTGCTGATATCGATCGCCAACTCGCCTTCACTGCTTTCCTCGATCGGCAGTTCGATCTGGTGCCCCTCGAATGTCAGCCTGGCGGTTCGTCCCATTCGTTTTCTCCTGTCCTCGGTTCGAGTATTCCCCTTCGGAGGGGCGGCTCCTTTGGTCTTCGGCAGTCCAGTCATGACCGGCGGCCGAATCGTGCCATCTTGGGCTTCCATTGGCCGTCCTGCCGACATGGCTCATCCGACGGGCAACGGCCCGTCGTGGCGCAGGATACGACATCGATGCGAGCAGACCTGGACGAGTCGGGTCGCATGATGAGACTTGGCGGGGAGGTTCGGCCAGTCAAGCCCTGTCACGGACACATTCCCCTCACGTTTGCTCCCGATTGGTCGGGACATGCGGAGAAGCCTTCCAGGGACAGCCGAAAAACTTCCCGGTTTCTACCACAGAAGCCAAAGACCGCTAAGGAGCCCTGACAAAAGGTGCGAATTTCCCATCGGCAGCGATATGCACAATGGATCGTTCTGCCAACGGCTCGAAAGAGCCAAGCTCCCAAAAACAAAATCACCACCCCCCGGGTCAAAAACGGCGGGGGGCAGCGGTGTCCTGGGACCGGCTCCCAAACTCGCCCCCTTGGTTAAGCGGGAAGTGGTTTGCCAATCGACCCTAAGGATACCGAGATGTGGCCAAAATGCAAGGGTCCGCGCTGCCACATCGGGGCACAGACCACTAGCGCTGGGGGCGGTAGAGGTCGGTGGCGGTGCCGAGATACACCTCGGCGGCAAATCCCAAGGTCTCGCTCAGCGTGGGGTGTGGGTG
>CAZLWV010000092.1:14012-18516 GCA_964563135.1 uncultured Planctomycetaceae bacterium
TCGCGTATGGCCGCGCCCATCTCGATCGCCAGGACCGCCTCGCTGATCAGGTCTCCGGCACCGGGACCCACGATGCCGCATCCTACCACCCGTTTGCACTTCGGGTCGATGAGCCATTTGGTGAGGCCTTCGGTGCGTCCGACCGCCTGGGCGCGCCCGCTGGCTGCCCAGGGAAAAACGGCCGTTTCCACCTTGATCTCCTTCGCCTTGGCCTCGCTCTCGGTCAGGCCGGCCCAAGCGACCTCCGGGTCGGTGAACACCACTGCGGGGATCGCCCGCGGGGCGAATTCGGCCGGTTCACCGGCCAGGGCTTCCACGGCGACTTTGCCTTCGTGGGCTGCCTTGTGGGCAAGCATGGGCTCGCCCGCCACATCGCCGATGGCCAGGATGCCCGGCTCGGCGGTTCGCTGCTTCGAGTCGACAACGATGAATCCCTTGGCATTCACCTCCACCTTCGTGTTCTCCAGGCCCAGACCGGCACTGTTGGGACGGCGGCCGATCGAGACCAGGACCCGGCTGAAGCGGTGGACCTTCTGGTCCAACTCGCCTTCGAACGTCACTTCCACCGAGTCGCCGCGGTCGGCCAAGGAGACGACCTTGGTCTTCAACCAGATCGATTCGAACTGACCGGCCAGACGCTTTGCCAGCGGCTTGACCAGATCGCGATCGGCGCCGGGCAGAAGGCCGTCGAGCAATTCGACCACCGAGACCCGGCTGCCGAGCGCGGCATAGACGGTTCCCATCTCCAGCCCGATATAGCCGCCGCCGACCACCAGGAGCGACTCGGGCACATCGGCAAGGGCCAGGGCGCCGGTGGAGTCCATCACTCGGGACGAACCGATGTCGAAGGCGGGGATCTTCGTGGGGCTGGAACCGGTGGCCAGGATGCAGTGCGTGAACGTGAGCCGATCGTCGTCGAGCGGCTTGTCCCCGACGGGTTGCAGCTTGAGGGTCCGCGAGTTCTCGAAGGTCGCCCGGGCCTGGACCACACTGACGTTGCGCTTCTTAGCCAACTGCGCCAGTCCGCCGGTCAAGGTCGAGATCACCTTTTCCTTGCGTTTGCGAACCTTGTCGAGGTCGATGGCCGGCTTGTCGAAAGTCACTCCCCATTCGGCCAGGTGCCGGGCCTCTCCCATGGCCTTGGCCACGTGAAGGAGTGCCTTGGAAGGAATGCATCCGCGGAGCAGGCACACCCCGCCGAGGCGTTTCTCCACGTCGACCAGCGTGACCTGCATCCCCAGATCCGCGGCCAGGAACGCGGCTGCGTAACCACCCGGCCCACCGCCAACGACAACCAGTTGCGTTTCCATCATTCGTCCATATTCGCTGTGTCAGCCCGGAACCTCTGTGGAGATCCATGAACCCATTCGGGGGTACTTGAGTCTCCCGGCTTCGGACTTGTTCTAGGTCTCGGATTTCGGATCGGATCTGCCGGCCTGCTATCCGATCATCAGCAGTTTCGCTGGAGTCTCGAGGTAGTCGATCACCTGGTTCAGGAAACGCGCGGCGGCGGCCCCATCGACGAGGCGATGGTCGTAGGACAGGCTGAGCGGCATCATGTACCGAGCCTCCACATTACCATCGCGAACCACCGGCATCCAGCGAGAGCGGCCCAGAAGGAGGATGGCCACTTCCGGATGGTTGATCACAGGCGTGCTGTAGGTGCCTCCCACTGCCCCGAGATTGCTGATACTGAACGTGCCGCCCCGGAGGTCCTCGATGGAGAAACTCACGTCGCGGGCCTTGCCCGCCAGCTTCGCCAGTTCGCCGGCGATCTGCAGGATCGTCATGCGGTCGGCGCCTCGCATGACCGGGACGACCAGCCCCCGCGGCGTATCGACGGCAATCCCCAGGTTGACATACTCCTTGTAGATGATCTGTTCGTTGACGTCGTCGATCGACGCATTCAGGGTGGGATGCTGGCGAAGGGCCGCGGCAACGGCCTTGATCACGAACGGCATGCTGGTGAGCTTGACGTCGGGACCCAGGTATCCCTTGGGGATGCTCCTACGCATCTGGTCGAGCATGGTGATGTCGGCGTCGTCGAAGTTCGTTACATGGGGAACCGTGCTCACCGACTTGACCATCTGGGCAGCGATCGTGCGGCGGATCTTGGACATCTTCTCAGTGCGGATGCTCCCCCAATTGTCGCTGCCGGGCGTACCTGGCGGCACAACCGGCTGGCCGATCGGCGTTGCGGGAGCCGCCGCCGTTCGGGGACCCGAGCTGGCGGCCTCGACGTCGTCGACGGTGATCCGCCCGCGGGCACCGGAGCCGGCAATTCGCAACAGGTCGACGCCCCGCTCGCGTGCCAGACGCCGCGCCGCCGGTCCAGCCGGGATGGGACCACCCTGCAGGTCCGCCGTGGGAACCGCGGGAACCGGACGCGGAGGGGCCGGCTCGGCGGGGGCCGAGGCCGCCGGCGCCTGCGGCTTGGACAAGGCTTCCTTCGCTTGCGGAGGTTCCTTCGGGGCCGATTCCGCCGGCAGCGCCGCTCCCTCGATCGTCAGCAGAATCTGGCCGATCTTGACCGACTCGCCCTTGGCGACGTGAAGCTTCACCACCTTGCCGGCGTGCGGGCAGGGAACCTCAATGACGGCCTTGTCGGTTTCCAGTTCGACAACGCCCTGGTTCACCTCGATCGCGTCGCCCTCGCGCACAAGCACGTTGACGATGTCGCCGCCTGCGATGTTCTCGCCCAGCTCCGGGAGTTTGAATTCAATGCTCATTTCCGGTTCTGATAATCTGGATTGGTTTCGAATTTCGATCCTTGGGATTTCCGATCTGCCTGCAGGATCTCGGAGCCGGTCCCCGAGGTCCGTCTCCACGGCGGTTGCTCTCCAACCATGGGGGCCTGCGCGGTGTCTCTGGGATTGGATCTCAGACTTTGAGCTGGTTGGGTTTCTCGGAATCAAGGCCGAGCGTGTGGATCGCCGCCGCCAGTTTGTCCTGCGGGTACTTACCCTGGCTGGCCAGCTCACTCAGGGCGGCCAGCGAAACGTTTTCCGCATCGACCTCAAAGAATCGCCGCAGTTCCTTGCGGGCCTCGCTCCGGCCGAACCCGTCGGTGCCGAGCACCGCATAGGGGCAGGGGAGCCAGCGGGCCAATGCAAGGGGCACCGCCTTGACGTAGTCGCTGGCGGCCACGATCGGACAGTCCTCGGCGTCGACGGCCTCCGTGACGAAAGGTCTGCGGTGCTCGCCGGGATGGAGGCGATTCCATCGCTCGCAGGCATTGCCGTCGTCGTAGAGGGCCTTGTAGCTGGTAACGCTGTAGACGGTGCTGGAGACGCCGAACTGCTGGTCGAGTATTTCCTGGGCCCTGAGGACCTCCCGGAGGATCGCCCCCGAGCCGAAAAGCCGCACCTTGGGAGACTTCTTGCCGAGTTGGCGGGTCGAGAGCTGGTAGATCCCGCGACAGATGGCGTCGGAGACGTTTCGCCCCGAGACATCCTGATGCATGGGGAGCGGCGGCATCTCGTAGTTCTCGTTCATCAGCGTGATGTAATAGAAGACGTCTTCCTCGTCGAAGAACATCCGCCGGATCCCGTCGAGCACGATGGCCGCCATCTCGTAGGCGTAGCACGGATCGTAGGCCTGCAGGGTCGGATAGGCGAGAGAGTAGAGGAGGCTGTTGCCGTCCTGGTGCTGCAAACCTTCGCCAGCCAGGGTGGTCCGCCCGGCGGTGCCGCCGAGGAGAAACCCGCGGCAGCGCATGTCGCTGGCGGCCCAGATCAGATGAAGAACGGAATCATGTTGATCCCGTGGCTCGAATGGGCGGTGGCGGCGGCGATGAACGACGCCATGGAGCCGGCTTCGGTGATGCCTTCCTCGAGGATCTGGCCGTTCTTGGCCTCGTGGTAATAAAGAACGGTATCGGAATCGACCGGTTCGTAGAGCTGCCCGGTGTGGGCGTAGATGCCGAACTGGCGAAACATGGCTTCCATTCCGAAGGTCCGAGCCTCGTCGGGCACGATCGGCCCGATGTACTTGCCCAGCGACTTGTCACGCATCAGGCGGTTCAGGAGCCGCACGAAGGCCATGGTCGACGAGACTTCACGGCCTTCGCTTCCGGCGAAGAACTCGGCGAATTCTTCCCACTTGGGTGGCTTGAGCTTGACCAGCGACTTGCGTCGGCTCGGCACGTAGCCTCCCAGGGCCGCACGCCGCTGCTGCAAGTATTTGATTTCGGGACTGTCGTCCGAGGGCCGGTAGAAGGGCGCCTTGGCCACTTCCTCGTCGGAGATCGGAATGTCGAACCGCTCGCGGAAGTGGCGGAGTTCGTCCTCATTGAGCTTCTTCTGTTGGTGGGTGATATTGCGCCCCTCGCCCGCCTCGCCCAACCCGTACCCCTTCACCGTCTTGGCGAGGATCACCGTGGGGGCGCCCCGGTGCTCGCATGCGGCCTTGTAGGCCGCGTAGACCTTGATCGGATCGTGACCGCCGCGTTTGAGCCGCCGGAGCTGCTCGTCCGTCAGGTTGGCGACCAGCGACTGGAGCCACG
>CAZLWV010000092.1:18526-33473 GCA_964563135.1 uncultured Planctomycetaceae bacterium
TCCGAAGAAGTGGTTGCGGATGTAGCTGCCCGACTCGACGGTGTACTTCTGGAACTGCCCGTCGACGACCTCATCCATACGCCGCACGAGGATGCCGTCGGCATCTTTCTCCAGCAGCGGGTCCCAGTCGGAGCCCCAGATCACCTTGATGACGTTCCAGCCCGCACCGCGGAAGGCGCCTTCGAGCTCTTGAATGATCTTGCCGTTGCCGCGGACTGGGCCGTCGAGCCGCTGCAGGTTGCAGTTGATGACAAAGATCAGGTTGTCAAGCCGCTCCCGGGCCGCGAGGGTGATGGCCCCCAGCGTTTCCGGTTCGTCGCATTCCCCATCGCCGAGAAATGCCCAGACACGGCTTTCTGCCGCCTCGGGCATGATCCCCCGGTCTGCCAGGTAATGATTGAACCTCGCCTGGTAGATGGCCATGATCGGTCCGAGACCCATCGACACCGTGGGGAACTCCCAGAAGCCGGGCATCAGCCAGGGATGCGGGTACGACGACAGACCGCCGCCCGGCGCCAGCTCCCGGCGAAAGTTGACGAGCTGCTGTTCGGTAATGCGGCCTTCCAGGAAGGCCCGCGCGTAGATTCCCGGCGTGACGTGTCCCTGGAAGAAGACCTGATCCGGGGGGAGCTTTCCCTGTTTGCCACGGAAGAAGTGGTTGAACGCCACTTCGTACAAGGTCGCCGACGAGGCATACGAAGAAATATGGCCGCCGATGCCCGGGCTCTCCTTGTTGGCCCGCACGACCATCGCCATCGCGTTCCAGCGGATGAGGCTCTTGATCCGGCGTTCCATCGCCCGATCACCAGGATACTCGGGCTGCTTGTCGGGAGTGATCGTGTTGACGTAGGGGGTGGTTGCGCTGGAAACGAACCGGACACCCATGCTGAAGGCCTCGCGCTTGAGACGCTCCAGCAGGTAAGCAGCCCGTTCGGGGCCGGCGCTCCGCACGACGTACTGGAGCGCTTCCAGCCATTCCTCCGTTTCCAGGGGATCGGAATCGTCGGCCAGATGCGCCAGCACACCCTCGGGCAACACGCCTTTCGGGACGTTGTTCGGTTTCTGGTTCATATCGCTCGCTGCCAGGCCTCGGCGGGACAGGCCCGCCCTCCCTCGGTTCGGGTGGAAGGCAAAATCTTATTGATACGTGTCACCCCGGTCCATTGTCCATCCATTGGACGGCCGTTCAGACGGCACGGCGGGTCTTCTTTTCGGCAAGTCAAAACAAAATCATAGGGCCATGCCCTGGGTTGTCAAATGGGCGAGGCCGGTAGAACCGGGGGGTGTCGAAACATGCTGGTTCCCCACAGCGAAAAAAGGGGGGCATGGAGGCCCATGGCAGACAACGGGAGACGCTTCCAGGACACTGCCGGAACTCCGCTGTGCCGACTAGTCGGTTGTCTGGTCGGAAGCCGGCAGGGAAGCGAGCAAATCGACTGCTTCCTGACGCAGGCTGGGCGATGCTCGGCGCACGACCATGCGGTAGTAGATCCGGGCAAGGCTGAACTTGCCGTCGGCCTGGGCGAACCGGCCCCTTTCCAGGAACTGTCGAGCCTGAGCGTCCTGCTGGGCGATCTCCGCCTCATGAAGGCGTTTCGCTTCGGCCACGCCCAGGGCGGGACGAGCGGCGGAACTCGTCTGCGAGGAAGCCGGCCCTCCGCCCGTCGGTACGTAGCCCTCGGCACCTGCCGGAGACGGCTCCTGGGGCAGGGCGGCAACACGATCCTCGCCGGCCGGCTTCCGCACGTGGGCGCCAATCTCTCGCGGCCCGGAGGGCATGGACTCGTCGGACGCATTCTGCAGAGCCTGAAGAACCGCGGGATGTCCGGAGACTTGCCCTGGCGGCACGTAGGCCACTGGAGGAAACACCGGCGCTACGGGGGACGGGGGCATGATCGGAAAGGCACCGACTACCGGAATGTAGCCCATCACGAAAGGGGATACGGAAACGTCCGAGATGGTGCCAAATCCGCCGTTCGGCACGGTCAGCGAGGGAGTCACGCTCGCAAACGACCGACGCGAGCCCTGAGAGAAGTTGCCCAGAAAGCCGCCGCCCCTGCCGCCGAACCCAAAAGTGGCACCCGCCGAAGGGTCGAATCCGCCGAACGGCGGTGCCGCGTTGTTGGGACTGCCGGGGCCAAACTGGAAGAACCAGTCGTTGCCCCGCACGCCCCAACTTGTGCCCGTGTGTTCGAAGAAGCTGTCGGTGACCTGGTTGTAGGGAGTGCTGACGGTCACCTGCTGGCCGGCGACAGGAACCAGGCCGATCATCACACCGACGATCCAGAACGCAGGAAGAAGAGTCCACTTCGACCCCATGGTTTCAACCTCCAAGCCGCCGAATGGCAGTGTATGGATTCTATCGGTCTCCGGAGGGGTGGGTCAAGCAGATTGCCGAGTTTGCTCCGGCAACGTCCACATTGTAGGCTTGTTTCAGGCTGTTGACTCTCCAGATGAATCGGAAAAGTCCATTGGCGCTCTCCACCACAGGTCTGGTTGCCGTGATCTGCCTCCTGGGGCAGTCTTCGCCTCTAGAGGAACTGGATCTGCCGGACCGCCCGCCGGAAGCTGGGCTGTTTGCCCGTCTGCTGAGTACGGGAGATTTCGTCGGCCCGGCAGTCCGCGTCGTGGCCGTGGAGCCGGGCGGGCCGGCTGCTGCCAAACGATTCTGCCTCCCGGCCGATTTCCAGTCGCAGGAGTCGCTGGTTCTTGTAGCCGACAAAATGGCTGGTGACTTCCCCCGTGAACTGGTCGGGCTTGTCAAGGCAGCACACCGGTGCATCACGCTCATTGGGCTGGTATCGGACGACGAAGGACGCCACCGCGTGCTGCAACTGCTTGCCCGAAATGGACTGGCCGGCGACTCGATCCGCCTGCTCCAGTTGCCCTGTGATACCGTCTGGGTGCGCGACTTCGGTCCTGTCTTCGTTCGGTCGTACCATTCCGGACTGATCGCACTGGACTTCGACTACACGAGGCGTTCAGGCGATGCCGGTCGCAGGTTGGACGACGCCGCCGCCATCGGCCTGGCTCAACAACTGAACGTGCCGGTCGGTCGTGTCCCGTTTGAAATCGAACAGGGGGATCTTCTCTCCAGCGGAAGCGGCCTCCTGGTCACAACGACCCGGCTGTTCAACAACAACATCAGCCGCGGTTTCGACGCACAGACAATCGACAAGAGCCTGTCGAGGATGTTCGGCTGCGAGACGATTGTGGTCCTTGAGCCATTGCAGCACGAACCGACGGGACATGTCGACGTGTTTGCCTGTCTCGTCGATCCGCAGACGATCGTTCTTGGTGAATACCAGGCGTCGGAGGATCCGGAAAACGCCCGCGTACTCCAGCGGAACGCTGATCTCCTCTCGACGGTCCGATTACCGGGTGGACCGCTCAGGGTCGTACGTCTTCCCATGTCCGGCCGCAGCGACGATGTCTGGCGTACGTACACCAACGTGGTCTTTGCCAACGGAACGCTTCTCGTCCCCCAATACGAAGACGCCGCCCGTGACGCCGCTGCCCTGGCAGCCTTCCAGCGACTCTTGCCCGCCTGGCAGACGGTGGGCGTGTCTGCCGGCAGCCTTATTGCCAGAGACGGGGCTCTGCGATGCATCACCCTGAACGTGCCCAAAGCGGCCGAGGGCGTTGCAGCCAAGCAGGGGGAACGTAGTGCGGGCGATTGACCATGATCGGAAGGGAGGGCAATTGGATTGCAGCAGCAGGACCACCGATACCGACGGAGTGGGCCCGCGGAATACCATCTTTCCCTCAGGCGGGGTGTGTGTCTCCAGGGGTGGCGTGTGAGGGCACCTTGCCTCCACGGAGCCAGGGCGCTTCCGAGAGACCGCGTTGACCAGATACAATGCCTTGCACCGGCGAAGTCTGCACTCTGAGACGCAATCATTCGTCCCTTGTGCTTCCGACTCACGGAAGGTCGCCATGGCACAGGATCTCAGAAAACACCGGATGCGTATTACCTGCTTCTCCCGGGGGTTGCGAGCGTGACAATGTCGCGGGTACTGGAACTGGAATTGATGGATACGCTCGAAGAGGCCCTGGCCTATGATGCCCTTGACCATGCGGAAGTGAATCGCCAGTTCGTGGGCGATCTTCTCGACCAGTTGCCCGGCAGGGGTCCGGTTCTTGACCTGGGCACAGGCACAGCCCGCATTCCCATCGAACTCTGCTGCGAAGAGCCGGAGATCACCGTGGTTGCCGTCGATCTGGCGCAGGCGATGCTGGACGTGGCGGCGGGCAACATCCGGCATGGCGGGCACACCTGCCGGATCTCTGTCGAGCGGGCCGACGCCAAGCGTCTGCCGTATGCGGACGGCTCCTTCCCGGTGGTTATCTCCAACAGCCTGGTCCATCATGCGGCCGTCCCCGATCTGGTGCTGCGCGAAGCGTGGCGAGTCCTGGCCCCAGGCGGGCTCATCTTCATGCGGGACCTGCTCCGGCCCCACGACGAGACGGCCCTTGACCATCTACTGGAAAACTATGCCCGCAGCGCGACCGAGGTCCAACGCCGCATGTTCGCCGATTCGCTTCGCGCAGCCCTGACGATCGAAGAGGTCCAGTGCCGGATCGAGCGATTCGGGATTGATCGCCAGTCGGCCCAGCCGACAAGCGACCGACACTGGACATGGTGTACCAGAAAAAGCGGTTGTGACGGCTGAAAGGGCCCATTTCCCGCTCCTGCAGCCTCTTGGGATACGGTATTCCGTGGTTACCCGCAGTCTATAGTTATGTAGTTCACTCTTGGGAGAAATGGGCGGCTGTTCCGCTGGCAGCAGTCTTTGCGCACAGGTTCGATCGTGACAGGGCAGGGCAATACGACAATTCGATCGGAAACGCCGCCGGAAGAACTGGTCAAGCGCCTCTTTGCGCGAATCAGCGAGGTCTCCACTCTGCCTGCCGTTGCCATGCGGATCGTGCAGGTGGCAAGCGATCCCACAACCGGGGCGGCCGATCTTCTGGAAGTCGTCGAATTCGACGCCGCCATGGCCGCACGCATCATGCGCACGGTCAATTCGTCCTACTACTCGATGCAGAACAAGGTGGCAGACCTGAAACTGGCCATCACCCTGCTCGGGTTCAAGGAGATTCGGAACCTGGCCATGACGGCCTACGTGGCCCAGTTGTTCAAGAAGGGCAAGGGGTTCGGCAGCTACAGTCGCGAGGGGCTCTGGAACCACATGATCGGCGTCGGCCTCGTCGCCCGGCTTGTCGCCGAAGTCAGCCGCAAGACGGCTCCTCGCGAGGCCTACCTGGCCGGATTGCTTCACGACATCGGCTTCATCCTCATCGACCAGTACCTCAACAAGCCGTTCCACCAACTGATCGATACGCTCGTGGAAGGCAAGAACCTTGTCGAAATCGAGGAAGAAGTCCTCGGATTTGACCACGCAGCTCTCGGGGCCTATGTCGGCAGTCAATGGCGATTGCCGGATCACCTCGTTGCCACGATCCGCTTCCACCATGATCCCATGTCGTATGCGGGCGACCACTGGGCCATGGTCTACACCGTGGCCCTGGCCGATTTCTTCTGCAATGCCAAGAACGTCAGCGCCCTCGGGGTACGCAACACCATGACGCCCCCCGCACAGGTCTTCTCGGCGTTGGGGCTGCAGAAAACGCAGGTCAACCGGATCTGGGAAAGCCTCGACGCGGCGCTGAAAGCAGCCGACGTCATGGCCTTGATACAATCGCCCTAGCTGGCGATCAGTGCTTCACGACGGTCTTGAACTCCTCGGGCTTGGCACGATCCCGGCGACCTGAGCCGCGGACGGTTGCGAACACACCCATGCCGACCAGGAGGAGAACGACGATATAGGCCACGGCCCACACCGGTCCCTTCGCGCTCGCCGCGGCGTCCTGAGCCGTGGTCATCTCCCCTTCCGCGGCCAGGACCCATCCGCCGACGACGGTCCAGGCAACCAGAAGCATGGAGAGAATAAGGGCAACGCGGGACTTGGAGCGAAGCGAGAACATGCGATCTCTATCCAGTTTCAAAGGGATGAAGGTCAGCAACCGAATTTCCAGTGCAAGTCTCCATTGTAAGCCAAGCCTGCCCGGAGAGGAAACCGCCAGAAGTTGCGGTTTTGTCGCCTCCCGCAAACTGAGAATCCGTTGTGCCCAAGGTGTTCGACGCCCGCGGTTCTGCAACACCTGCCGGCACGACGCATGAGAAAATGCCCGGCAGGCCGCTTGCACAGCGGGGAGTCTTGGCGGAATGGACGACCATTCATCGTCCTAAACGCCGACACTGCAATGGGTTGCAATGGTCGACTCGGCTGCGGCCGGGAGGCGGTCGGTACCGGCCGGGGCCGTTGGAACATCGGACCGATCTTGTGTGCGGTCTCCCTTGTCGCCCGCGGCGGATTCTGTTACGGTTGCCCCGCGCTATTTGGACCCGA
Organism: uncultured Planctomycetaceae bacterium; assembly: GCA_964563135.1. Lineage (GTDB taxonomy): Bacteria > Planctomycetota > Planctomycetia > Pirellulales > Thermoguttaceae > JAAYAY01. The sequence goes on from CAZLWV010000092.1 coordinate 24,940, forward strand.
TCCCAAAATTCCTGCCGCTGCCAGTAATCCCCTTGGATGTGGGAGGCCTCCTTGGCGGTTTTGGGATATATCCCGGGCAGGGTGTCCTCGTTGCCACCTTGGTAGGTCTCACGCGGTTCGCGACAGGAGGCAGGAGTCGTGTTTCGAGAATCGCTTCTCGGCATCTTTCTACTCTCAGTCTGCGCGCCGCTGCTGTTCGGGCAGCAGTACTACCCGTCGGCCGAAGCATTCAGCACGGCCCAGATCGCCGCGTCCTATGCTGTGCCCGCCCCTGGCGTGGCGGTGCCCTACGAGAGTTGTGCAGCCCATGGGCCCTCCAACGTATCCCCGTATGCGGCACCGTACGATTCCCGGTACGTGATTTCCTGCCCGGCACCCTATCCGGCAGCCACCGCAGGGACCTCAACCCCGGTGCCGACCGTACCCTACCCCGTCCTGTACCCGGCGACGTTGCCGTACCCAGCGTCCCCCGCGGCTTCCTACGCGACGCCGAGCCCAGTCCAGCCGGTGTCGCCCTACGGGGGCGGCGTGAGCTACGAGGTATCGCCGAACATGTACGCGCCGGCGCCTTATGGCTCAACCTGCACCGTACCTTACCCGATGCCCAGCACGGCCCCATACGCGGCGCCCTACGGGGCCGGCGCTGGGGGCGCGCCGGGCGCATCCGCCGCGGTTCCCTTCGCCCCAGCCTATCCGTCAACCGAGACGCTGCCGGAAACGCCGGATCCCGTGAGCCCTCCGCTGCCGGCCGCCTCTGCGACTGGCGAAACGGCTGCCGGCGAGAAAACGGCGGAGCCAGGGCCTGCGGCGGAAGGCAAGAAGACGGAAGGAAACGAAGAAACTGGAGACAAGGAGGCAGGAGGTACACCGGAGGGAGGCACCGAGGGTGAAGAACCGGCTCTCCCAGAAGAGGAGATACCCACGGCCTGGTACTATGTACCATTCCAGTGGATCGATCCCTGGGAGGGAAATGTCGAGATCGGGCTGTCGGGGTCTGAGGGCAACACGCAGACCCTCAACTACCTGCTGGGGCTCGATGCCAAACGCGAAACCGACGAAGACATAGTCAACTTCGACGTGAAGTACGATCGCAAGTCGGCCGACTCGGTGGAGACGGCACACCGGCTGTTCAGCGAAATCCGCTGGGAACTGTTGTTCCAGGAGTCACCGTGGACCTGGTTCTTTCACCAGACGACAGAGTATGACGAGTTCAAGGCCTTCAACGTGCGGCTGTCCTACGACACGGGTCTCGGCCGGCGATTGATCAAGACCGAAGAGACGTCGCTGCTGGCCCGCGTCGGTGGTGGTGCGTCGCACGAGATCGGGGGCTCCAACGAGGACCTGGTCCCGGAAGCCGTTTTCGGGCTCGAGTTCACCCATGAGCTGAACGAGCGGCAGAAACTCTCCGCCTCGAGCGAGTACTCGCCCGACGTGACGGACTTCCTCGACTACCGCATGAAATGGAAGGCTTCCTGGGAAGTCGTGCTCGACGAGGAAACCAACCTGAGCCTCAAGATCAGCATCCTCGACCGCTACGACAGCACCCCGGACGGAAAGCGGCCCAACGACCTCGACTACACGCTCACACTCCTCTGGAGCTTCTGAGGACTTGCACGATTCCACGAGATCCAGGCTTCGCCGCCCCCCTTCGGGAGGCGGTTGTATGGAGAGGGCTAGTCGAGCCAGTCCTGTTCGGCCAGGCGGGCGGGGGTGTACTCCTCGGTCACGTAGCTGATATCGCGGGAGATCAGCGCTTCGACTTCGAGCTTGAAGCCGTTGTCGAGCATCTGCTTGATCTCCTTCTGCCAGGCCTTCTTCTTGGCGAACCAGGGATAGTTGGCGATCTGCTTGGCTCGCTTCCGGTCGGTGTCGTTGAGGTCGATCTTGACACTGTCCGACAGTCCGCAGCGCTCCAGGTCGATGCTTCGCAGGCCGAGATACCTGGCGTCGGGGATGGCCATCCGCTGGGATTCGAAAGCCAGGTTGATCGACCCCTGCTTGATGACGCTATAAATATAATACCCCCATGGGTCGTTGTCCAGCAGGCAGTAGATGGGAAGTTTCAGCTCGTTGTGCAGGCGGTGGAGCAGCCGTCGTACCCCCCGGGGCGGCTGCCCGCCGCCGTGGGTGAGGATGCACTTGTGGTTGCGCCAGAACCGGTCCTCGTTGAACCGCTGCCAGACCGTGTCCTTTTCGACATGGAGGACGAACTTGGCATTGCACTTCTTGAACTTGATCACGTCGGGTTCCACGATCGAGGGGATGCCGTAGCCGCCCGACCCCATTCGGGAGCAGTCGATCTCGTCGCCCCGGTCTTCGAGGATCAGCTCGCCCACCATGTCGCCTTTCTTCTGGGCATAGAGATGGAGTTCCTCGCGGAGGCTGTTGAGCAGGACTTCTGCATCCTCGATCACTGGATCGGATTCACCCTGATCGGCAAAAGTCTCTTCCTTGGTGCCTTCGATCGTGTGCTTGAGCAGGTAGTAGAGACCACGGATGCTGGTGGTCTTGTCCTGTTCGATGAGCTGCTTGGTGCCGCTGGCCACGAGCATGGTCTGCATGAAGCTCTTGGCCTGCGAAAGGTTGAACAGGTGCCGCCGGTTGGTCTTGTTGCCCATCTCGATGAAACGCTTCGCGACGTTGAATTTCACGTTCGAGAGCGCTCGCGTGGGGATGTCCATGTGAGGATCGCGGCGTTTTTCGGCGGCGGTGATCACGCTGTTGGCCAGGCTGGCCAACTGGTCCATCGTTCGCTGATCTCGCGGCGACATCGGCCCCCGGGGCTTCTTGGCAGCCGGCGCTGCAGCCATCTTGTTTCGCCGGATGATTTTCTTTGGCATAGAGGGTGGTCTCAGGAAGGTGCGCCGTGACGCACCGGAATGTTCAGGGATTGGGGGTTCAGAACAGAGTCTTCTGCTTCTCGTCGGAAGCGTCGCCGGAACTACCGTCGCCGTTGTCAGAACCTTGGCTGTCGGTGCCGTTCTTGTCGACGCTGGCGATGGAGCCGTTCCGGGGTCGGAGGCCGCCGTTGCCGGTCTTGGCGCGAGCAAGAAGTTGTTCCGTCACATCCTCGGGATCGACGATGAGCACATGGTCGCCGAAATCCACGTCGCCGTCCTCATCGATCACGCGGCCGCGGTCGTCCATGCGGAGGTCGGCCTCGGAGGTCCGTTTCTTCGCCACCTGGAGCAACTGGTCGTGGATCTTCTGTTTGTCGATTCCGTTGATCTCGCTGACGGCGCCGGCGACTTCGCCCAGGTAGCGGAGGAACATGTTGCGCCGTTCCCCCTCGTGCTTGACCCGCCGCCGGCGGCGAAGATACATGCCGAGTTTGCGCCCCACGGCCTGCAGCCCGAGACGCAGCTCTTTCTGGATCTCGGGATAGGAGGCCACCGCCTCCTTGGACTCGCTGGTGAAGGGTACCCAGACACTGGCCATGTGGACCATGATCGTGATGGGACCTCGGGGCAACTGGTTGCGGGCCTGGTTGAGCCCGTAAGCCCGCCAGTTGGTGCCCATGATCGTCTGCGTGATGGCACAGGCGCCCGCCTGAAACTGGAGGGGAACGCGGTTGGCGTAGCGCAGAACGTTCATCGTCTGGCCGTCATCGAGATTGACGTTCTGCATGGCCTCCAGGAGCTGGTCGATCTCCTTGCCCTTGAGCTTGCCGGGCGAGATGCGGGTTTTCATCCTCGCTTCCTTGATGATCTTGTCCGCCGATTCCAGGCCGATGCCGTCGAAGGTCATCGCCAGGAACTGGCGCAAGGTGCGGGCATCGGTCTGTTCGATGAGCTCGCAGAGGGTCTCCCGCGATACCCGGTGGGCGGCGGACGTGCCGCCGTAGGCCAGGCCGACCTCGATCTGGAACGGGTTACCCCGATAGACCGACGGCGGACGGGTGGCGGCCGCGAAAAACTCGCCCGGCACCACCTGGTGCAGCCCTTTGAGAATCAGTTCCTCGCCGATCGGGCAGATGCAGTCAGTGGCGGGGTTGCTGATCTTGGTTCTCTGAATCGCCTGATAGACCTGGTCGGCCTCCTCGCGCCCGATACGCTTGGTGTTTGCCCGGTTGCTGATCTTGGCTTCCTCGCAGATCCGCCGGGCCACCGACGGACTGACTCGCGAGAACGATCTGACCAGAAACTGAGTGATCGTGGGTTCCTTGGTCTCCTTGAGCATGCCCACAAGGCGGCCAAGCTCCACCCCGTAGGGATGGGGTTTGATTTCCTTGGGTTCGGGAGGGAGCACTTCGGCCACACGCGTGTAGTCGCGCCGACTGCCTTCAGGGTCCTCGTAGTGGATCGTCACGTGGGGGTTCGCGATGGCCGTCTGCTCGAGATACTCGTCGACGCTGCCGCGACCGCGCTGGAACTTGGCCTCCAGTTCGATGGTCACCCGAGTGCCGTTGTCCTGCTCGATCCACTCGATGCCATGCTTCTCGATGGTGCTGGCACCCTTCTGTCCCGGCGGAACCTCGACCCCTTCCCCTCGACCGTTGGTGATCTCGGGATGGTTGCGTTTGGTGTCGATCTGGATTTCGTAGTAATGGGCAGCCGTGCGAGGGGAGATCTTCGACATGATCTTGACCGGCTTGCCCGTGGTGAGCAGGCCGTACATGCCGGCGGCGGAGATACCGATTCCCTGCTGGCCGCGGCTCATCCGCAGGCGGTGGAACTTCGAGCCGTAGAGGAGTTTGCCGAAGATCAGCGGAATCTGCTTCTGGAGGATGCCGGGCCCGTTGTCCTGGACCCCCACCTTGTAACGGTCCTGCCCGTTGCCGTTGGTCGTCCGCTGGATATGGACCCAGATTTCCGGAAGGATTCCGGCCTCTTCACAGGCATCCAGAGCGTTGTCGACAGCCTCCTTGACAGTGGTGAGAAGGGCTTTGCGGGGATTGTCGAAGCCGAGGAGGTGCCGGTTCTTGGCGAAGAACTCGCTGACCGAAATATCCCGCTGGCCGGCGGCCATGGATTGGGCGGTCGCCCGTCGCCGCACGGCCTCCGGTGATTTGGGGGCCTTGCCGTTTTCGCTCTGGCTGGGAGCAGACTCATGCTTGCGGGAAGCACGCACCTTCTTCGTAATCAATGGAAGTCGTCCCTGATCTAAACGTGGGGAAAAACAAGAAGCCACACCCCGTGGGGGGGTAGGCGATGTCGTGCCGCCGGGCGGACGTACAGACTGGGCAGATTATAACGCCTTTTCGGTCTGTCTCCCACCCGGCTTTTGTGCTCATCTCCTATGCTTCGTTGGAGTGGAAGGCAGCGCCGTTGGAGCGGACGGCAGCAATTTTCTATTTTCGGCCACACGGAAGGCGACATTTCGACAAATATTGCGCCGGCAAGCGCCGCGATACCGCAGCGCTGCCGGGTCCGGCATGCTGCAATTCTGACAACGGGCGGACCTGCTCCCCTGGTCGATCTTACAAAGGGGGGCCTTTCGTTGCCCGAGGAAAAAACGGCAGAAGATCATTGGCCTGAACCGGTTACATTCCGTATCGGCTACCCGCATTGGCATTGGCATGCGATGTGCAACCGACCACATCCAGGAAGACCCATTACCCCCCGACACGGATGGAGGACGGATCAATGGCCCCTGAGCTGATGATGATGATTGGAACAGTGCTGGCGGGAGTGATCTCGATCGAGTTCCTTCGGCCCGTCCGAAGCACAAACCCGTTCTGAGGGGGAGCGGTGTCCATCGGTTGGCAGCGGCAGCAGGGGGGCTCCTGAATGCGCGGATGGGCCGGTTCTCGGCAGCTGCAAGCGGCATGCCTGCCGGGAAACCATTGAGTTCCAGGGTTCCGAAAAAGTGCCTTTTCGGTGGCATCCTCGGTCCCTTGGGGTCGGAAGACGCGGGATGGAGTCGATTGCCGGGCCGGACATCCGCCCAAAAGGCCATGATTTCACGGCCGCGAAATGGCCATGGGCAGTTCGACGAGGATCGTGGTGCCCGCGCCGATCCGGCTGGTGATTTCGGCGCGGCCGCCGAGGATCCGGGCCCGCTCGCGGATGCCGTCGAGGCCGAAGCGGTTTTCGGGCACGCCTTCGGGGTCGAATCCTGTCCCCCAGTCGGTGATCCGGATGCGGATCCGTCCCTCGTGTTCGATCAGGTCGATCTTCACCTTCTCGGAATGGCTGTGGCGGCAGGAGTTGGTGAGGCATTCCTGGGCGATACGGTAGACGGCGTTTTCGAGTACCGGGTCGAGGCGATCGAAGCGGATCCGGCTATGAACCTCGACTTCGGGTCCTCCCTGGGCCGTGATATCGTGAACCAGGTGTCCGATGGCTGCCATGATTCCCGACTCGTCGAGAATCGGGGGTCTGAGTCCGCTGATCAGCCGGCGAGCCTCTGCCAGGGACCTGCGGAGGATGTCGAGGCCGGCGGCGCAATTCTTGGGCATCCTCGCCGGCACCTTGTCTTCCTCCAGGTGGAGCGTCTCGAACTGCATGATGGCGGCCGCCAGGTACTGGGCCAGACCGTCGTGGATCTCGTAGGCGATCAGTTGCCGCTCGCGATCCTGTGAGGCCAGCAGATGGCGCAACACCTGGTGCTCACGTTCAAGGGCCTCCTGGCTCTTCTTGCGCTCGGTGACATCGCGGAACATCCCGATCGCACAATGCTCGCCGTGATACTGGACGCTGCTCGTGGTAATGTCTACGTAGAACACGCTCCCATCCTTGCGGCGAACAGGCAGGTTGTCGACGGTGGTGATCCGCCCTTCGGCCTGGGCTCGAAACCGGTCAAGTACGCCAGGGAGAGCCTCGACCGGGTGAATGTCGTGTACCGAGAGCGACAACAACTCTTCCCGTGAATAGCCGAGCATCCGAATGATGGAGGAATTGGCTCCGACAAACCGCTTTGCTGCGACGCTGGCGATCAGAAGTCCGTCGACCATGCCGTCGTAAACGACCTGAAGCTGTTCAGCGACCTGCCGTCGCTCCTCGATTTCAATTTGCAGACGCTCGTTGACTTCCGCAAGTTCGGCCGTTCGCTCGCGCACCCTGGTTTCCAACTGCCGATGCACTCGCAGCAAGGCCTGCTCGGCCTTCTTCCGGTCGGTGACGTCGTGTCCGATTCCGTAGAGGATACCCCTGTCGGGAATGGGAACGACGGTCCATGACAGCCAGCGTATCGAGCCATCCTTGCAGACGTTGCGGTCCTCGAAATTGAGGAGGACTTCGCCGGCGGTGAGCGATTCCATGCGGGCCAGCGCAGCAGCATGGTCGTCGGGATGGATGAACTCGAAGAACGGTCGAGAAAAGAGTTCTTCCTCATTGTAGCCAAGGACCCGCTGAAACGCCGAATTCACCTGCCTGTAATAGCCGTCCAGCCCTGCCGTACAGACAAGAACCGGCGCCACGCTGAGGACGTGCAGGAACTGTTCTCTGGCGTGGTCCTGCGAGGCAACAGTGGCCTCCAGTTGCTCGATCCGTTCACGCATCTGGGAGATCTGGTGGAGGAGATCAGCAGCATGTGGGTCGTCGGGATTCTGCATGAACCTTGCCGAGAGGAAATTGACACGATACCCCGCCGGATTCGCATGACCGTACATGCAGATACCGGCACCTTCAATTGTCGCAGCAATCCCTGGCGGAGGGAATCTGTGCTGGTCTCTGCGAGATTCTGTGACGCGAGCCTTGGCTCGCAATGCCCACTACGGGGAGTATCGCTTCTCCAGGGCCACTTCTACTCGAAACTCCCGGGGACCTGAGGCGGGAAGCGCGAAGACGACTTCGTTCTGTCCCGCCGTAAGCCGGGGTGGATCTCCCTCAGGGACGACCAGTTCCGACCCGCCGGTGGCACGATGGACGCGGCAATTCTCCATACCCTTGAATACCAGCCGATCCCCGGCGAATATCGCCGCCGGGAAGCGGATCGAACGGCCTGCGATGGTCATTTCGGGATTGCGGAGGGGTTCGGCCGGCCGCAGAAGGCGGATTTCGTCGACATAGCAGGTCACCGTCTTGCCCGCCGGGATCCCATTGTAGTAGATGTGCATCGCCGTGATCTTGGTGGGATCTTTGAGCTCGGGGCAGCCGAGATCGAACTGGCAGTATCGCCAGCCCGTGAAATCGACCTGCCGGTACATGTCCTGCCAACCGCCTGCGGCATCTCGCAGTTGCAGCTTGAACGACTGCCCATTGCCGTCGCCGTGGAGCCAGAGGCCGATTGACTTGAAACCGGCCAGGTCGATCGGCCTGGCGAGCGTGCCGGGTTTGTAGGACCAGCCGGCATTGTCGGCCCGCGTGCTCGTGGCTGTGTAGCGGATGCTTCCCTGTCCGACCTTGACGAGCTGGCTGGACCGTGTGAGTTTCTGCGTCACCCCGGCATGGCAACCGGCCGGCGTGAATTCATCGTCGAGGGCGTAGGCCGGATCCTGGGACGCACTGGTTGCTTCGAAGCTCGCGCAGGGCACAGCGTCGGCGGCCTCGTAGGCGGTCAATTCGTTGCCAACCTGAGCGACCGTCAGCTCGAGATGCAGGTCGGCAGACCCTGCCTGAGGCGGAGAGAAAACTTGCCAGCGATTCTGGCGG
>CAZLWV010000093.1:0-5297 GCA_964563135.1 uncultured Planctomycetaceae bacterium
CATGACCCTCCATTGCCTTACGCCGCCACTCTGCGTCCAACTTTTTTGCACCCCATGCATACTTGTTCCAAAATTCCTCCACCCCAATAACACCCCAACTCCCCATCTTACCTCTGCCCCCCCGTCCTTCTGTCCTTCTGTCCTCTGTCCTCCTGACTCCTGATTTCTCTCCCTCACCAGAGGGAATTGTGCGCCACCCCGCCAATGACCGGTGCGACTTTGCGTCCCAGACCGAAACCATAAACACCCCAGCCACAACCACTTGCACCACACCCCATCGCCCAACTTTTCGCGCAACATGCAAAGGCGGTGCAAAATTCCCCGTTGACCAATGTCCACACTCAACTGGCCGCCGCACCACCGCAGCCTTCGTCCTTCCGCCTTCGTCCTTCTTTCGTCATTGGATTTTCGTCATGCGTCATTTCCCCCTCCGCTTTCCCCGTTTCGTTTTCCCATTTCTCAAGATCTCCCATCAGCGCCCCACCACCCCGCGACCCCATCCGGCTCGCCAGAATGGTAATACGGATTGACAGCTAACACACCATGCACAAAAACACCTTGCTGTTCCCCGCCACGACGTGGCGCCGGAGATCAAGCAGACAAAAACGGCACAGGCCCCCTTTGGTTGGGTAGCGCCACTTTCAGCAGTCGCCAGCAATCACAACTTCCTGACGGTTCCTCGTTTAGCGTCCAGCCGAAGGCGCCGGCTTCCGTAGTGCGGCCGGCGCCTTCGGCTGGGCGCTGAACGACTGCACTCCAGTGGGTTCAGGTTCTCAGACTGCACCAAAATGGCGCTGCTTTCACGAAGCAGAGGGTTTGAACAGGAGCATCAGAAACGGAGGTAATGGAGGGGGACGGAGAATAGAGGACCGAGGACCGATCCGGCGCGTGAGGTAGCTGTCCATCCTTCCCGCCATCCGGCGAGGGGGGAGGGTTGATCTTCCTTTGCTCGAACAGTGCAGGCTGTCACGCCTGCTCCGCTAGCCTGGATCGGCGGATCACCATCGACTGGATCAGACTTGCAGCGGCGGAAACGCCCCAGTAGAGGCCGAGCCCCGCAGACGTTCTGGCCAACACCAGCAAGGTGGCAATCACGGGGAGAAGAAGCAGTGCCGGTTTGCCTTGTTGGGGTGTGCCGGAGATCGAGTAGGCGATGGAAGCCCAGGTGACGCCCGTCACGAGGATCGCGAGCAGGAGATCGGGCCTGGCGATATTGGCCACCCACAAGAAGCGGCCGCCGGCAACGACGACCTGACGCACCGCCGAGTAGACTGCCAGAAACAGCGGCATCTGGGCCAAACCTCCCAGACAGCCGGCGTAGGGAATGGGTGACAGGCCGCGAGCCTTGAACAGCTTGTGCGATTCTTCCGCGATCCGCTGCGGCTGCTTGCAGAATCGCTTGCGGATTGCTTCCAGTTCCGGCTGAAGCTTCTCCATGGCCTTCTGGTGAGCCATGGAAGCACGAGCGATGCGCACCGTGATGGGAAACATCACCACACGAAGGACAATCGAGAATGCCAGAATGCCCGTACCGAGGTTCCCGCCGCAAGCTTGGGCGTAGGCGACAATCATCACTCGGAAAAAGTCGACGAGTTGATCCCAGAGCATCGTTCTCTCCCACCAATAAAAGGTTCCCTCAGAGCCGCTGGAGAGAATTGTATCTCCGCAGGGCAATGCCCAACAAGGGTGACGATTCCCATCGGGCCGTGCGGCAGAATCCAGGCCAGCGGAAGGCTGGCCGTAGCTCGATTCCAGCCACCCAGGTGTTGTCCGGGTGCAGGGGGGCCAAGCACGGGGTCGACGGCGATACCCGTCACACCATCAGTTGGATGGGGCCAGGTGCAGGAGTGTGGTCGAATTTGGGGGGAGGTTCAAGGTCAGGCTTTCGGCGGATTCGGCAAGGACTGCCGGCTCGAAGGCGTCTTCAATGCGGGCCGCGAAGGGGAGACGGACTGTTCGGCTGCCGCCGGCCACCGTGTGGACGCTCAGCCAGCCCCGGCCGGCGTAGAGGACGTCGTCGGTATCGAGATAGATGTGGACCGCGGAGGCCTGCCAGATCCGGCGGAGTTCGGCCGGGGACCAGGCAATCTTTCCCTCGAACGACTCCTGAGTGCCGTCAGGCCGCTGGAAGGTGGTAAGGGCGGGGCGGGTCCAGAGGATCGAGGCGCCGGCCGCCCGCCACTTCTCCAGGATTGCCTGCTCCCCGGCCGTCAGGTCCGCGGGGCCGAGCAGCCAGACGGCGCGATAGCCGCCCGCCTGGAGGGCGCCGAGGTCGCTGCGGAGGTAGAGTTCGCACGGTGCGCCGGATCGGCCCAGCGGGTAACGATTCTGCATGATCGCGGCGGCCAGGGCGCCGCAGGAGGCGTCGAGAAACGGCAGCTCTTCGTCTACGACAATACACACCTGCGGCTTCATCGCGGGCAGATCGTGCTGGAGGGCCTGCTGGCCCAGCTCCTGGGTCCTCTCGAGGACGGCCATCAATCGGGGGTCACTGAACCAACCGCCCCACATGTCGAACCACCAGCCGCCATAGCCGCCGGCGAGCATCCGGGCCGTATTCTTCCGCAGCATGGCGACCGATTCTTCGGCACTGGCCGGGCCCAGCCAGACGCCGCCGTTGTAGTAGCCGGGTGGGCAGATCTCGGGGGCCTGGTCCTTGAGCAGCGTGGTCTTGAAGGTGCGGGTATCGTTTTCGGCCAGCCACAGCTTTCCGTGCAGGGCGACAGAGGCCAGGGCTGCCATGGGGGGCCAGTCCTCGCCCATGACGCGATGGTAGGCGTTGGGGCTGGAAAGATAGTCCAGATCGGGGCACTGGAGCAGCTTGCCCAAAGCAAAATGCCCGCTGCGCGGATCATTGACGAAGTAGTGGTAGCCGTAGAACGCGCCGGTGAGCAGTCGGCCCCCGCTCTCCTGTTTGACGACGCGGCAGAACTGGGCGATGTCGTCCACAATCGTCTGCGAATGAAATCGGAAAGTGTCGATGGTCGGCTGCGAGTCCTTCGGGCTTCGCCAGGCTTTTGTGGCCCCGGCATTCAAGTCGGCCGGGGCTGCCGAGTCGAAATCCACATCCTCCTTCTGCCAGGCGGTGCGAAGCTCGGCGGCACTGTCATGGTAGGTCGAACGCAGCCAGGCGCGAAACGCGGCCGTGCGGGCCGGATTCAGGTCGTGGAAATCGCCACGGCGATGGTAGAACCACTCTTCCGTTCCCCCTGCGGCAACATGCACGCCGATCAGGTGCTCTGCATAGGGGGATTGCTGGACCCAGGCGAGGAAGGCTCGCAGGGCTTCGGCCGTCGCGTCGCGCCAGACGGGCGAGGCAAAACACTGCCGGAAGGTGCTGCCATCGGGAAGCTGGCAGCAGCCTTCTGGATGGCTGCGTTCCCACCACTGGGGCGGATCCAGGTGGAGGCGGATGATCACCCGGGCAACTGGATCCGCCTCGAGCAGGGTCTCGAAGTCCCTTTGAACGCTGGAGAAATCGTAGGAATCCTCGCCTTTCCAGATCGACGGGCGAAAGGGACCGATTCCGGAGGTCGGATTGATCCCCCGGTCGCCCAGATAGGCCGGGAAACAGAACAGATGGATCCCGGCCCCGGCTGCTTCGCGATAGCAGCGTGTTTGGGGCAGGTACGACATGTAGGCGAAGGGGGGCACCGGCCGGCCGTCAATAAAGAGGGCCGGTCGGCCGTGGTGCGGCTCGACCGTGGCCGTATCGGCCCGAGAGGCCAACGGAGAGAGCCCAGCAACGAGGCAAAGCAGGGCTACGATGGAACGGAAGGTCGAAAACGGGGCCATGATTACTCCATCAACAGGTAGTCTCGCGGTGCAACGGCCTGGCCGCCGGGAAGCGAGAAGGGCTGCTGCCCGTAGTTGACCACAACGCGCTGGCCGCTCGTGTAAGTGGTTTCGAAGACCTTGTCGGCCAGTTGCCGATGCCCGTCGAGGAACTCCATCTGCAGGTGTTCGAGTCGCTGGAGGTCGTCGAACACGCGGCCCAGGCCGGCTACCGTCTGTTTGAGTCCTTCGGCATCGTCGTAGCGATAGTCCCGCTGCCCCAGCCAGTTCTTCTTTCCGTCGAGCAAGAAGTGGCCGTAGAAGCAGGTCAGCGGTGTGCCGCCGTACTCGATGTTTCGCAGGTACCCATCCTCGCCCGGCAGGCTGTTGACCACCTCGGTCGAGAGGTTGTAGAGGAGCACGCCGTGATAGACGGTCTGGTAGAGAGGCACACAGCTATCAACGTACGGCTTCTTGACGAGTGGAGACCATTTGTCGCAATCGATGTACAGGAGCCGATCGAGGGCCGGGGCCGTGAAATCGAGGGAACCTTCGGACTGGACGCCGCCAAAGAGTTGGTGGGCCCGCAGGAGGATGCGGGTAGCAGCCTCAGCATCCTGGCGGCGCGACTGCGGGTGGCTGGAATCGTAACACGGTCGCGGACCGATGATCGAGAGGACGTCGGAGTAGTGGCATCCGGCGAAGCCAAGCTCGCGGATCCGCGGCAGGTCGCGTTGGGCAAAGAGTTCGTCGGCCCGGGCCAGGCAGATGTTGTAGCTCTGCCCGCCGCCCCACGTGCCGCCTTTCTTGGGCTTGCCGTCGGAGTCTTTTCGCAGGTAAGCCTCGCTCCAGTCTTCCGAGATACGGTAGGCTCCGTAGTAGCAGTCGTGGGCCACGACCTGGTACCCCAGCGACTGTCCGTGGCGGATTGTCCTGCGCAGCTCCTCTTCGCCGCCCAGCCTGGGTTCGACGGGAAATATCTGCGGATAGCGGCCATCGTGGCCGCCGCAATTCCAGCCGACCAGGCAGAACTCGGCTCGCTCGATCCCCTGGCGATGGAACTCATCGAAGATCTCGCGCAGGTGGGCGAAATCGCAGAACACCCGCATCTCGGGCTCATTCTCGGGGGTCTGTTCGGTGATCTCGCAGGGCACGGGCTTCACCCCCAGGCGGACCCGGACTTGCAGGGCCTCGGCCGAATAGGCCAGGCCGGGTGACTCGGCAGCTCTTTGGCGGAGGGGGCGGACGCCGCGCTGGGCGAAGTTGTACTGCCGGTAGCGTTTTCCCACGCCCAGCCACGAGGCCTCATCGGCAGGCAGGAAGTGGTACTCAACCGCCAGGTCGTCGGAAAGGCGTGTCTCTTGCTGGACGGATCGCAGGGTGAAGCCGGGGTCAATCGCGTATAGCTTTTGCGGGCCCCAGGCGGTGCTGATGCAGACGCGGGCGTCGCACTGGCCGCCCGTCACGATGCCGGCCAGGCCGCCCGTGCCGCGAACCATGCCGAACAGCGGCATCGGGCATTG
>CAZLWV010000093.1:5307-23814 GCA_964563135.1 uncultured Planctomycetaceae bacterium
TCTCGTAGATCGATACCCATTGCTCGGCCGGTTTCTTGCCCAGAAAGCGGCAAGTCGCACCTGACTGCTGGGCGATGACCAGGTAGCCCTCCTGGCCTTCGGCCGCGGCGCCGAATCGGGGCAGCAGACGGAGTGTCTTCAGCCGAGCCGTGCCGGTCTCGAAGATCTCGGCGGCCGGCACCGCGGCCGTGAGCACGTCGCCGGCGGCGGTGAAGTTGATTTTCAGGGAGAACCCCAGTTCGCTCTGGCGGCACACCACCCAGCAGGTTGTGCCAACGGTCTCCGATTCGAAGGTCCAGCCGGTATTGGGGGCCACGGGCTGCCATTTTGCGGCGCCGGCGGCGTCCCAATAGGCGATCTCGGCCAGCCGGTCGCCCTGCCACGCGGGATCAGCGTCGGCCCGACGCACGGTGAGCTCAGTGGTTTGGCTGTTGAACTTCCATTTCAAGGAGGGTTGATCCGCGGCGTGTGCAGTCAACGGCAACAGAGCTGCGAGGAATAATGAAGCGACTGAGTGCGAGCAAGATTCTCGAGGGCTCAGCCTTGCAGTGTGGTCGCAATAGGTTCTCACCCGCCGCAACGCGGCCCATAAGCGGACGGAGAGGTCAGAAGGCTCAGGCATGACAATTAGCCCTTCATCGTGGCGGCCTTTTCCTGGAATCACGCAAGTCCATTCTATGGTTCGGGGCGGCTGACAAAGCCGGGCATGTCGGCTCGGGGCGTTTCCTCGGAGAGACGCTTCCCGACACCAATCGCCTCGAGCATGGTGCGGTAATCGGGATCGTCGGTGCCGGAGAACAGGAGGGTATGCCGGTCGGGGGTTGTGCTGATCCAGCGGCCGCCCAATTCCTTGGGAAGATGGGCCGTCAACGCCGGGCTGAGCACTGGCCGTGTGAAATTGATCCACGCGAAGCGGCCTTCCCAGTCGATGGTGGTGTCGAGCTTGCCGTGGCACTCGGCGCAGCGGCGGTCGTAGACGCCCAGGTAGTCCTTGGCATACCATGCGGAAGGCTGCCCGGTGGCGGCGTCGCAGCACAGGTCTCGCCAGCCGGGGGCATCGGGGCGGTTGTCGGCGTAGGTGCCGTAGTAGGGCACGTTGGCGTCGATCCAGGCGTAGATCCGCTGTTTGTCTTCCAGCGGAACTGGCCGTCCCACGTGGGCCTGTTCAAAATAGTCGGGCAGACGGCTGGCCAAGGTGCCGGTGGTGAGCGGCTGGTTCACGGCGGTCGGAGTGCGGAGGAGCCAGAAGAAGTGGACGAGCGGTTTGCCTTTGGCGGCCTCCTCGGGGAGCATCTCGCCGGTGTCCATGTTGTGCTGGCGATAGGACCGGCTGCGGCCCAGGAGGTTGTCGTAGGACATGCTGAAGTAGCGGGTCTTGTCGCCGCTCAGGTCGTAGCCGCCGCCGGGATCGGCCCCGCCGTGGCACTCGACGCAGTACTTGTCGAGCACGGGCTGGACAAGGCCCGGGAAATCGAGAATCCCGTCTCGGCCCCAGCTCGGAGGCGTGAGGTTCCTGGGAGGACGATGGGCCGCGATCGGCAGGCCGGAGGCGGATCGCGGCGAGGTCTGGCGGGGCTCGTGGCAGCCAAGGCAACTGAGGCGTTCTCCCGGCATGAGCTGGAGCGCGGAGGTCATCCGCTGCAGCTCGCGTCCCTGGTCGTCGAGCACCTGGAAGTAGATCTCGCGGAGGGCGGGCACGCGGAAGTGGGCCGAACCGTCCTGCTCGACCGGCACGGTGCCCCAATCGCGTTTGGCATAATAGGTTCCGTAGCTCATCAACGGCGACTGGTCGAATGCCCGGACGCGGAGGTCTTCCGTCTTGCGAACCTGTTCCATGACACGAATCGACTTCACCTGTCCGCGGGCGATCGCCGGTTCCAGCCCCCGGTAGACGTCGGCCAGCATGACGGTGCCGGTCGGGTTGTCTTGGGTGGAACTGGGTGCCACGGGGAGTGCGTCGGCACGTGGAGGAATGGACGCCGGCGCCGATTTGGGCGTGAGGGGAAGGGGAAAGTAACAACTGTGCACGGGGTCTTCGTAAAGCAGCCGTTTCCGGCCCTCGGCGCTGAGGAGGTAGATGCGGTAGCGCTCCAGCTCGGCGTCGCCGCAGGAGCAGAGGAACGAGCGATCGCTCAGCGGGAAAGGATCGCGATAGGCCCATTCCTGCCGATTGTCGGCGATTGTTTCAAAACCCGTGGTGATATAGCGGAAACCTTTACCCTTCGGTTCTTCCGGCCCGGCGCTGCGATCGATCAGGCCGATCGCGCCGTGGGGAAAGCCATGATGAGGGGCGAAGGTGGCAACGACGCGGTCGTTGCGGTTGGGCAAGGGCCTTGCCTGCCAGAACGTGCCCACGTCGCGAACGGTGTTGCCGAAATACAGCTGGTAGGCAGTCCCGTCGGGATACTGGGTCCAGAGGCTCTGCCGGTAGGTGAGGTCGCGGTCGATATACTCCCAGCGGGTAAAAAGGACCCGGCCGTCGGGAAGCATCTGGGGGCTGAAATCCGAAAGGGTGTTCATGCTGACGCAGCGGATGTGGCTGCCATCGGCCGCCATCGAGTACAGGTTCGAGGCCGGCCCGGGTTGGCAGACGGTGTGGCCGAAGCGGCGAGTGGAGACGAAAACCACCTCGCCGTTGGGCATCGGGCACGCGCTCACATCGTAGAAGGGGCCGTCCGTCAATTGTCTCAGACCGGTCCCATCGGTTGCGATCCGCCAGAGGTGCCAGTGGGGCTCGTCCTTGCGGCGATAGGAGAAGAAGAGGGTCTGGGCGTCGTCGGAGATATTCAGGTCGTAGATGCAGCCCTCCGGATCTTCAAAAATCGTTCGGGAGGGAAGGCCGGGCCCGGCGGGATCGACGATGCGGATGCTGCAGCCCGGCGCCCGCGGCTGCGACATCCAGAGGTCGAGCCCCACGGCATTGGGGGCACTAAGCGGGTAGCGGGTGACCAGGGCCATGGGCGGCAGCGACTGGCGTTGCAGGTCGTCGGGCCACGCCCAGTCGTCCGATTCGGCATACACGCGGAACAGGCTGATCGAACCGGGCGACTTCCGCTTGACGACAAAACGCCCGCTGCTGCTGGAGGTTTGCGGTTCCAGCGAGAAGGGCAGCGGCTCGATCGAACCGGAAGGGACGCTCAGTCTCGACTCGGCCAGGACCGAGCCGGACGCGTCGTGCAGGCCGACCCAGACCTCGGAGTCGCCGCTGCGGCTCGTGGCCCACAGATACCCCCGGCAGACCCGGCCGCCACGGAGAGGAAGGCCGCCGGCGCCGGGGCCCAGGTATTGGATTCCCGCTTCTCCATGGCCGGCGGTGAAATCGATTCGCTGCGACGGAAGCCGGCCGGGAGCCGACGGCGGCTCGAGGGCCAGAGTCACCTGGGCGGCTGCCTGCGTGTAGGGAAACCAGTCGCGGCAGACCTGCTGGGCCGACTCGGCGGGTGGGGCCAGAGGGACCAGCTCGCGTTTGCCGTCCTTCTCCAGCCACAGGTTGCGGTATCGTGCCTCGCGCTGCCAGGGACGAAAGGCGATCTGGCCACTGGCCAGCGGGTGCTCCAAGTCCTGGTAGGTGTGGACCAGCTTGCCGTCGACAAAAACCTTCAGCGTTGTCTCCGTCATTTCCACCGCCAGCGCAATCCAGCGGCCGACCGGAACACTGCAGGGAAAGTAACCGATCGGTTCATAGTTCTGCCGGTGACGGGCCAGGTGGAGAACCTGCCGGTCGGCGTAGAGCGACACCTCGTACCCATTCCACCTGTCGGCGCCGACACCGGCCTGGCTCACCTTGACCAGGAGGCCGATGTTGCCGCCCTGACGGTCGGTGAAGAACAACTCGGCACCGACCTTGCCGGTGGAGATGATCGCATCCTGGAGAACCAGTTTCGGGCCTGCGGCGGGTTTCACAGAGACGACACCGTCGGCAACCTCCCACTGGCCGTCAAAGGTCTGGAAGCCGGCGACCGCCGGCGGAGATTCTTTCTGGAAGAAGCAGGCGTCGACGAGGACCTGCGGGATCTGGGCGGGAGCCGGCTGGGAGGCGCTAGCGGCAAGCGGGGAAAACGCCAGGAGGGCAGCCACCGCTGCCAGATGTTGCATCGTCATGATCGGCGGGAAGGACTTGGGGGCCATGAGAAAGCGAACGACCAACAGAGCCGCCCGAATGATAGTCGTGCACAGCTCCCGTCGCAACTTGCCGGTCTGAAAACAGGTTGCCGCCGAGCCGTCGCCGGGGGCTGCCGGAGATGCGAGTACACAAGACGACATGAGTTGATTGCCGCTTTGTGTAGGTCATGGCCCGCGACGACAAGGCCGTGCTGTCGCGGGAGACGAATGGCCGCCGCCCCGGGCCGCCCTCACCGGAAACCGATTCTTTTAGAGCCGCCAACAGAACCACCGGCGGTGCACATCCATGCCCGTGGGAAACTCTTGCGTTCTGTGAGAGTCTTTTAGACTTGAATGCCGTGGAGGAGGAGGCGATGCGAGACGGTCTCCTGGGTGAGCTTGGCGAAGATGTTCTTGACCTCGAGGACGTCCGTCTTGATGGCCTCGTCCAGACGGGATTCGAGCAGGGACTGTTCGACGTCTTTGGCGAATGAGACGGCATAGCCGGGATGCACTTTCCCCTGTTCGATCTTCTCGATCATGCTGTCGATGTCGTGGCTCATGACGCGGGCAGCCTTGGGCGAGAACTTCCCCACGGCAAACAGGGCCGGCGTTTCCTCCACCCTCTGGCGCACTCGCTGCATCGCCATGGCATGAACCTCTTCCTGGCGATGAAGGATGTCCCAGGTTTCCCGGTGTTCCGGAAGACACTCTGCCATGAGCTGGTAGTAACGGCCAATCCGCTGCTCGTTCTCCACCAGAGCGGTCATCAACACGTTCAGCTCGCCATCGACGTTCGGCAAATCCACCGATTCAGGGGGATTGCTCTTGAGGTAGAACATGTATTCCTTGTCGTCACCGGTGATGTGAGCAATCCACCATTGCTTCAAGAAGCGCAGCGTTTCTCGAGGATCGAGGCCTTCGCCGCCAAAGCTCTTGAAGAGCAGGTCGCTGGTGTCGTTGCGGAGTTTCTCGTGAATCCTCTGGTGCTCGACAAGGCCGGGAAAACCGGCTGCAAGCATCTTCTTCTCTTCATCGACGAAATGGGTGCGGGTGTACTCGCTCAGTCGCCGCACGACGGTGGAGACCGCCGCTCGGTCCCCCCCTTCGTGCCAGATGATCTCATAGAGCCAATTGATCATGAAGATGATCTGTTTGTGCTGGTCGTCCAGGTCGCGGTCTCCCACGCTGTAGTAATCTTGCCAGTGGATGACCGGAAGAGGACCGGCGACGGAGGAGTTGGTCATAGGCTACCCCTTGATTCTGTGCCTGGGTTGGCAGGCGAGAGGAAGATACTGTATCGCATGTGGGCACTACTAGAACGATACGTTATTTGCCGGTATCTCGAGGTCTGAGTCTGCGGTTGGGCGACAATAACCCCATCATTGGGTGGGCGAGGCACCCTGCCAGCCGGATTCCTTTGGCTATCCCGGTTCGTAAAATGGGTGTGATCGGAACAGGAGGCGTGCGAACAATCGCCGAGTGGTGTTCGTAAGATATTTTTACACAACAGGTTACGCGTATTCAGGCGGTTTTCAAATCTCTTGGCACTGAGGAAGGAGCGAGCTAGACTTGGTGGAAAGAGTGGCGACTTCTCAAGTAATTTTCTTTGACCGTTCCATTTGTCGACCCTGATGGGTTCGGCTACAATGGTCCGTTTGACTGCTGGCAGGTCACCATTGACCTTCCAGTCAAAGACCAAGGAGGCATGATCGGTGCAAGTCCGAATTTCGACCCGACACGGCAATGTAAGTGACGCAACCCAGGAAAAGATCATTGCGAAGGTTGAGAAGCTAAACCGGATTTTTGAAAGGCTTTCGGAGATAACGGTCACTGTCGATTTGGAGCGTCGCGATGCTCCGTCTGTCGATCTTCGAGTGTCGGCGGAGCACAAGCATGATTTTGTCGCCGCGGCCCAGGCGGAGGAACTGATGGCCGCACTGGATCTGGCGCTCCATAAGCTGGAACAGCAGATACGAAGATACAAAGAGAAGATTCAGGACCGCCATCGTAACGGGCCGGGCAAAGAACTCGGACCCGCGGAAGTCGAGGCGGAGTCGGTCGAGTAGTCGTCCGTCATCTGTCCGACATTTTCACCCGTTCACCCGCATAGGGCCGGCATCAGGCCGTAGTTCAGCGGAGCCGCTGTGTTGCAGGCCGCAGCCTTACCCCCCTTAACGAGGGTAGGTTCATGCACGGGTAGCAATCGAGGGCGGTCCTGGTTGTTTCATTGCGTGGCCCCCTATTGTGGGCATGAGGAGATTTGTTGGATGAAGTTTGCCGACTTTGTATTACCCGAGGGCGTCCAGGCAGACTTGGCCGCCGAAGACAAAGAGGGCGTCATTCGCGAGATGGTACAATCGCTGCTTGACGCCGGTGGAATTCAGGAATCCGAGTTCGAGAGCATCGTCAAGGCGATCATGAAGCGTGAAGAACTCGGCTCGACCGGCATTGGCCGAGGCGTGGCCGTGCCTCACACGAAGCATCCGAGCGTCGACAAGCTTGTGGGAACCGTGGCGGTGAGCCACGACGGAGTGGACTTTCAGAGCTTGGACGGCGAGAAGGTGCACCTATTCTTCCTGCTGATCTCGCCTCCGGACCGCCCCGGCGATCACCTGCGGGCCCTGGAGAACATCTCGCGTCAGTTGCGGGATGACACGTTCTGCCGGTTCCTCAAGCAGAGCAAGACGGCAGACGACATTCGCCAACTCTTGGACGAAGCCGACAACAACGAGTTCGGCACCTAAGTTCCAGCCCTCGACCGGCCGGTTGGTCGAGCGTCTTGCCGGGGTCCCCGGTAGTCGATCGGGGTCTCCAGAATGGTCTCAGGAACATGGGAAGTGATGTGAACATGGAACAGCCGCAGGCAACTCGAACGTTGCGAGTGGGAAACCCCGAGGGTTTGCACATGCGCGCTGCCATGGAAGTCGCCAAGTTGCTCAGCCGTTTCGACTCGCAGGTGGTGCTGGTAAAAAATGACCAGCGGGCCGACGGGCGAGACGTGTTGCAGGTGTTGTCACTTGCCGCCATCCAGCATGAAGAGCTGACGGCCGAGGCCTGCGGCAGGCAGGCCGAGGAGGCGGTTGCGGCGTTGGCGGCGCTGTTCGAGAACGAATTTGCTGAAGAAACAAGAGAACGAACGTAAAAAGGGGTTGCCGAGTCCGGCAGTTGGGTCCGCCAGGAACGGGCGAGAAGCGGGTCGCAATGAGCTGGAGCAAGCCCTTCGCCCTCGACGGGCCGGCGGCGGACTGCCGCAAGTCGAAGGGGTGTCATGAAAAAGCTGCAGGGAATCGCGGTTTCGCCGGGAGTAGCCATCGGCGAAGCGCTTGTGATGGACACCGAGGGGTTCAGGATTCCTCGGAGGTTCGTTGCGCGCGATGCGGTCGAGCAGGAACTGGAGCGTCTTCACCGGGCGATCGATGCGGCGGGGGCGGAAATCGCCCGCAATCAGCAGGCCGTCTCCTTCGAATTGGGCGAGCAGTACGCGGCGATCTTTGAAGCCCATCTGCGGATGCTGGAAGGCTCGAAGCTGCGCAGCGAGCTGGAAGAAATGATCCGCGAACGGCACTACTCCCCGGAGTACGCCGTGAGCCGCACCTTCCGGCGCTATGCGGAGCTGTTCGAGCGTCTGCAGACGGAGACATTCGCCTCGAAAGCCAACGACATCCGCGACATCGAGAAGCGGCTTCTCCGCAATCTGCTGGGGCGCCGGCGCGAGGGGTTGTCCAGGCTCACCTCGCCGGTGCTCGTGCTGGCCCACAACCTGACGCCCAGCGAAACGGCCAATCTCAACCGGGAGTTCGTCCGCGGTTTCGTGACCGAGATCGGCGGACCGGGAAGCCACACCGCCGCTGGAGATTCCGGCGGTGCTGGGAACGGGACCCTTTCTGAACGAGGTTTCCGGCGGCGATCTGGTGATCATCGACGGGGATGAGGGGCTGGTGGTCCTGCACCCCGACGAGGAGACGATCGCCCGTTACCAGCACGAGGCGGAAGAGATCCGCACGCTGGCCATCCAATTGGAGGAGTTGAGGGATCTTCCCGCGGAGACCTCGGACGGGCAGCGGATCTTCCTGCTGGGCAACATCGAGTTTCCGTACGAGGTGGACCACTGCGTGGCGCGTGGGGCCGACGGGGTGGGCCTGTACCGCACCGAGTTCCTCTACCTGGAAGCGGAGACGGAACCGGACGAGGAGGTGCATTACGAGGCCTATTGTCGCGTGCTGCAGGCCATGGGCGACAAGCCGGTCACGATCCGCACCTTCGACCTCGGGGCAGACAAGGTTCCCCATCTGCCGGAGCCGGAAGACGAGCGCAACCCCTTCCTGGGACTGCGGAGCATCCGCCTGGCCCTGCGCAACGTGCCCATGTTCCGCCGGCAACTTCGGGCGGCGTTGCGAGCCGGCGTGAGCGGCAATCTGCGGATCATGTTCCCGCTGGTATCGACGCTGCTGGAGCTTCGGCAGGCGAAGATGGTGCTGGCGGACGTGATGGAGGACCTGGAGGAACGGAAGATCGACTTCGACCGCAAAATCGAGGTCGGCATGATGGTCGAGGTGCCCGCGGCGTGCGTGATGATCGATCAGTTCGTGGGGGAAGTCGATTTTCTCAGCATCGGCACCAACGACCTGATCCAGTACACGCTGGCGGTCGATCGCAGCAACAAAGACGTGGTAGGGCTGTATAATGCGGCTGATCCCGCCGTTTTGAGGCTGATCCATATGGTGGTGAAGGCAGCCGACCGGCGAGACGTGCCCGTGAATCTGTGCGGGCAGATGAGCAGCAATGCGTTGTACACGATGCTGCTGGTGGGGCTCGGTCTGCGGCGTCTCAGCGTCACGCCGGGCGTGATTCCGGAAATCAAGAAGATCTGCCGCAGCGTGACGGTTGCCGACTGCGAAGAGGTCGCCCGGCGCGCACTGGGCATGGAGAATGCGCGAGACATCAAGAGCTATTTGAAAGGAGAGTTGAAGAAGCGGGTCCCGGAGATCCTGTCGTAGCCGGCGGTGCGAGTCCCCGGCGGGGGCGGCGTGGCTGCCGGCTGCAGATCGTGCGGGATATCGAGAGGCCCGGCGAGGTTCGACGTTCCGGTTTTCGGGCGTCGTCTCCTCGGACCATGGAGCCCGGCCAAGACGGGAGAGTCCCCGCCACCGCCAAGCGGCACGGCGGGCGACTTGCGACCGGGTTCGGCCAGATCAAGCGGGCGAAGGTTTGCAGCCAGTCGGTATTGGGACTTTCGCCCTGGAGCCGTTCGAGCGACACCGGTTAGCCGGCTGCGTCGCCCGGGCGGGAGGATATGTCAACGGATCTTTCCCACTTCCGGCTGTGGGAAAGAGGATCGAACGATGGTTCGACAACGAGTACGAATACGCTTCTGCAAACACGGAGACCTCCGTCTGATCGGGCACCGCGATCTGGTGCGCACGATGGAGCGGGTCTTTCGACGTGCGGAGCTGCGCCTGGGGATGAGCCAAGGGTTTCACCCGAAGCCACGCATGAGCTTCCCGTCGGCCCTGGCCCTCGGGATTGCCGGACGGAATGAAGTCATGGAACTGGAACTCGCCGACAGCTACAGCGAGGCCGACCTGTTCGGCCGGCTTGCAACGGCAACGGTTCCGGGGCTGGAGTTCCTCCGCGTGGAAGGTCTTCCCGAAGGGGCCAAGAAAGCGCAGGTGCGCAGCAGCTCGTACGAAATGGAGATCCCGCCGCAACATGTTCCGCAGGCCCGGGTACGGGTGGGCGACCTGGTCGCCGCCGAGTCCTGCCCTGTGGAGCGGACGCGCGGAGGAAAGACCGTCGATCCTTGCCGCTGTCTCGAGCATCTGGAGATCGACTCGAACACGCTGCGCATGCGTCTCGGGATGATTCCCGAGGGGGGTGCGTCGCCGAGAGATGTCTTGACGGCGTTGGGATTGCAGGATCTGGAGCGGGAAGGCTGCTATCTGACTCGAACCGAGGTGGAACTGCAGCCGTAACCGGTCCGCGGATTGGTGCTCGCCGACCTTGCCGGGCAAGAAGGCGAACAAATGAAACAGGAAATGCTCATCAACGTTCGGCAACCCGAGGAATGCCGGATCGCGATCGTTGAAGACGGAGTCCTCGAGGAACTCTACATCGAACGGACGGCTCACGACAACTACGTGGGCAACATCTACAAAGGAGTCGTGGTCAACCTGGAGCCGAGCATCCAGGCCGCATTTGTGGATTTTGGCGTCGGGCGCAATGGGTTTCTTCACATCAGCGACGTGGAGCCCCAGTACTTCCGCCAAGGGGGCTTCGACCCCAACAAGCCGATCGAACCGCCGGGAGGGCGCCGCGGTCCCTCCGGACCGCCGCGGGGGCGGCTACGGGCCGGGGCTCGCCCCCGGATCAAGCCGCCCATTCAGGACATCCTTCGCCGGGGGGACGAGGTCCTGGTGCAGGTGATCAAGGAAGGCATCGGCACCAAGGGGCCCACTCTTTCCACCTACATCAGCATTCCCGGCCGTTACCTTGTGCTCATGCCCGCTTTGGGCCGGGTCGGAGTCTCCCGGAAGATCGAAGATGAGGACGATCGGCGCCGGCTCCGCGACATCATGCTCGAGCTGAATCCGCCCAAGGGGCTGGGATTCATCGTGCGTACTGCCGGCAGCGACCGCAGCCGCAAGGAGCTCTCGCGCGACCTGGCCTATCTGCTCCGCCTCTGGAAGGTGATCGTGCGGCGGATCAAGAAATCGGCCGGACCGGTGGATATCTATGAAGAAAGCGATATGCTGATCCGCACGATCCGGGATATCTTCACCACGGAGGTCGACTCGATCGTGATCGACGAGCCAAAGGCCTACGAGCGGGCACGGGAGTTTCTGCAGCTCGTGATGCCCCGCTACGTCAATCGGCTCAAGCTCTACGATGGCCGGGAGCCGCTGTTCCACAAGCACAACCTGGATGGCGAAATCGCCTCCATCCATCGTCGCGAGGTGCCGCTCAAGGAAGGCGGCTCGTTGGTGATCGACCAGACGGAAGCCCTGGTGGCGATCGACGTGAACAGCGGGAACTTCCGCGCCGACGATTCCGCCGAGGAGACCGCCTATCAGATCAACCTGATCGCGGCCAAGGAAATCGCCCGTCAGATCCGCCTCCGCGACCTCGGCGGCGTGCTGGTCAACGACTTCATCGACATGCGCAAGGAGAAGCACCGCCGCGGTGTGGAACGGGCCCTGCGCGACGCGGTGAAACGCGACCGGGCACGGACGAAGATCCTGCGGACGAGCCCCTTCGGTCTGATCGAGATGACCCGGCAGCGCGTTCGGCCCAGTCTCAAGCGCAGCACCTACACGGACTGCCCCTGCTGCAGTGGGACGGGCGTGATCAAGTCGGCGGAAAGCATGGCCATCGAGGTAATCCGCCAGCTGACCGTGGCCAGCCAAACCGAGGACGTCGTGAAGATTTCCATCACCGTGGCGGCCGAAGTTGCCGAATACCTTAGCAACAAGAAACGCCGGCAGTTGATCGAGTTGGAGGATGAAGGCAAGCTTCAGGTCGATATCGTGGGACTGGCCGACGTTTCCGGCGAGCATTTGGCCATCGATTGCCGCGATGCCCAGGGCCGGGAAGTCCGGATCGAGCCCTAGACGGAGACTAGCGGCGAGTTGCAAGTAGTTTTCTGCAAAGCACTTGCGAACGTTGTTTGCCTCTCGTCGGGGACGAGATCTGCCGCTGTGCTTCGGGGCCTGCGAGTCGGGAACCCGGAGGGGAAAGCGGTTTTGCGAGGTGCCGATTGCCGGCTCAGGCCCTTGAACAAACGGCTTCCCGCACGATAAACTTAGTGGTTTGCCGTACGGTCGCCTCCCCGAGGGAGTCTGTCCGTGGTGCCCAACTGGCAGAAACGAATCGTGCACCCCTACCACGAGAGGGGTGCATGCCGAAACAAGGATAATCATCAGCAGGACAGATTCATGTACGCGATTATTGAAGACGGCGGACGGCAGTTCCGTGTGGAAGAGGGGCAAGTTCTGGAAGTCGACTACCGAGAGGGTGCCTCGGGCGAGATCAAGTTTGACCGGGTGCTTGCCGGCCGCAATGAGAGCGGTGTGAAGATCGGCACCCCTCAGATCGAGGGCGCCTCGGTAACCGCCGAGGTCGTGGGCAGCAGCCAAGGCGAGAAGCTGGTGGTTCAGAAGCTGCGACGCCGGAAGACCTACCGCCGCAAGACAGGGCATCGCCAGCTCTACACGCAGGTAAAGGTCTCGAAGATCGACCTCGGCTGAGCGGACCAGAATCTGGACGGGCGGCCTGTTTCAGGATCGCCCGGGTGGATTGCTGCTCGGCCGGCAGGCCAACAGGGCTTCGGCAATCCCGACGCTGGATCGGCGGGAGGGAGCGGGTTTCGTTTCTTGATCACGCCTGCGACCCTTCGGAGAGCCAGGGGTTTTCCCAGTCTCCCCACTTGGCCAGATAGAGCTGGTAGGCCGGTTGCTGCTCCGCGTTCTGCTCGAGCCAGGCCTTGGTCTGGCTGATGATCGTGTGCTCCTCCTGGAGGGTGAGTTGCCCGAGAAGCACTCGGCTTCGAAGGAAGACAAAGTACGTATCGAGCACATCGCAGCGGCAGTAGTCGTTGATTTCCTTGAGCCGCCCCGCATCGAACATGTCCTGAACCATGTCCCCTTGCACGTCCATCTTTCCCGGTTTTCCCAGGAGATTGGCGGCCAGGTTGAGTCCGCCGGTGAAGCGGGTTGCCCCATAGTTGGTGAGCAGCTCGCACAGGTCGATGTGGGAAAGGGCGTTGTAGCGATTTCGGGGCTGTTCGAAGGCCTTGGCTGCCGAGGCGAACCAGGTGCTGAGATTGAGCCCGTAGCGAAAAGCCGCCAGTTCCAGGATGGGCAGGTCGAATCCGCGGCCGTTGAAGCTGACGAGTGTTGGTCGTCGGTAGGCTTCCCACCCTCGCCAGAAGCGGTCGGCGATCACATGGGGGCGTCCCTCAGGCTCATCCAGGGCCACCAGGTCGATCAGACGGAAATCGGCCGTCAGCTTGCCGGCGACGACACAGATGGGCAACTGGAACGTATAGGGCACAAAATCGCTGCCGTGCCTCTCCATCAGTTCGTCGCGGTAGCGTCGAACAGCCTCTGTTCCGCCAATCTCTTCGCCCGGGTAGCGCAGCGTGGAAACCAGTTCCGGGTCGGCCACGCTCTCAACGTCAAAGACCAGGTAGCGAACGTTCGACGCGGGCATGAAGACTCTCCGCATGGCAGAAATGGATGACTTCCGGAAGGCGAGCTCCGAGTGTCGGACTGTGGAGCCCGGAACACAACCCAATCACGAAACATCGACATCCCGACGCCGGCAACCAGTCTTCCGCCACTGTCCTTTTCGGGCGTCTGACTGTGCCTCGGCTTTCGACCTTCGGATTTCGGATCGGGGCCGGGCCGGCAGTTGCCGCAGGACCATCACAGTTCGAGGTATTCTTCGACCGCTTCCCGCATCACGGTACGTTCGGGATCGATCTCGGTCCAGAGCCGGAAATTGAGGGCTGCCTGCTCGAGGAAAACGTCGAGTCCGTTGACGGTCGTCAGCCCGCGTTCGGTGGCGGCATGCAGGAGCGGCGGAACCGTTTCTTCCAGGTTGGCGTCGACCACCGTGGCATCGGTCGAGAGAAGCGGCCAATCGACCGGCAGAACGCCTTCGACGGCTTCTGTCCCAACGGGAGTCGCGTTGACCACCAGATCGATTTCCGCCGGGGCCTCGGCGGCGTCGTCCCACGGCAACCAGCGGGACTCGAGCTGGAAGTGGTCCTTGAGGAGCTGGACAAGCGCAAGGGCGTGTTCGTCCGTCCGGCTGGCGACAATGATCTCGTGGGCTCCTGCTTCGGCCAGTTCCAGGGCGGTGGCCCGCGCGAGGTCTCCCGCGCCAAACAGGAGGGCGCGGCCGACGGGCGACTCTCGAACTGCCTGGACCGCCTGGACTACTCCCTTTCCCTCCGTCTTCTCCCCGACCAGCCCCTCGGCGCTGCGCCGGATCAGGTTGACGGTTCCGGCCCGCTCGGCCGTCGTTCCCAGCCGGTCGAGAAAGGTGCCCACTCGCCGGTTGTGGGGCCGCGCGCAGTTGCCTCCCATGAAGCCCATGGCCCGAATGCCGCGGATAGCATCTTCGAGGGCCTCCTCGGCCACCTCGACCGAGAGATATCGCCAATCGAGATCGTGGCGTTCGAAGGTCTTCTCGACCATGTACTGGGCCGGGTTTCTCGCCGCCGATTGGCTTAGCAAGACCAGGATGGGCTGCAATGATTGATCGGACACGGTTGCGATTGGCCCTTCTGAAACGTCGCCGCCTCCCGCCCTCTCCTCGACGACTAGAACCGTTGGCAGACTCCTCGGATCCTCCGATCCTCGCGTATTCTCGCCGAATCTCGCTGATTATGCAATGTGGTTCCTCGCGCACCTCGCGCACGCACGGCGAAAGCACTTGGCAGCACGCCGCACGGCGATCAGAATGGGCTCATGCATGCTGATCGGCTCCTTGTTCCTCTGCTCGTTTTGGCCACGCTGGCCATCGATCTGGCGTTCGTCAACCTGCTGGCGGACGATACGGTATGGCCGGCGACTATGGCGGCGGTGATCATGGGGCTGGCGGCGGGGCAGATCAACCTGGCAACGCTCTGGGGAGTGCTTGGGGCCGGCTGTTTGCCCTGGCGACTTGCCGTGCTACTTGTCGTTCCGGTTGGCTGGGGAGTGGTGATCGCCAGATCCGCTCCCAGAATCCAGGCCGGCTACGATCTGGCAGCCGTGTGGGGAGTGCACCTCCTGACCCAAACCGTGCTGCTCGTCTCGATTCTTGCTCTGGTTCGCCTGTGCGGCGCCGTTCTGATGCCTGCAAATCAGAGGCCTGTGCCTGACACAGGGCCGCTGCGCCGCCAGTTCACCGTACGCTATCTCTTTGCCTGGTTGACGTCGACTGCGATTGCGATGAGCGTGTTGAAGACCGCCTTTGATCGTGCCCGGCTCGACGGCTTTGATTTCCATTGGATCGAAATCGTGATCCTGAATCTGGTGGGCGCGATGATCGGACTGGCGTGCGTGTGGCTGACGGTCGACTCGCGGGGTCGAAAGGCGAGACTGGCCGCCACCCTGGTCACGGCCTTACCGGCAGCGCCGGTTGTGGCGGCCATGCCGCTGTTGGTCCACAGCGCCGCTGTGCTCAAGGCCGTCTTGCTGCTCTGGCTCGTGGCCGCTCTCTATTCGGCCCTTGCCTGTATCGTGCTGCGAATGGCGGGTCTGCGGCTCATCTGGAGCACGCGGAAGAGCGCGGGGTAACCCCTGGTTCGGCGCGCAAGCGGCGAGAACCTGTTGCAGCCTGCACTGGCTGTCGCTCGGCTCGGACCGCGAAGATTGTCACGACTGGGGAGCAGCGGCGGGGCCGTCCCGGAGTCACACCGGAGTTCCCTGTTCACCGGCCGCCAGATACAAGGGCAACCGGTCACCAGCAACGCGATCAGATTTCGAGGCTCGAACCTGCCAGATCAGCAGCCAGGTGTCAAACGGTGCCGGTGGCGCCTGCGCGCCCCTCGATGCGCCGCCGCGGCCGCCAGAGGTCCGGCACGGCGGTGAGGGCCACGCGATCTTCGAGATTGGGCCGGAAGACCGTGAGCACCAGCAGCGGCAGATACCAGCCCATGTAGAGCCCCCCCTGGTAAGGATGCCAGAACTGGGTGCCGAGCATGACCAGCGCGGAGCAACTGATGAGCGTGCCGAGGTTCTTCTGCGCCGGCCAGAGTGTCAGGCTTCCACACACCGCGGCGAATCCCGCGATGATTGGAATCCGGTAGGGGAGCCTTGTGGGATTCGCCCAGAATCCGTCGGCGTGCTTTCCCTCGAAATACCTGAGGCCGATGAAGTCGACGAGTTGACCTCCCAGGTTCTGGACCTGGCCGGCGGTTGCCAGCCAGTAGACGATGAGCACGGCCAACGCGATCGCCAGCCCGATCAGGAACCGAACGACCCCGCGTTTCCAATAGAAGCTGATCCACAAGGGGAGGAGGAAGAAGGCGTAGAAGATGCACCCGGTCGCCAGGCCGATGAGGAGTCCGGAAGTGATGGGCCGGCGGTAGGCAGCCACGCCCCACACCAGAAGCAGCGCCGGAACCACGTAGTCGACCCGCCCCGTCATCTGGCTGGTGTAGGGGAGCAGGAGGTAGAGCGATGCCGCAGCAACTCCCGTCTGGAAATTGCCGAAGTGCCGATAGCCGATGAACACGATTCCCAGAACGAGAGCCAGGTTTGCCAGCACGGCAGCCGCGCGGATGGTAGGAGTGGGCAGAAGCCGAGGCGACTTGGCGTCTTGACCGGGTTTCCCGGACGAGGAATCCTCGCCCTGGTCTGGTGCCACGGTGCTCGACTCGACATGCTGATTGGCAAACGCGTAGATCGACGAATAGCCCTGGCCGTGGATCTTCAGGCTGCCTTGCATGACTTCCTCGGTCAGGGGCATCTCCTTCGTCGTGATCACATTGGCCATCAGGAACACGACCAAGGCGATGCCCGTGAACGTCAGTCCGCTGGCGTTGAGGTTCGGTTCCAGAAGCGGTCGGCGGACCAGGATCTGGTCCACCAGCAACCTGACCAGGAACAGGGCTCCGATGAAGAAGACCCAGGCGTAACCCCAGGCGGCGTTGTCCACATCGGCCACCAGGAGCAGGCCGGGGGAGAAGGTCAACAGCCCAGCCAGGTCGAGGTTGCGGATCGAGAAGAAACGCTGGAACTTGAAGAAGATGCCGATGATCAACAGCGACGACACGTAGAACCATGTCGTCGGAAGCATTTCATAGTCGACGAGGATTTCTTGCATCAGCTCGCTGCGCACCAGGATCGGCACGCACCTGCATCGCTAGTCTTCTGAGACGGTTTATCTCTTCACATAGAGTGGCGACCAACTCGGGCGGACCATGACTGCCGAGCGGGCAGCCCATGTTGGCTGGCGGCCTGCTGCCCAGGGTCGAACGCGTACCTCTCTGGCAAAAGCATCCTCTGCCCTCCCCCATCAGAATACACTTCCCGGGGGGATTTGCAAGCCCCTCCACAGCCCAACCAACTTCTTTTGTGGCAATAGGTTACGAGAACACGAGAGCGTGGAGGGACTGTGCCGCCTGGGTGGTATGGACGGGGGCCGGGGGGTAGTCATGGGCTTTTCCACGCCCAGACCTCTTTCTTGGGACAGTCGGAAACACCGCGAGGCAAACTCCGGTTTGCCGCGGTTCACCTGCCGGTCCAGTTTCGTCAGCTTGCCCATGCTTGCGAGCTGAACAGCAGCGGGAGAATCACGGGAGCGAGTCCGGGCGGGCCAGGGGCGTGTTGTGCATGAACCAGCGCTGACCGATGCGTTCCAGAGACATGTCCCGGCTACCATCGATGGTCGCCCAGCAGAGATTACGGCGCATGGTCCAGGTGCCATCTTCCAGGAGCTTTTCGAGCTCTTCGACCATGGCCTTGGTCTTCTCCGGTGTGGCTTTAGCAGCCAACTGCCGAAAGGCGTCGCGGTCGCCCTTGAGTTTGCGATCGACCTCCGTCGGCGAGACGAGATGGGCCAGCATATAGGCGATATCGGCCGATTCCATGGCCTTGACCACCGACTGGATTGCCTCCTGAGGCGTGGACTGGGGATAGAGTTTCAGATCGACGTTCTGACCATACCGTTCGGGCCAGACGGGCGACGCTTCATCCAGCTTGATCTCCAGATGGGTCTGGCCTTGGGCTACGGCCACACAACCGACGAGAATCCACGCGGCGGTAAGACATCGCGTCTTCATTTCAGGAACCTCCTGGCGGCGAGCCACCAGCCGGCGGCAGCCTTGGACCCTGTGGCTGGTCTGCAGAAAAAAGCGGCGTATTCTAGCCGCAAGAACCGCCCAGAAACAGGGCAATTCCGTTGCCTCAAGAGGTGTAAAAAAGAGGAGAGCCGCTCATTTGGGTGATGAGCGGCTCTCGATGGGCGCTGAACCCCCAAAGCGAACCGGTTCCGCATCTCGGGGGGAGATGACGCGAAAAAATGGAAACGCCTTACCTGGGGGCCCAGACAGGGTTTTGGGCATATAATCAAACCCCGATGCCCCCGCAGAGGTTTCGCCGATCCGGAAAAATTTCAGAAATCTTTGGCCCTGCCTCGAACGGGTCAGTAACGCCTACCACTAAATAATTAGTCGCCCAGATTCCACATCTTCTCGAACCAGGGCCTCATATCGTGGCCAACCACGTCCGAGACGAGGGTGATCATGCTGCCGTGCGACACTTCCTTTGAGCCCAAGAAGTCTCTTCTCACGGCAGCCAGCAGATCCGGCAGCAGATCAGACCCCTTCCGCCTCTCCAGTTCCCGGAACATTCTGAGCAGGCCCGCGTGATACCAGGCGTAATTGGGTGTATCGAGTTGCAGGTGCCCAAG
>CAZLWV010000093.1:23824-32844 GCA_964563135.1 uncultured Planctomycetaceae bacterium
CGGCTTCCCGGAAGTCGGGCACTCGGAGGCGGTCGCCCACCCGGTCCCAGAGCAACTGGTAGTAGGCGTAGACTGTCTCAGCCTGGTGCTGGCTGTGCATCAGCCGCTGCATGCGATGGGCCGCCCACTGGGCCACGCCCTCGTAGTACCATCGGGGAGTTTCCGGAAGCCCTCGCACCTGGCAGTAGCCGTGGGTCATCTCGTGAGGCATGATGAACCCGAGCGTGTAATCGACAAAGAACTGCCTTGAGCCGGTGAGCACGGCGTAGAGCTCGCGGCCGAGTTGGGCTGAGCCGGCGGCCAGGGGGTGACCCCCGGTCGGGTTGCCCTGAAGCTGTTCTGCCGGGCGGCGGTTCAGCCCCAACATCTCCGCCATCTGCGCAACGTCTTCACCCCCGCGCTCGAGCGACATGAAATCGGCGATCAGCGCCAGTTGGGTCGGCAGTTCCGCGTCGGCCGCCGCCAGGATCACATTGGGGCCGAGGTTGTACGGAAAGCCGTAGAGTTCCGGACCGTTGAGCCAGTCCGCCTGGACCAGCCAATACACGTTCTGGCCCACCGGCTCCCCGTCGCCAAACAAATCGGCCAGATAGCGATTGCAGCGATCGGCATACTGGCCAATCTGGCCGGCGATCGCCGCGCTCTCCGGGGAGCAGTGCACCACGACGCTCCCCGACGGGTATTTCTTGAGACGCTCGTTCTGCACCAGGGGAGGAGGATACTGCCCGTGAAACGCGTCGGAGTTCATGCGTCTGCCATGGTCAAGAGGGGTGTTACCGCGCCAAGCCGGAAAGCGGCTACAGTCCCACGATGCTGTAACCGCAGTCGACATGGAGAACCTCGCCCGTCACGCCATCGGACAGATCGCTGAGGAAGTAGAGGCCCGCCTTGCCAAGCTCGCGGAACTCGACGTTGCGGCCCAGGCACGATTTGCGGACTGCGTGCTCCCGCATCTCGTCGAATCCGGAGACACCGGCTGAACTGAGCGTTCGCATGGGGCCGGCGCTGATGGCGTTCACCTTGATCTGTTTGCGGCCGAGATCCCAGGCCAGATAGCGGACGCTGTGTTCGAGTGCCGCCTTGCAGACCCCCATGACGTTGTAGCCGGGCATCACCTTTTCGCCGCCGAAATAGGTGATCGTGACGATCGAACCACCATCGGGCATGAGTCCGGCGGCGCGACGGGCAACCGCCACCAGGCTGTAAACGCTGATATCCATCGCCAGGTGCCAGCCCTCGCGACTCATATCCACATAGGGCTTGCGGAGCTCCTGCGGCGGGGCGAACGCGACGGAATGAATGACGAAGTCGAGGGTCCCGTAGGTCTCGGCCACCTGCGAGAATACCCGGTCCAGGTCGCGATCGTCCTGGACATCGCAGGGCACGATCATCTTGGGCTTGCAGGTTTCGACGAGCCGTGTCACGCGGCGTTCGCTGGAATCTCCGGGCATGTGGGTGAACGCCAGCTCGGCCCCCTCGGCCAGCAGGGCCTCGCTCATCGCCCAGGCAATACTTCGGTCGTTGGCTACTCCCAGCACCAGGCCAACCTTCCCCTCAAACGTTCTCATCGCATGTTCCTTGTGGCAAACCTTCGACCCCACGCACGGGTCTTCTGGGTCGAATATCCTCAGTGCGCTGCACCCCGCTGGGCCAGCGCGACACTTTGACCGGGCAGTCGATCGGACGATCTGCGCCCCCCAAGACAGATCCCGGAGTGGATGCCTCTCCGGGTGCGACCGCCGAAAGAAACGCTGCCGTCGGGACGCGTGCTTGGAGCCGGCAGACCCGGATCTCCCACCTCCGAACCTGGTGCTTTGTCACAGCCAAGAATGAAAGTCGAGGCTGTGGAACGACTCGACGATTGTCACACGATTCGACGCCATCCATCCCAAAAGCCAGGCTGTGACCGACCACCAGCTCGGAGGCACGTTTCTTCGCGGTCAGCACGGCACTTGTCATGAGATTGTATGGCGGCGAGCAATCAGCATGCCGAGGAACGACTGCTGCTCCCTCTTGGGGCGGGCAGCGCCGGCCACAACAATCGGCTCAACTGGCCGAGGGCACCGGACCGGCCAGCAACTGGTAGGCTTCCAGCGGCGTGGTATCGCCGGAGGTGATCAAGGCCAGGTCGGCCTGCATCTGGGCCAATCCCTTCTGGATATACCGTCGGGCGACCAGTTTCTTGCGGTCGCACTTGACGGCCTGGCCAAGGAGCAGGTGGCCGCAGATCACCGTGATAGCCGAATCCACAAGGCGGCGTCCCGAGAAATCCAGGTAGGCGGTCGACTGGTTCTTAACGAACTTGATGGCCTCCAGAATCCTGCTGCGGGCATCGACGAGTTTCTGCTTCAGGGCTGCCAATTCGGCATCCTGGTACTCGGCCTGCTCGAGTTCCGCAGCGTAGCCCTCAAAGGTCCCCGAGGACACTCCGCGAACGGCCGCCACAACCTGGAGCTGGCTGGTGCCTTCATAGATGGTGGTGATTCTTGCATCGCGCAGGTAGCGTTCGGCGGCGTAGTCTTTCATGTAGCCGGAACCGCCCAGGACCTGGATCGTGGTGTTGGCCACGTAGCAGCACGTTTCCGAGGCGTAGTACTTGCTCATGGGGGTGAGCATGGCGTTCAGCCGCTTCAAGCTTCGCGACCTGTGCTTCCGTTCCTTTTCCTCGTCCTTGTCGAGCTTGGAGTACTCGAGGATCCGGAGGTTGTTGTTCTCGCAGTCGCACATCCGGCTGCTGATGTAGGTCAGGGCCCTGGCGGCCTCGATCGTGATCTGCATGTCGGTGACCATCTCGGCCACGGCCGGCAGGTTCTCGATCGGCCCGCCGAACTGTTGGCGGGTATGGGCGTAGGTGCGGCCCAGCCGGTAGGCCGCTTCGGCGATGCCGAGGCTCTGGGCCGCGATTCCGATGCGGGCGCCGTTCATCAAGGCCAGCACGTAGGTGATCAGCCCGCGTTGGCGTTCGCCGATGAGCCGGGCCGGTGTGTCCTGGTAGACCAGCTCGCACGTGGGCGAACCGTGGATGCCGAGCTTGTTCTCCAGGTGGCGAACTCGCACTTTGTCGGATCGCTCCGAGATGAACAGGCTCAGACCGCGCCCGTCGCTGATTTCAGGTTCGCTTCGAGCCAAGGTCAACAGGATGTTGCCGCAGCCGTTGGTGATGAACCGTTTGACGCCGTTCAGGTACCAGTTGCCCTTGTCGTCCTGGTGGGCGCGAAGGCGGACCGCCTGCAGGTCGCTGCCGGCGTCGGGTTCGGTGAGCACCATGGCGCCTGTCACCTTGCCTTCGGAGAAACGGGGCAGGACCTCGTCCTTGATCTCTTCGCTGGCGAAGGCATTGATGGTCTCGGCGATACCCTGGAGACCGAACAGGTTCATGAAGGAGCCGTCCGCCCGGCTGACGATCTCGGTGGCCATGGTGTAGAGAATGTTGGGGCAGTTCAGGCCGCCGTACTTGCGTGGCAGAGTGAAACCCATCATGTCGGCCTGGGTCAGCCGGTCGAGGTTCTGCTGGACCAGCGGATGGAGCGTCACCGTGCCGTCCTCGTTGAGGGTGTTGCCCTCGCGGTCGACCTGTTCGGCGCTGGGAGCGATCGTATCGGCGGCCACGGCCCCGACGATCTCCAGGATCCGCCGGTAGTTGTCGACCATGTCGGCCGGGCTGTCGGGCACGTAGTCGGCGTTGCCGTTGCGGGTGTCCTGCTCCTGGATTTCGGCGATTTTTTCCAGGTCCATGTGATCGAAGAGGAACTGGATGTCTTGGTTATCGAGAAAGAAGTTCGCCACCGGCAAGCTCCCAAAGTAAGTTGTAGGGGTTCAAGTTCAGGAAGCGGAAGAGCAGGTTGCCGCCTGCTATCTCCTCTCCTTGAGCGCCTTGATCATCATCGGAACGACCTGGTTGAGGTCGCCCACGATCCCATACTGGGCGACCGAGAAGATCGGGGCGTCGGGATCCTTGTTGATGGCGATGATCTTGGCCGACTCTTCCATGCCGGCCCGGTGCTGCACGGCTCCGGAGATTCCCACGGCGATGTACAGGGCCGGACGCACCGTCGTGCCGGTCTGGCCGATCTGGTGTTCCTTGCCGATGAAACCGCCGTCGACTGCGGCCCGGCTGGCGCCCACGGCTCCGCCGATCGCACCGGCCAGCTCGCGGATCAGCTTGAAATTCTCCTTGCTGCCGACCCCGCCGCCGCCGGCCACGATCACGCGAGCGCCCTTCAGGTTGACCGTCTTCGGCTCGATGTGCCGCTGGATCAGCTTCACCGCCATCAGGGTGTCGTCGATCTGGACCTTCTCTTCGCGGATTTCGCCGCGGCGCGTGCGGTCGGGCTCGCCGAGCGACATCACCCCTTCACGCACGGTGGCCATCTGGGGCCACATGTCGTAGTTGACGATCGTCGCGATGATGTTTCCGCCGAAGGCGGGACGAATCTGCAGGAGCAGGTTCTTGTGGGTCTGGCCGGTCTTCGGATCCGCCACGTCCTGGATGTCCAGATCCGTGCAATCGGCGGTCATGCCGGCCAGGGCTTCCGAGGCGACTCGCGGCGCCAGATCGCGCCCCAGCGGGGTCGCTCCGTAGACGACGATCTGCGGCTTGTGCCTCTCGATCATCTCCGCGATCACCCGGGCGTAGGGGCTCGTCTGGTAATGGCTGAGCTTCGGGTCGTCCACCAGGTAGACGACGTCGGCCCCGTGTCCGATGAGCGTGTCGCAGAGGCCTCGCACGTTCGCGCCGGCCAGCACGGCACCCACCTTCACACCCAGCCGGTCGGCCAGTTCGCGGGCCTTCCCGCAGAGCTCCAGCGACACGTCGTGCAGCCGGCCGTCTTCCTGCTCGGCATATACCCAGACTTCACCCTTGCGGTTTACTTCAATCATGGTCCCTATCCGCGTCAGTAGCCCGATCGCAGCCGATCGGTCGAGATGTGTTCAATGGAGAATCAACCGAGCGTGCGGTCGACGACCAACTCGTGGATCATCTGACGCACGCCGTCTTCGGTGGGAGGAACGTCCGTGTAGCCTTCCTTGGTCAGGACAATCGCCTGGACACGAAACACCTTGGTCGGCGAGCCGGCCAGGCCGCAGCGGTTCATGTCGGCCCGGATATGGTCCAGGTCCCACTGCTCGATCGGGTATTTCGCCTCCCGCTGGACAGCTATCCGCCGCTCGACTTCCGCCTGGCGAGCCTCGTCGCTGGCGTCCGGCATCTCCCGGCGAACCTCCATAGCCAGCTCGGCAGGCACCCGGGCCTTCTTGAAGCACATGACGCGACGGGCGGCCTGCGGACGGGGCTCGTTGGCCGTTTCAATGACCGTTACCAGGATCGGCAACTGGCACTCCACGATCTCCCAGCCGCTGCCCACATTCCGGCGTATCTGGACCGTCTTGCCGCTGAGGGAAACCAGCTTCTCCAGGTACGTGACCTGGGGGATTCCCAGCTTCTCCGCCGTCTGGGGGCCCACCTGGGCGGTGTCCCCGTCAATCGCCTGTCGCCCGCAGAAGACGAAGTCATAGGGCCCGATCGTCTTGATTGCCTGGCTGATGATGTAGCTGGTGGCCAGCGTGTCGCTGGCCGCTGCGCGGCGATCGGTCAGCAGGATCGCGCGGTCGGCACCACGAAACAGGCAATCCCGCAGTACGTCGGCGGCCTTGGGAGGGCCCATCGTCAACACCGTGACCGTGCCGCCGTGGTTCTCCTTGATCTCCAGAGCGGTCTCCAGCGCGTGCAGGTCTTCCGGATTGAAAATGGTCGGCAAAGCAGCGCGGTTGACCGTCCCGTCCTCCTTCATCGCTTCCGCCGTCACATTGGCAGTGTCCGGGACCTGCTTCACGCAGACGATACTGTGATAGGCCACAACTCTAACTCCGAGTCACTAGGCTGGGTAAAACCGGCAACATTATCAACTGCCCGCACTCTGGTCAAGCCCTCGCCTGAATATCTGGATAGAATAGGAAACATAGGGATATTAATTCGGCTGTTTTGGGGGGTGACCGACCAGGAAGCGGTGCTGGCCTACCCCACCTCGTGATGGCGAGAAGACGACACACCGGCGCTATCAATCTGACGTCAATCGGTTTGAGTGGCATCAACATCCTGATTACAATGCCTCGAAAGACCTCTTCAAGTCGACCCATGTCGACGGGGAGACCCTTGCCTGGACTGACGACCTTGGGACCTGAGCCTGCTCTGAGCTCATTGAGGCAGACCATGAATCACCGAAACGGACACCGCCTCGATTCGTGCTCGATTCCGCCAAAACATGCCGGCGAGGCGGGCGGGATCCTGCTGGATGCGGCGCGAGCCAAAGATCGAACCGCTTTTCTTTCCCGGCTGGCCGCCAGGCTCGAGTATGCCTGCCGTGCGGAGGCGGCCGTGGTGCTCCGTGCGGCGGCGGGACAATGGCAACATGTGGGCCATTCGGGCAGCCCGGCCCGGGTCCCCCTGGAACTGCTGGCCGAGGCCATGGATCGGGAGGCAGTTGTCTCGGCCGGAGTGTGGGTGGCTGTTCCGCTGGCCACGTCGGACGAACTGGCCGAGGTTCTTGCCGTGCGGGGAGCCGATTCGGCGGGAGCAGCCGTGGCGGTTGCAGTCCTCGGGGAGCTCATCGAAGTGGTTCGGGCGGGCATGTCGGCCATGGAATCCCGCCTTGCGGATGGGCGGCGGGTCGGTCAGCTCCAGACCATGCTCGCGCTGGCCAACCAATGGAACCAGACTCGCGAGGTCGCACCGCTCCTGGAACAGATGGCCGCGGCGGCCACTCGGCTGCTGGGGGCCGATCGGGCAAGCATCTTTCTTTGGGACAAGCGGACCAGGACCCTGGTGGGGCGGCCGGCCCTCGGCGTGAAGACGGGGGAGCTGCGAGTTCCCGATAATCGCGGCGTCGTAGGCCAGGTGGTCCAGACAGGACAGCCCTTGCGGGTTGATTCCGCCACCGAACCGGATCGCATCAACCGGCAGGTGGATGAGGCTCTCGGGTACCGAACCGAGACGATCCTATGCGTACCGCTCAGGAGCCGATCGGGAGAGGTGATCGGTGCTTTCGAATTGATCAACAAGCTTCAGGGCGCCTTCGGAAGCGAAGACGAGGCGGTGCTGTGCGAACTGGCCGGGCACGCCGTGATCGCTCTGGAAAACGCGCAGGACCGTCAGAAGCTGCTTTCAAACAGCCGTCAGATCGCCGACCAGGCAGCCGACCGCGTGGCCATGATCGGGGAAAGCCCGGCCATTCAGGCCCTGCGCTCGATTGTGCAGCGGGTGGCCGACACCGATCTGGCGGTGCTGATTCTCGGCGAGAACGGGACGGGCAAGGAGGTCGTGGCGCAGTTGGTCCACTACCTCAGCGCCCGTCGCGACAAGCCGTTCATTGCCGTCAATTGCGGAGCCATTCCCGACACGCTGGCAGAGAGCGAGCTCTTCGGCCACGAGAAAGGGGCCTTCACCGACGCGCACGATATGCGCCCCGGCAAATTCGAGCTGGCGGCCGACGGGACGCTGTTCCTCGACGAGATCGGAGACCTGAGCACGAGCGGCCAGGCCAAGCTCCTGCGGGTGCTCGAAGAGAAGCTCCTGGTGCGTGTGGGAGGCTCCGTGCCGATCGCCACCGACGCCCGGGTGATCGCGGCCACCAACCAAGGGCTCGCCCGCATGGTGAGCGAGAAGCGATTCCGCGAAGACCTGTACTTCCGTCTCAACGTGGTGACCCTGGAGATTCCACCGCTCCGCGAGCGCGGCGACGACGTTCTCCTGCTGGCGCGGCATTTTCTGGGCGAGTTCTGCGGCAGAGTCCGCCGCAGCGTGCCTGTATTCTCCCCCGCTGCCGTGGCCCGACTCAGGTCGCATCCCTGGCCCGGAAACGTTCGCGAGCTGCGAAACCTGATGGAACGCCTGGCCTATCTTTCCACCTCCGATCGCGTCGAGGCCGACGACCTGGCGTTCATCCTCGCGCCCCGAGAGGAGGGGGCCATGGTCACCGCCCCGGGGCTGGCGCTGAACGATGCCACCACCGAATTCCAGGTGAAGTACATCGAGCAGGCGATCCGGCGGGCCGGCGGCAACATGAGCGAGGCCGCCAAGGCGCTGGGCCTGCACCGCTCCAATCTCTATCGCAAGATGCGGCAACTCGACATGCCCGTGCCGAGGTAGCGATTCGGCCAGGCAAAGACGCTGGAAAGGTCGGCAGGCGGGCAGACCGCGGCCGATTGCCCGCCCCCGCCGGGATGCCTGGAAACGCCTTTCCGGCCCAGTCCGAGTTTCCGGCCGCAGGTTCGCCATTCCGGACGGCTGCCCCAAAAGAAACGGGGCGACCTGGCGGTCGCCCCGGATGCGCAGTTGGGAAAAAAGGTCGCGTCGATGATGATGACTTGGATTACGCGCTTTTGTTCTTTCGTTCCGGCATGGGGAACAGTCTCGTCCGTCCGTAGACAACGTCGTCGGTGATGTGGTACTTCTGCCCCCGTTCCTGGTCGGGGAGTTCGAACATGATGTCGAGCATCACTTCCTCGACAATCGCCCGCAGGCCACGGGCGCCGGTCTCGCGCAGGAGGGCCCGTTCGGCAATGGCCCGCAGGGCTTCGTCGGTGAACGTCAGCTCCGCCTCCTCCATCGCGAACAGCTCGCCGTACTGCTTGATCAGGGCGTTCTTCGGCTCCTGCAGCACCCGGATCAACGCCTCGCTGTCCAGCGGCGTGAGGGCCGAGACCACAGGCAATCGGCCCACCAGTTCGGGAATCAGGCCGAACTGGAGGATGTCGTCACTGGTCACCTGGGGCAGGGCCTCGGCCAGTTCCAGGTCGTGATGGCTCTGGGCCATCTGGGTGAAGCCGATCGTCTTCTTGCCGAGCCGTTTGCCGATGATGTTTTCCAGCCCGACGAAGGTCCCGCCGCAAATGAAGAGGATATTCGACGTATCCATCTGGATGTACTGCTGCTCGGGATGCTTCCGGCCGCCCTGGGGCGGCACATTGGCCGTGGTTCCTTCGAGCATCTTGAGCAGGGCCTGCTGCACGCCTTCGCCCGA
>CAZLWV010000094.1:0-32802 GCA_964563135.1 uncultured Planctomycetaceae bacterium
GGCATTTCAACCTCGGCCGTACCAGACGCGGTCAGATTTCGTGAACGCCGACCGAGAATGAAACTCGGCATGTAGCTGTGCGGCCCGGCCTTGAACCAGCTCCAGGCGGGCATCACACCGCTGTCGTCCGGCTTGTAGTAGTTGCCGGACTCGCAGCACGTTCCGCCCATGCCGGTGAAAACGAAGGCCGATCGGAAAACGCCTTCGCCGGGGGACGCGGTCCGCTTGATTCCCGTTCCATTCTTCCACCAGCCGTCCGACAGCGGTTTGTAGCCTGCAGAATACGCTTCCGCCACCAGGATCGTGCTGGATGTACCATCCGTGATCTTGGCCATCTTGGTGGACTGGCCGCCGGCAAACACGCCCTGATAGTCGGCACTTGGAGCAAAACTGTAACCGGGCACCGCTGCTCCGGGCCACCAGTGGTATCCCTCGCTGGCAACGTAGTGAGTAACGGCGATGTTGTGAGTCTCAGTCGGGTCCACACCGTAGCCGTCGTCTGAAGGGCAGAGCAGCCCCGGCACAACCGTCGATACGATAGGTTGTCCCCAGGCCGCCAGCTTGAAGTCAACGCTGTCGTACAAAGGCTGCTGTTCCATGAACGGCAGGATGGCGGTGCACCAGGTGTGATGATAGGCCCGCTGCGGATAGGGTCCCGCTCGCCCGAAAACCGACACGGGCGGGAATGTCTTGTACGTGTCGTGGTAGTT
The DNA here is from genome assembly GCA_964563135.1 of uncultured Planctomycetaceae bacterium. Lineage (GTDB taxonomy): Bacteria > Planctomycetota > Planctomycetia > Pirellulales > Thermoguttaceae > JAAYAY01. The sequence continues at coordinate 711 of CAZLWV010000094.1, forward strand.
CTGCAACGCCAACCCGATCTGCTTCAGGTTGTTGCTGCATTGCGATCTGCGTGCCGCCTCACGGGCAGCCTGAACCGCAGGCAAAAGCAAGGCGATCAAGATGCCGATGATGGCAATGACCACCAGGAGTTCAACCAGCGTGAAGCCGGTTCGAAGATACCTGAGTTTTCTCATGAGTCTCTCCCCAAGACTGTGGAAATGAAAAGAAAAAGAAAAGACGAAAAACGACCGCAATACACGAAGCTGGACTCGACAAGGTCTAGAGTCCTTTCATGAGACCCTCCTCTCCAGTATCAGTGGGATGCCGACAGGAGAAATCGCGAGTGCTGCACTAAGTCAGACTCGACGAACCTTCTGACAGACTCACCCCCGGGAACCGTCAAACCAACGACGAGAAAAGGAACCAGTGGCAACCGGCCGGTGCCGAGTAGACACGGAACAGCCTCATGTTGCCTACGGGGGAGATCCTCCGATGCCCGCACCGGAGCCCCCCCAACCGCTCATCTTAAGGATTATCGAAACATAAGCAAGATATTTCTGGTGGCTTTTTGCGACAGCCGTCAGGTGACGGGCCCACAGGATCCCACGGGAACGTAAACGCAGATTGCCTTCCTAACGTGCAGCCTTTCAACGGGTTAGGCCTCCGCAAGCATGACCGTCTGCCTGCACCACTATACTATAATTGCCATAGACTTTGTATGCTTTAATCGCTTTGCGACACATTCCCCCCCCAGTGACTGAAAACCGGCCGCCACGGAGAAACGCCCTCCGCATCCTGAGCAAGTGCCGCTCGCAATAGCACGGCCACATAGAGGGCACAGGGCAGGAGATACCTCCCGCCCTGGCACAGCAGCCAACTTGACTTGCAGCCCCAACCTTGACGCCCCGGGGTGCTATTTCCCCGGTGCCGGTGGCGGAATCTCGGTGGGAGCCACGTTCTCGGGCGCGTTCGCATCCACATCGCGGTCCTTGTAGCTGTCCTGGCCACCACCGCAACCGAATGAGAACAGAGCCAAACCCAACGCCAGCATCGCAAAGAAACGTCGCATTCGAGAATTCCTTTCTGGCAGATCAGTAGGGAGGAACCGGCTGACGGTCTGACATGGAAGTGGCGTACATGTACGTCACGTAGTCGATGGTCTCGCTCATCGTCCGGACCGAACCGTCGCCCAGCAGGACCTGAACGATCCCCGGGTGCAGACTCGAGGGTGAGTGCTCGTTGGTGTTCGGGCCGCCATAGGTCAGGAAGCAGGGGTACCGCACATGGGGGCCGGTCTTCCAATACGTGTCCTGCGTCGGTGTCGACCCGTCAGGATGGAAGTAATTCGCCGGTTGCGAGCCGATGCCGCCCGCAGTCATAGCTACGAAGGCGGCCCGCGTGACGCCGCTGCTTCTGGGCCGAGGAACGCCGGTGCCACAGGTCAACCGAGCCCCCCCGGTATAACCCGTCGAATTCACTTCGGCGACCAGCACGGTGTTCGAAGTACCGTCGGTTATGTCCGACAACCTGCTCGATCGGGCAACCGACGTGGCGTTGGTGGTATTCGGCACAGACTTGGAATCAAAGACACCCATCAGTTCTTTCCCGGCCAAGACGGGGAACTGGACGGCTGCCACGTGAGTTGACCCCATCACACCCTGGTTCCACCAGTCCCAACCCTCGCAGGCAGCGTAAGTCGTGATCGACACGCCGTGGGTCTCAGAAGCCTCGGTGTAGCCGTTGTCCGAGGGACAGATGAAAGTCACGACTCGCTGGCTCACGAAAGCCTGGCCCCACGCACGCGATCTCATGTCGGCCGAATCATACAAGGCCTGCTGTTCCATGAACGGCAGAATCGCCGTCAACCACGTGTGGTGGTACGGTTGCTCCGGCCGTGTTCCCGTCGGGAACCCCCAGATCGCGTATGGGGGGAGCGTCTTGTTCACGTCTAGATAATTGTGCAGTGCAAGCCCGATCTGCTTGATATTGTTGCTGCACTGTGAGCGGCGTGCGGCCTCGCGGGCAGCCTGAACCGCCGGCAACAGCAAGGCAATCAAGATGCCGATGATGGCGATAACCACCAGAAGTTCGACCAGCGTGAAGCCGGTTCGCGAAAACGAGAGTCGTCGTCTCATAGATCACCCCCTCAACTGTGGAATGAGAAGCGAAAAACAAGTGCCGCCTCTGCTCGGATTCCCCGAAATCGGAAACGTCTGACTCGCGCGCGAAAATCGTGACCCGCGCACGAAAAACGCCTCTTCCGCTGTTGCTCTCTTATTGACCTTGCGCAGTCAACGTACGAGGGCAGCCACCGGAACCCCGGCTCCTTGTGCCCTCCCGTTGGGTGGCCACAAGCATTTTCCATGCAGACATCAATAGAATCGGCGGATGGGCAACAGATACCCTCCTCCCGCAGAAGCCATCACCCTTTGTGGTGATGTCCCCCTGGTAAACGCCGGACCGTTGTTCTTCGAGCGGTCCTTGGAGCCGATCCCAAGACGATTTGCCGCCCACCTGATTCTTCGTCGTTTTGCGGCAGGCGTCCGGGCCTTCTCACTCGCCATTCTTAAGGATTGCCGGAGCACATGCAAGCTTTTTCCGCACGCGTTTTGCGACACATGGACCGCCAGCACCCCGCAGGAAGTCGATGCACCGGCCGGAGTCGCAAGTGCATGCTGCGTCAATGACTTATGGCAGTTGCGCTGACGTGGCCTTTGCCGTGCCTCAGAAACACAAATCCTACAGAAGATGTGCTGATTGGTCCCATTGAACCGTTGGAGAGCAACTTGCCACGTCTCGGGCCCGCGTTCTGGGCCAGCGCCCAGGGGAGTGCTGGGTTTCGCAAGGAGCATAAAAAGAACCAGGGCGGGGAGACTTCTCCCGCCCTGGTTTCAGCAGTGCTGCTGTCCCTTGCTGGGCCGCTATTTGCCTGGGGCCGGAGGCGGAATCTCCGTGGGCGCAACGTTCTCAGGAGCGTTCGCGTCTACCTTGCGGTCCTGGTAGCTGCTTTCGCCACCGCCACAACCCGATGAGAACACTGCCAAACCCAACACCAGCATCGCAAAAAACAATCGCATTCGAGAAACCCTTTCAGATAGATCAATACTCCGGAACCGGCTGACGGTCAGACATCGAGGTTGCGTACATGTAGGTCACGTAGTCGATGGTCTCGCTCATCGTCCGTACCGAACCGTCGCCCAGCAGGACCTGAACGATCCCCGGGTGCAGACTCGAGGGCGCATGTTCGTTGCTGTTGGGCCCCGAATAGGTCAGGAAGCACGGGTACCGCATATTGGGACCGGTCTTCCAGTACGAATCTTGAACCGCCGCGGACCCGTCCGGCCGCTTGTAGTTGGCGGGTTGCGACCCAATGCCCCCCGCCGTCATGGCCACGAAGGCGGCACGGGTATAGGCACTGCTTCTCGGTCGAGGCACGCCGGTACCCGACGTCAAAACGCCCCCCCCGGTAAATCCGGTCGAATTCACCTCGGCGACCAGAACCGTATTGGAGGTGCCGTCAGTGATCTCGGCCAATCTGGTTGATCTCGCAACATTCGAGGCGCTGGTAGTCTTACCGGTAGACTTCGAATCAAACACCCCGATCAACTCCTTGTTGGCCAGAACCGGATACTTGACCGCGGCCGTGTGCGTCGAACTCATCACCGTCTGGTTCCACCAATCCCAGCCCTCGCAGGCAGCGTAGGTCGTGATCGACACCCCGTGCGTCTCCGATGCCTCCGTGAATCCGGCGTCCGACGGGCACACGAGACCAGCCACTCGCTGGGCGGTGAAAGCCTGTCCCCAAGCCCGTGCCCTCATGTTTGCCGAATCATACAGCGCCGACTGCTCCATATAGGGCATAATCGCCATCAGCCATGTGTGATGGTACGGTTCCTCGCACTGCACACCGGTAGTAAATCCCCAGACGGCATACGGCGGAAACGTCTTGTTCACATCCAGATAGTTGTGCAGCGCAAGCCCGAGTTGCTTGATGTTGTTGCTGCACTGGGCCCGGCGGGCTGCCTCGCGGGCCGCCTGAACCGCCGGCAAGAGCAGGGCGATCAGGATGCCGATGATGGCAATAACCACCAGAAGTTCGACCAGCGTAAAGCCGGTCCGGGAACGCCGAAACCTTCTCATAAGTCAACCTCTCCCAAAGAACGTGGAAAATGAGAACTAAAAAGCAGATGTAGAGTCGGAGCTTGAGAAGATCCAGAACAGGGTGGTGCCCCGGGGACTTTCTGACACCTCTCCTCCTCGCACCGTAATCCAACTGCCAATTCTAAACCTGCCCGGCACCAACGCAAGCTAATTCGGCAATTGGTTTGCGACAGCCTCATTGGCTGAGCGCTACGAGTGGCGCACACCGAAACAGTGAGCCTTCGTGCATCGGCAGTTCGATGAGCCGCAGCGGCAGTATCACGCAATATACGTGAAATTCCGGATATCCTGCAGCAGGAGCTTCGCACTCACCGGCACTTATGGGGAGTTAGACTCTAGCTTAGAATAAGGGCATTCCCCATCTTCTGGCGGATTGGCGACCAGCCGGCATGCTTCGGCGAAAAGATTGTTTTGCGACTGCGTTGGCACGGTTCGGACGTGGCCGGGACGATTGTGAAGGACCATGCGGGACTGCTGAAAGAAAGTGGATCCAAGGAAAAAGGGACTCACCTCGCATGAGCGGAGGTGAGCCCCTCGTAGGTACTCTCAACTCTTCTGCAGCCGACGGACGGCTGGTGTGCCGATCCAGCTCGCCGGAGGCAGACGAACTTGCCTTCCGGCCTGAGCCGGCCTCTATTTGTCGTCTGACTTGAGCTCGAACTTCAAGGGCGTCTGCTCCCCCTCAGTGATCTCCGCGGTAAGCGTCGACGCCTGGTTGTACCGTGCCGGAACGTTCTTGTATTCGGGAAGTCCGTCCGGAGCAACCTTGCCCGTCTCCGCCGTGGCATTGATCTCCACGCGCTTTGAGCCGGGAGCCACTTCCCCCGTAAACTTGCCGTCCACGATCTGGCAAGCGTCCGAGGCGCCGACACCGTCGGCGGGTATGAAGACGACCTGGCCCTCCTTGACCGGCTGCCCGTCACAGACGCAAGATATGGCGATTATTTTGCGACACAGCCGTTCCTGCTAACGGTTTCAGAGACGAGAGGAATGCGACAGAGTGCGGACCGCGGTGCTGGGGCTGGATCGTGTTGCGTTGACACCTGTCCGTTTCTCGGCTAGCATGGCTTCCGTTTTCGCAGGACGACATCGAGCGGCTTGATCACGTCCGCCTCTTGGGGTGCGATTGCCGTTGTTTTACGACTGATGGACTTCCCCAACGGCGCGTTCTCACTTTTGAATTGCGACGAATCTGCAGTGAACGGCGAAGCCTTTCATCACTATCTTCCCGTCGACGATCAGTCGATCGATTGGGGAATTTATGTGACAGGTGCCGGGCGGGTCGCTATTCGCCCAGGACAACCATACCCCCCTCCGGGCCACCCTGGTCCCTACGATTTCCGGTGGCAACTCGGACGCACTCTCCCCGAGTTTCAAGTCCTGCTGGTTACCGACGGGCACGGGCTGTTCGAGTCTCGCGAAACCGGCATGGTGACCGTCGCCGACGGCTCGCTCATGTTCTTGTTTCCCGGCGTCTGGCATCGATATCAGCCTGACTCCAGGACCGGCTGGACCGAACGCTGGCTCTCCTTCAACGGAGAACTTGTGCATCGATTCATGGATCACGGGCCCGTCAACGCCGGTTCGGCCGTGCGCAAGGCCCACGATCCCGAAAACGTCAGGAAAGCCTTCGACCGGCTGCTCGGCAACATCCACAGCAATCCTTCGCAGAATTCGGTTCTCCTGTCCCTCCATGCCATGTCGCTGCTCGCCACGGCCATCGAGGCCGCCATGCCCGAGGAGCCCTCGAAGGTATCACCCTCTTTCCAGGACGGGGAGCCGACCGATTCGATCGTCGCCCAGGCGGTCGGATTCATCTGGACCCGAAGCCACTATCCGATCACCGTGCCGAAAATCGCTCAGGCCCTTGGTGTCAACCGGCGTACGCTCGAACGTCGCTTCGCCGCGGAGCGCGGACAGTCCATTCTGGACGAGATCAACGATTGTCGCCTCAGCCGCGCCAAGCGGCTGCTTGAAGAAACGGACCTCCCGATCAAGGTCGTTACCCACCTGGCCGGCTTCTCCAGCGAACAGCGGATGCGAGCCACCTTCCTGGCACGCGAAGGAGTGCTCCCCTCCGCCCACCGCGGGCAGAGCGAAGGTGCGCCCGACTGACAACTGGCCGCTGACCGGGTAGAGCAGCAACAGCCGCACCATGCAGCCGTTGTCGGCCGCACAGTGCATCGGACGGCGCGACGATCCTGCTACTTTCCGCCCGAGCCGATCGACCGTGTGTACTCCTGGGTCAGTTCCCGCCATGCGGCGGGAGGATCTGAACGGATCGACTCTGTCTTGAGGCTGTTGTCGTCTTTCACACGCCCCCCTTGAATCGCTGAAGGCTTGGGCCGCAGTCCAAGGCTCTTGAGGGCCTCGTCGAGCTCCCTGCGGGCCTCCTGCCCCGAGTCTCCCGATTCCTTCGCGTCGGCCTTCATCTTCTGCCATCGCCGCAGAAATCCCTCCAGGTCCTGACGTGTCCATCCCAGCCGATCCAGGAGCTCCTGGTTCGGCTGGGTTTTGTTCAACTGCTCCTCAATGTACTCCAGAGCCAGGTCCGTGGCCTTTTCGGCATATTCCTTGTTGGCAGATTCGGCTGCAACCGCCTCGCTCGCCCCCCGGCCGGCTTCGGCTGCCTCCCCGCTGCCTCCAGCCTTGTGGTTCTTCGGCTTGGCCCCACCCCGCTGGGCAGGATCAATCCCCGTCCCTCCGCCTGCCTGTTCGGTAGGCTCACCCGCAGGTGGATGCTGGTCCGAGGGGGTCGCCGGATTCTGATCCGGGCTTTCCTCGCCCGTTTGGCCCTGCTGGCCCTCTGCCCCCCGCCCCTTGCCGCCGGACTGCTTGCCCTGATTGCCGGTGGGCTGATCGGTCGGCACCTTGTCGCCGGACGCGGGGCCGGTCTCTCCTTCGCCTTGCTCGCCACCTGGCTGGCCGCCTTCCTTATCGGGGGTCGAACTACCGGGATTACCGAGACCCTGCCGGTCGGAATCCTGACCGCCCCCTTCGCCGCCATCTCCCGATCGATCCCCGTCAGTCGGCTCGCGCTGCTGCTGATCGGCTTGCTTTTTGCTGATGCTGGGCGATGTTGCTTCCGATTTGGGCTGTTGCTGAGGGGGCTTGCTGCCGGTCGGTTTCTGGGCGTTCGGCTGATTGACCCCCTGAGGCATCGGCGAAGGTTTGGCCCCCTCAGGCGTTGGCGCCGGCTGGCGAGCGGCGGGATCTCCTGGTTCCGGCGAGCCAGGCTGCGGTTTGGCAGACTGCTGCGCCTGGTTTCCGGTTGCCGGATCGTGAGGCCTGCGATCTACCGACTCGACCTTGCCGTTTTCCAGGTCCTCGGCCCCGGCCTTTCCTCCGTCCACAGTCTCCTTCTCCTCTGACGTATCGCCCTTGCCCGGCTTCCCCGAAGGTTTCCCTGCGCCGGCTGTCTTGCTCTCCGCCTCCGGAGACTGGTTCTCGCTTTCGCTCGCAGTCGCTGTGCCCGACTGCCCTCCCCGATTTCCCGCCTCCTCAGGAGGTTTGGCGTTTTCTCCCTCTCCCCCCTGGTCCCCTTGCTCCATGCGATTGGGGGGCACATCCGATGGGCCTGGATTCTCCTTGGCGCTGTCTGACTCCTCACCGGCTTGCGGGTCGCCAGCAGGCTCGCCTTCGCCCGGTTTCGACTGTTCAGATGGTTTGGGTTGGGACTCCTTTCCCGGCTGGCTGCTGCCTTGGGGCGGCGAGCCGCCTTCCTGGAGATCCTTCTCCCGCTGCTTCAGCACCTCGTCAAACACGTCGCCGGGAGCCTCCGGGTCGAGGGGCTTCTGCCGTTTGGCCCCCTCCTGGCTGCCGTTCTGACTCTCCTGCCCGGGTTGGCTCCCCTTCTGGTTGTTCTGTTCAGCCTGATCCCCGTTCTCGCCCTCCTTCGTCTGGCTTTCGGAATCTTTGTTGTCAGTCTTCGAGCCGCCTTCGTTCGGCTGTTCGGACTGCCCCTCGGACGGACCGTCTCCCTTGTCGCCGGACGGCTCCGGCTTCGACTGGTTGCCCTGCTGGTCTTGCCCGGCTGACTGTTCTGGCTCGCCTTGCTCCGATTTCGATCCAGGTTCCGCAGCCGGCGTCTGGCTGCCGGCATTCTCCGGGTCCTGGGGCCCCTCTTTTGGGCTCGGCTGCTGCTGCTGATTTCTCTGCGCGTTGGGATCGCCTTCAGCAGGGTCTTGGGTCTTTTCCGGCCCCGTGCGTTGCGGCGGACCGATTTTCAGCCAGCGAGCTTCGGTCTCAACTCGGTTGCGATCGGGCTGCTTGTTGTCTTCGGCAACCGCCCGATACTGCACCTCGTCCCCCACACGGAGCCCCAGTTTGCCCGGTTCGAATCGATACGTGTTCCGGTACTGGCCCTCGTAGCCCCGGTCCATATCGGTTCGATCCAGGAGCAACGGGATTGCCAAGGGCCGGTCATCGCGCTGGGCCATGATCGCCACGCGAGAGAGGGCAAAATCAGGGTCCGCTGCTTCCACGGTCATTTCGGCATGCCCGTCGAGCGGCACGGTCGCGTTCTCCCCGGGGGCATCGGCAAACCGCACCTGCGGCGGAAGGTCGGCAAAAACCTCGATCCGATGCCGGACCGGATCGACGTTCTCCCGGTTCTCCCCGGTTTCCGACTCGGCGAATCGGATCAGATACCAACGCGGCGAGCCTTGATCATCCTTGCCCAGTTGGAGTTTGAATTGACCGCGGGCATGCCGGTCTTCCACCAGCATGCGCACACGCTCGCTGGCCGGGCCGTTCATTTCAATGCCGGCCCACTGGATCTTCCGATTGGCCGTGGCTTCCAGGCCGATCTGCGTACCTTCGATCGCCCGAATGTCGGCCGAATCGTCCACCACGCGTTCCGGCAGCCCCGTGTAGCGTGGGTAGGTGTAGCGAACCGAATCCACCACGATCGTGGGAGGAACTTCCATCTCCAGCCGGTATTCCGGCGTCGTCGAATCACCCGCGCTGACATGATAGCGGAGCGACTGCTGCAAGCCCGCCTTCGTCGGAGGAACGCGGCATTCGTGGCGGTTGTGGCCTTCTCCCGGCGTCATCGGAATCGTCTGGTCGGCAATCTGTCCGTCGTCGGTGCTGTAGACCAGCAGCACTTCTTCCTCTGGCCGCAACCCTTCGATGACCGCCGAAACCGTCACCGAACGTCCCTGGAAAACCGTCGCATTGCCCGGGGCGAGCTGTTCAATCTGCACGCGGCTTGGTGCGGCGATCGGAGCCCACGGCCAGAGCACCCGACCGAATGACGGCATCGGGTTCTTCGGAGAGAACAGGAGATACACAGCGGCCACCGCCACCAGCCCGACCAGCACGTAGCCTCGACGAATCAAATGAATGCGGTCGACGGCCACTTCTGCCGGAATCTGGTTCAGTTGGTCGGCGGTCGTATCGCACAGACCCTCAATCACTCGTTCGGCAAGCGGGTTCTCTCGTCCCGTCACACCTTCACGTCGAAGCAGAAGCAGATTGATCAGGCTGTTCTTCAGCGATGGACGAGCTTGTTCGAGTGTTTTGGCCGCAAAGACCGGATTGACCTGATACACCAGCGGCGGCAACAGGGCACCAATGCAGTACCACCCCGCTCCTCCGACGAGCACCAGGAACATCGCCAGGCGGCTGCGGAATCCCAACCCCCCCGGCACGAGCCAGTGATCGGCCACTGCGCACACCAGCAAATAGCCCAGCACGCCAGCCAGCAGGGCAATCGAAGCGGTCGCAAAATCGTTGATCTTCAACTGCCGGCGAGTCTGCCGGATCCGCTTGTCGATCACCTCGGCATGTGCCTGGCGCGGTGCTTTCGCTGGCGGCTTGGGAGGGGCAATGGTCGAACTGGTCATATGCTCTTACTCCCCTTCGGAGGGGCAACAACGCGGATTCCCGGAAGGTGCCTCCGATCTCTGATGATCTGACGAAGCAGCCGCAAAACCGTGTCTGGCAATCGCAGCGACGCGGCCCGGAGACCCATCATCAATTATAAAGCCCGGTGGCTGCTTCCGTATCTGCCGTGTTTGTGGTTCCGCCCAATTCACGCCACCGCCCCCCCCTTCTTCCCAATAATCCGGCCTGCTATCCCGCACTTTGGGTGGTCGTTGACCGCCCCGGTCAATTTCTGTTACCTTGACGGGTTCGGTTGTCGGACTCAGGACCAAGCAGAACAAAATCAGGTGAAGAAGATGGCTCACGACGTGACGTTGATCACTGGCGACGGTGTCGGCCCCGAACTGGCAGAAGCCGCCCGGATGTGTGTGGATGCAACCGGCGTCAGAATCAACTGGGACGTGCAGGAAGCCGGTATCGACGTGATGGAACGGACCGGCACCCCGCTTCCCGATGCGGTCCTCGAAAGCATCCGCCGCACGCGATGTGCCCTCAAGGCCCCGATCACCACGCCGGTGGGCACGGGCTTCCGCAGCATCAACGTCCATCTTCGCCAGGAACTCGGCCTGTTCGCCTGCATCCGGCCGTGCAAGTACTATCCAGGCGTCCGTACGTTCTTCAGCGGGGTGCCGGTTGATCTGGTCATTGTCCGCGAGAACACGGAAGATCTGTACGCGGGCATCGAATTCGAGCAAGGCAAACCCGAGACGGTGGCGCTCGTCGAGCACATCAACAGCGTCACCACCGGCCGCAAGATTGCCAGCGACCCAAGCCAGACAGGGATCTCGATCAAGCCGATCAGCATCACGGGTACCGAGCAGATTGTGCGATGCGCCTTCGAGTATGCCCGGGCAAACGGCCGCAAGAAGGTCACCACCGTCCACAAGGCCAACATCATGAAGTACACCGACGGGCTGTACCTCAAGCACTCCCGCAAGGTGGCCGAACAATACCCCGACATCGAGTTCGAAGACCGCATCGTCGACAATATGTGCATGCAGCTGGCCCAGAAGCCGGAACTCTACGATGTGATCGTACTGCCGAACCTCTATGGCGACATTCTCAGCGACCTGGCGGCCGGCATCGTGGGCGGGCTAGGCGTGGCCCCCGGTATGAATATGGGCCCGAACGGTGCCGTGTTTGAAGCCACCCACGGTTCGGCTCCCAAGTACAAGGGACAGAATAAGGTCAACCCCACCGCCCTGATCCTCTCCGGCATGCTCATGCTCCGCCATCTCAACGAGACCGAGGCGGCCGACCGGCTCGAACGGGCCGTGGCTGCCGTCATCGCCGAGGGCAAGGACGTGACCTACGACATGAAGGCCGATCGCAACGATCCGGCGGCCGTCGGAACCCGGGAAATGGCCGAGGCGATTTGCCGCAAGATGCAGGGGTAGGTTCGATTCGTCAGGCGATTGTCTTCCGAGAACCCGGGCCATGGCTCGGGTTCTTTCCTCCTGAGGCACGGCTCAGGTACGCCCCAGGCGTTGAATTCCAGAACTCAGACTCGCGTGGTGCGTGCAGAGCGAGCGGCACAGCACCAACTGCGCCCCGAGGGTGTATCACAACGGGTTGTTGTCCGGTAAACTTCCTCACAGAATGAAGTCATAACCATTCTGTGAAGAGGTTGTCATGTTGCGCCGCTGCCTTTTGTCGCTGCTGCTGCCACTCGTTCCCTGCCTCGTTTCCGCCGGTCCGCCCCACGTTCTCTTCGATCAGTCCCAGATCCCCGAACTCCGCCAGCGGATCACCCGGCCGGAATTCTCGCCCATCTGGAACAGGATCCTCAGCGATGCAGAGGGCTATTGCGATCCAGAATCGCCCCGCTATGCCGATCCGGCCGACCCCTATCCCGTGCCCGAAAAGAGCCGGCACAATGCCTTGCTGGTGCACCGGGTCGGTCGCTCGCTCACCGACCGCATGGAGGCAATCGGCCTAGCCTATCAGCTCGCAGGCCGTCAGGATCTGGGGCGCCACGGGGCCAGGCTCCTGCTGGCAACCGCCAGAGAGTACCCCGTCACGCATCCGACCATCTCCAAGGGTTTCGCCGGCGGCCGGGGCGACGTGATGCGGGGCCTGGCCATGGGATACGACCTGCTGTCGGATCAACTCGACGAAGCGGACCGCAAGCTCGTGGCCGATGCCTGCGCCGACTATCTCGATTTCTTCGTTGCCGAGTTCAACGATCCCAAGTCGTGGTGGTACGGCATCCACAACTACAATGGCGTCAATGGCGGCTCAGCCGGCTGTCTGGCGCTGGCCCTCCGCGACGACTTCCCTGACCGCGCCGACGTCTGGGTTGCCGAGTGCGTGAAGATCATTGGCCGCTGGCTGAGCACGGGGTTCGACGAAGACGGAGCCTGCCTGGAGGGCGTGAGCTATTCCTGCTATGGCTTGTCGAACACAGTGCTTTTCGCCCATGCCCTGGCCCGTCATGGCGATGGAGACCTCTTCGCGCATCCCACCTTTCGGCGGCTGGAGGAGTATTACGCACTTTCGCTCCTGCCGGGCGAAGGGGTATTCGATGCGAGAAATGACTCCTCCTACAGCGGGCTGAACGTCTCGGCACTCGGCCTGGCGGCCGCACTCCGGAGCGGTCTCTACCGATGGCTCTGGGAGGAGACGGGCGACGAGAATTCGTTTCTCCAGATCCTCTGGCACAACGACACGGCAGCCGTCGATCCTGCCGCCGCGGGCGTTCCGACGGCACGGCATTTTCGCGGAAGGGGTCTGTGCGTCTGGCGCACCGGCTGGACGGATCGGGATGTGATGTTCTCCATGGAGGCCGGACCGTACTATCCCGTCACCCACAACCAGGCCGACAAGGGACACTTCACCCTCTATGGGCTCGGTCACCGCTGGGCGGTCGACACCGGCTATGCCAACGAGCATGAGCCCAAGGGACGAGGGCAGACCGTTGGCCATAGCTGCGTCCTGGTCGACGGCCGGGGCCAGGCCCTGTCGGGAGCCGGCCTGGGCACCAGCGGCCGGATCGCTCACTACGACAACAACGCCCGCTTCGGTTATGCGCTGGCCGACTGCACGGAGGCGTACAACCGCAACAACAAGGGGACTCCCGGCGCCGTGGTTGAGCACGCCAGACGCCACGCGTTCTTCCTCTACCCCCGCGACGGCACGCCGGCCTACGCCGTCCTCATGGACGACATCCGCAAAGACGACCAGCCCCACGATTACGTCTGGCAGATGATCTATGCCGACGACACTGCCGTGACACTCGGCCAGGGACTTGCCACCCTCCGGCCGGTGCAGACGTCGGGCAGCGGTTACGTGGATACACCCTTTGACGTCCCTGCGGATGCTCGCAGGGGAAGCTGTGTCCTGGAGTTCGAGATCCAGCAACCCGCACTGTACGCACTGTGGGCGCGTGTCCGGTCGACGGATGGAACGCCGGGCCAGGCCGATTCCTTCTTCGTCCAGATCGACGGGGCGCCGCGCACCGATTGGCACATGCCGAAAACCAACCGCTGGACTTGGGCAGAAGTCAAGGCGGGAGTGGAACAGACGCCCGTGCGCCTCGACCTTCAGCCGGGAAAGCATCGGCTCACACTCCAGATGCGCGAGCCCGGTGCCCAGATCGACTGCGTCTGGCTCAGTACCGATCCCAGGAAGGTCCCCGCAGTCCCGTCCGACGGGAAGGATCCGTTATTCCTCGAGACCGAGGAAGGAAGAGTTGCCGGAGCGATGCGAACCGTGAAACCGGACCACATCGAACCTCGGCTGCTGGTCCGTATCGACGCCGCGCGGCAGCCTGCGATCTCGACCGACGTCTTCGAACCGGAAGACTACCACGGACCGGCCCGGTTCCCGCGTCTCAGGGCCATGGTGAATGACGTGGAGCCCAGGTTCCTGGCTGTGTTGCTGCCGCTGCCCTCCGCTGTCGAAGAACCGGAGGTGCGGTTTGAGTCGATTGCAGACAAACGCCTGGTCCGGATCGCGTGGCCCAGCCACACCGACGTGCTGGAGTGGCCGGCTGGAGATGGAATGCCGAGATTGCTGGAGTCGCCCTGAGCATGTCTCGGCTGTGTGCCGCCGCTGGTTCTCTTGACAGGATGGTTTGCCATGCGAAGCGTGATCCTCTGCCTGATCCTCTTAGGGACTGCCTCGAGCGGACGAGCCCAACCCGTCGCCGGCGCGGTGACCACTCAGCCGCCCAATATCGTGATTCTGGTTGCTGACGATCTTGGTTTCTCCGATCTGACCTGCTACGGCGCGGAGGTGATTGAAACGCCAAACCTTGCCGCGCTCGCCAAGGATGGAATCCGTTTCTCCCAGTTCTACTCCGCAGGCAGAGGGTGTCCGACCCGCGCGTCGCTCCTGACGGGGCTCTATGCCCATCAAACCGATGTTGGAGCGATGCTCGTCGACTACAAGGTTCCCGGCTATCGAGGCAATTTGAACAACGAGTGCGCCACGATCGGCGAGCGGCTCGACTCGGCCGGGTATCAGACATTCATGGCCGGGAAGTGGGACCTGACGCTGCACGTCGGGTTGCGAGCTCCCCAGCACACCTGGCCCCGGCAACGGGGCTTCGACCATTTCTTCGGCACGCTTCTCGGTGCCGGCAACTATTTTGATCCTGCCACGCTGGCCAGGGGAAACGAGTTTGTCGGCCAGAAGGAGAACGCCGACTTCTATTACACCGAGGCGATCGCCCAGGAAGCGGTCTCTCTGCTCGACAAGGCCGTGGCCAATCCGGCACCGTTCTTCCTCTACGTATCGTTCACTGCGCCCCACTGGCCTCTTCACGCCCGTCCGGTACTGCTCAACGCGTACCGCGGCCGGTTCTACATGGGTTGGGACGAGTTGCGAACAAAACGCTATCAGCGGATGATCGACATGGGGATCCTTCACCGTTCGTGGCGGCTTTCTCCCCGAGACCCGCGAGTTCTTTCCTGGTTCGACGTGCCCTTCAAGGACTGGCATCAGCGCCGCATGGAGGCCTATGCCGCCCAGGTCGAATCGATGGATCAGGCGGTGGGAAAGATCCTCGAGAAGGTCAGGCAGTTGGGCCGCGAACAAAACACGCTTGTCATGTTCCTCTCGGACAGCGGCGCCAGCGGCGAAGAAATACTTGCAGGGGCAACAGGCCCCCAGATCCCGCTCAAGTCCTCGAAGGGAGTGGCGGTCCAGGTGGGCAATGATCCCCAAACCATGCCGGGCGACGAAGCGACCTTCCAGAGCTATGGGGTTCCCTGGGCAAACGTGAGCAACACGCCCTTCCGTTCCTACAAGGGTTCCTGCTACGAGGGAGGAGTCGCGGCGCCGCTCATCGTCCGCTGGCCCGCGGTGATCCGCCCCAGCCAGGCAGCCGGTAGTATCACTCGCGAGCTCGCCCACGTGATCGACCTGGCGGCCACCTGCTACGATGTCGCCGGAGTGCCCTATCCCCCGATGCACAACGGGCATCCGATCCTCCCCCTCGAAGGCACGAGCCTGCTGCCCGCATTCCTCGGCAAGGAAATGCCGCTCCGTCCGCTCTTCTTCGAGTTCGAGGGCAACCGCGCCGCTCGCTATGGCAAATGGAAAATCGTCGCCCTCAACGGCGCTCCCTGGGAGCTCTACGACATGAATGCCGACCGAACCGAGACTGCGGATGTGGCCGGGCAGAATGCCGACGTCATCGAAAAGATGACTACCCTCTATGACGAGTGGGCCGCGAGGGTCGGCGTGCAGCCCTGGCTCGTCGACCAGTAGGCGGCTTCCGGCATGATGAGCTACCCATGAGCCGGCCCCCGGCGGACACTCCACCTCCGCCCATGCCGCTTTTCCGGCCTCAGCCGCGCGTTCAACCGTTTCCCCGGTTCATCAGCCGAACAGCCCCTCCACGGCGGGCCGGAGAAGGGCAGGGGAGCGGCACATCTTAGTTGCTACAACGGCTATATCCGGATTTGTCGACCCCAACGACTCGAGCTTCCGGTCCGTGTCCGCCGTAGACTGCTATACTTGTCTGGCCACGGATT
The DNA here is from genome assembly GCA_964563135.1 of uncultured Planctomycetaceae bacterium. Taxonomy (GTDB): domain Bacteria; phylum Planctomycetota; class Planctomycetia; order Pirellulales; family Thermoguttaceae; genus JAAYAY01. The sequence goes on from CAZLWV010000094.1 coordinate 16,722, forward strand.
GGGCGGCCGGCAGGCCGGCCGGGGAGCGCACCGAGGGCTCCATGGATTCGCACCTTGCAGAGTGGTTTGCAGGAGACGCCGCAACCGGGAAGCCTCTTGGGCGACAACGGACCCGACTTGCCCCCCGGCAACAGGACGTCGTACAATGCCGCCGATAGTCTGTGGCCGCCGGATTCCTCCGCGTGACACTCTGGCGAACGAGGGAGGCCATGATTCAAGAGAACGAACTCCTCACCCTGTTGGTTGCCGTTGGCGTCCTTGTCTTCGCGGTGAGCAACCGGGAAGGTCTCCGTGAACTGCCTCGCGCTGGACTGTGCCGGCTCGCCTTCATATTGCTCGTTGCCGGCCTGACGTTCACGGTCCTCGAAGGCGTGTTCTGGGAACGTATCTTCAATCTCCTGGAGCACAGTTGCTACGGCGCAAGTTCCGTCACCCTGGCGATCTGGGTGTGGCTGGTCTTCAAGGGGACGTCGCCATGCTGCAGGACCTGATCCTCGGCCTCACCGGGCTTTCGATAGCCGCCCTCGTCGTGGCGACAACCCTCCTCTTTGCGCGATGGAAGCGGGCGATGAGCAAGGACGCCAAGTGGCTGCTGGCCGCCTTGCTCCTGATCTCCATCCTCCACGAAATCAGCAATCTCGGCGAATGGTCGGCCGCGATTCAGCCCACCGAACCCTTGGAAGACTACTTCCTCCTGCTGCTTCCCGCTGTCTGGGGCAGTTTCCTCTACGTCTTTCTTCGAGATCAAAGCCGGGCCAAACTCCGTCAGAGCGAGCAGCGCTATCGCTCGCTGACCGACGATGTGCTCGATACAACCTCCGCGGGTATCTGCATCCTGGATTCCGCGAGCCATGTCGTCTGGATCAACCGGGCCGTCGAGGAGTACTTCGACCTCCAACGCAACGAGATTGTCGGCCGCGATTCCAGGCGTCTGATCGAGGACCGGCTCAAGCACATGATGGAAGATCCCCACCGCTGGGCCGCCCAGATGCTGGCCGTTCTGAACCGGAATGATGTTGTCGGAATCGAATGCCACATCCTCCCCGGCAATACCCGGCGCGAACGCTGGCTGGAATGCCGTGTCCGGCCGATCGACTCGGGACTGCACGCCGGTGGTCGGATCGAACACTTCTACGACATCACCGATCGCAAGGAGGCCACCGCGCAGCGGGAGGCACTCCTGCGGGTCCTGGAAACCCAGAAGGCTGAGCTCGAACGCTTCGTCTACACGGTTTCCCACGACCTGAAGAGCCCCTTGATTACGATTCAGGGCTTCCTCGGCGTTCTCGACGAGAATCTGACGGCCGGACAATTCGAAGAGGCTCGCGAAAACTTCCAGCGTATCACACAAGCCGCCAGGCGGATGGAAAAGCTCCTTGCCGAACTGCTCAACCTGGCAAGAATCGGCCGGGAAAACGTCCCCTCCGAACCCGTCAGCTTGGGCGAGGTGATCGGCGAGGCTCTGGAACTCCTCCAGGCCAATATCAGCAGTCGCGGCGTTGCCGTAACCGTCCAGGATTGTGCCCAGGTCGTTCGGGGCCATCGGGTCCGGCTGGTTGAAGTCTTTCAGAACCTGATCGACAACTCCATCAAGTACCTGGGGGAGCAGCCTGCGCCGCGGATCGAGATCGGTGTGGAGCCGGGAAAAGGCGAGGTCGCCTGCTTCGTACGCGACAACGGGATCGGAATCGATCCAAAATACAGTCACAAAGTCTTCGACCTCTTCGAGCAGCTCAATCCGCGGCAGGAGGGGACCGGCATCGGACTGGCCATCGTCAAGCGGATTGTCGAGACGCACGGCGGCCGGATCTGGCTGGAATCGGAGGGCGCCAGCCGGGGGACGACGTTCCGCTTCACCCTTCCGACTCCGCGGCCAACTCAAGACTCCCCGGCCTGAGAAAGCCGACCAGTGCCTCTGCCACGTCGGCCCGAAAGAGCACCTGGTGGTGCAGGCCCGGAGACATCCGATCCTCCCGCATCGCGAAACTCACGAACCGTTCCGGCGGTGGGAAGGCTCTCCACCTCGCAGCCGGTGCAGCACCTCGCCGGCGTGATCCACCAGCAGAATCCCCTCGTCTTCCCGTCCACGGTAGTCGTCCGGATCGATCGTGGCCGGATCGCGGTAGTTGAGCGCCACGCTCTCGGTCCGCTGCTTCGAAATCCCCGTGGCCAGCGTGACGGTGATCCGCGGCTTCTCCACGCCGTTCTCAAACGTTCCCAGCCCCCGGACATGGGTCGAATGGGCCATCACACCCCCAGGCACCCCCTTGAACCTCTCCATCTGCTTGGCAAAATAGTCCCGCACATGGTAGCCGATCTTGTCCAGATGCTTGCCGTGGGTGTACGAGATTTCCGTCACGTGGGGCGCGTAGATGATCAGTTCGCCGCCGTCGGCCACGATCGGCTCCAGCTTGTACATCACCTTCCCTGCCGTCCAGATGTCATCGTACATCGTCGGGGCGATCCCCAGCACCGTCTTGTAGGGCCGATCCTTGTAGACAATGTGCAACTTGTCCGACAGGCTGGCGGCCGCCTCCCACGTTTCCAGCGGATCGCCGACGAAACACCCGGCCAGTTCGCCTTCCCGAACAACCAGGTTGATGTTGAGAACCGGCCTGGGAATCAGCCTGGCCGCCTCGTTGATCACCTGCCGCACCGGTGTGTCCTTCGTGCCGATGATCTCGATGCAGGTGATGACCGCCCCTAGCCAGTGGAAGAAATTGATGAACTCCCAGTCGCTGATGCCTGGAAAGAAGTACTTCAGTCCCCCCGAGAAGCCGACCACCTCGTGAGGATACGTGGGGCCAAGGATCGCAAGCTGGTCATATTCCAAGATCATCCGGTTCAGCCCGATCGGCACTTCCTGTCGCATCAGCCCCCCCGTGATCTCTTCGATCCGCCCTTCGGGAATCGAACCCAATGACGCGAACGTGCCCGGCTCCTTCCATAGGTGGTTGTAGATGCCCACCTTCCCGTATTTCCCTTGCCGCTCCTCGGCCGAGATTCCCAGCAGCCGGCCGATCCGCTCCTCGGGAATCGGTTGATGCGTCCCCAGAGCGATCAGAAAGTCGAGTTTCGCCACCCGCGGGGCGACCAGATCGACCAGGTGCCGAAACAGCATGGCCAACGGGCAAGTCCGCGTTTCGTCGGGAATCAGAACCAGCAGGCGTTTGCCCTCCAGATCGACCTGCTCCAGTCCCGCCCTGAGCAGACTGTAAGTCTCGTTCTCACTTAAGGTTCCGTTCGTCCTTCCTTCGCCCGCCAGCATGAAACTCTCCTCATAGGGTTTCCTGAGATACCGCCATCATACCTCCGCTCCTCGACCCAAGCCAAGACAAACACAGCCTCCCCGCAGACTGGGTCTCCAGATCCGTCATCCCCGTAGGATGGGTCTCCAGACCCGTCAATCTTCGTAGACCGTCTCTCCAGCCCCGTCAGTCTTCGTGAAACGCGTCTCCAGGCCCCCGTCTTCCTGCTCTGCCCCCGAGGGTCAAGAAATCCCGGCCGCCCCTTCCCCGCCTACCGATCTTTCCAGCTACCACACCTGGCAAGGGGCGCATTCTCGGTCTTTCGCGCGTTGGCGGTGAGAAACAGGCGGGCGTAGACCCGCCCTGGCAAGAAGACTCTCTCCATCTTGGCCGCCACCACGGCGGGAAACGGTGCTGCCTTGGTACGAGCCAACAAGCCCCATATCTCAACTTCTTCCCCGGTCCGCAGGGTGCACAAGATTGACGTTTGGCCTGCGCGACCGAAGTGCTAGATTAGTCCTGACCGTCGCCCCGGCACGGGGCAGATCGGCTCCCGTCCGCAACGAACCTCAGAGATCCTTCAGATTCCGCACCGAGATCCGCGACCAACGGCAGAGGCCATGGGCAACCGAGCCACGGCTCGTACCGGCCGGCGGCCCTGCCGCCCCCGATGACAAGGATGTCGCTATGGTCGAACAGACCTCCCCTCCACCCCGCCTCCATCTTCTGATACTTGCCACCGCGACGATCGCGATTCTCGTATTCCTCTGCCCTTTGGGACTGGGCATCCCATTGGTCGATCCCGACGAAGGGCTTCACGCCGCGATTGCCCAGGAGATGGTCGAGCGTGGGGACTGGATCACCCCGCGATTCCAGGGCGAACCCTTCCTCGACAAACCGATCCTGTTCACGTGGGCCCAGGCCCTGTCTCTCCGGCTGTTTGGGATGAATGCTGCCGCCGTTCGCTTGCCTGGACTTCTGTTTGGACTGGCCGCGATGGTTGCCGCGGGAATCGTCGGCTGGCGAATCTATGGTCCTCCAGCCGGTTGGTTTGCCGCAATGCTCTACGGCACCATGGTCCTGCCGGTTGTGTTGACTCAACTACCCGTTCACGACGTGGCGTTGATTCCCTTCGCCTCCCTGGCAATCCTTCTCTTCTGGGAGGCCGACCGGGCCGCCTGCCTTCGATCGAAGACGATTCTGACGCTGGCAATCGGCTTGCTGCTCGGTGTTACCTGTTTGACGAAAGGTCTGGTGGGGGTGGGACTGGTTGGCATCGCATACGGCAGCTACCTGCTCGTCACGCGGCGACTCACCCTCGGAGCGTGCCTTCGCGGGGTGGCGGCTCTCTCGATCGCCGCCCTCGTGGCCTTGCCCTGGTATCTGGCCATGGAGGCCCGCCTGCCCGGCTACCTGCATTACTATTTTGTGGAGCGTCACCTGCTCGGCCTGGCGACCGATACCCAGCGGCATGCAGGCAGACCGTTCTGGTATTACCTGCCCATTCTCCTCGGTGGGGCCATGCCATGGGGCGTCTACCTTCCCGTGGCCGTTCGCGACTGGTGGGCTCAACGCGAATCGCCCGACAGACCGACCACCGGAGGCGGAACCGCGCTTCTCTGGTGTTGGCTGATCGCCTGCACGCTCCTGCTGTCGTTGGCCGGCTCGAAGCTTGTCACCTACATCTGGCCGGTCCTACCGCCGATCGCCATCCTCGCGGCTTCCGTCTGGGCTCGGTGGTTCGAGGGCTCTCTGTCCTTGCCGGCCAGACGCTGGTTCGGCGCCAATTTTGCCCCCGCCGGCTGGATCGGCCCTTTGCTCCTGCCGACAGGCCTGGCGGTGCTCCATTTTGCCCTCCACATTCCCACTCCGTGGTATGTGATCGTGTTGGCGGTATTCATCGGCCTCTCTGCCTGGATCCCTTCCTGGCTCTGGCTCCAGGGCCGCCACAGCGTGGCCCTGCCGGTCGGCTCCCTGATTCCCGCGGCGCATATGCTCTTCCTGATGGTCTTCGTGGCGCCTCACCTGGGCGCGCAGTTCACGGCCCGCGATCTGGCCACCTACCTGAATCGCCGCGGCGAAATCCCCAAACAGGTCGTGATCGTCGAAGAACGGGTCGGTTCGATCGTCTTCTACCTCGATCCGTGCCTGCGTGCCCGACTCCGCCCCGGACAAATCCTCGGTGAACGTGCGCGCAAGCTGAACGCAATCAACGATCTTGTGCCGGGCACGGTCTATGCCCTGCCGGATTCCGAGATCGAACACGCCAGCCGGTATCTCGATCTCGACCAGGTGCCGTGGGAATCGGCCGGACGCTACCGGCTTTATGCCGCAAGCCCTGCAAAGCGGGGAACTCTTCCATGGAAAGTCGCTTCCCGGTGAAGTCGCTGGCAAGATCGACAGGCGACGGAAGTACCGGCCCGCCCAGGGCAAGCCCGGGTACGCCACACCGCTTCGCCACTTGAAGCGGCGCTGCCCGTCTTCCGACCGGAGACCCTGCACTTCACACGGCCGAACAGGCACCACAACGGATAGATCGAAAGCCGGACATCCCCGCCGTCGCAGGTTCGGTTTGCTGGCAGCCCTCCGGGCGCGCCCGCGGTCATGCCACCCGCTTCCGGGCCAGCACCTTCCCACCGCGATCGGCGGCAGTTGGTCCCTTCGCTTCGAAACGATCGAACCAGGCCGCCAGTTGTCCACGCTGCAAAGTAAACGTGGCCACAACACAGCCGATCACCGCACCGCAGAACGCATCGCTGAGAAAGTGGGCACCACCTGTCACGCGCTGGACCGCAACGAGTGCGGCCAGCGAGAAGAAGAACAGGCGACCTCGCGGATATTGCCATGCCAGCGCGGCAGCAAGCGCCACCGCGGTAGCTGTGTGGGCCGAGGGAAAACTCTGCCCCCCCGCCCCGGCACCCGCCAGTGGAAAGGCTCGCACAAACGTGTCCCAGATCGTCCCCTCGAACCCAAATGCACAGGGACGGGTCCGCTCGACCGTCAATTTGACGACATCGGCAGCCAGACCGGCCCCAAACGCCGTCGCCAACATGCGCACCACCGAACGCCGACGCGCCCAATCCAGGGCCAGCACCGCCAGCACAACGTAGACCACTCCGTTCCCGTTGCCGAACGGTTCGATCGCTTCCAGCAGTTCACGGAAAAAACCCGGACACCCACCACCCTTGACCGCCCATTGCCCCACCACAAAGTCCAGAGGAAGCATTGCCACTGCCGCCACAAGAAGGATACCGGGAACGAGAATATCCGCACTCATCCTGCGCGGCGGCTTCTGTTCAGGCCCTGCCAGGCTCAGTTCACCCGTCTTCATCGTTGGAGACGTCCTCTCTCGTCGCGACAAAATCCCCCCAACCGCCCATTCTGCCCCGTCAAGCCCCCCGTGGTCTCCTGGGGAGCCTTCTCCAGGTGCAACCGGGCTCGCCGGCAAGCTCGGATCGGCATCAGCAATCCCGCCGGCGGGAAGTGCCGTTGCTGGTTCTGTCGGCTCCCGCAGCGTTCCTGCACCTTGGCTCCACCCGGCTCGGGCAGGAGGCCGGGGCTCGCACTAGCTATCGGTGCACAACTCATCCGGCTTGACAAAAAACAACAGGAACACATCATCCACGGGAAGTCGCTGGAAAACTTGGTAGGCGGCGGAAGGTCGGTCGACCACCGGCACGTTCAGACGCCTGGCCTCGCTTTTCCGGTTCGGCCCAGGCTTCCCGCCTTCTGACCGGCGCTTGGGCAGCTTCCGTTGACCGACTAAATACCATATGCCCGGCTCGGCTACCAGAACGTTTCTGCTGCAGGCCTCGTTTTCGGTCCCTCCCGGACTCGCCCATCGCCCCGGCCTCCCATAGAATGACGGCGACGGACCGCCGCTGGCGGGCGGCCGGGCCTCCCGGGTCTGGCTGCTGCGGGCGTTTGCCCGAATCTCGCCGACATGGCCGGTCCCCTCGGCTGCAATCCAGGTCGTCGCATTTCGCTCAACCATCGGAATCCCCTCATGTCGGAAGAAAAGCTCCGAGCTCAGCTCTACGATTCCTTCAAGAATCGGGCCGTCCTGTACTATCTGATCTTTGCGGAACTCCGCCAGGAAGTGGGGGCAGAAAAGGCCGAAGAAATCATGAAACGGGCGATCTACCGGCGGGGGGTTCAGAAGGGTGAGAAATACTCCCAATTCGCTCCAGCCGACATGGCCGGCCTCAAGGACGCGTTCGTGGGCGGGATCCCCGATGACGGTGCCATGTTTCGGCCCGAGGTCCTCCGCTGCGACGCCGGGGGACTCGACATCAAGTTTCACGGCTGCCCCTTGCGCGACGCATGGATGGAAATGGGGCTTCCTGACGGAGAGATTGCCGCCATCTGCCGTATCGCAGCTCGAATCGACAACGGCACTTTCGAAGCAGCAGGGTTCCAATTCTCCGCCGACACCTGGCAGCCCGGCGGCGAAGGCTGCTGCCAGCTCCACATCCGCCCCGCCAGGCAAACGTGACCGCCAGTTCGTGCGGATCTGCCCAGTTTACCTTGAGGCGACTTTCACTGGACGAGAACGATCATGCCCCCCAAGAAGATTGTGATTGTAGGTGGTGTCGCCGGCGGCGCTTCCTGTGCAGCTCGGCTCCGGCGCATGGACGAACATGCCGAGATCTTCCTCTATGAGCGAAGCGGCTATGTCTCGTTCGCCAACTGCGGATTGCCGTATTACCTGGGCGGCGTGATCACCAGCCGCCAGCAATTGCTCGTGGCCTCGCCGGAGCGATTTCGCGATCTGTTCAACGTCGAGGTGCGGGTGCATCGCGAGATCGTCAGTATCGATCGCAATGCCAGAACGGTTGTCGTCCGGAACCTTCTGTCCGCCGAGCAGAGCACCGAATCGTATGACGTGCTCGTGCTGGCGCCCGGCGCGGCACCCATCCGGCCGCCGATCGAAGGAATCGGCCTGCCCGGGGTTTTCTGCCTTCGCAATATAGAAGACACCGACCAGATCTTCACCTGGCTGGCCGACAAGGAGCCCGAGAAGGCCGTCGTGATCGGCGCGGGCTACGTGGGGCTCGAGATGGCCGAGAACCTGGTTGCCCGCGGAATCGATGTCGCCTTGATAGAAAAAGCCGATCAGGCGATGGGTCCCACGGATCCCGAGATGCTCGCCCCGCTCTATGGCCTCCTCGAACAGAAAGGTGTGGAGCTCCAATTGAATTGCGGAGTGGCAAGAATCGAGGAAGGTCGTGAAGGTCTCCTCCACGTAGTCGATGAGCACAGCGGAGTTCACCAGGCCGACATGGTGCTCCTGGCCGTGGGTGTCAGACCCGAGGTGGAACTTGCCCGCAGCGCCGGCCTGGAGATCGGGCAGCTCGGGGGAATCCGCGTCGATGAGCAACTGCGGACGTCGGATCCGAACATCCTCGCCGTGGGGGATGCCATCGAGGTCCGCGATTTCGTCACTGGCCAGTGGTCGCTTGTCCCCTTGGCCGGCCCGGCCAATCGCCAGGGGCGAGTGGCCGCCGACGTGATCTGCGGCCGTGCGGCCCGGTTCCGCGGCACCCAGGGCACGGCCGTCGTCGGGCTCTTCGGGCTGACGCTTGCGGCCACCGGCGCCAGCGAGAAACGGCTCAAGGCCGTCGGCATCCCGTATAGCAAGGTCTACACGTACTCGATGGATCACGCGGGCTACTACCCCGGCGCGTCGCCCATCGCAATGAAGCTCCTCTACGAGCCCGACTCGGGCCGACTCCTTGGCGCTCAGGCGGTCGGCCACGAAGGCGTCGAGAAGCGGATCGACGTGATTGCCATGGCTCTCCAGAAGGGGGCAACTGTGTACGACCTCGAAGAGGCCGAACTGTGCTATGCACCTCAGTTCGGAAGTGCCAAAGACCCCGTCAATATCGCCGGTTTCGTTGCCGGCAACTCCCTTCGCGGCGACGTCAAGGTTGTCCATTGGGACCAGTGGCTGCTCCGCCGCAAGGAAGGCGATCCGCCGTTTGTCCTTGATGTCCGCCCGCCCGCCGCCATCTCCGCCTCGGAAGACGTACCCGGTTCGGTCAGAATCCCACTGGGCGAACTCCGCACCCGTATGAACGAACTGCCGAAAGACCGCGAGATCTGGATCCATTGCGCCGTGGGGATGACCTCCTATATGGCATGCCGGATCCTCTCACAGCACGGTTTCCAGGTGGCAAATCTGGCCGGCGGATTCACCTGGTTCAAAATGGGCAACTTTTCGTAAACTATTTGACATACACACTTTGCTACATCCAGCCGGCCGCTGAGAAGAAATCCCCGGCCTCCCGGCTCAATGTCCAGGCGGCTCTCCTCCGACTAACATTAGGGAGTGAGGAACGCAGCAATCTGGAGATTCTGGGAAATCTTTGTCGAAACCGAGGAAACGTGTCCGTGGGCGATGTGCTGGTGACGGGGGCAAGTGGTTTCATTGGAAACCATCTTGTCAGGAAACTTCTGGATCGCGGTCAACACGTGCGGGCCTTTGTCCGGAATCCCGCCCGCGCCGAGCGGCTCCAACGCGAGGGTGCCCAGCTCGTTCAAGGCGACCTGGCCGACAGGGTTGCACTGCGGAATGCCGTCTCCAGCGCTTCGGTGGTCTACCATTTGGCTGGCATCACCCGAGCATTCACGGCCCGCCAGTACTACGACGTGAACCGCCGCGGTGTCGCCGGGGTCGCCCGGGTCTGCGCGGAGCAAACCACTCCGCCCGTCCTCGTCGTGGTTTCGTCACTTGCGGCCGTTGGCCCCGCCGTGGACGGTTGCCCGCACGAGGAAGGAGACATCCCCCACCCGATTTCCCTCTACGGCCGGAGCAAACGGGCGGGCGAGAAAACGGCCGAACGCTACGCTTCTGAAGTTCCCATCACGGTGGTGCGTCCCCCGATCGTTTTTGGAGAGGAAGACCGGAGCTGTTTTGAGATGTTCAAGACGGTCGCCCGATCCGGCGTCCATCCCGTGCCCGGCTATCTTCCCAGGTATTACTCGATCATCCACGCCGACGACCTGGTCGAGGCCCTGATTCTCGCCGCCGAGCACGGCCGACGACTTCCGGGCCGCAGTCGCGAAGAGCCGTCCGACGGAACCGGTTACTACTTCGCCGCCTGCGACGAGCATCCGACTTACTACCGCTTGGGAAGCCTGATCGGGGCGGCCCTCGGACGCCGCCATGCTCTGACCATCCCCTTCGCCGTTCCGGTCGTTCGCGCCGTCGGGGCCTTCGGCGAGCTGGCTGGCCGCCTCCGCGGCCAGCAGTCCGTGATGAACTGGGACAAGGCCCGCGAGGCCACGGCCGGCTCCTGGATCTGTTCGAACCAGAAAGCCAAACGGGAGCTGGGGTTTGCAGTGCCTTGCTCCCTCAGCGATCGCCTCCGCCAGACCGCCCAGTGGTACCGCACCGCTGGATGGCTCTAGCCATCGGCCCTGGAAACCGCTGAATCTCTCGGTCGCGATCAAGCTTGGTTTGAGGTTTCCGCACTCGGTTCGCTGCGGAGCCACGGACCAACCTCGGCGGCGACCTGCTCAAGACCGAGAACGGGGACATCTAGGCATCGCCACAAGAACCGGGTAGAATCTCCGGAAAGCAAGTACTGGTGGGCAGGATGGTTGGCGAGAACAGTCGCAGTTTTCTGCCAACTCTTTCTGCCGCCGGCTGAATGCCTTGCCGCAAGGCCTTATTTTGCAGATACTTGCAGAACAGGTCCCCGTAGCCCAATTGGATAGAGCGTCGGCCTCCGGAGCCGAAGGTTACAGGTTCGAACCCTGTCGGGGATACTCTTAGAAAGGACTTCGGTTTTCGGACTGAAGTCCTTTTCTCGTAATGAGATACGCCGCAAGGCGTAGACGTCTTTGGGCTTGCGTCAACTCTCCGCCGAGCTCTTCCCGCCCGCCGCTTCGCGGCAAATCGATGCAAATCGTGCAAGTACGCGGCGACGTGTGGGGCACCGCTGGCGGCACCTCGGCACCATAGTGGGCACCGCGGGGATGCGTGCCGGCTCGCATTCAAGTGTAGCAGGGTCACGGGTTGGGATTTGGGGTCGCCGAGGTACTTCCCCCTGCGGGCTGCTGAGAGCTGTCCGGATGTTGCTTCTTGATCCATTCAACGAGATTATTCCCATCCCTCAACTCCAGTCGATACGGAATCGCCTGACTGAACTCGGACGCGACACTGGGAGCGAAATCGCCCGTCGTTGTTACGACGCCTTTTGACGCGCCTTGGTCGAGCATCAGGACGCCGTAAAGTGCCCGTACATCGTTCGCTGAGACCGGGTGGTTCTTTCCGTAGGCTTTTGCCTGATCCAGCACTCGGATCGTTGCGAGGCCAGTTGTCACTGCGATGACATCACGCCCCTTGTCACCACTCCTCGGTGTCAGCGTTACCGCATTCCAGCCATCGACGTGATATGCACCGGCAAGGAATTCCTCGAATGCCGTAGGCTCCTCGGAAAACGCAAAGCGAAAATCGGGGCTTTTTCTGAGATGTCTGCTGATCTCGAACCACGTAGCACGCGGCCGCTTCACGATCACCCCTTCTTCAGTAGCCTTCTCGAACTCAAGCAGGACCGACTTAAGGAGAACAGAAGGGTCCGCAGAATCTACTGTTGCGAGTCCTTCCCCGTCATGGATCAACTGGTATGTGGACAGGTCAATTCGCCACCCTCTGTTGCCAACCAGGATTCTGTCAGGATCGTCGTCGCTGCCAACAGACGTGGGCCGATTCCCCAAATACACACTTTTGGCACCATAGAGCTTATTGTCCTCATGCTCCGTCCCGTCATTCATTACGCCACCTCGGATTCAGCCGAATACGTATACCTTCAGCCTCGGCATGTCTTGATTTGATAGACTTCCTGTCTCTCTATATACCGGATTCTCCGTCCATGTCCATCCAAAGAACCGGCCACGTTGGGGGGACTACGCATGGCGAGGGGGCAATACGGTGATTTGGCCGGCGAAGGCTAGGCCAACTGACGCCCACAAAGCACTTGCGGTCAGCGAATTCCAAGCCGGCCAGCAAATTGCCGAGGTGTTGGGCCCGGATGCGACCCGCTGCCGCGGCACGCGAAGGAAATCCGTGGGTGTCCACGAGTATCGCAGAAGCAAGAGGTCGCGCAATTGATGGTGGCTGGCCCCTGTGGCATCGGTGTGTCGGACCGAAGCGCGCAACAGGGTTAAAAGAGACTGCTTCGGTGTGCGCCACGTGTGCGCCACCGACGCGCGCATGTAAGGCCGAGCTCGTGTCCTGTGTTTGGGCTGGACGCTTCGCCGTGAATGGCCCATGGCCCCAACTTTGGCACGGTTCACATCCGAGGCAAGCACGGAGGGCATCGCCGCGCGCCCTGAGCGTTTGCCTCTTGTATGGCGAGGCACCCGCTTTCCGAATCCCCACCATTGCGAGGCAATTGCGCATTACTGATAATGTGGCGAACTGAACAAGATGAGAGGCACGCGATGCCACAGTCAATAAGAGAAGTATTTCAGAGCCTTTACGAATTTGCCGGGGGCAAGAACGAGTCGCTATGGAACACACCGATCGACTGGAGCAATCCAAACACCCTCACCGAGCCCTTCGCCCTCATTGAGGCCGCCCAACACCAGTCGCAATATACATCCATGGAAGCCACCCTGGCGCTGTCGGAGGGGATATTCCGAGATCTCCAGCAGGCGAGGCAAACCGCCCAGTCGGATTTCGAACGGCACATGGTGGACCTCGCTCAGGTGTGCATAAGCATCGTACCAATGGGGCTCGGTTGCTGCACAGGCCGCTTGGGCATAACGCACGATTGGATCCTGCGCAGTCTATCGGATGCCATGCCTGCCCCGGCGGAGGTGGACTTTGAGATCGCGCGGTTGGCCCGCATCGTTGAGATCGACGGAGCGGTCCCCGGACTCGATATCGTCCGCACGGTGCTCGAATGGATCGAGCATACCTTCTACTACTGTCGTGTGCGCAACGTCCTGCCCGACCTTTGCCACGAGGTTTTCCCCTTCTGCTTTGCTCTTGTTGAGGCGGGCATGGAGACGGGATACCTTGAGCCGGCAGCGTACGCCGCAGCACATATGCTGAATTGGGCCCGTTACAACTCTCGTGAGGAAACGGATCGCCTGGTCGCGCTGCTTGAGGGCCTCTACGCAGATCCTCGGATGCCGAATCACCTCAAGAGGCACATTGGATTGGTGTTCTCGACTGCCGTGGGCGAGCTGACGCAGAAGGCTCCGAACGACTGGGCGAAAAGCGTCCTGCGTGACTGCCGACAGAGCTTAATCGGCCACGAGGAACTGCAACTGATGGTGTGCAGCCTCTCAGGCTGCGATGAGGCCCTGCAGAAACGAGGCGAGATCACTGATGCGCTCGACCGGTACACCGAGTCCCTGCACCGCCAAAGCATCTCGCGTGCATTGTTACGATACGGCCAGGAGCGGTTATTCGGCGTCATTTCCCCGCTGCTGAAACTCCTCATCGAGAACAGGCAATGCGATTTCGCCACAGACATCCTGTGTCGGTGGTACGACGTTCAGGACGACAGGCGGACACACGGAGTCCTCTATTGCACAGGAACCCACCCGGATGGGGTTGTCTTCGCCACGGAACGGTCAGCCGTTACCTACGCATGTGACCAAGTCAGAGTGCTCCCGGCTTTGGTGCAGGTCACGAACGCCTTCCTGGGCATCACGGTCACAGCGGGAAACGTCGAGGATTTCGTGCTGGAGGCGCCGGAGAGGCCTGGTGTTCCCAACTACGAACACAGTCGCGACTTTGAGACTGCGATTCGCGAGCACTATCAAACCGATCGCGTGAGGACTCATTTCTCGGAAGAGTTGGGATCGATAACAGCGATGGCGATGATTCCCTATCAACAGCATCCACTCCAGGCCATGCTCTTAAAGGACACGGGCATCACGTGGCCCATGATCGCGAGCTTGCAGAACCCGAAGCCCGACCGCCATATCAAGCGGGCGCTCATCTGGAGCGGCGGAACGCTCTCCGCAGCAGCCGAGGTCGAGACTGTCGCAGCGCTGTTGCGCGAGCATGGAGTGAAAGTCGAGGCTGTCGACGGATCCGCCGCGAACAAAGACCAGTTCGTTGAGCAATACAGCGACCCTTCGTACGACCTCGTCTGGGTTGTCGCCCACGGCGAATTCGATCCGCATAATCCGCACCTCGCAGGCATCCGGGTGCATGCTACGAGAGCGGAAGTCGTCACCCTTGTCGACCTGGAGAATATCGCTCTTGCCGGTGACCGGCGGCGGTTGCTCATGCTCAATATCTGCGACGGCGCTACGGCGGGCACGTTGGGCGGCCTGTGCGGGCCGGGGCTGGGCCCCATGTTGGTGAGCAGCCGCCAGACAGTGATTTCGCACGTGTGGCCGATCGATCAGCGCATTTCATCCGCATATGGTGTGTTGTTGGCACTGGGGCTGACGAAGTCGACCAGTTTCTTCGAAGCGTTCCAGTACGCCGGTCTCCGTGTGGCAAGGGAGAAGTCCGACCTACTCCAGGAACTGGAAGGCCATTTGGGATCGACGAACGAAGTCGTGCGAAGGCTCAGTAATCGGGACGTTGAGGCGGATAATATTGCCCTGTGGGGGTGCCCGGTATTCCTGGAATAACAACGGTGTGGCATGTAGTCGCGCCTGCCACGTATGATCTCCTCCTCATGCCTCGGGGCGGGCCTGCAAGCAATCTTGGGTGATGTGGTTGCATCTCCCCTCCACTGAAGGCTGCCGTACGAAGCTCCGGTCACATCGACCGCGGCCTCCGGGCACCACCTCGTTGCCCGCCGCGGTGTTCACGATCTGCGCCGGGAATATCTCCCTCACGCGGCCCCCTCATCCGGCGCCTTCAACTTCCGGATCGCGTCGATCTGGTCGTTCTGGTTGACGCGGGTATACACCTCCATGGTGAACCGGATATCGCTGTTCCGGGCGAGCATTTGGGCTGTCTTGGGTGAGACGTCGGCTTCGCAGCGGTTGGTGATGAAGGTGTGGCGGATGAAGTGGAAGTCAGCGTAAAGGCTGGCGGGGTTGCGGTAGGCGAGGAAGTCGCTACGCTGGCGGCGGTGCTCCTTGGGATCGTTCTTCGCTTTTGCACGTCGGTCACATTGACTGGGGCGGGCAAAACCTGAAGGGGCGGTCCAGCGTCGTAGCGTTCGGCTACATCAGGTCAGAGTCAACACCAGAGGGATGATCATACCACAAAGGAGACGATCGATGTCTGGCGCTACCGGTCAATCTGAATTCAAAGTGAATATCATGGTGCACGCAGCTGGACCGATTCGACCTCGGACGAAGTACAAGAAGCACAGACTCCTAAGGGCCGAAGGAAGCATCACACTCCCTTTCGTGCCATATCCTGGCCTCTATGTCACTTTCTCGAAATCCAGAAAACGAGGGCTCGCGTTAACGTTGTATCTGCGAGTCCGTACAGTTGAGTGGAGTATCGCCGACAACCGATTTGAATGTGTGGCCGACGAAGTATTGGGTTCGCCTCTGTTCTCCGAAACCTACGAGGGTGGCGGCGCTCGAATCGAGGAGCATTTCGTAGACCTTCAGAAGACGCTTCGTGTGTTCGGATTTGACGTTACCACAGACACCGACGGTATGGTGGCGCTGCACAAGTGCGAGGATCGCACAGTGATTGATGGAATGGAGCCAATCAGAAGTTGATCTCAGTGTAGCAGCCGTCCTCTATCTCGAGTTGACCCACCGCAATTGGTTTGCGGTCGCAAGAACTTAACCATATCGGTCGCATCCCCCTAGCCGCCCCTTCATCCGACGCCTGTGTAGCGACAATTACTTTTCCCCTTGAGCGACAATTAGAATTCCCGGTGTCG
>CAZLWV010000095.1:0-32658 GCA_964563135.1 uncultured Planctomycetaceae bacterium
GTTGCTGGAACCTTGGCGGACGGCACTCGGAGAGTGCCTGCTACTTTTCTTGCGGGCCCGGGTTGCAGAAACGGTGGGGCGCTCAGGCTTTGGGAAGAATCTCGCTGACGGTTGTCAGGAAGCGTCAGGCGTGGGGATTCGTTGAGGGTTGCTGGAACCTTGGCGGACGGCACTCGGAGAGTGCCTGCTACTTTTCTTGCGGAGGGCCCGGGTTGCAGAAACGGTGGGGCACTCAGGCTCTGGGAAGAATCTCGTTCGGTTCCTCGCCTGGGAGGTCTCTTGGGACCGTGTCAGGATCCGGTTTCCCGGTGGGTATCTCGAAAGGGTGACGCGATGCTACAATCATCTGGTCGGCAAACGTCCGGACCGACCCAAGCCTCGCCGAGCAAGGCGGCCGCGAGGACGGTTGCCCAGCCATAAAAAGGACTCCCGAGCCTCGGCATGAAAGTGATACTACGACGGACAGAAACGGCAGATGGCCATGTGATCGGGTCGTTGAGCGTTGGGAACACCTACGAGGTGATCGGGATCGAAGCAGACGACTACCGGATCGTTGATGACAAAGGCGAGCCGATTCTCTTCGATCCCACCTGCTTCGATGTCGTAGATACTCTCGAACCAGAGTTCTGGGTTTCCGAAACTGGCGAAGGCGTGCGATATGCGTATCCGCGAGAATGGATGCGTCCCGGGTTCTTTGAGGACTACTTCGACTACAACGAGGATGTGCGACGCGAATTCTGGACCCAGCACGATCGATACTTCGGGAGACGAAAAGGGAACACTCCTGATATCTGACTGTCATGCTTGCGAATCGCAATGGGGACGCAGCCAAGCCCCGGGGCGGGTGCGCCAGGCCGCGGTGGATATGGCCTTCGGCCAAAGGGTGGGAGGCCGGTGCGAGGTCCTGGGGCGGGTGCCCCAGGCTACGGTGAATATGGCCTTCAGCCATGGGACGGCGCCTGTTTGTGGTTGGGGCGGGTGCGTCAGGCTGCGGTGAGCATGGCCTTCGGCCGGACTGGCCTCGTTTGCGCGGCGGGTTTGTGTGGTGGAGGGCTCGGCGTCGGGCGTGCCGAGAGAGGTCATGCACGTGAGGAGGGCCTGGCAGCGCCGCGTCGGTCAGGGGTCAGGGGCTGACAGGGGTTATAACCCCCGGGTTCAGCGTCGTCCCATCACGGGGCTGAAGGGTTTCTGGGTGGAGATCTCGGCCACGACCTGGTGGAACTTGGCGTCGATATCGTCGGCGTAGTGGACCAGAACGGCCTCGGGAACCATGGGCGGTTTGGGGGAGCCCCATTCGGGAAGCCGCTGATGGGAGATGATGACGTGTTCCAGCCGCAGGAGCTGGTCGGGGTCGATTTTGACCTCGCCGGCGGCCTCGCGCACCAGATCGCGTCCCAGGAGGATGTGGCCGATGAGCTGGCCGGCGGTGGTGTACTCGGCGCCGGCCGGTCCCGACTGCAGTTCGCGGAGCTTGCCGATGTCGTGGAGGATTGCCCCGGCGACGACGAGCCCCTTATCCAACGGAGGGTCCATGTCGCTGTAGTAGTCGGCGTAACGCTCGGCGAGAAAGACAGCGTTGCGGGTGACGCTGAGCGTGTGTTCGAGCAGCCCGCCGGCAAAGGCGTGGTGATGGCGACGTGCGGCGAACGAGGCCAGCAACGTCGGGCGGTATTCTTCCAGGAGGAAGAGGACGAGGTCTCTGAGCCCGCCGGCCGGGATGTGGCTGCGGGCGATTTCCGCCAGTTCGGCATACATTGCTTCACCGTCGAAACGCGACGAGGCGCAGCACATGGCCGGATCGAATCCATCCTCCTGGTCGGCGGCGACCACCTCGCGGATCTTGCGGATTTCGAGCTGCGGCCCGTAATTGCTCTCGCGGTAAGCGGCCCGAAGCTTGTAGAATTTGCCCACCGTCCAGTGGTCGCGGCAATCGACGGCCAGCGGCGAATTGCCCCAGACGGGGAAGGTGACCTCGCGACGGGCGTCGCGAAATCCCACTTTGAAATAGGGTTTCCCATCCCGCGTCGTCAGTTGTTCCTTGAGCGTCATGAGCACGAAGAGATCGGCTTCCTGGTCGGCGACCATCTGGCTCAGCGGCACCAGAGGCATGGCAGTGGGAGGCATGGCGGATCCGAGGAGAAATGTCTGCGGGAATGGAAACACCCGTGATGCGACACTTGATTCTAACGGCAAGACGGATCCGCCGCCAAGAATATCTCCCCCTCCGGCAAGGGAACTGCGAAGTCCTGATGTGGCGGAGGAAGCGGAGGAAGCGTTGAAGTCAGCCCGGATTGACGGTCTGGGCCCTGAGTCGGCGAGGAACGCCGGGCTTCTGGGCGGCTGGCGGCTTGGGAGGCCGGCGGCTGGGGAGGCCGGCGGCCGACGGGGGCGGCGACCGGGCCGATGGACTTGGGGGGGCTCCTGAGGGCTGGCGGACTTGTTCAGGGTCGAGTCAGGCAAGCTGGATGGAGTGGCGAGGGCAGACTGAAACCGCCGAACCGGGCGAATCGATAAGTGGAGTGGTCGGCGCTGGGCCGTCCGGACGCCGAGGGTTGCGGGGGTCCGCTGGCGAGAATCCGCACGAAGACGGGGCCGGCCGCCACGCCCTGACGGGCCACCCGAAGAGACAAGCTGGCACTTCAAACAGGCAAACCGGAATGGCAAACTCGCGTCGAAGGCAATTGAAGCCAAAACTGCTCAAACCGCCCAGCACGAAACGGGTGTGGCTGGAAGGGTTTGTCGAGTATGCGGCGGGGGAATGCCATCTGGCCGACAACACGGTGGCCGCCTACCGGCGGGACCTGACGCGGTTTCTGGAGTGGGCGGCGGGTCGGCCGGTCGTGGAGATGACGATCCAGGACCTGGGGGACTACGTCACCTGGCTGCACGGGAAGGAGTTCAAGCCGGCGACGCTTGCCAGGCATCTGGTTTCGCTCAAGGTGTTCTTCCGCTACCTGCAGCTGGAGGGCATTCTGGAAGAGAACCGGGCCGAGCTGCTGGGGAGCCAGCGGCTGTGGGAACGGGTGCCGCACGTGCTGAGCCCGGAGCAGATCGACGCGCTGCTGGAAAGCCCGTCGGACGACGACCCGTTCTGGCGGCGGGATCGGGCGCTGCTGGAGTTGCTGTATGCCACCGGGTGCCGAGCGTCGGAGCTCTCGAATCTGAAGCTGGACGACGTTCATCTGGAGGAAGGCTACTGTCTTTGCCGCGGCAAGGGGGACAAGGAGCGGCTGGTGCCGCTGGGGAAGCGGGCGGTGGCGGCATTCCGCCAGTGGCTGGAGCAGGAGCGGCCGACGCTGGCCGCGCGGGGGGCCGGTGCACCGCGATGGGCCCTGTTGAGTTATCGGGGGCGGCGGTTGCGGAGGGAGCGGATCTGGGAATTGCTGAAGCGCTACGTGGCGCGGATTGGTGCCCCGTCGGGGGTCAGCCCGCACACGCTGCGGCACAGTTTCGCCACGCACCTGCTGGCCGGAGGGGCCGATCTGCGCCAGGTGCAGGAGATGCTGGGCCACGCGAGCATCGCGACGACGCAGATCTACACGCACGTGGACATGACGCGGCTGAAGGCGGTCCACAAGAAGTTCCACCCGCGGGCGTGAACGCTACGGCTGCTTGCGGGGCGGGGTGAACTTGATCTTCTCGACGAGCTTGACGACCTGGCCGTCGTGGATGTAGCCGGAGACGGCGGTCATGGCCTGGATCACGTACTGGTAGCGGAGGTTGTAATCGCAATCGAATTCGATCTCGGTGTTTTCGAGGGTGCCGGGCCCCGGGGCATCGCCCACGATTTCGCGGACCTTGATGCGCAGGTCCTGCAGGCTCTTGACGGGCACGTCGGCGAAGCTCACGCCCGCGAGGCCGCCGTCTTTGGCGGCGGTGATGCGGATCTTGATGGGGGGCATGGACGCGGGGTCCGGGACACCCTGGGCCGCCTGGGCCGGCATCTTGACGTTGAAGTCTCCCTCGGGGGCGGCGATCTTGAAGGTCATGACGAAGAAGACGAGCAGGTTGAAGACGATGTCGATCATCGGCGTCATCTGCAGGCCGTAGGTGTCTTCGTCGCGTCGGGTGTGGCGGATCTTCATGACTCAGCCATCCTGGGGGCCGGCTTGGCAGGGAGGGCTTCTTGTTGGCGCGCGCGGAGGGCGAATTTTTCGAATCCGACGCTCTGGCAGAGCAGCATCACCTCCTGGACGAGCCCAAAATCGGCATCCTCATCGCCGCGAACGATGATGGTAACATCCCTGGCCAGGCCTTCGTGTTTGCGCTGGAGCACCTGGTACTCGAGCCGGAGCAACGGAGTGAGCCCCTGGATCGGCAGTTCCTCGGGCCCCAGAATCGCGGTGCCCTCGGCGGTGACGTGGATGGTGATGGGCGATTCAAGGGGAGCATCGGGCGGCTTGGCCAATTCGCTGGACGGCAAGTGAATTCGCTGGTTCTGGTCGGCCTCGGTGAAATTGATGAGCACCATGAAGAAGGCGATCAACTGAAACACCATGTCGATCATGGGTGTCATGTCGCCTTCCTGGATCTTGGTGGCGGATCGCCTGGCTAGTCGCATGGCAAATGCTGGCCTTTCGGAAAGATGATCTTCATCCGGCCGACGGGCTATTTTTTCTGGAACCGGCTCATGAGCCCTTCGCTGATGATGCCCACCTCGAGGACGAGGCGAGCGATCCGATTCTTGAAGATGTTGTAGGCCGCGATCGCCGGAATGGCGATGAACAGCCCGACGAGGGTGGTGATCAGAGCCTTGGAGATACCTTCGGCCAGATCAGCCGGCTTGGGAGTGACGGTGCTCTGGGCGATGACGCTGAACGACTCGACCATGCCGACGACGGTTCCGAGAAGCCCCACCATGGGTGCGACGGTACCGATCAAGCCGAGATAGCTGAGGCGATGCTCGAGCTTCATGTTCTCCTCTTCCCCCACTTCCTGCATGGCTTCGATGGCGTGTTCGTAGCCGGACTGCAACTTCTCGAGGCCGGCCGAGAGGATCAGGCCGAGAAAGGACTCGTCGGCCTTGGCCAGCTCGTAGGCCTCCTGGTAGCGTTTTTCGTTGAGGTGGGCTTCAAAGCCTTCCACGAGAGTATTTGGGAGGACCGATTCGCGCCGGACGGCGAGGATATTCATCACGAAGAGGGCGACGGTGGCGAACGAGAGAGCCAGAAAGACGAGGCTGAAAGTCCATCCCATGGCTCCGACCATCCAGGCCAGATAGCTCCTGTCGGGAGGGGGGGAAGCCTGCTGGTCGGAGGTGGCCGGTGCGCCGGCGGGAGGGGCAGGCGCGGCCTCAGGAGGGGCGGGGGCCTCGGCAGCGGGCTCAACTTGGATGTCGGCGGGCGGCTGTTCGGCAGCGAATAGCGTGGGGGTGCCGACGACGGCCAGCGCGGCTGCCGCGCCGACGATGAGCAGGGCTACGACCACGAAAGTAGGAGTGGCTCCGTGCGAACCAGACAGCAACCGTTGCCGCATCGTGACCTCCCAGCAGATGAGCGCTGAACTTGGGGTTGAATTGCGAGAAAGCGATGAGTGGGGTCGTCAAGATCGCCGGCAAAACCGTGGGCGGCCAGCCTGAGTCTTCGGGAGACAACTTATTTTGCCGCGACACCTTAGTGTAATCCGAGTTTGCGAATTTCGTAAACCGCGGGGGGACCAAAATCGGGCATTCCCCGGCGGCGCAAGTTCCCTCCTAACGGGGAGACCGTTTATAACGGTCGCGCAGGATCTGGGCCATCTCGGCGGAGCGTTCGGGCATCTGCTGCTCGTTCCAGAGTTCGACGAGGTTCTGCAGGGCCTCGATATGGTTCTGGGGGGAGTTGAAGTAGACCAGGTGGACGTTGAGGAAGGCGAGAATGGCGTCTTTGGGGCGCTGGCTGGTGCGGTGGGAGGCGCCGAGGGCGTTGTAGGCCTCGGCCAGCAGATCGTAGTCTTCGGGATCGGCCTGCTGGATGACGGTTTCGATCATCTTGACGGCCTGGTCGGCCTTGTCGGTGGCGGCCATGCAGCGGGCCTCGCCGAGGGTGGCGGCCAGCTTGTAGTTCTGGATGCCGGGCGTGGTATCGGGCATATCCAGGACGATTTTGAACGAGGTGGATGCCTGCGGCACCTGTCCGCCAGCCAGATAGGAACGCCCCAAGGCGACGGCTGCTCGGGCCCGGTAGTCGGGCCAGGGCGCGGCCTGCCCGACCGTCTTGTAGGCGCCCTGGGCGGCCTGGGCCTTCCCCGAGGCGGTCAGCAGATCGCCGAGCAGCATCTGCGCTTCGAGGAAGTGGAAACTATCCTTGTTGGCGCTGACGAACGCGAAGACCTTTCTGCCGACGTCGGCGATATCGCCATTGCCGACGAGGGCCAGGCGGGCCGCGCTCAGGATCCTGCAGTACTCGATTTCCTGCGCGATCTCGCGGCGGGCGATCTCGGCCGTGCTGGTTCCCTCCAGGGCGGCCAGGGCATCCTCGTAGCGGCCGGCGCTGAGGGCGATGCGGGCCGTCTTGAGCGCGGCGGGCTCGCCGTCGAAGCTGATCGATTCGATCTGGCCCGCGGGAACCTCGGCCGTGGTGCCGCTGCGTTCTTCGACGACGACCTTGATGGCGTCGACCGACTTCACGGTGCCGATCACGGTCCGGTCGGGGATCTTCACCTGATCCTGGGCCGGTGCCATGGCGGCCGCGAGCCCAAGGACGAGGGGGGCGAGGATCGGGATCGCAACGTATTTCATATCAGTCTCCTCAGTGCGGCCGAAGGGGAAAGGGCGTGTCCGAGTGGGCGGGGTCATCTACGCACTTTTTTCCAGTCCGTTCGGGTTGTCGTTTCCCTGGAATTTGCGGATCGCCTTGAGCAGCGCGTCGAATTTCTCGAACCACTTGGCGCCGCCCAGGGTGGGATAGAGCTTGTGGGTGACCACGATATCGTTTTCCGCCAGCTTGAGCGTATCGGCCCGCTCCTGGCCGGTCTGGGTCTGGGCGATCCGCATGCGGCAGAGGGCGATGTTGTAGCGGGCCTCGTAGAGGATGTCGCGGTACTTTTCACCGGAACCGACGCGGCGGGAGATTCCGTTCCAGCCCCAGACGAGGTAGTGGCCGTCGGGTTGTTTCTGTCCGCCGGAAATGGCGTTGAGGTAGAAGGTGGGCTGCCCGCTGGCGGCGGCGAGTTCCTGGTAGGTGCGGGCGGCCTCCATCTGGACGTTGACGAGCGTCTCTTTCTGCTTGAGGATTTCCACCAGGAGGCCGAGGGCCTGGGTGAAGTTCTTCTCGGCCTTCTTGGGATCGGCAGCGTCGGGGCGGCGGCCGAGCGCCCGAAGGCAGACGGCCAGTTGGACCTTGATGGCGGTTTCGGCTCCCTCACGCATGTCGGCGGGGGGATTCTTGAGCAACTTGTAGTACGTGGCGCCGGCGGATCCGTAGTACTTGACGGCCGCTTCGGGGAGGGGCCCGTCGCCGGGGTCGAGTCCGGCCGCCATGCTGGCGAAGGTCTGGGCGACCCAGTTGAGCGAGGTGAACGAGTTGCCTTTTTCCCGTTTGGAGATGGTGTCGAGGAACTTTTCGAATCCCAGGGAGACCTTCTGGATCTGGTCGGACTTGCCTTCGGCTCGCAAGCGGGCGAGGACTTCCTCGAGCTGCCGCCCGAGGGAGATGTAGATCTGGGTCAGTCGGGCGGCACCCTCCTCGTCGTCGTGCCCGACGAGCGTTTCCAGTTTCGCCATGACGGCTTCGGCCTGCTGGATCTTCTCGGTTCCGACGCAGGCGCGGAGGGCCACCTTGTAGGTGTCGATCTGGAAATCGGTGCGTCCGGCGACGGCCGGGTGGTTGGCGGCGATCAGGGTCATGGGGCCGATCTTGGGATCATCGAGCCAGTGGGCGGCCTCTTCGGCATTGCCCGCATCGATGAGGATCTGCGCCAAGGCGAGCACCGCGCAGGCCAGCGAGTAGTCGACTTCTCCGCCCGCGTCGACGGCCTTGCTCAGCCGATCGATTCCCTGGCGAAGGGTGTCTTGCGCTTTTTTGACGAGGGCATCGAGTTCCTCCTGGCTGGGGCGCTGTCCTTTGTCGAGGGTTGCCAGGCGAACGTATTGGGTCCAGTAGGTCTGGCCGAGCCGCAGTTCGCAGCGGGACCTTTGCGGCGACTCGGGTGCGAGCTTTTCGAGATACTCGGTTGCCTTGGGGAGATCCTGGAGATCGGCGGCGGTGTCGAAGAGCATGGCCCAGGCTTCTGCGGCGGCGGGATCGTCCTTCCAGCGGCCCGTCACGTAGAGGGCCACGCGCTGCATATTGGCCAGTTCGAAGGCCGTATCGCGGCCGGCGCGGCGTTGGATGTCGAACAGCCGGCGGTAGGCTTTGACGGCGATTTCGGCCCCCTTAGGGGCGTCTTTGCTTTGGGGATAGCGGTAGGCGAGGAGTTCTCCGAGCACGGCCGCATCGTAGAGACGATCCTCGACAAAGCAGACGAAGGCCAGGTAGAAACGGAGACTGCAGAGCTGCGAGACGTTGGTCTGCCTGCCAGCCATGCCGAGTGCAAGCTGAGAGTAATGGGTGATGCTGCGGCGAGCGGCGGCCGCCTGGCCAGCGAGGGCCTCCGACTCTTTGGGATCGGCGGAGTCGCCCATCCGGCCGACGATCGCGACCATTTTCAGCCATGCTCCACTGGCCTGTTCGAAGGCCTCCTCGAAGGTCTTGGGTTCGGCCTGGGGCATCTCGGCTCCGCCCAGCAATTCGTCCATCAGGAGATTGCCGGCCTGCTGCTGGATCGCGCCGGAAGCGCGCTGGACGAATTCGAGGTAGCCGCGGGCCGAGCGGAGGAACGTTCTGCGCTTCTCGTCCTTTGGATCGAGGGCCTTGGCCGCCTCGAGGCAGGCCTGGCCCGCCAGCAACTGGATCCGCAGACCTTCGGGGCTGGCCTGCTCGTTGGGGAGGGCCTCTTCCTTCCATTGGGCAGCGGCCGCAATGGCCTCGTCGTACTTCTTGACGGCCGGCTTGAGCAGGGTTTCCATCAACCAGAGGAACGCCTGCCGCCGGAGGTTGCGGATGGTCTGCGATGCATCGGGGAGCGAGAGCGTCTCGCGGAAGATCTCGGCGGCCTTGTCGTTCTGCTCGAGGTCGGCGTAGATTTTGCCCTCGAAGTTCCTGGCCTGAAGGCCGCCGATCCGCTCCTCGTTCTTTTCGAACAACTCGGCATAGCGTTTGGCCGCCGCCAGGAGCTGTTCCTTGAATTCCTTGCTGTCCGGCGCATAGGTCCGGGCCTTTTGGTCGGCATTGTTGATCAGCAGCAGCCGAGCCTGGAGAAGTTCGCCGTAGGCTTCCTCAAGATCTGCCTTGCTGGTATCCGTGGGATTGGCCTTCGATTCTTCCTGGATCTTCTTGGCCTTCTCGTAGCAGCGATTCTCGGCCGCTTCGAGGGCCGACTGGGCCTCGTCGAAGAACTTGCGGGCCTCGGCAAGTTTCGCGTTCTTGTCGTCGGGCGACACGCCCGGCAGCTCCGCTTGCTGGACGCGACCCGCACCTCGCCGCAGCAGGACTCTTCCAAGTTGCGTGCTCGACGGCCCGGTCAGCTCGTGGGTAGGGTGCTCCTTGAGGAACTTCTGAATGGCTGCGGTGGCCTGGTCGAGGGTCGTCTCGCGCTGCGAGACGGTTTCGGTGGCCTCGGCGGCTTCCAGAAGGGTTACACCGATCTCGTAGTCGATGCGGTCTTTGAAGTCCGCCGGGCAGCCGGGATGCTCTCGCATCTGCTCCAGATAGGGGATCGCCATGTCGTAGTAGCGATTCTGCCGCAGCCCGTCGAGCATCTTCTGCACGGGGGGATCCGCACCCGGCGAGGGAGTGGCGAGTGTGAACCAAGAGGCGAGCGAGACGATCATGCCCAAGACGACAGGCAGCCTTCCGGGAGTTTTCATCAACTCTTCTCTTCCTCGTTCGGTGGATGCTCCTGGGATCAACGGGCGACACACTCCTGGCGATGCGGAGGAGCGGGACGGCCCGAAGGCGAATGCCATGAGGGCAAGGGGCCGGGTCGCACCCGTTGCGGCAACGGCCTTCGCGGGGGTCGGCAGAAGGTACCGTTCTCGACTGCGGGGACGGGAGACATGCCGCCGGTTTCCCTCTTGGGCCGTCGCCAAAGCACCGATTGTGCACCTCGATGCGTGGGAGCACACCCTCCTTCTCTCGTGCCTCTTAGTATCGATCGACAACTAACGTGCCACTCTTCTTGGTCCGTGCTTCGCGACGGACCTCGGCTGGCGAAGTTGGAGCCGGCAAGTTATTTCTCGGCCGCTTTTGGTATCAGTCGATGCAGAACTTGCCGCTCTTCCGGTCCGTGCTTCGCGACGGACCTGGGTTCGCGAAATCGGAGCCGGCAAGTTATTCTTCAGTCGCCTCCAGCGTAGCGGTTGGCTTCCGACAAGACAAGGAATCCGAAAGGAGTTGAGCTAGATTGCGCCGGAGGCCTGGCAACCACGGGAAGACATGCCGTCACTAAGGGATGGCTCCGACATGACTTCCGGTTTCGCTGGCGCCTTATCGCATCAGGCTCTCCCGAAAGGAGAGAGATGGCCGGCGAGGCAGTCTGCGAGTCCTCCCTCAGTTATTGTACCTTCTGGGGTCCGCCAACCGCCAACGTTTTGAAGCGACCGAGGGTGGAGGAACCGACCAGCGGCCTCATCCGATCGGCAAACGGCACCTCTGGCAGCACGGAGGGTGGTTCTGCCGGTGAAACCGGCACATCCGGCCGGTCGACACGGCGGGTTGGCGGCAGCCTGCCAACCCAACTTGAGGGGGCTATATCGGACAGCTAGAATTCCATGGGTCCAGCGGTGACCGGTCCGGCCTTGTCGAGCCGCGCGGGATGTGCCCGTGTCGGCGTTTCCGGTGGCCGGCGAGCTTGCACGGAATCGGGTCAAGCGCGGCCCGCCAGGTTCCCGATGCAAACGCAGTGGTCTGGTTTGGAAGGCTTGTCTTGTGCTCGAGTTTCGCAAAGGTCCGTATCCGCCCAACTATCGCTCCCGGCGCCAGCAGGGGCGCCTGTTTGTGATGGTCGCCGCGATGGTGGCGATTCTCTGGGTAGCTTTCGAGGCCCGGGATCCCGGGCACTATCGCTGGATCTGGAATCTGGGGCGAGCAGGCGGGGGTGCGGATTCGGAGGTCGACACCCGGTTTGTGCCTCCGGGACCGTCTGAAGACGACAGTTTTGTGTTTCCCCTGCCCAGCGAAGAGCGGGAGGCGGCAGATCGAACTGTCTTGGGTGGACTCACCGAGGCGGATCTGGCAGCAGTCCGCGACGATGAACCCTTGCGGGCTGCGGAGGCCCCGGCGTGGTTCAAGTTGTTCGACCGGCTGCAGAAGGCGGACGAGGCGGATCTGAGAGGAGAGTCGATCGGAGCGGTGACCTTCATCCAGTTGTTCCGGCAACCCAAAGAGTATCGCGGCGAACTGGTCACGCTGGCGGGGACCCTGCGCCGATCGGAGAAGGTCACCGCTCGGCAAAACGATGCCGGGATCGATTCGTACTACAGGACGTGGCTGTTTCCTCGCGACAACCCGGGCAATCCGATCGTGGTCTACGTGCTGACGATGCCGAAGGGTTTTCCGGAGGGAATGGCGATCGAGAGGCAAGTGGAGCTGGAGGGTTATTTCTTCAAGAGATGGCCCTATGCCGCGGAGAAGACGATGCGGTCGGCTCCGATCGTGCTGGCCAAGTCGCTGCGGCAAGTCAGCGCCGGCCCCAAAGCGCCTCCCCGCGCCGTTTCTCCGATCACGATCGTGGCAGTCGCGGCGGCAGCGGCGGCCAGTTTTGTTGCCGTCGTCTGGTGGCAGACCAGACGAGCGCGGCGCGGCGCACCTGTGCCCGGACTGTTCCGCGGGCAGATCCCGGACGATGCAGGCGGCGACGCGGGCCGGCTGAAGCGTATCGCAGAACCCGCGGAATCCGACGGCAAGGAAGAAACGCCATGAGAGAGTCCTGGTCAAGAGTGGTCGGATCACGGGCGGCTCTGGGCCGGGCCGCGGCCGCCCTGGGGACCGTTGTGCTGGCGGCGGTGTGGTGTCTGAGCACCCGCGCCGTGCAGGCGGCGGAACTCGGGCCGAAGGAACTGTTTGAAGTCGGCGGGATCAGCAACGACCAGATTGCCGAGCTGCGCAGCGCCGAGCCCTGGAACTCCTCGTGTAACGAGACCTTGCGGCGGATGCTGTTTCGAATCCAGAAGGACGTCCGCCCCTCGGATCTGGAACGATGGTCGCTGGGCGAGGTCGATCTTGGCCGGCTGGCCGAGGATCCCGGGGCCTACGCCCTGGCGGTCTTTCGACTCAAGGGTCGAGTGCTTCTGGCGGAGCCGTACCGCTTGAGCGCGAAGGAAGGAGATGAGGGCGACCTGACATCGATCTGGCGGTGCCGGATGGAGCTGGACCGGCAGCCGAAGGGGATCGATGTGTTTACGGCACGCGTGCCCAAGGCGTGGAAGACAGGCGAGCCGATCGACGAGCCGTCGGAGGCGTGGGCCTTCTTCGTGAAGGCATCGACGCAGGAAGAGGGCCGCCCGGCCGCCTGCTTTCTGGCCGGTCGAATGGCCTGGTATCCGCCAACGTACCTGGGACGACTGGGGATGGACGTGGGACTGCTCGACGACGTGGATGTGGAGCCGCCGCCCAGCAAGGCCGCCGACGGATCGACTGCGGAGGTCGACTGGGAGTCGCGGCAGTTGACCGAGCGCGATCATGAGTGCTTCTACCGGATGCTGAAGGCCGCGGGCACGGCCAAGGACGGTCAGATCGAGGGCTGGGCCCGGGAGGAACTGGCCAAGACCGGAGGAGAGCGGTTCTCGGTGGTTCCCTTGTTCAACAGTCCGCAGAACCAGAAAGGGCGGCTTGTGGAACTGAAAGGAAGCGCCCGCCGGATCATCCCGGTGCGGGTCAGCGAAGCGGACGTGAACAAGCGCCTGGGGATCACGCAGTATTACCAGGTTTACCTGTTCACAGAGGACTCGCAGGATAACCCGATCGTGTTCTGTTTGCATCAACTACCGGCAGGGCTCCCGACGGGTGACGGACCCGACTATGTCGAAGATGTGAGCATTGCCGGGTTCTTCTTCAAGACCTGGTCGTATCGAATCTCGGCAGGGAGCGAGAACGGCCGTCCGCAACGGCAACTGGCTCCGCTGTTGATCGGCAAGACCGCCGTGTGGTATCCGGCAAGGCCGGCGGCCCGGCTCAACGCGACGGAGAAATTGGTGGCCACGGTCGTTGTTCTGCTGGTGCTCGGGGCAACGTGGTGGATGGTGCGCCGGTTCCGTCGAGGGGATCGCGAGTATGCCGACCGGATGCGGCGGCGAAAGACGCCCGGGGTGGGCCCGATGGACTGGAAGGGGCTCGACTCCGACAAGGAGGCGTGACGGACGGCAACAGGAGGGGGAGAGTGGCGGGAGGTGTTCTGTTGGCTGCTGGCGGCGGTTGCGTCTTGCCGAGTGGGCTCGTTTCTGCACGGACGGCAGATTCCCTATCCTGCCAAAGTGGCCAGTCCGGTCGCGGTTCGCCCGGCCCCCTCTTGACGCGACGCAGAAACTCTTACAATTCCTGTCTCGGACTGTCGATCGGGCCATGACCTGGAGGGCTTTGGCCGTTGCTTTGCCGACTGCCGGCCCGCTGACGCCACCAGGAACCGGGTGAACCACGGGACGGGCGTGACCTGAACGATGCTGGCAATGACAGCAGTGCACAAGGTGACGATCAGGACCCATTTTGGAGGCAGCGGCAGGGGAGCGGACGAAGAGGGGGCTTTCTGGAGAGGGCTCACGGGGAAACGCGACGACTACGGCAACAACGAAATCCGCAGGCGAAGGAAGGTCAACATGCAGCGGGCAAAAATCACGATCATCGGCGCGGGGAATGTGGGGTCCACAACGGCTCATTGGTGTGCGGCTGCGGAACTGGGCGACATTGTGCTTCTCGACATTCCACAGACGGAGGGCATGCCGCTGGGCAAGGCCCTGGACCTCATGCAGGCGTCTCCCGTGTTCGGCTTTGATGCACGCGTGGCGGGCACAACCGACTATGCGGATACCGCCGGAAGCGACGTGGTTGTTATCACCGCGGGAATCCCCCGCAAACCGGGGATGAGCCGCGACGATCTGTTGAGCACCAACGCTCGCATCGTGGGCTCGGTCTGCGAGCAGATCCGCCAGTCGAGTCCCGGCGCGGTGGTGATCGTGGTGAGCAATCCGCTGGACGCGATGGTGCAGCGTGCCCTTCAGGTAACGGGTTTTCCGCCACATCGGGTGCTGGGGCAGGCAGGGGTGCTGGATACCGCGAGATTCCGCGCGTTTGTGGCCATGGAGTTGAATGTGAGCGTGGAAGACGTGTCGGCCATGCTTCTGGGCGGGCACGGTGATACGATGGTTCCGCTGACGAGTTGCTGCTCGGTGGGCGGGATCCCTGTGAGCCAATTGATTCCGGCGGAGCGGTTGGAGGCGATCGTGGAGCGGACGCGGGCAGGGGGTGCGGAGATCGTGGGGCTGCTGAAGACGGGGAGCGCCTATTATGCCCCCGCGGCCGCGAGCGCCCAGATGGTGGAGGCGATCGTGCGCGACAAGAAGCGATTGATTCCTTGCGCCGCCTATTGCGATCGGGAGTACGGAGTCGGGGGATTCTATGTGGGAGTCCCCGTCGTACTGGGGGCGGGGGGCGTGGAGCGGATCATCGAGCTCAACCTGTCCGCAGACGAGCGATCGGCTTTCCAGAAGAGTGTTGATGCTGTCAAGGGGCTGGTTGAAAGCATGTCGCGGTTGGTCGACTTCGCTTGACAGCGACGCGGGGAATCGAGTAGAGTCATTCGACGATGCATGATCTTCTCAGGTCCACGAGGGATCGGCAAATCGGGGGAGCCTGGGCACCGCCTTATCCAATTTGTCAGCAGTCGCTTGAACCATCATCACCTGGATTGAGTGCCATGGTTTGTACTTCGGGCTGGCGTGCAAGCGGCAGTTCGAACCGAGGTCCCCAGTGTCGATCCGAGCGTTTTGCGAGCGGCGGCATCCGATCCAATTTCAGACATTGATCATCCTCAATCGAGATGAATCCCATACACTCTTCGGCGCGTTCCAAGCAGCAGACGCCTGCTCCCCGGTTTGAGATCGAGTCGGCGCAATTCTCCTGTTGGGCGGAAGACAGCTCCCATGCCTTCTTTGCCCCGCTGCACTATGAACGGAAATACGCCTATCCCCTGCTGGTCTGGCTCCATGGGCCGGGGCACAACGACGAGCGCCAACTGGTGCGGATCATGCCGCTGATCAGCATGCGGAACTATGTGGCGGCGGCACCGCGCGGATTTGACGGCGAGGGGACCGAGGGGCTCGGCTGGCCGCAGGACCCGCATTGGATCGAGGCCGCGACGCACCGGGTTTTCGGCTGCATTGGAGTTGCGAGCGAGCGGTTCCACATTTCTGCGAAGCGGGTGTTTCTTGGGGGGTTCGACAGTGGCGGAACGATGGCGTTTCGCATCGCCCTGAGCCATCCGGAGTCTTTTGCGGGCGTTCTCTCGCTTGGCGGTGGACTGCCCCAGGGACATCAGCCCTTCGGGCGGCTGGTGGCGGCTCGCCGTCTGCCGGCCTTTCTGGCCATGGGGCGCGACAGCGAGGTCTACGGGCCCGAGAAGGCGTGCGCGGACCTTCGGCTGTTCCACGCGGCGGGGGTATCGGTGACTCTTCGGCAGTATCCCTGCGGCCACGAGTTGAGCCCGCAGATGCTGCGCGACGTCGACCGCTGGATCATGGAGCAGATCACGATGGTGGCCCAGCCGGTGGATCTTGCCTGAGGGCCGATCCGACAGCGGTGCCAGCAATGCCAGCAGCCAGGGATGGCTGCTCTGAGCGAATCGGGCAAGATCGGCGTTCCGCCATCTATCTCTTGACAGAAAGCCCCGAATTCCGCTAAAAGCTCCCCGACCAATTCCGCCTCTGTTGCGGTCTGCGCATGTTTTGTGCAGATTTGCGACGAGTGTTCAATGGATTGAACATGGCCACGGACGAGCGAAGCGCGGAAGAGCCGTCTGCCCCCGCAACTACAGCGGAAACCGGGCAGGCATCCGGTCTCTTCCAGCGAATCAAGAACTCAGGGCAGTACGCCCGCAAGCACTGGATGCTGACAGCGGCGGCGGGGCTTGCTGCGCTGGCCATTGCGCTGGGTGCGATGCTGGGCTCGCGGCTGCTGGCAAAAGAGGAGGAGAAGCCGGTCACGCTGGAGGAAGCGCTGGCGACCCTGGATGCGGGGCTATTCGACGACGCCTACCAGATGGGGAAGAAACTCCGGGATGCGGAGAATTTGCCGGCGGACGCGTACGGCGCGCCGGCATTCATCATGGGCGCTGCCCTCGCCTACGAAGCGGACCGATCCTTTGCGGGGAACAAGCGGCCCTACTACCTGCTCAGCTCCCGCTACCTGGAGGAGGCTCGCGACATGGGGCTTCCTCCGGATCGCGAGGGAGAGGGGATTTTTCAACTGGGAAGAACTTTGCTTCTGAGCGGGCAGGCCCCTGCGAGCCGTCCGGTGTTTGAAGAGGCGCTCGAGGCCTCGCCGCGGAACCGATCGGAGATTCTCCGGCTGCTGACGGAGTCGTGCCTGAACGACGCCAGTCCGCAGTACGAGGCGGCCCTGGCCTGGAACGACAAGTACCTTGCCGATCGCGTTCTGCGCCCCGCGGACCGGTCCGCCGGGCAGATGCAGCGGGCTCGGATTCTGCTGGGACTGGGTCGGAGGGATGAGTGCCTGGCGGTGCTGGCCGAGATTCCGGAGGAGACCAGGAACCAGGCGGAGGCGCTGGTCATCAAGGCGGGGGTGATCATGGCTGCGGCGGAGGAGCTTCTGGCCGGCGAGGCAGCGACCGAGGAGAAGCGCCAGGAGGCCTACAAGAAGTACGACGAGGCCATCGACGTGCTTCAGGCGGCGCAGGGGCGCGACACGCTGGGCCTGCAGGCCAGTTGCAGGGCGATGTTTCTGACGGCGATGTGCCGGCTTCGCAAGGAGGAATTCAACAAGGCCCTCGATCAGTTCTCGCAGGTAGCCAGGTCGAACCCGGAGACGCCCGAGGCGCTAGCGGCCGACTTCGAGACCGCGGAGCTGCTGCGGAAGCTGGGAGACCACAAGGAGGCGTTGGCCGCCTACAGCCGGTCCCTCCTGCAAGTGGGCGACCCGGAGGCGTACAACAATCCGTGGATCGGCCTGGACGAGCTGCAGCGCCGGGCGATCGAGGCCTTTGAGTACTATTTGAAGGCCGATGCCTTCGAGACGGCCCTGCTCCTGGCCGGGGCGCTGCGTCCCCTGCTGCCGGAACCGCGGGTGACGGAGCTGGAGGCCCGCTGCCGGGCCCAGTGGGGGCGTAAACTGCTGTCGACCGTCCAGAATCTCGAGCCCCAAGCGATTGCGGCCCGGCAATTGGTGGGCCGGGAGCAGCTCCGCCGCGCGGGCGATGCCTACGCCCGGCTGGCCAAGCTGCGGATCGTGACCAAGTCGTACACGGAAGATCTCTGGCAGTGTGCCCAGTGCTACATGGAAGGGCACGACTACCTCCACGCGGTGGAAGCCATCCAGGCGTATCTCAACAACGGCGCGGAACAGCGACGGCCGCAGGCCCTGGTCGATCTGGGCGACGCCCAGCTCAATCTCGGGCGGACGGACGGCGCCCTGGCCGCATTCGAGGAGTGCATCGAGTTCCATCCGCGCGATGCTGCCGCCTACCGGGCCCGCCTGGGGGCCAGCCAGGCCCACGCCGAGAAGGGGGAAATGGAGCAGGCCGAAGCGCTGCTGGAGGAGAACCTGACGGGCTACCTGGCCCCGGACAGCATCGAGTGGCGGGATTCGCTGTTTGCGATGGGCCGGCTCTGCTACCAGCAGGGGCGTTTTGGGGATGCCGTCGAGCGTCTGGAGGAGGCGGTCCACCGCTATCCCGAATGCGACGAGACGCTGCCGGCGTACTACCTGCTTGCCGAATGCCATCGTGCGAGCGCTGCGGCCCTGCGGAAGCAGGTCGACAACGATCTGGTCGAGAGCGTGCGGAAGTCCAACCTCAACAAGGTCCACGAACACCTGACGAAGGCCGGCGAGTACTATGCCCTCGTCCAACAGGCCTTCAACGAGCGGCAGGAGAAGCGGCCGCTCACGGAGGTGGAGCAGAAGACGCTGCGGAACTGTTACTTCGCCATCGGCAGCACGTGGTTTAAACTCGGGGAGTTCGAGAACGCGATCCGGTCCTACACCGCGGCCAGCACGCGGTACCAGAACAGCCCGGAAGCCCTGGAAGCCTACGTGGAGATCGCCCGGGCCTACCGGCGATTGAACAATCCGCTGGAAGCCCGCGCCACGGTGCGGCGCGGCGAGGAAGTGCTCAAACGGATCAAGTCGCAGGGAGACTTCCTCCAATCCACCAACCTTGATGCCGAGCAGTGGGAAGAGCTGCTGGCCTGGATGAAGACACTGTGAACGATATGACGCCCCTGGAAACCGACACGTTGTCCGACCTGATCCGCCAGAAGCGGGATCTTCTCCTGCAGTTGCGCGACATGGGAAGACGGCAGATGGAGTTCGTGGCCGACGGCGAGATGGTGCGGTTGCTCGACGTGCTGGCGGCGAAGCAACGGGTGCTCGAAAGCCTGCAGCGTATTGAGCGGGGGCTGGATCCCTACCGCAACCAGGACCCGGAAACCCGCGTCTGGCGGAGCGCCGAGGCCCGCGCCGGCTGCTCGGTGCTGATCGACGAGTGCCAGCGGCTGCTCAAGGAAACGGTGGAGCAGGAGCGGCAGAGTGAAGCGGCACTGATCGTGCGCCGCGACGAGGCGGCCGTTCGGTTGCACAAGGCGCACGCCGCGGGCTGCGCGCGGGGCGCCTATGTCTGGCAGGGATCGGCGCCGTCGGGACGGCTTGACCTTTCTTCGGAAGGCTGATCGTGAACCACAACGTACAAGACACCCTGGACTCGACCCTGGCCGCCGGCGACAACCTGTTGCCGGGTGACGACGCCGACCTGCAGACCGTGCTTGCGGCCTGGCATGCGGCCACGCTGCGGCTGGAACGGACGCACGTCACGCTGCAGGAGGAGGTGCGGCGCCTGACCGACGAGCTGGAGGCGAAGAACCGGGAACTGGCCCGCAAGAACCGCCTGGCCGACCTGGGCCAGATGGCAGCCCACGTGGCCCACGAAGTCCGCAACACGCTCGTGCCGGTCTCGCTCTACCTGAGCCTGCTCAGGCGGCGGCTCCAGGGGGACCAGGCGACTCTCGACATGCTGCAAAAGGTCCAGTCGGGGTTCCAGGCCCTGGATGTGACGGTGAACGACCTGCTGCATTTCACGTCGGACCGGGATCCCCGCTGCGAGCCCTTTTTGGTGGCCGACCTGTTCGAAGAGGTCTGCGATTCGCTCCGTCCGCAACTGGCGGCGCAGTCGATCTCGGTGGCCTGCAAGGCGGACGCTGCGCTCCGGCTGACCGCGGATCGCGAAATGATCCGCCGGGCCCTGATGAACCTCGTGCTCAATGCCGTGGATGCCATGCCCGACGGCGGGGACCTGGAACTGGCGGCCGAGCGCGAAGGCGATGCCGTCCGGATGGCGGTCATCGACAGCGGAGCGGGCCTGGGGGAGGAGATTCTGGGGCGCCTGTTCGAACCCTTCGTAACGACCAAGCCGAGCGGCACGGGACTCGGCCTGACGATCGTGGAGCGGATCGCCGAAGTCCACGGCGGCAGCGTGAGTGCCGGGAACGCACCCGGGAAGGGAGCGCGATTTGAGCTACGAATTCCCCAGCCAGCCGGAGAGGCGAATACGTGAAAGCCATGGAAAAACACCCTGAGATCACGGAGGCCGGCGGGCGGGTGCTGGTCGTCGACGACCACCGCCAGGCCCGCGAGTCGATTGCCGACGTCCTGCGCCAGGTGGGGCACGATGTGAGCTGCTGCTCGAGCGCGGCCGAGGCCTTGCAGGTCGTCGAACGGGAAGTGTTCGACTGCGTGGTTACCGACCTGCAGATGCCCGGTATGTCGGGAATCGAGCTGATTGTGCAACTGGAGCGGCGGCGGTACGGCGCCCAGATCGTCATGGTGACGGCGCATGCCTCGGTTGCCACGGCGGTCGAGGCCATGCGCCACGGCGCGTTCGACTACATCGAGAAGCCCTTTGACGTGGACCAGCTCGAATCGCTCGTCGGCAAGGCAATCCGCAACGGGCGTCTCCTGGCCGAGGCCAGTCGCAGCGAGCGGGCCGCTCCGGCCGGCGCGGCGCCGGTGATGGTGGGAGAAAGCGCGGCCATGCACAGCCTGCGCGACAAGATCGCCCGGCTCGCCCCGACCCCCGAAACGGTGCTGATCCACGGCGAGAGCGGAACCGGGAAGGAACTTGTTGCCAAGACGATTCACGCCATGAGCAGCCGCTGCGGCGGGCCGCTGGTGAGCCTGAACTGCCCGGTGCTCTCGGCGCACCTCATGGAGAGCGAGCTGTTCGGCCACGAGAGAGGGGCGTTTACCGGGGCAGAGACATCGCGCACGGGCCGATTCGAGATGGCCCACGGCGGCTCGATCCTGCTGGACGAGGTCACCGAGATCGATCTCAGTCTCCAGGCCAAGCTGCTGCGGGTGCTCCAGGAACGGTCGTTCGAGCGGGTCGGATCCAGCAAGACGATCGAGGTGGACGTGCGGGTGCTGGCGACGACCAACCGCGACCTGAAGCGGGAGGTGGCCGAGGGGCGATTCCGCGAAGACCTCTACTACCGGCTGGCCGTCGTACCGGTGGAAGTGCCGCCGCTGCGCGATCGCCGCGAGGACGTGCCCATGCTGCTGGAGTACTTCCTGCAGCGCTGCGCCGAACGGCTGGATCGAGCGCCGGCGGTGCTCGACGGCGGCGCCATGGACCTCCTGGTCGGCTACGACTGGCCGGGGAATGTGCGCGAGCTGGAAAACGTGGTGACGCGGGCGAGCGTGCTTCACGGCCAGGCACCCTTGAAGGCCGACGAACTGCGGCGCTGGCTCCTGGCCGACCCGTCGGATGCCGCCTCGGACGGGCATGAAGTGCCGGTAGGGCTCAGCCTGCAGGAGATGGAGAGGAAACTGATCGAGGCGACCCTCGACCACTACGACGGGCACCGGGCCAACACGGCCAAGGCGCTGGGAATCGGGGTGCGAACGTTGACCACGAAGCTGCGGCAGTACGGCTATGCACCGCGCGAGAAGACCGGCCAGCGGGCCGCGTGAGCGGCGGAATCGGCCGCCTTGCCGCGCAGAAACGGCCGATCGGCACGGCGCGGAGGTGAGAAGGAGCGGCGAGACAGCGAAGACGTTGAAAAAGCGCAAGTGCAAAGAACCTGGAGATTTGGGAAAGCCCGGTCAGGCGACCCGTCGCCCGACAGCGCTGGCGGGAAGCGGTTTGGCATGTGTGTTGCGTGAGAGTAACCTTTGGGCTCGCCGGGGCGAGCCGGAGATCGGTTGGTTATGTATTCAACCTTGTTTCAGTCGACGGCGATTCCGGTCCTGCAGCAAGTGGTCCAGTTCAGCCAGGCTCGCCATGTGGTGCTGGCGGGCAACATCGCCAACCTGGACACCCCCGGATATGCGACGCGCGACCTGTCGGTGGAGGATTTCCAGAATCAACTGCGGGAGGTGATCGAGCGGCGTCATGCCCCGCAGCAGCCGGTCTCACTGGGCCTGCAGATGATCGGCGCGGCCGATCCGGGGCCGAAGAACGAGGCGGAAGTGGTGCGGCAGCCGAAGACCATCCTTTACCACGACGAGAGCAACAAGGGAGTGGAATATCAGGTGACGGAGATGGTCAAGAACCAGATGCAGCACAACGTGGCCCTGTCGATCATGAACAACCAGATACGGCTGCTGGAGACGGCAATCAGCGAAAGAGTCTAAATCGACTGGCACGGTTCCAGGAGAATCGGGCTCCGCCGCCACCCTCCGGGAGGCGGCGGCAAGGAGACGGCCCGCTGCGGGAATCGTGCCACCCGATTCAGGGTTTTCAGGATGTTTTCAGGACTCGGCTCAGGAGAGCCAGGTTACGAAGGATAAGGACCCCCTCTCATGTTCTCGGCCTTGGATGTGAGCACGAGCGGACTGGCTGCCCAGCGCGTGCGGATGAACGCGATCAGCGGCAACCTGGCGAATATCTCCACGACGCACAATGAAGAAGGGGAAGCGGTTCCCTACCAGCCGCGATTCGTCGTGTTTCAGACCGACGACAGCGTCGGCAGCAACGGGGCGGCAGGGGTGCGGGTCGAATCGGTCCAGATCGAGGACCCGGACCCGCTCTACAAGTACGAGCCGGAGCATCCGGATGCGATCAAGGAAGGCCAGTGGAAGGGCTACGTGGCCTATCCGAACGTGAACATGATGACCGAATACACCGACGCCATGGAGGCGGCCCGGGCCTACGAGGCGAATCTCGGTGCGATCGAGATCACCAAAGACCTGGCCAACCAGACCTTGAGGATCATAGCCTGATGAACTCGATCCAAGGATTCCGAATTCCGACTCCCATCGGCAGCACGCAGGCAGGCGGCATCCAGCCGAGCAGCGGTGACGGCTCGTTCAAGAGCTTCCTGCTCGACTCGATCCGCGAGGTCAACACGATGCAGCAGGACGCCGATCAGGCCGTCGAGAAGCTCGCGGCGGGAGAAGAAGTCAACCCGGCGGAGGTTCTCACAGCGGTGCAGAAGGCCGACATCGCCTTCAAGCTGATGATGCAGATCCGGAACAAAATGGTTCAGGCCTACAACGACGTGCAAAGCATCCGCGTTTAGGGCACTGAGACCAACCGTGTGCCCTTGCCTGGAGGCAGCGGCACGTTGAGACGCAGCGGCAGACTGGAAGCCAGGGACGGCCACACAGCAAGAGGTTCCACGGATGGATTTCCTCAACAAGTACTTCGCCCAGATCAAGGAAGTGTTCGAGGGCATGACGCCCGGCGCCCGGATTACCTCGGCACTGCTGCTGGCGGTGACGGTGGCCAGTCTGGGTTACCTCTTCACCGCCGGATTTCACCCCGGTGGCGACGTCTTTTTGCTCGACAACCGGGCGTTCACCTCCGACGAGCTGTCTCCGATGCTGGGCGCGTTTGCCACGGAGGGGCTGGCGGCTCCCGAGGTCGTTGGCGGCAAGATCCGCGTGGCACGGGGGAAGGAGACGGAGTATGTGGCGGCGCTGGCCAAGGCGGGGGCCCTGCCTCACGACTTCAGCGCGATTTTCGACGATGCCCTCAAGGCGAGTGGAGTGTTCGAAGACCAGCCGAAGTTCCAGGCGCGCCTTCGGATCGCGAAGCAGCGATATTTCGAGGAGCTGTTTCGCGCCATGCCCGACTACGACCGGGCGACCGTCATCATCTCGGAGGATATCAAGCCGGGACTGCGGCGAGAGCGGGTGGTGACGGCCTCCGCCACGGTCAAGGCGGTTGGAACGCTGCCGCTGACCGACGAGCAGGTCAAATCGATCCGCCACACGGTGAAGGCGGCCGACGCCGGGCTGAAGCTCGAGGATATCGTGGTGATCGACATGAATACCGGCAAGGCGCATCGCGCCATGCCGGGGGAAGGATCGGACGGAGAGGGGACCCTCATGGCCCAGGAGCAGCGCCGCCAGGAAGACTACTACCGGGCGAAGGTGGCGGACCTGCTGGGGCTTGTGCCCGGCGCGATCGTGACCCCGATGGTGGAACTGGCCCCCGAAAAGAAACTGCTCAAGCGGACGACAGCTTACGACAAGGAGACCTCGATCTCGATCAACACGAACGAGACGAAGACCAGCCGGGAGCACACGGGCGAGACCAATGGCGGCCGACCCGGCTTCGTGGCCCAGCAGAGCAATACGGCCCGGACGCTGCCGACCGTGGAATCCAAGCCAGCCGAGGAAAAGGAGAAGTCTTCTGAGTTGTCGGAGACGAAACTGCCGGCCGGCGAGGAGACCGAAACGGAAATGGCCCCCCACACGGTCGAGCGGGTTGCCGTAGCGATCGCCGTTCCCACGAGCTGGTTCACCCAGATCTGGCAGAAGCGGAACCCGACACCGCCGGGCGAGGATCCCAAGATGCCGGCGGCGGCCGACATCGATCCGATCCGCACGGCGGAGATCGAGCGGATCAAGAGCCTGGTTGCCGGGGCACTGCCCGTACCGAGGAGTGTTACCACCCCGGATAGTTTCGACAAGAAGGCGCTGGTGGAAGTCCACGATTTCGAGGATCTCGTTCCGCCGGCGGCGCCCGAACCGACCCTGGCCGAGAATGCCGGTTCGTGGCTGGCGCAGAACTGGAGCATGGTCGGCCTGATCGTGCTGGGAATCATGAGCCTGGCCATGCTGCGGTCGATGATCCGTTCGACTCCGTCGGGCGGGCGCAATCCGATCGCCGAGTTCGCCCCGCCGCCGCGCGAGAGGAGCGATTCCGACGAGGAGGAAGGAGAGGGGGAACCCAGGAAATTCGGCTTCAGCGCCAGCGGAGCCTCGCTCCGCGACGAGCTGAGCGAACTGGTGGCCACCGATCCGGAAACGGCAGCCAACATCCTCAAGAACTGGATCGGAGCGGCGGTGAAGTGACACGGTTGACAGGCAGCAACGGCACCGCAAGCACACGGTCAAACCGGGAGACTCCATGAGCACTGAACACGACGGATTGCGAAAGGTTGCGATCGTGGTTTCCAGCCTCGATCGGCAGTCGGCGGATCTCCTTCTGGAGAAGATGTCGCCGGAAGACGCCGACCGGGTGCGCCGGGCCATTCTGGAGATGGATGCGGTCGACCCGAAGGAACAGCGCCGCGTGATCGACGAGTTCCTCAACGCCGGTCCCAGGCCGCGGGTGCGACCCGATGCAGATTCCCAGGTCGTGTTTGCCCGCCTCGCCGCGAGGTCGGAGCCGAGTCCGGCGGCGGGCAGCCGCCCGCGGATGTTCGAGTCGCTGGGCGAGATGTCTGCGGAAGGGCTCGCGGCGATCCTGGCCACCGAACGGCCGCAGACGATCGCGTTGGTTCTTTCCCACTTGCCGCCGGAGATCGCGGGAAAGGTGCTTGTCCAGTTCCCGCCCCAGGTCCAGCCCGAGGTCTTCCGCCGCCTGGTGGACCTCGAGGAGACCGATCCGGAGATTCTGGCCGAGATCGAGGCCTCCTTGCGCGACCGGCTGGCGCAGGCCTTCGCGCTGCCGCGGAAGCGGGTGGCGGGCCTGTCGGCCGTCGAGGGGATCCTGAACGCCTCCGACCGGCGGACCGAGAGCCAGCTCTACCGGAACCTGACATCGCACGACCAGCAACTTGCGGCGCAGCTTCAGCCGGAGCGACTCGAGTTCGACGATCTGGAGCGGATCGACTATGCCGACCTCCAGGAGCTTCTCGACGCGGTCCAGTCGAGCCTGCTGTCGCTGGCGATGGTGGGGGCATCGCCCACCCTGATCCATCGCGTTTCGGCCGCGTTGCCGGCGTCGCGAGCGGCTGCCCTGCGCCACGAGCTGAACCATCCGGCGCCCACGCGGCTGAGCGACGTGGAGGCCGCCCGGCAGCGGATCGGCCTGATCGCCCAGAAGATCGGCGTGCGTCCCCCGCGTTCCGCGCTGCGGCGCTCGCGGCGCAACGTCCAGGTCGACGCCCAGTTTCTCCGCGAAGTGTAACCCGAACGAGTTCCAGGATCATCCATGTCCATCATCAAGGCCACCGATCGAGGCCACGGCATCGAGCCGGTCGCGTTCAACTTTGACGATATGGCCGTCAAAGCCGGTGCCTATCTCGACGGGGTGCGGCAGCAGGCCAGCCAGGTCGTCGCCCGGGCACAGCAGCAGGCCGAGCAGTCGCGGAAGAAGATCGAAGACGAAGCCCACAAGAAGGGCTACGCCGACGGGCAGCGGGAGATTCAGCGTCTGGTGGAGAAGAAGCTGGGCGAGCAGCTCGCCACCTTGCTGCCGGCGCTGGCCGCCACGATCCAGGAGATCCAGCATGCCAAGCAGGCCTGGCTCACCCACTGGGAGCGAAGCGCCGTGAAGCTGGCCACCGCCATAGCCGAGAAGATCGTGCGGCGCCAGATCGAGGCCTGCCCGGAGATCACGCTGGGACTGATACGGGAGTCGCTGGAGCTGGCAGCCGGCAGTTCCACGGTGCGGGTGATGCTTCATCCCAAGGATTACGAGGCGTTGCAGCCGAAAGCCGAGACCCTGGTGGCCGCTGCAGCCGGGCTGGGGGACTGCGAGCTGGTCGCCGACGCCGCCATCTCGCCCGGCGGATGCCGGGTGGAGACCGCGTTTGGCTGCATTGACCAGCAGATCGAGACCCAACTGAGACGGATCGAAGAAGAACTGACGTAAGAGCGGCGCCGTTTATGGATCTTGTCGAACAAGTCACGCACGTCATGCCTGCCCGACTGACAGGCACCGTTTCCCGAACGATCGGCATGACCGTTTCGGCGGACGGATTTCCCGCGCCGGTTGGGGCGATTGCCCAGATCGAGCGCGAGACGGGCCAGCCGCTGGAAGCGGAAGTGATCGGGTTCCGCGACCGCATGACCCTTCTCTATGCCTTCTCCGACCTGGCGGGGGTGCGCCACGGGAACCGCGTGCATCTGAAGCGCACGTCGCGCTGGCTGCGGGTCGGCAACGAGCTGCTCGGGCGGGTGATCGACGCCCACGGCAACACGATCGACGGGCGGCCCCAGCCGCTGCTTCCCGATCGGACCGTGCTCAGTCGCCAGGCCCCGCATCCATGCACCCGCCCCCGGATCGACACACCCCTGTCGACCGGGATCCGTTCGATCGACGGGCTGATGACGTGCGGGCGCGGACAGCGGGCAGGCATCTTTGCCGGGAGCGGCGTGGGGAAGAGCGTTTCCCTGGGGATGATGGCCCGCTACACGGATGCCGACGTGATCGTGATCGCGCTGATCGGAGAGCGAGGGCGCGAGGTCAACGAGTTCATCGAGCGCGACCTGGGCCCCGAAGGGCGCAGGAAGAGCGTCGTGGTGGTGGCCACGAGCAACGAGCCGGCCCTGGTCCGGGTCCACGCGGCCTCGACGGCCACGGCGGTGGCCGAGTACTTTCGCGACCAGGGCAAGGACGTGCTGCTGCTGGTGGACTCGCTGACGCGATTCGCGCTGGCCCAGCGGGAGATCGGCCTGGCGGCCGGGGAGCCGCCGACCACGCGAGGGTATCCGCCCTCGGTCTTCGCCCTGCTGCCGAAACTGGTGGAGCGGGCCGGGCGGACTCCCGAAGGGAGCATCACCGCGTTCTACACGGTGCTCGTCGAGGGTGACGATCCCAACGAGCCGATCGCCGATGCCGTGCGGGGCCTGCTGGACGGCCACATCTGGCTCTCGCGGAGGATGGCTTCGAAGAACCACTACCCGGCGGTCGACGTGCTCGAAAGCCTGAGCCGCCTGATGCCGGAGGTGACGACCAAAGAGCACCGGCAGGCCGCCGCGATGATGCGGGAACTGATGGCGGCCTACCGGGACCATGAAGACCTGATCTCCATTGGCGCCTACCGCAAAGGCGGCAACCCGGCCGTCGACCTGGCGGTGGAGATGCAGCAGGAGCTCAACGCCTTC
This sequence comes from uncultured Planctomycetaceae bacterium, assembly GCA_964563135.1. Lineage (GTDB taxonomy): Bacteria > Planctomycetota > Planctomycetia > Pirellulales > Thermoguttaceae > JAAYAY01. Next base: position 27,522 of record CAZLWV010000095.1, read on the forward strand.
TTGCGGCAGCAGGTGGAGGAGCGATCCGGTCACGAGCAGGCGCGGGAGTTGCTGCTCCAGTTCCAGCGGGCCGCCGCGCAGAAGCTCGGTTCTGCGGGGGGAAAAGAGCGGCACGAACAGAGATCCTGACCCCGAACCCGAAGCAATAGTCGATGAGCAAGTTCAAGTTCCGATTGGCGACCCTCCTGCGGCTGCGCGAGTCCGCTCGCGACCAGCGCCGGGCCCAGTTGGCCGAAGCCTACCGGGCGGAGGAAGCCCTTCTCGAGCAGCGCCGGCGCCTGAGCGACGAGCTGACCGGGCTGATGGCCGTGTGCCGGCAAGTCTCGGGACCGGGCGAGCTGAACCTCGACCGGCTGTTGAGCGCGCGGCGCTACGAGGTGGCCCTCCTCGCCGAGCAGCGCGACCTGAAAGAAAAGCTGGAGGCGGTCCGGGCGGAGGTGGAGCGGCGGCGTGAGACGCTGGTGGCGGCCAACCGATCCGTCCGCGTGCTCGAGCTGCTCCGGGATCGCCAGATGCAGCAGCATCGCGAGAAGGAGCGGATCCGGGAGATCAAGGAGCTGGATGAAGTGGCCGGGCGGATCGGCAGCCTGGAGGAGGTTGAGACATGATTGCCCGACTGCTCGGCGGTGCCATCAACCTGGCGATCTACCTGTCGGCGGCCACGATGATCGCCGCGGCGGTGATGGGCTGCTATCTCTGGAACACGTGGCATATGGACCGGGGGCGGCTGGTGCAGATGCTGGCCATCGCGCAGGGGCTCGACCTGTTCGAGGCCGAGGCCGAGGCCAAGGGGAACGCGAAGGAAGGCGGGCCGTCGGCAGAACAACCCTCGATGCAGCAGATCATCGACGCACGGCTCGCGAAGGACCGCGACCTGACGATGCGGGAAATGGGCGTGCAGAACGGCAGCGCTCAGTTGCGGCAGGAACTGAAGACGCTGATCAATGAGCGCGACGCCTACAACAGGCTCCGGGATGAGTTCGAGGCGCGGTTGGCCAAGCTGCAGGAGGGGGCGGAGGCGGAGGGGCGCACGGCCGTGGCCGCCACGCTGCAATCGATCGAACCGGAACAGGCCAAGCAGTTCCTGCTGGAGATGCTCGACAAACAGGAAACCGAAGACGTCGTGATCCTGCTGACGGGAATGGACGAACGCCGGCGGGCCGGAATCCTGGGCGAGTTCCAGGCCGCCGACGAAATCGCCAAGATCGCCGAGGTGCTGCGCCTGATACGGCAGGGGCACCCCAACGCGGCCATCGCCAACGAAGTATCTCAGAAAGTGGATTCGGAAAACCTGGGGACGAAGTAGAAGGCCAGAACATGGGAAGACTCAATGCGGAAATGCCGGCGGCCTACCTGTCGTTCGACGTTTCGAGCTCGACGGTGCAGAACTCGGGCACCGAGATGTTGCTACTCGGCGCGTTCGACGAGGCGCTCCGCCAGGCTACGCGGCCCGATCCGCAGCCGGTACCTGAGAGGCAACACTCCGGTACTTCGTCGCGACCGGAAACCGCAGCGAAGAAGGACGATCGCGACGGCGGCCGCAGCGACAAGGTGCATTCCGAGCAAGGCGACCGGCCGCCGAGTGCCGGGGACGATGCCAAGGTGAGCGGCGAGAGCGAGTCGGGCGGCGAGGATTCGGAAGACGGCCGGATTGCCGACGGCCAGGAGCAGGAGACCAGCAAGACAGAGGAGGCCGGCCAGACCGACGAGGTCGAGGCGGACGAGGGTGCGGCGATTCTGGCCGTGGCGGTTCTGCCGGTGGAGGTGGAGACGGTCCAGGAACCGGCGGAGGGAGAGAGCCTTCAATCGGCGCCCGTTGAGGCAGAAGTACCCGCGCCGGCGGCGAGCACGGGCGGCGCTGCGACGCCCGATGCCCAAGGGGCGACGGCTGCAGGGCAGGGCGAACAAGCGACGGCCGAGCTGGCAACCGGGCTGGCGACCGAACTGCCCGCACCGGTGACGGACGAGGCGGGCGAAACGACCGCCGCACCGGCCGAGGAGAGAACCAGTAAGAAGGTCGCGTCGCGGGCGGTGTCAGAAGCGGTTGCCGGCACGGAGATCGAAGGGGAGGGTGAGGAGAAACCTGCCGCCGAGACCGCCGGGAAAATGGAGCCCCTGAAGGCGTCCGAGGCGGCGGGGGCTGCTCCGGCCGAGCCCGTCCAGGAGGATGCCCGCCATCGCGAGTCGGGAAAACGCGGGAAGAAACATTCCGACGAGGCGGTTTCGAAGGCCGCCGGCGACGTGGTGCAGGCCGAGATCGCTCCCAGCCGGCAGCCTGCCGACAGCCTGCCGATTGAATTGCCCCAGGTGGAGACGGCGGAGGCCGCCGCGGCTTCCGCGGTGGAGACGGCCTCGACCGCCGATCCCGGCACCGCCAGCGCCGCCGGCCGGGCGAATGGCTCGGCGGACGGATTGGCGGCGGGAACCGCGACCACCGATTCCGTGCAGAACCATGCCGCCACCGGGCGAGCTTCCGGAAAGGAGCCCGCCCACGGCGCCGACGCAGCCAAATTCGTGCAGCGCGTGGCCAACGCCTTCACCGCGCTCGGGCAGCGCAGCGATGCCACGGTGCGGCTGAAGCTCCACCCGGCCGAACTCGGTTCGCTGCGGATGGAGATCACGGTCAAGAATGGCGTACTGAGCGCCCACGTCGAGGCCGAAACCACCACCGCCCAGAACCTGCTGGTCGACAACCTGCCTGCCCTCCGGGAGCGGCTCGCCGAACAAGGAATCAAGATCGAACGATTCGACGTGGGAGTCGGCGACCAGACGCCGGGCGGGCCGTTCGAGCGTTCGGACAGCGGCGAACGATCGTTCCGCCAGGGGCAGCGGGGGACGGACTCGCGGACCGACCGCGCGGCCGCCGAGAGCCACCAGCGAGACGGCCGCGACGCGGCAAGACTGAGCGTTGACGGCCGGCTCGACGTTTTCATTTGACCGAGACCGGCAGCAATCAACCAGGCAGAAGGAAACCCTATCATGTCGTCCACATCTTCGGTATCCGGTGCCAGCTCGACCAGCACCACGACTTCCTCCACCGATCACGACGCGTTCGCGGAACTCGGCACGCAGGATTTCCTGGAGCTGATCATCGCGGAACTCCAGAACCAGGACCCGATGAATCCGACCGACACCTCGGACATGCTCAACCAGTTCAATCAGATCCGGGAGATCACCTCGAACGACAGACTCTCCAGCACGCTCGAGGGCGTGATGCTGGGACAGCACATGTCGACGGCGTCGAGCCTGATCGGAAAGCTGGTGGAAGGCCTGACCGACGATTCGGAGAAGATCATCGGCCAGGTCGACGCCGTCCAGGTCGACGACGGCGAGCCGTCTCTGCTCGTGGGGGGCAGCTACATATCGCTCGACAACGTTCTCCAGATCATCGATCCGGCGTTGATCTCTTCCACAGAGGAGACCACCAACGACGCCGAGACGGAGGACACTCAAACGGAAGAAACGGACGAGGCAGATTCCGAATCCGTCGATGAATCCGCCGACGATACCTCCAAGGAGTGAGTGAAGAGCGGCACGCACGGGAGCGAAAAGGACTCGCGCCGATGCCTGGCGTCTTCCGGTGAACAGTAAGAACCAGAGAGTGCCGGCCCCCGGCACATATTCAAGGAATCATGACATGGGTCTCGCATCTGCACTCAGCACGGCTCTGACGGGTCTGACGGCCTCGGAAACCACGATCGACGTGGTGGGCAACAACCTCGCCAACTCCAACACGGTGGGCTTCAAGGCGTCGTCGGCCTCGTTCTCCACCCAGTTCCTGCAGACGTTGTCGCTTGGTTCGCAGCCCACCACCTCCAGCGGCGGTACGAACCCGAGACAGGTGGGGCTGGGAACCATGGTTTCCGCGATTTCGCCCGACTTCAGCCAGGGAACGCTCGAGATCAGCTCCAACGCCACGGACCTGGCCATTCAGGGAGACGGCTTCTTCATCGTGGAAGGTTCCCAGGGCGAGACCCTCTACACCCGCAACGGCATCTTCGAGTTCAACTCGCAGAACCAGATGGTGACGATCACGGGGAACCGGCTGCTCGGATTCGGCGTCGACGACAACTTCCAGATCCAGCGGACGACGCTGGTGCCGATCGAGATTCCGCTGGGAGCTGCGGCGGTGGCCCAACCGACGGCCAATGTCTATCTCGAGGGGACCCTGACGCCCACCGGCGATCTGGCGACCCAGGCCCAGCAGATCCAGACGGGGGTTCTCGGCGACGGCACCTACACCGCGCCGAATGGCAGCGGGGACGTGTCGACCGCCGTGCAGCCTCCGGTGCTGACGGTGGGCTCGGCGAGCGTTGCCAACACGACCACCTTTGTGGCGGGCGATACCTACGAGTACCGGCTGGTGTGGGCCGACGACTACACCCTGGGAACCCCCCAGAACACGGAGAGCCGGGCTTCCGACACGTTTTCGCAGACCATCGCCGCCGACGGAGACGCGGTCAGCCTGAGCGGCCTTCCGACTCTGCCTCCAAGCGACTCGTACACCCATCTGCGGATCTACCGGCGGAACTCCACCGCCGATCCGGCCGGCGACTTCAATTACGTGGGGCAGGTGGCGGTGGGCTCGACGACGTACACCGACGGGTTGGCCGACGCGGCCGTGGGGCCGGCACTCGACGACCAGGTGATCAGCGGCAACTACACCTACTATGTCACCTACGTGTCTGCCGACGGCACCGAAAGCCGCCCGGGGGCGATTTCGAACTCCATCAACGTCACCAATGGGAGGATCACTGTCGACGATCTGCCGAGGGCCGACATTGCCACGACCGAATGGCGAACCCGGAGAATCTACCGATCCCTGTCGACCGATTCGAGCACCTTCCACCTGGTGGCCGACATCCCCAACATGGATGCGGACGAGTTCTTCGTCGACACTTTCACCGACGCGCAGATCTCGACCAATCCGACCATCGATCTGGACGGGCCGAAGATCATGGCGTCGACCCGGCTGGTCGACGTTCTGAGCCGCGACGGTTCGGTTTACAGCCAGGTGTTCGACGTGGGGACCCTCGAGTTCACGGGCAAGAAGGGGGGGCACAACCTGGCCACGAAGGAACTGGAAATCACCGTCAACACCACCGTTCAGGACCTGATCGACTTCATGGACGCCTCG
>CAZLWV010000096.1:0-2203 GCA_964563135.1 uncultured Planctomycetaceae bacterium
GTCGACGTGCTCATTCGCGAGGGAGGCAAGCGGTTTTCGCTCAACACGGGCAGCCAGGGCGCCGCGCCCACGTGGAACCCCGGCGGCTCCGCAGCGGAGCGGGGAGACTCCGGCGATGCCGGCCTGGCGCCGCCCATCGGACTGGACAGCGGCACGCCGGGCGGCGGCCCGCCGGGGGTCAAGATCGAACTGCCGGGAGCCTCTCCGGACATGAATATCCAACTGCCTCCGGTCCCCCCGGCCCCGGAAGCTCCCAAGCCCTGACGGCACCCGTTTGTCAGGGGGCAGCAGGGGTGTCTGTTGCCGGCTGGGTCGGTTCGACTGGTTCGACTGGCGGGAGAGGTTGGCTCGGCTCGGCCGCAGGCGGGTTTTCGGCGGGTGCCGGGGAAGGGTCAGGCTCGGGCGGAGTCCGCAGATTGAACTGGACCGGCCCCATCTCCTTCTGAACGTTGCAGGTGAGGGGCGTCGTTTTCGGGTGGCCGTATTCTTTGGGAACCAGGAACACGACCTTCTCCTGGTCCCCCGGTTCCACCGTGGTCTTGGCCACTGTCACGCGATGCTTGCCCGGCAGGGCACCGTCGGCCAGCTCAAAAGTGGAGAGCACAAAACGGCCCGTCCCGTCGGTAGTTGCCGTGGCCATCTGCCCTTGCTCGGGCAGGAAGACAACCACTGCCCCTGCAACCGGCCGGTCGTCGAGGATGACCGTACCGGTTACCGGGATCGTCTGCGGATGCTTTGGCCCGCAGCCGGCGAGGGCCGGAGCCAGGGGGACGAGCACGGCGAGGAGGACGAAGGGGCGTTGCTGGAGGAGCATGGGGCACCTTGGAAACTGGCGGGACCGTGAGACGCGGCGGTTCTTGTTTCAGCGTAACCCGCCCTGCACTGCGAGGGCAAGCAGGTGTGGGGAAGCCAGACCACCATGCCGGCCAGGCAGGCGACCGGAACCTCGAGCAGGTCCGCCCGGCGGGCTATGCTGCTGATGTCTGGATGGAAAGCGCTCATGGCCGTCCTGCGGATCGGCAGCGGCTCGACGATCGAAGGGTGGTCTCTTCAGGTGCGGCTGGTTGGTGGAATCATGCGCACCTTCAGGCGATCGCGGGCATTACCTGCCGGCGGGCGACGGGGCAGTTGCAGCTGGCAGGCCGCTGCGGACTGCGGCGTCACGGGCACCGAAGAGGGGAATCTCGACCGGTTCCAGCTTCCGGGCACGGATCTCGATCTCGCTCCAGAGCGTCTCGACGGTGCAAGCAGCGCCGTTGTTGGTCGACTCCGCGCGGACGAGGCCGATGGGATCCTCTCCGAATTCCACGGTCTTCAGCTCGCGGAAATCCAGGGCATCCTCTTCGGCGACGAGGAAGTGCAGGGTCTTGCCGGTGCGGGCCAGCCGCAACCTGGCCTCGCGGGCCGTGGCCGGAACGCTTTCAGATCCCGTCTTGCGGCCGGATGGGTCGCGGAGGCCCCAGAACAGAGAGAAGACCTGCTTCCCGTCCGGGGCAACGCCGAACAGCAGGGACGCTCCATTGAGCGACTTCTCCGCCAAGATGTAGATCTGCGCGCCCACCGGCGAATGGTCGGGCGTCTCCGACGCTACCAATTCACAGGTGGCAGTAATCTCAAAGTCTCCTGCCATCTTCAGCGCCGGAGCGATTCCCAGGGTCGGCTTGTCTCTTCCCTGGTGCGCGGGGATCTTGATTCGCAATCCCCACGGGTCCGGCCGCAGGAGGGTCCAACTGTAGGCTGAGAGGTTGCCGACCGGCAGAAGGTGATCGCGGTCGAAACACCCGTTGCGAAAATCCCAGTGGCACTCGTCCGTCAGCGTCTCGGCCGGTTGTCCGGCAGGCGCCGCCTGTGCCGGATTTTCCGGCGGCAGTTCGGAGTCGGGCGCCTTTGCGCTTGTCTGGTCGGTTGTCTGGGCAGTCGTCGCATGGAGCGGCAGCAGGAGAGCGACCAGCAGGCCGCGGGTCAGCAGTACCGTCCTTACGACCCAAGTCGAGTGCTGAGCCACACTGCCGGTAACCATTTCAGATCTCCACTTGCCGGTTCTGGCGGTCTACCACCCGCTCAGCCTGGCCGCCGGAATTCCTCCGAGGTCCGGACCGGGCGGCATTCGGGTTTTTTTTCGCCCCACGGTCAGCCTTCTGGTGGGGAGTGCCCACTCCCAAGTGGGATAATATAACCTTGGGCCAAAGAAATCAACCGTTTT
>CAZLWV010000096.1:2213-17204 GCA_964563135.1 uncultured Planctomycetaceae bacterium
ATACTTGCAGTGGGCGGGTGTTCCCCGGAACGGCTCAGCACGCCGGCTGGAAAAACTCCGGAAAACAGTCCCCAGGAGATGCAGGGTCATGAAGGCCGATCCTGTACCATCAACCGCCTGGCGGCCTTGTTCTGATCGAGTTTCGTGGAGCTGCGAGAGGACCCTTCAGGTGAGCGAGATGTTCGACAAACCGATGCTGCTCGACCGGATCGACAACGACATGGAGTTTCTTGCCGACACCGTCGGGATGCTGGAGGAGGACGGCCCGGATCTGTTGGGCCAGATCCGGGCGGCCATCGAGGCCGGCGATCACGAGGCCCTGGCGGTTGCGGCCCACACCTACAAGGGAATGGTCAGTAATTTCTGTGCCGACTCGACCGTGGCGGCGGCCCTGAAGCTGGAAATGATGGGAAAGAGCCATGACCTCAACGGGGCCCTGGAAGCGGTTGCACTCCTGGAGGACCTGGGAGTCCAGCTCGTCACGGCCCTCCGCGGCCTTCTGCAGGACAACCTGTCATGAAGGTTCTCATTGCCGAAGACGATCGGGTCTCCCGCAGCATGCTCCAGCGGCAGCTCGAGAAGTGGGGACATCAGGTCGTTGCCGCGGCGGACGGAAACGAGGGCTGGGAGAAGTTCCAGGGGGGCGAGTTCTCGATCGTCGTGAGCGACTGGATGATGCCGGGGATGGACGGCATCGAGCTGGTACGCCGGATTCGCCAGTTGCAGACGGGCGGCTACGTGTTTGTGATCTTGCTGACCGCCCGCTCCAGGAAGGAGGACATCATCGTGGGCATGGAGGCGGGGGCCGACGATTTCCTCAGCAAACCGTTCGACCAGGGAGAGCTGCGGGTGCGGCTCCGGGCGGGCCAGCGGGTGATCGAGCTGGAACGCAGCCTGGCGCAGCGCAATAAGCTGCTGGAAGAAGCCAACCAGCGTATGACCCGCGATCTCGAGGCCGCCGCCCGGGTCCAGCAGTCGCTTCTTCCGAGCCCGATGCCCAACGGCGGACCCGCCCGTTTCGCCTGGCAATACCGCCCCTGCGATGAGCTTGGCGGCGATTTTCTGAATGTCTTCCGTCTGGGAGAGAAGCACATCGGCATGTACGTGGCCGACGTCAGCGGCCATGGAGTGGCTGCCTCCCTGCTTTCGGTCTCGATCAGCCGCGTCATGACCCCTCACGCATCGGCATCCTCGCTGCTGCTGAAACCGGATTCGGGGGGCAATCATCAGGTGGTTGCCCCCGCCGAGGTACTCGCGGAGCTGAACCGGCGATTTCCGATGGAGGAATGCGGGGACCGTTATTTCACGATCGCCTACGGAGTGCTGGACCTCGAGTCGGGCGAACTGCGTTACGCCTCTGCCGGCCACCCTCCGGCAGTCCTTCTGCGAAACGAAGAGCCTGCCCGAACGCTCGACGTGTGCAGCCTGGCCATCGGCTGGGTTACCGACGTCGACTACGAGGAACACTCGGTGCAGCTCCGCTCCGGCGATCGGCTCCTTCTATACACCGACGGCATTCCCGAGGCGATGAATGCCCGGATGGAGCAGCTCGGCCAGGGGCGCATGCTCGCGTCGATCGACGAGTCGCGCCGCCGCCCGCTCGAGGAGAGCGTCGGCTCGCTGGTCCGGACCGTGGAGCAGTGGTGCAGCTCTGCGGGGCCGAACGACGACCTGTCGCTGCTGGCGGTGGAAATGGTCTGAACGGCCTGGCGGATGATGCCGGACGCAGTGGGCGGTTCGGCTGCCGATCAGGGAACGGTGACGTTGTTGACGTACGCGTGACCCTCAACCGCACCGGCGGGCGCGAAGAAGGGCGTCGTGGCTCCGACCACGGTATTGTTCAGCGGGCTGAGGAACTCGATCGTATCGGTGATCGAGGTGAAGATGATGCCGCGGTCGATGATCGCCGTGTCGCTCAGCAGGTTGATCGTGTTGGACTGGAGCGTGACGCTCGAGGGGCCGGCGATCGAGCTGAAGAGAATCCCCGTTCCGCCGGAGACATTGTCGGTCACGGTGTTCTTGTAGATGTAGACGTTGGACGACTCTGCGAGGTTGAACAGCATGCCGGTGCCGCCGGCCCCGTCGAAATTGACCGTATTGGAGCCGATGCTGATCGTGGACGGCCCGGCGGTGGTGAAGCTCATGCCCACATCGTTGCCGCCGTCGAAGGCGAAACTGTTTCCGACGAGGGCGAACTGCACCAGGTCGCTCGTGGCGGTGGTCGTGACGTCGACGCCGATGTTCGAGCCGCCCGTCCCTTCGAACTCGTTGGAGAGGATCGAAGCGGCGATGGCTCCGTTCCAGTTGAGCTGGACGGCGGAAGCCCCCAGCCGGCTGGTGGTGATTTCGCTGCCGCCGATCTGAAGCGTGAGGGTGGAATCGGCCCCCGAACCGGTCGTGGCAATCGCCAGGGCAGCCGCCGAGGCGTCGGTGATCGTGCTTCCCGAGACGTAGAGTCCGTAGTCCCCCTGCGTGTCGCTGCGGAAGCGGATGGTGTTGGCGAGGCCGCCGCCGTTGTTTTCGAAGGTCGACCCCACGATCTCGACGATCTCCGTGTTCAGAAGGTCGAGGCCGTAGCTGGTGGAGTCGGTGATGCGGGCAAACGAGAAGGCCAGCCGCTCGGTGTTCGAGGCGTCGACCGCCACGCTGCTGCCGTCGATATCCATGTGGCGGAAGCCGACCGTTCCCGCGTTCACCAGGAGTATGCCGGTCGTGGCGTTCTGAATCAGGCCTCCCGAGCCGTCGTCGGTGCCGCCGACCACGAGGAACTGGCCTTCGTGATCGACGATGCGGATGCCCACCGCGGCGCTGCTGCTGGAGACGCTCGTCAGGTTGGCGTCGACGGTGGCGTTTTCGATATCAACGGCCGTTCCAGCGACCGAGTCGATCTGGCCGGAGGCGATCTCCAACTCACCTGTGTTGCGCAGGTAAAGGCCGGTCGAACCGTTGGATTTGATGTCGAGCGCGTCGAAAGTGCCGTCGGCCGAGCTGTCGACGACACTGACGCCGGCCCCGCCGGCGTTGGCGATCACGTCCAGCTCATCGAAGGCGAACGAACCGGAGTTGTTGCGGACATCAACCCCCGCCCCGGTCGCGTTCTGAACGGTCGTGTCGAGGAAGTCGAACTCGCCGGCACCGCCGTCGATCGCCAGGCCGGCACCGCCTGCGCCCGTGATCGCCAGATGCCGGAAGGTGTTTTCGCCGCCGACATTCTGGAGATAGATCCCTGCACTGCCGGAGTTGACCAGGTCGATGTTGCGGAGGAAGACGTTGTCGACGGAACTGCCCAGGATGCCGTACCCGGTCGGGCTGTCGATGACAAATCCGGCGAGCACGGAGTCCGACGCCAGGGTGACTGCCGCGCCCGAGGCGCCAAGCAGCGTGGGACGGGCCGTGGAATCGTTGACGGTCGGGAGAAGATCGACGCCGAAACCGTCGTAGTCGATGTAGTAGCTGATCCCTTCGCCGAGGATCTGCTCCCCGGCGTGCATGACGACCGGATCGCTGAGGACGCTGTCGGCATGGACGAAGATAATGTCGCCGCCGGCGGCCTGCGCTTGGGCGATCGTGTGGTAGGGGTTCTCCGCCGTTCCGAGACCTGCACCTCCGGACGTGCTCGACACGTGCTGGACGACATAGGGCTGCCCGGTTGCCGGATTGATGGCGGTTCTTCCCGGCTGCAGATCGACCTCGCGGGAGACGATGATGTTGTAGTTGCGGTGCACGAACTGGTTGGTGCGGATCCTGGAGCAGATATTGTCAGGATCCTCGAGACGGGAACCGCCGGGCAGTACGAACTCGACCCCCAGGCTCACGGTCGTGCCGAAGGTGTCGTCGCTCGTCATCTCCACCTGCATCGCCAGGTTCGAGGTCACATTGCCCTCGGCGCGCACCTTGTAGCCGTAGATGTCCTCTGCGGAGTTTCCGAAGAACATGTAGGAGCCGGGCGTGATACTGAGATTGCGGCTTCGGCCGAACTCGGTGGGTATGGGAATGCTCAGTTCAAGATCGTAGCCGGTCATCGCCTCGCCGAAGCGTCGAAGCCCGGTGTAGACGATCTGGTTGCCGAGGAACTGCTGGTTTCGCACGGCAATCGAGTAGTCTTTCTCGTAGTCGCCGATGGGGAGGTAGGCATTGGCTCGCACATCCCAGAGAGAGCCGCATGATTCCAGGCTGACGCCGAGCTGGTGGAACATTTCGCCCGTCGTATCGTCCAGGTCATACCAGAGGCTGGCACCGAGAAATCGATTCTTCTCGGGGAGGCGGTATCGATAGCCGAAGCCGACATTGCCGCCGAAATACCCGTCGTTGCTCATGAACAGACGGGCGTCGCTGAACAGGGTGTGCTGGTCGATCTCGAGGTAGGGCATCAGCTCGGCATGGGTGATCGAATCCTCCCGGCCAAAGGTCTCGAAAGCGATATGCCCCGCCCGTCCGGTGATGGAAGCGGCAGGCCCGGCAGCCTTCTGCTTGGCTGCGGTTTTTCGTGCGGCCGTTTCCGCCCGCTCGGCCGCCTGGCTGTCGATGTCCTCCCAGAGGTTTTCGGAAGAAGGTCCGCTCGCCTCGGCGGGTCCGGCACGGAAGCCATCCGGCCCCCAGGCGGCGCCGAGGAGAATCGCCAGCGCGAAGACCACCAATCGCCGTGCCGCGGGGACCGTCTTCCGGTTGCGTGCCAGGTGCCGAGCTCTGAGATCCCACTCCATCGTCAGTTCCTCTGTCCGGTTGAAGGGCCCCCGATCATTTCTTCCCGCTGCATATTGAGTTGGGGATATAGTCCGGAGGGCCTGCGGTCGTCAACGCCAATTGGGCCGTCCGGGACGGTTCCGCAAGGATCTGGCACAGATCAGGGTTTCTCAGGGGGAGCGATTTGGCCAGCCGCCGATCGCCCCCCCGGCTACAGGGGGGTAAACGAGAAAGAGCGGGAGACCCTCGGTTTTGGAACGGTTCTTGGGTACACGGGGACCCGTAGGAGGGGGGCACAGCTCTCGGCCATTACCACCGAACTGACTAACCGCTGCGGGTGGCTCGCATTCGGCATCCCGTATTGGACGATCCCAAAATCAAGGAGTACGTTTCAGTAGTATTGCGCAGCCGCCGGTGAAACGGGGGGGGTGCGTGGAACGGTTGGTTCTGGTTGCCGTGTTCTCAGGGGCGCTCCTCGGGCAGATGAACGTCGAGTATATCAACCCATTCGTAATTTCGATTGTCCACGTGTTCCGCACGATGCTCAATCTCGAGCTCTTTCGCGGCGAACTCCTGGTCAAGCGAGCGCGGCAGCCGCGATACGATATCAGCGGGGTCATCGGTCTGTCGGGGAAGGCGATGGGCACGATTGTGTTGAGCCTGGAAAGGGAACTGGCAAGGCTGGCGACGGAATCGCTTCTGCAGATGGAGATCCGATCCTCGCAGATCACCGCGGATGTGATCGATGCGGTGGGCGAGCTGACCAACATCATTGCCGGAGGGGCAAAGGCGCAGCTCTCGCAGTTCGAGATGAGTGTGACGCTGCCGACCGTCATCACCGGCAAGGGGCACTGCATCGAGTTCCCACGCCAGATCAAGCCGATCTGCATTCCGTTCACCTGCGAGTCGGGCTATCTGGACCTGGAAGTTGGCTTGATGGAACTCAATTCGATGTCGCACCGGTTCAGCGAGAAGGAAGCCCAGCATGCGCCACCGGCTGCCTGCCAGGCGGCTGTCTGATGCGGGATCGGACCGGCTGGGGCCAGTCGGGATCGCTGCGGCTCGCCCGGACTGCCGGGGCATGAATGCACCCGAGGCTGCCGAACCCACAGCGGCGGATCCGGATGGGCTGGGCCGGCGGTGAGTCCTCGGCGACCGAGAGGGCTGGCTGATCGCAGGGGAAACCTGGGGCGACTTGCCGGAGAAACGGGCGAAAGTGGTTGAGCGTTCCGGATCGGTCAACGGTCTCTGGTTCGATCGCCACGTGACGGCGACCTTCTGGAAACAGGCCCGGCACACGAAAATGGGGATCGAAGTTGAGGACGCCTGAGTTGCCGTCCGGAAGCCAATCCCCCGCCAGTGGCGTGAAAGGTTTGCACTGTGTGGGGAACGAAAACGGCGATTGTGTTTGCGCCTTGGGGACAGGCAATCTCGCAGGATGCTCGCCCGACAGGTCGCAACAGGACGCCAATCCTGCCTGCGGGGAGAAACTCTGCACCGCGAGCCGCCCCGAGCTGCGGAAAGGCCTCCTTTGGCACAGTTGTTGCTGTTCTGGTTGGCGGAGAATAGCGGCCGATCAGGCAAAGGAGAATAGGAGGTCGAGCGATGAGCACTGAAGTACGATCCTGCGCGGAGACAAACGCGGCCGAGCCGGCCACGGAGAAGAGGTTCCATCTCAAGGGTTTCACGTCGCTGCTGCTCGCGATGGTGTTCATGGCGGTCGCGTTTTCGGGCGTGGTTCTCTATGTGACACCGCGGGGCCGAACCGCCAACTGGACAGACTGGGACATGCTCGGGCTGGGAAAGGAGCAATGGGCGGCACTGCACATCAACACCTGTGCCCTGCTGCTTCTGGTGACACTGCTGCACCTGGTGCTGAACTGGAAGATGTTTCTGGGCTATCTCCACAAGAAGGCTTCGCGGGGGCTGAATCTGAAGCGGGAATTGCTGGCGGCGGGCCTTCTGACGATCCTGCTCCTGGTTGGTACCATCCAGGCCTGGCCTCCACTGCATGAACTTGCCGAGTTGAATGAGCGTATCAAGGACTCCTGGGAAAGGTCATCGGATAGGGCGCCGGTTCCCCATTCCGAAGAGCTGACCCTGGCCCGTTTTGCCGAACAGATCGGTCTGCCCCTGGATGAGGTGACGACAGTTCTATCCACGGAAGGATTCGAGGTCGACGACGTGGAGCAGACGGTGGGCGATATAGCACGTCGGAAAGGCGTGGCGCCGAGAGACGTGCTGGCAGCCATCCAGAAGCACCATCCGCAAACACACGGCGGCCCCGGCTTCGGGCAGGGTCAAGGACGCGGCATGGGAATGGGACGCGGGATGGGAATGGGACGCGGGATGGGAATGGGTGGCGGGATGGGAATGGGAAGGGGGGATCGAGAGCCATAGATTGAACGAGGGGAGGAACGGGGCCGCAGACAACGTCGTTCTGGCAGAAGACGCAGGCCGAAGTGCCAAAGGGTAAGGAAGACCTGAGCATCTTCGTAAGCGCGAAGCGTGAGCGAGGCAAGGTGTTGGCCTCCTCGCTCACGCTTCGCGCTTACGATTGGACGGGCAAGCTTGCGATCAAGGCCTGACATGGCCGCCGAAGCAGGTTCTCGTTGCCACCCGCACGAGGGAGGAGAAATGGCCTTCAGTTGCCCCGTGTGGTAGACTCTATTGAGCCCGGCATTGATTGGGAAACGGGGGCGAGCCAGCGGGAACGCGGTTTCCGGCCAGGTGGCGCACCGAAGTGTGCCCCAGTCAATATCGGAGCCCATAGAAGTCGGTCGCCGCCGGTCCAGGGGCCGCGACCAACCGCGACGCCACCCCCTTGGGTAGAGAAGGCCAATGACCCGATTCAAGATCTTCTGTTTGGCGATCAGCATCGTGGGATTCACGTGCGGCTCGATGGCCGAGGCCCAGACATCTCGTGCCTCTGCGAGTTCATCGCGGGGCATCACCAGCCTGCGCGACCGGATGCAGAGCCGGATGAATTCGGGCGGCAGTTCTCGCGCCAGCGCATTGGCGGACGACGAGGATTCTGTCGGCGCGATCAGCGGCAACGAACGATTCCTGCGAGAAGCCCGTGATGCCACGGATTTTGTGGGCGCCGGTGCCAGGGAAGGGTTCGTGGGGGGACAATCCGCAGTAGGACAGGCGGAGATCCGCTCGGCGATCGAAGGGGATCTGGTGCGCGAGGCGGATGATCCGGCCATCAACCGGCAGCGGAGCCTCCCGCAGCTTCAGACCGGCATGTATGCCCCGCGGCTGCGGCTTGGATTCACGGCTGCCACGCTTCCTCTTCCCACGCTGCAGCAGGCGGTAGCTGAGCGTCTGTCGGCATCGGCGACGATTCATGCGACCAGGCCGATCGAGGTGTCGATGGCAGGGCGGACGGCCACGTTGCGCGGAGCGGTTGGGTCCGAGCATGAGAAGCGATTGGCCGCCCTAATGCTTCTCTTCGAGCCGGGAATCTCGCGAGTTGAGAACGAGCTGTCGGTGGCGCCGCCGGCTGCGGATTCACCGATGCCGCAGCCCCTTCCGGCAGCAGCCCCGGTGCCGCCGGCTGGCCCGTTGCCGGAAGAGAAGAGCATGCCGGACCGGAGCTGAACGATCTGGCGTCAACCGCGGCAGGGCTGGCTGCCGGAGCGGCGAGGTTGGCCCCGAAGGCCGACGGGGAGGGTTGGGCGGCAACCTGGCGGGTGAAGTCCGGAGGAAGGTTGATCGTGGTGGTGGTGATTCCCGGCTGCGGCAGCGGCTGGACGGCCGGATCTGGCGGCGTGCTTTCGATGTAGGCCACCTGGCGGACCTCGCCATTGGCCTTCTTCTGGAACTGGCGGGCTTCGAACCGTTTGACGAGCGGACTCTTGGTATCGTCAGCCGGAAGTCCCGGCAGGAACTGGGCGGAGGGCTTGGTCATGACCTTGCCGCCGGCCTTGGGGGCAAAACGGGCGATGATGGTCAGTTTCTTCTCGACTCCGCCCACGTCGTCAACCGGCAGCCAGAAACTGTACGAGTGGCCGAGTTCCGACTTGCTGTAGTGTTTTTCGAGGGTCTCTGCCGGGAAGATGAACTTGTGGGCGGGTTCCGCCCGTACCGGATCTTCGCACTGGTCGTCGAACAGGTAGACGGTCAGGGCCCCGTCGACCTTGACGGGTAACTCGCTGTCGCGGTTGTAGAACATGAGGCGGCCGCCGAAGCCTCGCTTGGAGGGCTGCCCCGACTGGTGGAGTACGTCGTCGGTCCACACGTCGACGATCTGGTCGGGAATCTGCGGCTTGTCGCTTCCCCCGGGCCACTTCAGTCCCTTGGAGAGGTTGAGACTGGAGCAGCCCGACAGCGCCATCGCAAGGAGCGGAAGGACCGAGAGTGAAACCGTGAATGTCAGTCTGGACATGACCGTCAGGGCCTTTTGGTATCGATTCATCCATCTGAAGTGGCCGGACCGCCGGCCGGAAGGCGGGCAAGACGGACCAGACCGGCAAGGTGGTTTTGTACCGTCAGGCACTGCCTTGCTGGTCTGGTTCTTTCCTCGCCTGCCCTTTTGAAAGTCTCTTGGTCGTGAGGAAACTCAGTACATCGGATACTGGGCCGGCACGGCGGCGGTTGTCGGCGTGCCGTAGGGCACGCTGTAGGTCGCGGGCATCGGGTAGGCCGAGGAGGGGGACGGGGCAAGCGGCCCGTAGCCCACCGGACCATACTGGCTGGTGGTGTTGGGCGCAGGGATTACGGGAGCCGCGGCCGACTGCTGCGGCTGGGAGGGGCCGGTCCGGTAGGGGCCGAGTTCCGACTGGTCAGGGGGCGACTGCCGCGGCGCGGGCGTCGGCTGGGGAGCCGGCGTGGGCGCTGTCTTGAGTCTCTCCTCCAGGGTCGGCGGCTGGACCACTTCGAGCGACTCCCACTGGCCGTCGGCCGGCGGCTTGACGCCCACCCCCATGGGGTCGGCATCGGGGTAGATAGTGTCGGTCGAGCCGTCGCTGAGGTCGTGGCCTTCCGCGATGTTGACCAGGCCCGTCTGGCCGTGCAGTTTGTTCACGTCGGCCAGGCACCAGTGCATGCGGGCGGCTTCCAGACGCTTGACGTTCTCGGCTTCTTCCTGACTCTTGACCACGTGGGGGGTGAGAACGATGAGCAGTTCCGCGCGTTTGCAGGTCTGGCCGTCGTAGCGGAAGAGGTTGCCGAGCACGGGGATCTCGCTCAACCAGGGGACGCTGCGGTGGACCACCGCCTCGCTCTGGGTGATCAGGCCGCCGAGGACGATTGTCTGCCCGCTGGCGGCGCTCACGGTGGTCTGGGCCATGGTGACGTTGATGCTCGGCGAGCGGATTTCCGTGCCGTCGGAGACCGCCACGGGGATACCTTCCGAGATCGGATCGAGGTCGGACTTCTCGGCGTCGATCTCCATCACGACCATGCCGTCGGGGCTGATTCGGGGCGTAACGCCCATGATCAAGCCCACGTTTTCCAGCTCGATCGTGTTGACCAGCCCCCGGCTCTGGGCGGTGGACCCGGTGATGCGGGGTACCCGCTTGCCCACCTGGATGAAGGCGGGCTGGTTGTCGAGGGTCATGATCTGGGGCCGGCTGAGCACGTCCAGGCGCTTGTTTTCCTTGAGGGCGCGGATCATGGCGCTCACGCTTTCGCTGCTGGCCGACAGCACGAGACCTCCGAACCCGAGCTCGCTGCTGACTCGTCCGGTGCCGAAGTTGGCGAGCCCCTGGCTGCCGATGATACCGGCGGTCGACAAGGCGTCGGAGGCCCCGGTGTTGCCCAGCGAGCTTGTGGGATTCTCGTTGAAGAGGAAGCCCGGCGTGTTGGTGGCCGCCACGATCTCTTCCGTCGTCACCTGTGACAGGCCTGCCTCCTGGGTGGTGGTGGTGACGGTTTCCAGGTCCGAAAGCAGGCTGCGATCGAACAGCACCGAATCCTGCAGCCCCAGCTCGATGCCGAACTCCTCGGAATCGTTGAGCGTCACCTCGGCGATCAGCACCTGGATCATCACCTGGGGAGGCTGGGCATCGAGCTTCTCAATCAGCTCCATGATGTCTTTATAGTATTCCGGCGCGGCGCTGACGATGAGCGAGTTGCTCACCACTTCGGGGACCACCACCACCTCCTTCTCGATCTGCTCGTAGGCGCTGATCGCCCCGGGAGTCGCCTGCTGGATCGTGCGCTCGCTGCGGAGGAACTCGTTGATCGATTCTGCCACGTCGGGTGCCGGCGCGTTTTTCAGCCGGTAGACGTCGTTGATTCTCGACTGCACATCCTCCTCGTCGAGGCGGGTGAGAAGGGCCTCGATGATCGTCAAGTCTCCCTCGCTGCCGGTGGCGATGATGCTGTTGGTGCGCGTGTCGACGGAGAAGCGGACGGGCACCAGCGAGCTTTCGCCTTCGGCGCCTGGAAGCTGCGGCCTGGTTCCCACGGTCGCGGCCGACGGCAGCAGGCCCTGGAGCATGGTGGCCATGGACGTTGCGTCGCCGTTGCGAATGCGGAAGACTTTGATCTGGGCCACGGCCGAGGGCGAATCGAGGTGCTTGATGAGGGCGGCCACCAGCTCCATGCTCTCGGCCGGCGCGGACACGACCAGGGTGTTGGTGCGCACATCGGGAGTGATCTGGACGTCGTCGAGCACTCCGGAACGGATCAGGCGTTGCCCTTCGACATCGAACAGCTCGAGGGCCGCCGACCGCTGAGTTCCGAGTCCGCCGGCTGTGTTGCTGATCGCCTGCTGGAGCGTCATGGCCAGGTCGCCCGCGAGCGAATGCTGCAGCTTGAACATCCGAGCCTGGGAGACGGGGCCCGGTGAGGGAACGTCGAGACGCTGGATGAGCATTTCGACCTCGGCCATATCGGTGGGAGCGGCGCGCACGACCAGGGCGTTGAGCCGCATGTCGGGTGTGATCTGCACCTGGGGCATGAGGCCCCCGCGGTTGGCAAACGTCTGCAGGATCGTGGCCCCTACGGTGGCCACCGCGGCGTGCTGGAGCGTGAAGATCCGAAACTGGGTGTTCGGCTCGGTCGGCTGATCGAGTTTCCAGATCAGGTCCTTGACCGCCTTGACTGCCTCGCCCCAGCCGATCAGGAGCAGGGCATTGGGCTTGACGAGCGGTGTGACGGTGATGCGGCCTTGGCGGCCGCCGAGGAGGTCGAGCGACACCCCTGCCACGATCTCGGAGATGGCCGATCCCTGGACGTGCTTGAGAAAGTAGATCTCGATCTCCGGCACCGTCTCGGCGCTGATGCGTTCGATTTCTTCGATCATGCGAGTCACATCGTCGACGTCGCTGTCGCGGCCCCGGAGGATGATCACGTCGAGGTCGGGCAGCACCTCGTATTCCACATCGGGTCCCGGCTGCGGGAGTCCCTCCATCGGCAGCCGGCCCTCTTCCTCGGCTTCTTTCTGGCCGGCGGCGTCGGCGGCTTCGGCACCGGCAGGCTGGAAGAGGTAGGCTACCAGTTCCACCCCGGCATTGCCGTAGCGCAGGCGGCTGCTCTGGTTGCCGGGAGGCGAAGGGCGTCCGGTATCGTACTGGGCACCGCCGGACCGGTAGGCTTCGACCGCCTCGCGGACTTTGGCCGGATCGGCGCGGCGCACCGGAAGCACACGGACTTTTCTCCCCTGCGGCGCGACCGGGCTGTCAAGCGTGCGGATCAACCGGGCCATCTGGTTGGTGAGCGACTGCTTGCCCACCACCCGGATGCCGTGGCGATCACGATCCAGATGCAGCTCGACATGTTCACCCTGCCTGTCGGTCAGGAGATAGTCGGGCCAGCCCTGCTCGCGAGCCGCCAGCGGTTCCAGCCGCGCGCCAAGCAGGTCCCTCAGCCTGGCTTCGACGGTTCCCACATCGGCGTTTGCGAGCGTAACGAATTCTTCCTTCCGCACCTCGCGGCTGGCCAGGGTCTGCTGGATCGCCAGTTCCGCCTGGCTCGGCGGCGGCCCCGCCGCCACCACGTCGGGCTTGGGGAGCGGGCGAGGAACCTCCGAGGGAACCGGGAGAGGTGCGGAGGAGGCGAGCAGCCGCGCCACGAGCCCGTGGATCGACGGCGGCGCAAGAACCAGCAGTTGGGGCGAACGAGGATCGATCGCAACCCGTACCCCGAAGGTCGAGAAGGCCGACCGGATGCGGTCGGCACTGGCCTGCAGGCGGCTGGCGTCGCAAGGATAGGTCTGCACGACCGGCTGTTCCGCGGGGCCGGGCACATCGGGGCGATCGGAGGAATCGATCAGTTGTCGGGCAACCTGGTGCGCCTGTTCGGGGCCGCGAAGGAGAATCCGGTTCGTCTGCGCGTCGGCCATCATATCAGTCGTAGAGCCCAGGCCCGGCAGAACATCGCGGAGCATCCGCTCGATCTCGGCGGCCGACTTGTATTTCAGGGGATAGGCGCGGTAGTCCAAGGGAGCCTGTCCTTGCCCGTGGGCTGCGCAGGCGATGCCGAGCGTGACGAGAACCCATGCCCCAACACCGACCAGGCGCGCAACGCGCGCCGGCTGCCTGGAATCGTGTGAATTGTTCACCGGAATGTCCCAATCAATCGTGTTGATGGAAGCAGTTCTGGCTCCAAGGCCGTGCTGCCCCGACTGGCGACCGGGAAAACGCAGAACCCGACCCCGGTCGGCACAGGGCACGACGTGTCACGGAGAACCGCAAAATGACGAACGGTCCGGCAATCGGCGCGCCGAGTCGGCCGGAAGCCAGCCGGCAAGCAACCTCCCGCTCGCCTCTTTCGTGCCCTCGTTCGCCAGGCGCAGAAACGACAAGAAGGAGATACTGACCAGCCGGATCTGGATTTCCGCGGGGCCGCAAACGAGGCCGTCGAGACAGCCTCTACCGCCGCAGAAAACCGGAAACGGGCGCAACGGAATTGTAGGACGACCGCCACCGGCCGGCGCAGCATTTGTGCAACGGTCCGGCGCAGGGGGCCTTCGTCCGTCGGGAAAGGCGGCCGGATGCTAAAGATTTGTGGGGAGACGTTCAAGACCAGTTCTCCCCCAGAAAGCGGCGTTCTGGCAGAGAAAATGTTCGGCAGGTGTGAAAGGAGGAAAAATGGGAGGACGCCGAAGGACGTTGCCGCCGATCACCGCCTGGGTGACCGCCAGCTCCCCTGAGGCGCCTTGTGGTCGAGCGCTGGCGAGCTGGCCGGACAGGCAGGGCGACCCCAGACCGCCTGGTGGCAGGTCGCGGAGAGAAGTGGACAAACGCGGCCTGGCGAAAGGTGTCTCTGCCGTGAATAATTGTCAGAATGTCAGGTTTACATTGCAGATTGACAAGTATACTTGACACATCGTGGCCGATCGGGTAGGATAACGGTACAGGAGGAGTAGAGAGTGGCGGGTTTTCGTCTGGTCAATCGCTTGAAGGTGGCACGGGCCGAGAAGAGCCTTTCCCAGGAACAGCTTGCTCTGCTGGCCGGTGTGACCCGTCAGACCATCAGTTCCATCGAAACCGGCCAGTACAATCCTTCCGCCCTGCTGGCCCTGGTCCTCGCCCGACGTCTGGAGAGGCGAGTGGAAGACTTGTTCTTTCTCGAGGAGAAGCCGTGAATACCCCTCAGGTTGTGAAGGTTGACGAGCGGACCGTGGCAGTGGCGCATGCCGCCAACTCGTGGGGGCTCAACTTCCTCACTTTCGCGATCCTCATCGACATCATGTATCGAAGCGCCTTTCGTGGCGAGGCTCCGTGGGACCTGTTTGCCCTGCTCGGTGCAAGCAGTGCCGTCAGCGCGGTCTATATGGCGCGGCACAAGATCCTCGGGCAGCTACTGGGCTGGAAACAGGTGGCTATTCTCATCGGCGCGGCGATGGTCTCGGCAATGGCTGCTGCAATTCTCGCCATGGCCCTGGCCAGGTGAGGGGCTGCCGCAGAACGGGCGTTCTGGAGCCGACTTAGGAATTCTCGCCGCTGCCAGCGATGCGCTGGCAGCCTTGGGACAGGCCTATGCCTCGACGGTCATTTGACCTTTTCCCATCTTGCCTCGATCTCGCCAGTGGTATCGAAATTGATCCGCCCGGCCGGCAGATCGGGACGGTCAGCGCGGCGAAAAACCACGTCATGCTCGCCGACAGGCAGGTTGGGTACCGTGACGGGCGTCTGATAGGGTGAACCGTCAGGGCCGCGCAGCACCTGGCCGTCAATGAGAATCTCCGCGTCGAAGGGGTCGGTGATGAAACTGACTGCGATCTCTTGGGAGCGGGCGCCGGCCGGGGCCGAGGGAGGTGGATTCTCAAGGCGACGTGTCTTGTGGAGTATGGCCCCAACGGGAATGGCAGCGGCCAACAGTACCGCCCCCACCACGGCCAGACGCAGCGCTGGC
>CAZLWV010000096.1:17214-32016 GCA_964563135.1 uncultured Planctomycetaceae bacterium
GACGCACGGGCGATGCCCGTGATCAGCTCGCTGAGCAGTCCGGCCATCGCCCGTGCGTCGGCTGGACGCTTGCCGGCCTCGCGCTGGCAGGCGGTCAGGGTCAGACAGTTGAGCGCTGCCAGGCAGCGGTCCCGACGAATGACCTCGGCACGTTCCGCCAGAGTGGGAAACCGTCGCGCCGGCAGCCCGGTGAGCATCTCGTAGATCACCAGGCCGGCGGCGTAGACATCGGCTCGGGTATCCATCCGGCCGTCAGGGGGCATATAGGTCTCGGTGCCGATCCGGGAGACGGCTCCATGAGACTCGGTCAGGAGCCCGAAGTCGGCCAGTTTGAGCACTCCGCCCACAAACAGGCAATTGCCGGGTTTCACGTCGCGATGGACCATCCCGGCCTTGTGAAGGGCCTCCAGTCCGGCCAGCAACTCCTCCGTCAGACGCCAACACTCCTCTGCCGAAAGGGGACCGGCGGCCAGACGGCTTTCCAGCGTGGCGGGCTGGTAGGTTTCCGTTGCCTCGGGGCGGCCGCCTGAAACATCATCGGCCGCCTCCATGACATAGAAGAGATGTGTTTGCGTCCGCCCCACATGCTGGATGTCGAGCAGATTGGGGTGTTTCTGGTGTACGTTGGCTTCCAGACGGGTGAGGGAAGTGATCTCCCGGCCGGCAGGGCCCACACTGCCTCCCTTCTCGAGGGGAATGACCTTGATCGCACGCAGGTGCCCGGTAGCCAGGTTCCGGGCCAGCCACACCTCTCCGAACCCACCGCGGCCGACCTGCCGTAGCAGGTCGAAATCGGGGATCTCGGGAGGGGCTGACTGGGAGAGCGACATTTGTTTGTCTTGTATCCAACTTCATCTTTGGTGCGGGACGGGCTTCCAAGCCGTCTGGGCAGGAGAAAATCCTGTCCCACGGTTATTGTCCCCGGCCTGAAAGCACGATCCGCGTCGTCAGCGACCGCTGGACTGCCGGGGCCGGTTGCGACTGGACGGCGCGCCGAAGCCGTTCCGGCAACTCGCCATGCTGGCGGTAGGACGCCCCGAGCTGCTCCAGCCGCTGTGTCACCTTGCGGCGGGCGAGGTAGACGGCGTTGCGGGATTGGCCGGTCAGGCGGGCCACGTCCGAACCCGACATTCCTCGAATGGCCGAAAGCTCAAAGGCCTGGAAGGTTCGCGGATTGACCTCGCGACGAACCGCGTCGAGGAGGACGACGAGCAGGGCTTCTTCGAAGGCCGCCTCCCAGGCTTCGTCCGGCAGGGTTTCGTCCGATTCCGCCTCGGTCAGGGCGACGGGCGCATGGTCGCCGCCGGCCGCCCGAACCCGCTGGGCCGGACGCCGGCGATGTTCGGCCACCTTGTTGCGGACCAAAGCCGCCAGCCAGTCGCGAAACCGGCCCCGCTCGGGGTCGTAGTGGAACACGTCCTGCGACTGGAAGACGGCCAGCATGACGTCTTGGACGATCTCTTCGGCCGTATGCTCCGAGCAACCGCGCCGGCGGGCAGCGCCGAAGACGACGCGCCAGTAGCGCTCGAAAAACTCGTCCCAGGCCAGGTGATCACTCCCCTGGCGGAGCCGCTGGAGCAGGTCGGGTTGGGTGTCGAGACCGTTATTCACCACGTGTTTCCGGCGGTCCGTGTGGGGCGTGCGGGAATGGTTCTGCAGGCGTTCATTCTATTTCTCAGCAGGAAATTCGCAAGAAACCCGGAAAGATTCATGCCGCGTCGCGCAAAATGGTCTTTTGGTGGGACGCGACCCTGGAGTGCCTGCTGCCTTCTTCACGCCCTAGGGGGTAGTGGCCTCGGCTCTGGAGAGCCAAGCTACGAATGTGGTAGGCTGAAACAACGACTCGTCGAGGAACTCGATCATGAACGCAGCTCTTTTCGCGCTGGTACTGTCAACTGTTTTCGCACCGCCGGCCACGACATCGGCCGAGCGGTCGACGCGAATCTACGTGCGCACGACGCCGCCCGGTGCATCGATCGTTTTAGACGGCAAGGAGTTGGGCAGGTCCGACGGGCTGTTTCTCGTTCCGCCCGGCGTCCGCACGATCACGCTGGAGATGGACGGCTACGATCCGCACGGCGAGACCCTTGACGTGAAGGAAGGTTGGATCACGCGGGTGGAAGTGCGGATGGTGCGGAAGGGAGAGAAGCCGCTCGAGGGCGCGGCCGCCACAGTTGCTTCAGAGAAGCTCTACTTCGTCCGCTGGGTGATCCAGGATGAGGAGACCATGACCTTTGAGGGCGCACCGGTCAAGCCGGACGAGTTGCCCTGGCTGCTTGAGAAGGTGCCGAATCGGCCACAAACCGTGCTCGAGGTGGGGTATTCCTCCGAGATCAGCGTCAAGCTGCGCAACGAATGTGTCAGCCGGGCCACAGTTTTCGCCAAGCAGTTCGGCTTCAAGTATGCCAGCGATATCGGCGAGCAGAAGTTGGGGAGCAAGGGATCGCCGCCGCGGGCGGCGTCGGACCAGGCGGCCGGTGCGACCAACAGCGTTGCTCGCGAGGAACCACCGGAGGAGGTAGTCAGGAAGCTCCTTGAAGCCGCACGCGACGGAGATAATGCGAAGGCCGCTTCGCTGTTCACTCCGGCGGCCAGGGCCACGATCAAGGAACTCGGATGGCAAGTGGCTCCCGTGAAGAGCAGCACGGCCACGTTTGCAGTCGGTGATGTCACACACATCGAGGATGGACGAGCGCGAGTGACCACTTCCTGGACCGACTACGGTACGACGACCCAGATGAGCTGGATACTGAGATCCGGGAAGGAAGGATGGCGGATCGCTGGTATGGAGACCCGGGTGCGTGACGGCGTGCCGCCTGTGTTGCTCGACATCGAGAATCTCGAAGAAGCCAGGAAGAACTTCCGCGTGTTGGCAGAAGCCGCAGAGAGCAGTGCCGATTTCTTGTCTCAGGTGGAGCAAGAATTGTTGCAGCGCAAGATCGAGCTTGAGAAGGAGTTGACACAGTACGGGGAACAGCACCCAAAAATCGGCGAACTGCGTGCGAGAATCAAGGCTGCCGAAATGTTTCTGGCAATTCGCAAAAACGGTGCTGAAGCGAGTGCTCGGTCGCAGGCGGACTCTTCTCTCAAAGCGACGGTCTACCCGCTGCTTGGCCCGGGCGTGCGGTGGCACATGGGTGCCGATGGAAGCATGACGTTCTGCAACATCCCCACGACGTTTGAGGAGGTTGAAGGGCTTGCGGCCCGAGTTGTCCACCCGAGGCAAGCGACACTGCTGCTCGAGTTCGAGCTTGGGGTTGAACAGGCCGTTCGTGAACGAGCGGAGAAGTTGGCCGCAGAATGGAAGCGCAAGTTTGAGTTCAAGGGGACGTTCTCTTGTCCGCCTCCCGGCCAGTCGAAATCTGGGAGAATTCGTCCGGACGAGACGCCCGTGAATCGGCTCACGGGACACATCGCCCCGCGCAAGATTCACCTGCCCGACGCTGACACCAAAGACACCGCGGTCGTCCTCGATCTGGCCAGTGGCGAGATGCTCCGCCTGCCGTGGAAGGAGCCTGAGGGAGACGCGGCCGACTTCACCAAGCTTGGCAAGGGCGACCTGGGATTCGACTCGATGCTGTTCTGCCTCCGCGGCGGTGAAGTCGAACTGTTCGAGAACGGAACGGCAAAGGCCTACAAGGTGAACGGCCGGAAGGACGATGCCAAGATCTATCAGCTCCCAAAAGATCTTCCCTGCGAGTTGGTTGTCACCACGCCCGAGAAACGCCGATTCCTCGTGAAGGTCCTGGCCGAGACCGCCGAGGGCGGACTCGACATCGAGTATCGCCAGCTCGGGGAGAAGGAGGCTGAGTTGGCCGCGGGCATTCTCGAACTTCGCATCGCTGCCAACGAAGAGGAGGCCAAAACCTTCGCCCAAACCGGCAAGGACCTCGGCTGGTACGACGCCAGCCACTCCATGGAAGATACGTCGCAGTTTGTGACCCGCGTGGTGGATGGCCAGACCCAGGTCCTTCTCTGGCAGGTACCGGAGAAATCGCTGGCGGCGGCCCGGCCGGGAGAGGAGAAGTGGCGGGTTCATGAGGTGAGTGTGATTGCCGAGCCCGGCAAGCCGGGGCGGATCGGCGTGGTCTTCGATGTCGAAGGGGGGCGGCGATTGCGGGAACTGACCGCCGCCAATATCGACCGCCGTCTGGCTATTGTGGTCGATGGCCGTGTGGTGAGCTGCCCAACAATTCGCTCCCCGATTGGCGAGCGGGTGGAGATCAGCGGCAATTTCTCCAGGGCGGAGCTGGCAACCTTGGCCACCGCACTGCAGGCGGGTATGGAAACGAACCGGCCTTGAATACCCCCGCAACGGGATTACCTCGAAATCGCGATGGACACCAGGGCGAGGGTGCCTCAAGCGGGGGCGACCTGATAAGCCGATACGCTTGATCGGGGGATATTTCTAGCTTCCCTGACCGGCAATCTTTCGCATCAAGTGCTGCACTGGCTGCCAGGCCGCAAAGAATCCAGTTGCCAGCTACGATATTTCCTTGCAAATCCGTCCACTTTGTCTAAGAATAGAAGCAACGGTTCGGACCCCGAATCGAGACCCTGGAACGGGAAGAGGCTGCGGAACGAGAAGAGCCCTTAGAACGGGAAGATACCCCGTACGCACCGGCCGTTCGAGGCGGGTTGACGGTCGGCGTGGTGATTTCGCCATGATCCGCGTTTCCCTGTTCCAGGAGTCATTCTCATGTCGCGCGTCAAGTTGAGACGGGCGTTCACGCTCGTCGAGATTCTGGTGGTCATTGCGATCATTGCGATCCTGGTTGCGTTGTTACTGCCTGCGGTCCAGAAGGCGCGTGAGGCGGCGAGGAAGTCGCAGTGCCAGAACCAGCTCAAGCAACTCGGCATTGCCCTTCATCACTACCACGAAGCCCATGATTGTTTCCCATTCGGCCGCGGCGGGACTTTTGGCCCCACGCGGATTCTCTCCAACCGGGAGACGATGTCGGGCCTGGTATTCCTGATGCCCTACCTGGAGGAGTCAGCCCTCTACGATCGCATCAGCAACCGGTTCGAGAATAACGACAACTACGTGTTTGCTCCCTGGGGCAAGCATCCGGACGAATATGCGGGAGATCCCTACTATCCGCTCTGGGATGTTCCGGTTCCTTCCTTCATCTGCCCGTCGGATCCTGCCGGAGGCGAGAGCGACAAGGACCGGGACGACTACGGCCGCACGAGCTATGTGATGAGCCGTGGGGACACGATCATGAGAAACGACCTGGTGCCCCAGCCTCGGGGCATGTTCGGTTTCATGACTTTCCCCAGTTTCGAGGACGTTCAGGACGGCACCACCCACACGATCATGCTCTCGGAGCGGCGGATCAGCACGAACGACAACTACACCCTCGTTCAATCCGGAATCGCGAGAAACCGGGGCGCGATCGGCGGCACGGGGGTCGCCGACGAGCCGATCGGCGATCCCAGCCGGTGTGCCCTGGCCGAAGGCATGCGCAACCAACTGCTGTACGATCTTGTCCCTCGCCCCTTGAGCGGTCAGCGCTGGTGCGACGGGCGGCCGGTCTTTACCGGATTTACGACGGTGATCGCCCCCAACGGTCCGAGCTGCATTTCCGACCTGGACTGGTGGTACTGGGGCATCTTTACCCCCTCGAGCTATCACTCCGGCGGCGTCAACGGCCTGATGGTGGACGCCTCGGTCCGGTTCATCAGCGAAACCATCGATACCGGCGACCTCACGCTCCCCGAAGTGGTATCTCAGGTAAGTCCTTACGGGGTCTGGGGGGCCATGGGGTCCCGGTCGGGAAGCGAACTGCTCTGGGACCGCGAGTAGCGTGGAAGACGCAGGCGGGCGAAGCCGCCGATGGAGGGCCAGCCTCCGAGCGGGGGCGTACCGCCAGCGGGCTTGAGAGAAATCGATCGGCGGAGTGATACCGCCGCAACCCACAAAGCAGCGTCTATCGGACAGACGCTGCGACCGGCGGCCGCGCCCGGGGGGAGCGCGTCGCGCCGGTTTTTTTGTGCGCCGGTCACTTGCTCGACAAGAGGATCTCCACGTAGTTGTTCTTCGCCACATTCACCTCCGCCGAGAGGCCGGAAGTCTTCCTGGACGAGTACTTTTCGGGCAGAACGCGCACGGTGGTTCGCTTGGACGAATTGCGGCCATGCTCCTTGAGATAGGCTTCCATGGCCGCCTCGTTGTCGAATTCCATTCCCCCTTCGGTCACGTCCTTGGTTACGGAGATCGCGTATTTTCCTGGAACCGCCCCATCGCCCGGATCGAAGGTCCGCAGTTCGAAACGGCCGCGCTTGTCGCTGATAGCGAAGGCAGCCGGTCCTTTCGATTCAGGGCTGAACCGGATATGGGCACCTTCGAGCGGCTGGCCGTCCAGGGAAACCATTCCGGTGACCTTGACCAGTTCCGGGCCTTCCCGGCGAGTCGCCTGGGTACAACCTGCCACACCAACAAGAACGGACAGGACAGCGGCCTGCAGAAGACAACCTCGCATAAGACTCCCCCTCGCCTAAGGACTCTGGGGCCGCTCCGAGACCAGGGGCTGCCCCCTGTTTTCGAACAACCTCCCCGCGATCTTGTTTCTGTTGGTTACCCTATTTCAAGCCATGCCCTCCGTCAATCCCTTGCCGACCGCAGACCCAGAAATCGCGAGGTTTCCGGCCAAGGATCCCAGGGCGGCAGGGCCACCGGCCGCGAGTTTTTGTGCAAGGCTGGGCGATTTCTGGAGTTCGTCGTGCCGGGCACGATCGATGGCCGTTTTCGGGGCCAGAATGCTCCGGGCAAGCACCATGCTGCTTGAACCCGGTGGCCGCTTCCCCTACAAAGACATAGTAGGGTGTGCTCGCATTGCCGGACCATCGGCAGCGATGGCGGCGATCCGAGTCTGACCAGTGGCCGGGAGTGGTGGAACGATGAAGAGACGGAACGGCCGGAACGCAGCCGATTTCTCGATGACCTTGCCAAGTCGCCATAGCGGGTTCACCTTCATTGAACTCATGTTCGTGATAGCGATCATCGGCGTTCTCATCGCGCTGCTTCTGCCGGCGATCCAGGCCGCCCGCGAGGCGGCGCGGCGCTCGCACTGCACTCAGAACCTTCAGCAGATAGGCCTGGCGCTGCAAAGTTATCATGACGCCTGGAATGTGTTTCCTTTCGGCCAGGGGGGGACCGACGACGGCACGGACCTGACGTGCAACATGGGTGAGTTGAGCGGCTGGGCCCCGCTGATGCCCTTCCTGGGCCAGGCCCCGGTGTTCAACCAGATGAACGAACCGCGAACGTACGACGAGACCGAGTTTCCGCGATTTGGCCCGCGGCCGGACATCACCGCCGACGACGCGATCGCCAGCTATCGGCCCTGGTATGCGCAGGCGCCCGTGCTGCTCTGCCCCAGCGATCCGGGTGCTATGCCGGTTGTGGGGCGGCCAGGGCAGACGAATTATCGCTTCTCCTGGGGCGACGTGGTGGCCCATACGGAGCCGCGAAGGATTCCCCGCGGCATGTTCGGTCGCAAGTCGGGAGTGAATGTGGCGATGATCACCGACGGCACGAGTTGCACCCTGGCTATTGCAGAGCGGTCGATTCCCCCCAAAGGCCCGCCGGCGTCGATGGACCAATCCTGGAGCATTGCGGCCGACGTTCCGGACCTGGAGACCTCGCCGGCCAGCAGCGAGGCCATGATCGACGGCTACGAATTCTCCAGCGCTGCCAGGCCTTTCGACATGTCGGCCATGATGTGGGCCAATGGCCGGCTTCCCTTTGGCGGCATCACGACCGTCACCGAACCCAATTCTGCCGCCTCCATGGGACGGGACGGCGCGGTGGTCGACGGGCGCCGGCGACACGATTGGGGCATTGTCCCGCCCAGCAGCAGGCATCCCGGCGGAATCAATGCCGCGCTGGCCGATGGCTCGGTCCGATTCGTGTCGGAGACGATCGACGCCGGGGACCCGACCGCCGCCGAGACGACCGACGGCCCCAGCCCCTATGGTGTCTGGGGTGCCCTGGGAACGATCCAGGGGGAAGAGCTGGTTTCGCCGCGGGAGTGGTGAGCGGCGGTCTCGGGGCGGCCCCGCGCCGGCCGTACCTGTTCCATCTGACTGGCCCTCCAGTCCGGGCGATCGGAACGATCCGAACCACCCAGGTGTCCTCGCTTTGGTTTTGGGTTCCGATCGGGTGGCATTCTTCGGCCCGCCTGCTACACTTGGAACAACCTGCCCCTTCGTTCTCCGGAGAGCTTCTGTGAAAATCCAATTCCTTGGCGCCAATCGACAGGTCACCGGTTCAAAGCACCTGCTCGACGTGGGTGGTGTGCGATTTCTCATCGATTGCGGCATGTATCAGGAACGGGATTTCACCGATCGCAACTGGGACGACTTTCCCATCGATCTGCGGAGCATCGACGCCATTCTCCTCACGCACGCCCACAACGACCACTGCGGGATGCTCCCGCGGCTGGTCAAGCAGGGCCTCAAGGCGCCGATCTACGCCACCGAGGCGACCTCCGAACTGACGGAGATCATTCTGGAAGACTCGGCCCGCATCCAGGAAGAAGATGCGGAGTACAAGCGGAAGCGGCACCGCAAGGAAGGCCGACAGGGCAAACACCCTGTGCTTCCGCTCTACACGCCCGCCGACGCCCGCAAGACGTTTCCCCTGCTGCAGCCGGTTCCCTACAACCGGGAGATCCCGATCGGCGACCAGGTGCGAGTGACCTTTCACGACGCCGGGCACATCCTCGGTTCCTCGATCGTGGAGGTGGTCTCCTCCCGCAACGGCGATACGCGGCGGATCCTGTTCTCCGGCGACCTGGGGCAGCGCAACAAGCCAATCCTGCGCGACCCGAGCGTCTTCTCGGAGGCGGACTATGTGGTCATGGAATCGACCTATGGCGATCGCATTCACAATGGCTCTACGGACGTGGAAGCGCGGCTGGCCCAGATCGTCTGCGAGACGGTCGAGGCGGGGGGCAACCTGGTCGTTCCCGTGTTCGCCGTGGAGCGGGCCCAGGAACTCCTCTACCACCTCGGACGGCTCGTGCGCAGCAAGCGGATTCCCCTGGTCGACGTGATCCTCAACAGCCCCATGGCCTCGGACGTCACCCGCGTCTTCCATCGCCACCGGGAATGCTTCGACGAGGAGGCGTGGACCATGATCCAGTCGGGAGAATCTCCCTTCCAGTTTCCCGGCCTGAAGATGGTCGAGGGGATCGACGAATCGAAAGCCATCCACAAGCGAAAGCGTCCCGCGATCATCATGGCCACCTCGGGAATGTGCACCGCCGGACGGATCAAGCATCACCTGCGGCAGAATATCTCGCGTCCCGAGTCGACCATCCTGTTCGTCGGCTATCAGGCCTACGGCACGCTCGGGCGGAAGATCCTGGAGGGCAACTCCGAGGTTCGCATCCTGGGGGGCATGCATGCCGTCAAGGCTCGCATCGAGCGGATCGAGGGCTTCTCGGGCCACGCCGACCGCAACGGTCTGCTCGGCTGGCTCGACGAGCTGAAGCACCCCCCCCGGCAGTTGTTTCTCGTGCACGGCGAGGAGAAGGGGGCCATGAACCTTGCCGATACGCTTCGTGCCGAACGCCGCTGGGAGGTTACCGTTCCCCGCTATTTGGATAAAATGACCTTGGACTAGCGCAGGGCGGCTTGCGGAAGTTCGCGCCGGCAGTTGAATGGACGGAGGACGCGTGGGGGATGCCCCGCGTCGGGCCGGACGCGGAACCGGAACCGGCCCCTCCCCCGACACCACTCCTCCAGGAGTCCTCGTCATGCAACTTCACGGAAAGAACTTCATCGGCGGAACACTCTCGGCTGAGGGAGACGACATTTTCCAGGCCCGCAACCCGGCCACCTGCGAACCCCTGGAACCGCGGTTCCACGAAGCCCGAGCCAGCGAGATCAATCGGGCCGCGGAGATGGCCTCGCTCGCCTTCCAGGAGCGCGACGGGCGGTCGCCCGAAACGACCGCCGAGCTCCTGGAGCATATTGCCGACGAACTGGAAGCCCTCGGCCAGCCGCTGCTCGATCGCGCCGAGGCGGAAACGGGCTTGCCCCAGACGCGACTGAAGATGGAACGGGCCCGGGCCACCGGCCAACTGCGGATGTTTGCCGAAGTGGTTCGCGAGGGTTCGTGGGTCGACGCCCGCATTGACCTCGCCCAGCCGCGGCGGCGCCCGGTGCCCAAACCCGACGTGCGCCGCATGCTGATCCCCGTGGGCCCAGTGGCCGTATTCGGGGCCGGCAATTTTCCGCTTGCTTTCTCGGCGGCCGGCGGCGACACGGCTTCGGCCCTGGCGGCGGGCAATCCGGTGGTGGTCAAGGCGCATCCGGCCCATCCCGGAACCTGCGAGATGACCGCCGTGGCCATTCAGAAGGCCCTGGCCAGCACCGGCTACCCCGACGACTGGTTTGCCCTCGTGCACGGGGTGCAGCACGAGCCCGGGCAGATTCTCGTGCGTCATCCGGGAATCCAGGCGGTTGCTTTTACCGGTTCGCTTGCCGGCGGACGGGCCATCTTTCAGACAGCCGCCTCGCGCGAGGTGCCGATCCCGGTCTATGCCGAGATGGGTTCCGTCAATCCGGTATTCGTCCTGCCGGGGGCCCTTGCCGAACGAGCCGACGAGATCGCCGACGGGCTGCACGCCTCGGTCGTGCTTGGATCGGGACAGTTCTGCACCAATCCCGGCCTGATCATCGCCCTGGAAGGCGAAGGTCTCGACCGCTTCCTGGCCAGCCTGGCCAAGTGCTTCTCCGCCGATGGTCCATGCACCCTGCTCCACCGCGGCATCCTGGAAGCTTACGCCAGAGGCATCGAAGATCTCTCGGCCAAACCGGCGGTCGAACTGGTCGCCCATTCCGCGCCGGAACCTGATCTGGACAAGACCCAGGCGGCCACGGCGCTTTTTGCGACCGACGCCGAGGCGTTCATGCGCGACCCGGAGATGGCCGAAGAGGTCTTCGGCCCCTCCACGCTCCTGGTCCGCTGCCAGTCGGCCGAGCAGATGATCGAACTGGCCTGCGAGCTTCCTGGCCAGTTGACGGCCACGTTCCATGCGGGGCCGGCCGATCGGGCGGTGCTCGATCCGCTCCGCGCCGTCATGGAGGCCAAGGCCGGGCGGCTGCTGTTCGGCGGATCTCCGACCGGCGTCGAGGCGTGCGCTGCCATGCATCACGGCGGCGTCTACCCGGCCGCAAGCGATCCCCGATCGACCTCCGTGGGGACGGCCGCGATGCTCCGTTTTGCCCGTCCGATCTGCTACCAGGACTGGCCGCAGGACCAGCTTCCGCTGGAACTCCAGGATCACAACAGCCGCGGAATCATGCGTCAGATCGACGGCGTGTTGACGCGCGACGATGTCGTCGCCTCGTGAGAGCATTCACCGGCCCGTCATCGAATCATGCGGTTGTCTTGCAGCAACCGCCGGTTCCCGCCTCACCGGCCGGAGTTTCTTCTTCCGCGGGGAGCGTCAGCAGCAGCGCCATCACTGCGCTCAGCAGGTAGAGCACGGCATAGATCCACATGACGCCTCCCACGCCGACCGCGGGGAGGCACGCCCAGACGATCGCAGGCCCGACCCAGTTGCTCGCCCCGGCGCCCAGGTTGAGCAGAGACATGGCCGCTCCCTTGCTCTTCGGCGCCAGGGACGGCATCAGCGCCGACAGGGGGACGTAGCCGGCGAGAGTTGCCCCATAGAGCACCGCAGCGAGAATGGCCAGGGAATAGTTTGCGCCGAAGGCCGTGGGGAGGTAATAGAGGAGCAGCGTGGTGATCGCCGACCCCACGCCGCCGCAGAAGGCCACCGTCTGGCGCCAGCCCAACCGGTCGCCGATGAATCCGAACAGGAGGTTCCAGATGATATTGCTGAAGAACATGAAGCTCAGCAGGCGGAGCCACCGGTCGATTTCGAATCCGACCGTCTCCCCGGTGAAGTACATCGGCAGAAAGACGATGAAGCCGTTCTGCGGGGCCGTGTTGATGATCCGCACCACGCACCCGATTGCCGTTTTGGGTTTCTCCCAGGCAATGGAAATACTGGAGAAAAGCGTGGTCAAGGGGTGCTTTCCTGCGGGGGCCAGGCGCTTTTTGCCGATGGGTTCGCGAATCCCCAGAAGCCCCACCAGGCCCCCGGAGACGACAAGCGCCAGCGAGCACCAGAGCGTTTGATAGGGACCGATGCGGGGGATCATCAGGCTGGCGAACAGGGGGCCCAGAGTCATCAAGCCTCCGGTCAGGGCGAACCAGAACCAGCCGACGGCCGTTCCCAGGCGGTGCTGGGGCGTGGCCACGGAGATCCAGACCAGGAATCCGTAGGCGAAGAGCGGATAGCCGAAGCCGCGAAGGGCGTAGGTCACGACCACCAGCGTGTAGTTGCCGGGGGCCACCCCCAGCAGCAGGAAGCCCACGTGGAACAGACCCCAGATGCACAGGCCCAGCCCCATCACCTGCCGCGGGCCCCAGAGGTCGGAAAGGGCTCCCGACAGCCAGGCGGAAATGGCCACGGTGATTCCATAGGCCGTGAACACGAAGGCCACGTTCTCTTTGTTGGCAATTCCCTGATCGACCAGGTATTTCGAGAGATAGCCCGCCTCGACACCGTCGCCGATCATGAACAGGAGGAGGCCCACGTAGCCCCAGAGGAGGGGCGGAAAGATGCCGATCTGATCGAGGAACGTTGCCCGCGCATCGCCCGCTTGTTCGCTATGCAGCATCGTGATACTCTCCCTTGGCAAGTAGGTGGCAGGTCGCGTCTGGTGGACAGAAGCCGTTGGGGCCGGCTGTGGGCTGCCGGTTGTCGCAGCCCCCGGCATCTGTCACCCACGAGGTTTCACTGAACTGGCCGCCCCAGCCGGCTACGTCGAATCCCCGCCAGCCGAAACATTGGAAACACGGCTGTTGGATCTCTTTTCCACGCCGATCGTCATGGCCATCAGGATGATCGTGACGACACACGCGCCGACCACGAGCAGGAAGGCCTCATCCCAACCGAAATGCTGGGCGGCGTATCCGATGACAACCCCTGCGGCGACGGAACCTCCCACGTAGCCGAACAGGCCCGTGAAACCGGCTGCGGTTCCCGCGGCCTTCTTGGGGACCAGGTCGATCGCGAAAACGCCGATCAGCATCACGGGCCCGTAGATCAGGAATCCGATGGCGATCAGCATGGAAATATCGAGCCAGGGATTACCGGGCGGATTCCACCAGTAGACAACCAGGCAGACGGCTGTGGCGACCATGTAGAGGATCACGGCCGGCGCACGGCGTCCCTGGAACCAGCGGTCCGAAAGGTAGCCGCAGGCGATGGTTCCCGGAATGCCCGCCCATTCATACAGAGCGTAGGCCCAACTCGACTCGGAGAACTTGAACCCCTTGACTTCGCTCAGGTAGGTCGGGGCCCAGTCGAGCACGCCATAACGCACGAAGTAGATGAAGGCGTTGGCCACTGCGATCGCCCAGAGAAGCTTGTTGTTGAGCACATAATCGAAGAAGATCTCACGGGCGGAGAACTCCTGCTCGTGGCTGTCGCGGTACTGAAAGGCCTTGGCGTAGTCCTGCCGGTACGTCTCGATCGGCGGCAGGCCACACGACTGAGGCGTGTCGCGTACAAGCAGAAGGATGAGAACCGCCGCGGCCAGGGCGAGGAATCCGTGCAGGTAGAGAACGGAATGCCAGTCGCCGAAGAGTTCCATGGCGAGAATGGCCACAGGACCGACCAGCCCGCCCCCGACATTGTGTGCCACGTTCCAGAACGACATCATGATTCCCCGTTCTCCCGGCGAGAACCAGTGAACCATCACTCGTCCGCACGGCGGCCAGCCCATTCCCTGAAACCACCCGTTGAGCGAGAGCAGAACGAACATCATGGCGATCGAAGCGGTGCCGAATGGAGCGGTGCCCATGAAGATCATCACCGCGGCGCTGGCGGCCAGGCCCAGGGCCATGAACGTTCGGGCATTGCTGCGGTCCGACACGCTCCCCATGAGAAACTTCGACAGTCCATAGGTGATCGACACGCCGGAGAGAGCGAAACCGAGCTGGGTTTTGGAGAATCCCTCCTCAACCAGGTCCGGTATGACGAGCGAGAAGTTCTTGCGAACGAGGTAGTAGGCGGCATAGCCGAGAAAGATTCCGGCGAAGACCTGGATCCTGAGCCAGAAATACGTGGACGGAATGTCGCGCTCGTCCAAAGGCGGACGGTGTGCCGGCGGCCTCAGAAAACCGATCATGCTGGGGTTCGCTCCCGGTTGCTGTGTGTCAGTCGATCGCCGCATCTGGCCCGGCGAGCGGGGCGGGCGAGCGCCCCGGCGGGCCGGGCGGTGCCGACGATTTTCCGTGCTGGACCTCTTCTGATCAAGGTGATGATCGGAAAAAGGCCGGCGCTGCCCTTCTCGTGCCGGCGCGGTTCATCGCGTGGCTTGGCGGTAGCGACGGAGTTCTTCGTCCCGCCTGGCGTCGCTCCAGCCGAGCAGTTCCTTCATCCACGCGGCCGTCTGCTCCGCAACGGTCCGGCCGTCTTTTTCGTAGTAGTGCCAGCCGGTTCGCCGCAACATCACGTCGTCCAGATGCACGGCCCATTCCCGGGTACAGAAGTGTTGGACAGCCTCGCGGGTAACCGCGGGGGGCAGCACTCCGCTCAGCGCGGCGGCGGCCGAGTCGAGGAGCGGCTCCTTGGCCGTGCGGCAGGGGGGCAATTCGGCCTTCAGGTGCCGGGCAACCATGTCGACCGTCTGCTCGGCCATCAATCGATAGGTGGTCAGCTTGCCGCCGGCCACATCGATCCAGCCCGGTTCGGGCATGCGGATCTGGTG
>CAZLWV010000097.1:0-21261 GCA_964563135.1 uncultured Planctomycetaceae bacterium
CGAGCTTGACCCGCTCCAGGCCGGTCAGCCGCGGCCCCATTGAAGCCGAACCTCCGCGTTTTTCGACTCGGAGTTGGTCAAGAACCCTTCCGCGGCTGATCAGCCGCGGCCCCATTGAAGCGATTCCCAGATCAGCAGTGCGGGATCGCCCTTATACCTTCCGCGGCTGATCAGCCGCGGCCCCATTGAAGCGGGTCAGAGGGTGGGGTCAATAGCCGGCATCTACTGCCTTCCGCGGCTGATCAGCCGCGGCCCCATTGAAGCTACATCATTTCTACGACATGCCTGCCGTCCCATCCCGCCTTCCGCGGCTGATCAGCCGCGGCCCCATTGAAGCCGGCCACGCCACCACGGCCCCAGCGTCCATCGCCTCCCTTCCGCGGCTGATCAGCCGCGGCCCCATTGAAGCCTGACAATGGATCCGCCGAATTCATGCCGGCTGCCGACCCTTCCGCGGCTGATCAGCCGCGGCCCCATTGAAGCCAGGCCAGCCGAGAGTGGCCAGGTTGATTGCGGCCGACCTTCCGCGGCTGATCAGCCGCGGCCCCATTGAAGCAATAGCGTGGGCGGCTTCGAGTTCGCCGGTCTTGCCTCCTTCCGCGGCTGATCAGCCGCGGCCCCATTGAAGCGACACCTACATGGCCGCCGACCAGAATGTCTATCGCTGCCTTCCGCGGCTGATCAGCCGCGGCCCCATTGAAGCGCATGTATGCCCTGCTGATAGCGATGTCTGTTGTACTGCCTTCCGCGGCTGATCAGCCGCGGCCCCATTGAAGCGCCATATCATCAAATACGCTTGTGCCATCAATTGGAACCTTCCGCGGCTGATCAGCCGCGGCCCCATTGAAGCGTCACCGCCAAAAAACGTCTCGTCTCGCGTCGTATCCCTTCCGCGGCTGATCAGCCGCGGCCCCATTGAAGCGTCTCGCGATGGTCCGAGCAGCGAATGGATCGTGGTCCCTTCCGCGG
Source organism: uncultured Planctomycetaceae bacterium (assembly GCA_964563135.1). GTDB lineage: Bacteria > Planctomycetota > Planctomycetia > Pirellulales > Thermoguttaceae > JAAYAY01. Next base: position 970 of record CAZLWV010000097.1, read on the forward strand.
CTGATCAGCCGCGGCCCCATTGAAGCTGCCGATACCCGGTATGCTATGCCAGGTATGGCGCAGCCTTCCGCGGCTGATCAGCCGCGGCCCCATTGAAGCGTCGATGCGGTGGTGTCCCGCATTTCCTGCGAGACGCCTTCCGCGGCTGATCAGCCGCGGCCCCATTGAAGCTCGCTCAGCGGTGGCGTGATTTGCTGCCTCACCTGGCCCTTCCGCGGCTGATCAGCCGCGGCCCCATTGAAGCCAGTACAAGTCATGTCTCGTCTGGGTAAAGCCACAGATGCCTTCCGCGGCTGATCAGCCGCGGCCCCATTGAAGCCACCGATGTCACAGCGTCCCAACGCCGAATACGAGGCCTTCCGCGGCTGATCAGCCGCGGCCCCATTGAAGCGGTAGCCGCCGCAGTAAGCCCGATTCACAATTCTAAGCCTTCCGCGGCTGATCAGCCGCGGCCCCATTGAAGCTCCCTTCTCGCCGCCCAGGCCCATCGGAGTCCCGTCCCTTCCGCGGCTGATCAGCCGCGGCCCCATTGAAGCGCAGCAGTACACGCAGCTTGTTTTGCACCCGACGCCCCCTTCCGCGGCTGATCAGCCGCGGCCCCATTGAAGCACTGGCTACGTGAACGACGTAGTCCTGACATGGGACACCCTTCCGCGGCTGATCAGCCGCGGCCCCATTGAAGCACATCTTTAGGCGGGTGACGATAATGGCATTGTATTCCTTCCGCGGCTGATCAGCCGCGGCCCCATTGAAGCTCGACACGGCCTGCATCAACAACGGCAAGTGACTACCCTTCCGCGGCTGATCAGCCGCGGCCCCATTGAAGCCGATCCGGGTGTGGCGTACTGCCCGGAACTTCCAAGCCTTCCGCGGCTGATCAGCCGCGGCCCCATTGAAGCCACGCCAGCGGCTTCTTCCAGTACGCCTCGCTGGTCCCTTCCGCGGCTGATCAGCCGCGGCCCCATTGAAGCTCCACATCGCGGAGGCCGGCGGACCGGGCGAAGGCTCCTTCCGCGGCTGATCAGCCGCGGCCCCATTGAAGCTCGCTGGTGAATGCCTTGGAGGGGCTGTAGGGGGTGCCTTCCGCGGCTGATCAGCCGCGGCCCCATTGAAGCTTTCGCTTGATCCGTTCCGCCGTCCGCTTCGAGACGGTCCTTCCGCGGCTGATCAGCCGCGGCCCCATTGAAGCGGGATCAGGTCGGACGCCTTGACTCGCCGAAGAGATCCTTCCGCGGCTGATCAGCCGCGGCCCCATTGAAGCGAGCGGAAACACAAGGATCCATTCACGGCAATCCCGACCTTCCGCGGCTGATCAGCCGCGGCCCCATTGAAGCCGTCGTGTATACCGGCTTTTGCTTTTTCATCTCACACCTTCCGCGGCTGATCAGCCGCGGCCCCATTGAAGCGTACAGTCCCACGATCTATCCTGCTGTCAGGTGGTACCTTCCGCGGCTGATCAGCCGCGGCCCCATTGAAGCCCTTGAGCCGTATCTGTCCGTAGCCCAGGGCAACGCGCTGGGACGCCCAGGAGACAAAGCCGTTTGGCCGAAGGCCATATTCACCTCTGCAATTCTGTGCGGTGAATATGGCCGTTGGCCAAAAGGTCAACCTGGTACCAAATTCCTGGGGCGGTGCCCCCGGCTACGGTGACAAGAGGCCTTCGGCCAAACAGCGCGGGCACCTGCATCCGCGGGTCGCCCCAGAACTCGATGCACTCGTCGCCACGGGCGCCCGTCGGACCAAGATCGATCACCATCACCTGCGGAGTGCGGCTCCGAGAAGATCGCTGAATCATGCCAGGAGGGCACCGAGGGGTCCTGTTGCGCTGCGGAATTGAATCCTCCGCGGCATTCCGATATGGTTGAGGGCAGACACTCTCAGCTTGTCCCCGCCACAGCATTGCCCCGTGACCGATCACTCAGTCGCCGCGCCCCGTCCGAGACAGCCCCGCGCTGCGGTCCAGTGGATCAGGCAGTATGCCGTGCGGGGAGCGGTTCCCGTCTCGGCCTTGCTCGCTCTGGCAACGCTCCTTGCCCGGGGCGCCCGTTGGCACTGGGCTCTGGACCTGGCGAGCCATTTCCCCGTGCAGATTGCGGCGGCAAGCCTGATTCCGCTGGCGATCCTGCTGGGGGCAGGCCGCTGGAAGGGAGCGCTGCTCCCGGCCGCCGTGCTGGCCGTGAACCTGGTCCAGGTGCTGCCCCTGTACCTGCCGGTCAGGCAACCGGCCTCTTGCGGTACGGCGATCTGCGCCATTTCGGCCAATCTTCTCCGCAGCAACCAGCGGTACGACACGTTCATCCAGTACATTCGCGGCCGTCAGCCCGACCTGTTCCTGGCCATGGAGGTCGATGAGAGATGGCTGGCGGAGCTGGTGGCGTTGCACGAGGCGTATCCCTTCCGCGTGGCCGAGCCGGGCCGGGGCGCCTTTGGCATTGCGCTCTACAGCCGCGTGCCGATCGAGAGTCACGAAATCGTCCAGTCCGCCGTGGCCGGGGTGCCGATGATCCGGGCCACGCTCGTCTTCGGCAGTCGCCGCCTGGTCGTCCTCGGGGTTCATCCCCTGCCACCGGTCAGAAGCGGCACCGCCGAGCTGCGCAACGGCCAGTTCGTAGAGATCGCCGCTCTGGCTGCTCCGCTGCCCAATCCCAGACTGCTTCTGGGCGACCTGAACGCGACCTCCTGGTCCCCCCACTTCGCCGATCTGGTGCGCGACTCCGGCCTGCGCGACGCCCGGCAAGGCTTTGGCATCCAGCCCACATGGCCGCGATTTTCGGGCATTGCCCGGCTCCTCCAGATCCCCATCGACCACACGCTGGTCTCGAGCGACGTGGAAGTGGTTGGGCGAAGAGTCGGCCCGGACATCGGCTCCGACCACCGGCCGGTGGAGATCGAGCTGCGGATTGGGGAGTGACGGCTGAATTGGCCGGACAGGCGGCCCATCCCCTGAGTTCTCCAAATGTCGCCAGCGAATTGCCTCTTGACAGGTCTTCGGCGTTGGAGCCTGGTTTGTGCGATGCCGCACTCTGGGCGTACAGCTGGCAGGCTTCGCGCTGGCTGTGCACGGGGCGATGATACCCGGCGCCCTTTGTGCCGAAACCGGACCCTTGAGTCCGTGGAGGTACATGGCTTTGCCGCTGGCCGGGATCGCTGCCGCACTGGGTCTCCTGCTGACCTACGATGCCTACCGTCGTTGGCTGGCGGCGGATCTTGGCTGAGAACCCGCTCGCGGGCACCGCCTGCAGGTCGTCTGTTCGCATCCAGCAGCAGCCGCTCGAGACAATCTGCAGCGTGAGGGATGTTGGCAAGGTCACGATCAAGGCCAGGTGACGGCGCTCAAGGCCGATGCTCTTGCCGGCGGCGAGCGGCTGGGCGTTAGGCAGAGCGAAAGAATAACTTTCACAATTCGCGCTCTGGCGGCGGCACGGCCAACAAGTAGGCCGTGGCACACCCGTTGGCCTCGTGTGAGGCACTGCTTGCTCGCAAGCAGTGCGATGAACTGTAAAGGTTATTTTTTCGCCCTGCCTTAAACGGTTTTGCAGCAACGGCTTCAGTCCGATACACGGTTCTGAGGTGGCGCCATCCAAGCCGCCGTTCTACTTCGAGGCGGCTGGTTCGGCGGCCTCGGTCACCTTGTTATCCTCCTTGCCCGCCAGGTCGGGCCGCACGAGGGCCTCGGTCAGTTGCATCGCTGCGGCTGCAACGTTCTCCGGCCGGCATAGGAGAATCAGGCAGGTGGCCCTGTCTTCGTCGATCTCGAGAGCCCGCTCGGCATCCAGCGGCACTTCTTCCAGGGATCGCCACTTCCCCTGGTCAAAATCGCCGCAAACGGCAATCCAGCGTCCATCCTGCTTCGGCAGTTCCACCGTTCCCGGCTCGAAGGGGGCCACCAGCAGCATTTGGCTCCGCCGCAGGTCCCGGCCGTCGAGGGACAAGAGGCCCTTCATGCCCACGCCCGACAGTAGCCGTTCCTCGCCCTGGCGAGCTCGTGCGTCGACGTTCAAGGCCACGATCTGGCCGCCGTGGGTAACCGCCGCCAGGGCCGGCCAGCGATTCCGTACCGTCAGTTCCAACGGTCCCGCCGCTGTTTCCAGGCGGACCGGCTCGGTCCCGGGTTCGAGCCGGGTGTTGTAGACCACGTGGACCGCACCGGTTTCCGTATCCTGCTTCATGACGTGCAGCCAGCCGGCATCGGGAGCAACGGATAGCGGCGCGAGTTTCGTGCCCGTCTTGAGAATTGCCTGCAGGACTGGCTGTCGCACGGCCGGGGCGGTCTGGCCGGTGTCTAGCTGGATCGGATCGGCAAGGAACCAGCAGCTCCCCTGGCCCACCTTGTGATGTGTGAGCACGGCCATCCCGCCGGCTGTCTGCCCCAGCACCTCAGCCCCGACCGAGCGCACCTCGATGCAGGGCCTCAGCACCTGCCGGTCCAGGCCCGGCAGGCGGAAGGTCACTTCCTCTTCGGTTCCCCGATCGCGGTTCACGTTCGGGTAGCGCTGGCTCACGTATTCCACGCCGGCAAGCTGCTTCAGCCGCTCCAGTCGCGTTCGCTGCCGGTCTTCGTCGTAACTGAAATCGCCGGTCACGATGAGCGTGCCGCCGCCTCGGACCCAGCCGAGCAACCGCTCGAACGACTCGTCCTCGAGGGCAAACGGCGAGGGGAGGATCATGGCGGTTGCCTGTTCGGGGATCTGCTCCAGATGGTGGTCGTCGATCGTGCCGAATCGGTAGTGGAGGGCCAGGAGATCGGCAAAGGTCCGGCAGGCGACCTCCCGTCCCAGCTCTTCGCCATTTCCCAGCCGCAACTGGTTGGGCAGGCACACCAGCAGATCGGCCGGGCAGTAGCGGGGCCGGAAGTGCCGCCAGATCAGCGACTCGTTGCGGTGAACATAGGCCACGTCCTTGGGAACAAGGTCGTTCGGGTAGAACATTCCCCAGGGGAATACCCGCGTCTGGGCGTCGCGGAGGCACCAGTTCTGGACCTTCGACGCCCCGAGGCCGAGCCCATAGTGGGCCACCGCCATGAACAATTGCTTCTGTTCCTCTTCGCTGCGAACGATGTGGTAATGGGTGGCGCCGTTCTCCACGGTCCAGGCGGGGTGGGTTTTGACACCATATTCCCCCAGGCTCACGCCCTTGCCGCGAGAGCGCAGGTCGTTGAAGGCGATCTTCAGCGGCAACTGGGTGATGTCGTCGACCGGGCGGTCGAAGTAGCCGATGTTGGAGACGTCCTGCCCATCGATCGTCAGCACCAGGTCCATGCCGGCAGACGGCTGCTGGTAATACTCCGACGTGATCGGGTGCTCCTGGTCATGCTGCCGCACGGCCCCCACGTGGGCCGAGTTCCAGCGCCGAGTGAGCTCGTTTTGGAACCGTATCCGGTCCACGGCCGCCACGTCGTCCCACCGTCCCGAATTGGGCGGCGGAAACTCGACTCGTCCCAGTTCGAGTTCCGCGGCCGCGGCGCCCCAGGCCGCCCGCAGCGCGGCGGTCGAGGCGTATCGCGCCGCGAGCCACTCGTTCCACAGTCTCCGCACGTCCTCGGGACTTTTGTCCAACTGCATCTGATAATCGCCGTTGATGTAGTAGAGCAGTCCGGGGGTGCCGGCAAAATGTTTCGCATAGGCGGCGCAGAGCTCGCTCTGGCGCGACATTTCTTCGTCGCCAATCGCCACATTGTGTCCGATCAGCATGCCCGGCATGAACACCAGGCCGTGCTTCTGCACCAACTGGTTCAGCGCGTGAAACGAACGCCAGTCCGACTCGCTCATGCGGTGGTCGGGATGGGTGTACTGGAGGTTCTCGTAAAGATTGAGCCCGATGTCGCGAGCGGCCGCCAGCTCCTGCGCCCAGGTCCAGGGGTTCTCGCACGCCGAGTGGTAGACGCGGCTGTAGGTGTCGGTGCCGAAGAGAAACACCGGCCGGCCGTGCAGGGTGAAGTAGTTGTGGGCAAAACGAAGCTCCGGGCCGGCCGCAACCACCCGGGATTGCTCCACGACCAGTCCGGTGACCATCTCGTCGACCGCTGGTCCGCCATCGACCAGACGCGCCACCACGCGGTAGAGATCTGCGGAGCGATCGAACTTGTCGAACACAGCCTGAAATGTCGCCGTTTCCCCAGCCGGCAGATCGGCCTGGCGCAGTTCCGTCGCAATCGGCTCCGCCTCATCGCCACGGTGAAGATCGAATCGAACACCCAGCCGCCGATCTCGCGCCGGTCCGTACTCGGCAACCACCGAGACCTTGACCGGTTCCCCCTGGCGATAGAGCCGCATGTCGGTCTCCAGGTTGTGCAGATAGACCCTGCCGACCAGGGAGCGAACGAGCTGCTTGAGCAGATCGGCTTCTGCCCCGTTCGGTGCGGCGAACAGGTCCACGTTCTCCAGGCCGAAGAAGGCCCAGGCGGAACCTGCGTAGAAGCCGTTGTAGTGCAGCAACACGGCCGCCGCCGGGCCACGTGGCCGATCGTAGCGGTCGAACGTTTCAAGAATCGGAATCCAGCGCGCGTCGTTGGAGCCCACAACCCCCGAAGCGGCCCAACCTTCCAGCCGGCCCTGGCGATCGATGGGGGCGGATGCGATATGCTGCCCGGCCGCCGTTCGCAGCCGGCAAGCTCGCTTCAGCCGGTACGACGGATCGAAAGCTCCGATCTGGGCGGGCATGACCTCCAGCCCGTCGGCCGGATGCCCTGTCGACGTATTCATGGCAACATAGCGCGCCCCGGTCACGTCGCCCAGGCGAAAATCGTCGAACCAGGCCTTTCCGCTGCAGTTGTAGAGCCCGAATCGGAGACTGATCCGCGTCACGGACGGTTCCGGAGTGAACGTGTACTGGTGCTCGTGCCAATCCCGGGCATCGCGAACCACGGCGAAATCGCGAAACTCGACCAGCCGATTCTCGCGGTCGTACTGGTAGACGGCCATGTAGGCCATGCCGGCGCCCGCGAGCTGGGCGGTTCGCATCCAGCCGCTCACCTCATAGGTCAGCCCCGGCACCGCTTTGAGATCCAGGTAGCACTGCGCCCCCGCCTGCCCCGCCGGAACGTCCATCTCAACGCATCGGTTCCCCTCGTGCGGTTCAAACGTGCCCACACGGCCCGGCTCGGCGCCGCGGCGCCACAGGCCGTCGTCCGCTGCCCCTCCGACCGGCAACTGGCCGTCGCGCTCGAAACCGCCGTCTTGCAGCAGCGACTTCTCAGGACTCATCGCCCGCTGGCGTGCCTCCCGAACCACCTCGGTCTCCGGCCGCCAGCGGCCGTCGGCTTTGCGTACCAGGTCGCTGAAGGCATATCCGCCCATGGAGAGAAACGCACCGCCGCCGCGGAGGAATTCGATGAAGCTCCGGCGGGCGGCTGCCGGAAATGTCTCCCCGGTTGGCAGCACCACCAGATCGAACCGGTCCGCATGGAACACACCCGGATCGGCCAGTTCGTCGGCCGAAAGGAACGTCGTCTCCACGTCCGCTCCCCGAATGATCGTGGCCAGGCGGGCCGGATCGGATGCACAGCCTCGGGTCGGCATCTCGGCCTGGCGCAGAATGGCCACCTGGGCCGGCCCGCCGGCAGATCGCGAAAGGGGCTGGCTGACCTCGTCCAGTCGCCTGGCCTCCGTCCCCGCCACCAGGGTCCAGTTGTCGAACCAGGCCATTCCGGTCGCCTGAAACAGACCGCAGCGGAGCGAGACCGTGTTGGCCCGCGGATCGACCTGGAAGGTGTAGGAGAAGCGTTTCCAGTCCTGCGTCTGGCGGACCTGGGCAAAATCATGGTGGGCAACGAGCCGCCCGTTTTCGTCTGTCTGGTAAACGGCCGCGAAGGCGTAGCCCTGGTCCCCGGAGACCGCTTGCACTTCCTTCGATCGCAGATCGCAGGCAACCGTCAGCGTGATGCCCCTGGTGCCCACGAACACCTCCTGCGACGCGCCCCCCGGCCGGTCGAATTGCAGGCAGGGGCCGGGACATCCTTCGTCGACCAGCCGGGCCGATCCGAGGCTCCAGCCGGCCGGCCTGTCCAGTCCGCCGTGCCGCACCAGCGTTGCGGGCGGTGCACTGGCGAGGATTGTTGCCGCAGCAAGGGATACGAGAATGCTCACAGCAGAAGTCTCCCGATTCTTTGGCGTGGCGTCAGAACAGGCCGACGATTCTCCGAGGGGACAGCCCTTCCCCGAATGCAGCGAAGAGTGCCGTTTCATGGGCGACCCGCGCCCCTGGTGCCTCAGGGACGTGCCACCCGAGTTGGTCAACTTCTCGTCAGACGGCGACCACGTTCGTCGTCCCCGGATCGGACTACCTGGCGTAGGTCTTCAGAGCTTCCGTGTCGCCAAGCTCCTTGAGCAACCGCTCCATGCCTTCCAGGTTCTCGCGCAGCACCACCTCGATGTCTTCGCCGCTGGTGTGCCCGAGGATTCCGATCGGTCCCTGATAGCCGCTTTTGAGAATCGTTTCCATCATGGCCTTCTCATGCTGCCCCTTGCCCAGACGCACGATCTTGGGGTTGGCCCCGTCGTTCATGCCGTTCAGGTTGATGCAGAGGAGATAGGGTTTCATCGCCGAAAGGCATTCGGCAAAATCCTGGATGTGGTCGTGGCCGTGGTGGAGATTGTAGACGATTCCCACGTGGTCGCTCCCCGCCTTCTCCCGCAGCCACCGGCAGATAGCCACCATGTTCTTCGGCTCGCCCCCCCAGCCGCCGTGGTTGTAGAGCCCGAATCGGCAGCCCAATTTCGCAGATTGCTCGACGAGCGGGAGGAGTGCCTTGCCTGCTGCTTCGACCATCGCTTCCTCCGTTTGTGCCTCCGGACTGGGCACCGTCATCCAGATCTGGGGGCGGATGCCGTGCTTTGCCAGGAGCGGCTCCATGGCGGGGTGCCAGCTCCAGAAGGCAAAGTAGTCGAGGTGGTGCTTCTTGTAGGCGAGAATTTCTTCTTCGAAGCTCGCCACATGCTCCTCGCGCCAGTCGTAGGCCACGTGCCGGATCCCCAACCGCTGGAGCATCTCGGCACGAGCCTCGGGGCTTCGCTTGTTTGCGTCGAAGGGCACAATGCACCAGGCGACCAGGTTGTCTTTGGCGAAGACGCTCGGCGGCCGTGTTTCCTGCTGGGCCGGGGCGGTGGGGATCGATGCTGCCGTGGCAAATACGACCAGAAGTGCGACACTGATTTGAACAGTCCGGCCTTTCATGACGGTGAGTCTCCCAGGTGGTGCGGCTGGAGCGAGTGTCTGCGCCGGGCAGAACACCGCGCCGGAAACCGCCAGTTGCAGGGGCCAATCTGCGCCCCCAGACGCGAGAAATGCAGCAGCCGGTCAGACGCCGCGGACCCTTGCGCTGGGCGGCGGCCAACCTCCCATGCCGGCGGCTGGCGGACTGCGCCGCGCCGGCTGGTTGGGCAACGCCACCTGGGTGCAGTCTGAGAACCTGAACGGGCTGGGCGCTGAACGAAGAGTCCTCAGGAAGCCAGCGATTCCTGGCAACTGCTGTAAGTGGCGCTGTCCAACCAAAGAAGTTATCGCGTTTCGCCGCGCGCAAGTCTATATTTGTAGCTGGCGGAATACTGTGGATACCGGCAATTTCGCATCGCAACCCATTTCCGAGAGGTCAAGGCCATGACCCGAAGTCTCGTTCTGGCTCTGCTGCTGGCAAGCTCCGCCACTGCCCAGACAATCACCGTCCGGCCGGATACGCCGAATGAAATCGCGTTTCCGCCCGCAAAGGCCCGTTTTGTCCGGTTCATGATCCACAGCACGGCCAGCGGCCAGCCGTGCATCGATGAGCTGGAGGTCTATGCACCGCAAGGGGAGCAGAACCTGGCCCGGGCCTCGGACGGAGCGAAGGCGACCGCGTCGTCGTGCCTTCCCGGATATGCGATCCACCAGGTGCGGCACCTGAACGACGGCCGGTACGGCAACAGTTTCAGTTGGATCGCCGCAGGCCCGACGAACGAGTGGGCCCAGGTTGAACTGGCCGGCGAGCACTCGATCGATCGAGTTGTGTTTTCCCGCGATCGGCAGGGGCAATACCGGGACCGTCTGGCGGTTGACTTTGAAGTGCTTGTTTCGCTGGACGGCGAGAACTGGCAGTCCGCCCGAGCCGTGAAGGCCGTGGCCGCCGGGGTGCCGGCCCCGCAACCACCGGCCCCCCCTTCGCCGCAGAGCGTGGGACCGCTGGACACGTCGGACGCCGCCCTGGCAGCCCTGCTGGCTGCCGAGGACCTGGTCGGGTATGCCTTCCTGTGCGAGGCCCGCACCTGCTCGCGGATCGATCCGGCCAATCCGATCGACCGAGTGCTGCGGCAGCTGGAGGAGATGATCGATCGTTTTGCGTCGCAAGGCATCGACACGGTCCAGGAACACCAGGAGGCAGCGAAACTCCGGCAGCGGCTCAACGGCTGGCTTGCCGCGGGCCAGTCGGCCGATATCTCTCTGGCCAGAGAACTGTTCCTGGATGCGCGACAGGCCAAGCGCCGCCTCATGTTCCGTGATCCTACGCTGGAACCCCTGCAGAAGATCCTGTTCGTCCATCGCCACCCGTTCCTCCCCTCCCACAACTACAGCGTGATCCTCGACGCCCAGGGCCCTCCCGGCGGCGCGGTCTGCCGGCTCGAGATTCCCTGGCTCGACGGTCGCCTCTGGCCGGAGCACAAACAACTTGTCCGCCTGTTCGACGCCGGCCAAGGCGTGGCCCGCGATCCGGTGGCCTCCTTCGATGCGGAGAAGATCTACTTTGCCCACCAGGCGATCAAGGGGGACTATTTCCGCCTGATGGTGATGAATGCCGACGGCAGCCAGCCGCGGCAACTGACGAGCGGGCCTTTTCACGATTATTTTCCCTGCCCCCTGCCCGACGACGGCCTGGCCTTCATCTCGACCCGCTGCCGAGCCCGCTTTCTCTGCTGGCGCCCGCAGGCGTTTGTCCTGTTTCGCATGGATGCCGACGGCACGGGCATCCGTCCCCTCTCCCATGCCAACCTGAGCGAGTGGACGCCATCGCTGATGCGTGACGGCCGCATTCTCTGGATGCGATCGGAGTATCTCGACAAGGGCGCCGACTTCGGCCACACGCTCTGGGCCATCCGCCCCGATGGGACCCATCCCGAGTTGATCTTCGGCAACAACACGATCAACTGCTATGCCAACGGCCATCAGGTCCCCGGCACCAACGAAATCTGCTGCACCCTGGTGGCGCATGGCGGCGATCTGAACGGCCCCATCGCGCTGGTCGAACCGGCCAAAGGGCGATTCAATCCGGAGGCGATCCGCAGCATCACGCCCGACATGCCTTTCTACACCCACATGAACTGGCCCCGCCGCGAGTGTTTTCGCGATCCGGTGCCCGTCAGTCGCGACTACATTCTCTGCAGCCATGCCCCGGACGACCGATTTGGCCTCTACCTGATCGACCGCTACGGCAACCGGGAACTGCTGCACATGGATCCAGCGATCGGCGCGATGAGCCCGACCCCGTGGCGGCCGACCTCGCCGGCGCCGGCCATTCCGACGGCGCCGGAAGAACCGTCCAGGATGGGCCGATTCGTCGTGGCCGACGTCTACCAGGGGCTTGTTCCCCAGGTCGAGCGGGGGCGCGTCAAGTACCTCCGCGTGTGCCAGGAACTGCGGGCCGACCTGCTGGAATTGCCCGGCGGCGGCTACCAGGCCGACCACGAGCCGTTTCAGGACTGGTATGCCACGCCGACCCACAAGGTGCAGGGCCCCAACGGCTGGCCCAGCTACGTAGCCAAGGGGGTGCTCGGCCTGGCGAAAGTGGAAGACGACGGTTCGGCCAGCTTCCTGGCCCCGGCCGGCAAGGTGCTTTACTTCCAGGCTCTCGACGAGGATTTCAATGAACTCCAGCGGATGCGCAGCGTGGTGCAGCTCCAGGCCGGCGAAACGCGGAGCTGTGTGGGATGCCATGAGAACCGCCTCTCGGCTCCGCCCGTCTGCCAGGGCAAGGCCCTCCGCCGCCAGGCCGAAGCACTCCAGCCGCCTCCCTGGGGCGCCGGACCCTTCGCCTACCAGGAGGTCGTGCAGCCGGTGTGGGAGAGCAAGTGCACCAGTTGCCACAACCAGCAGGAACCCAATGGCATCGATCTGGCGGCCACCTGCGACGCCGAGGGGGTGCCCGCCTCCTTCCGCAGCCTGATCGAAGGCGGCTGGGTCCACTACTTCGACTACCAGTGGGGCCAGGAACATCACAAGGCCGACCCGCTCTCCTTCGGCACCCTCAAGAGCCGCCTCTGGGAAGTGCTCGACAAGGGATACCACGACGTGCAACTGACCCAGGAAGACAGGCACCGCATCAAGTGCTGGACGGACCTGAACTGCCCCCTCTGGTGCGATTACCGGTTCCGCGCAGGTCGTCTCGCGCAGAGTGCGACCCCCTGACCGGCCAGGCCGGGCTGAAGTCCTCTCCGGTCCCTACTTGCCAGGAGGTGCTGCTGCCGGGCCAGAGTGGGGAGCTGGAGGGCTGGGGTCGAGCCCAAGCCACCCCGGCGCGGATCGGTTGCCGTCGAGAACGGCAAGTCTCGCCGCTCATCCCGCCGGCCTCTGCGAGCGGCCGATCCGCCGGCACATTCCCTGCAACTGGAACGGGGCGCACGGGAGGAATCGTGAGGACGCGGCTCAGATGCCGGCCTGAATGGGAATTCAGGGGGGAGAACCGCTCGGCATGGGGCGGCAAACTACACTTCATTCTGTGTGCGGAGCGGCAGCGACGGCTGGTCGAGGGCATTGCCGGCCGGCCATGACGGATGTCTGCACGGAAAATGCTGATGGCCGCCCAAGGGGAGACGGCAAAAGCCGGGCTTCCGCCGGTCGCCCTCATGCATGGACGGCGCAGGCGTCTCGAAGGGTCTTTAGCCTCACGACTGCCGAGCTGCACGGGCCATTGGGCAATCCTCCAGGCAGCGAGTGATACTCCAATGCTTTCGCATGAAGGGCCCGACATTTTTGCCGACTGCGTCGACGCAAGCTCCCTGCTGACGGGGCTGATGCGGAAGTCGTCCGGCGGCCGAGAGATGGTGGATCACCTGGCGGCCGTGGCGGCATTCGGCCGCTACGTGGCGGCCGGGCCGAGCCTTTCGATACTGCTCCACGACGCCTGCGAACTGGCCGCCCTCAGCATGGGGGCCGACATCCTGCTGGTGGCCCAGTTGACCGGCGACGCGAAAAGGCTGACCCTGCACGTAGCCGCTTTCAACAACGAGCAGGAGGTCGTCGTTCAGAGCCTGGCGCCGATTCCGGCCGACCCGAGCACATCCATGGCGGCCTTTGCGATGTCGTCGGCCGACCTTGTCCAGAGCGAGGATATTGTTGCGGAACGCCGGTTTACCGACCTCGTGCTGCGCAGGCTGCAGGCCGGGAGCGGCATTGTGACCTCGCTGTGCACTCACAATCGGGCATTCGGCGCCTTCGGGCTGGCCAGAAAACAGCGGGGACCTTTCACCCTCGACGAGTCCCACTTCACCCAGGGAATCGCCCACCTCCTGGCCTCGTATCTTGCCCAGTACAGGGCGGAAGAACGGCTGCAGCAGCGAGAAGCGTGGATGCAGGCCACGATGGATTCCGTCGAAAGCCTGATCCTGCTGCTCGATGAGCAGGGGATCGTGCTGGAAATGAACGCCGCCGGCAACCGCGGTACGGGATTCCGCGACCGCGAAATCCGGGACCGGCCGTTCTGGAACACGGTGATTGCGCCGAGCGACAGCGAGCGGGTAAGCGCGGTCTTTCGCCACGGCTGTCGTCCGGGAACGATCGCCATGTTCGAAGCCGACCTGCTGTCGAAAGAGGGACAGCAGCGGGCGGTGCAGTGGTCGCTCAGCGCCATGAATGCCGTCGAAGGAGCGCCGCGAAACTACGTGCTCAGCGGCGTGGACCGGACGGAACTGCGGGAGTGCAACAAGGAACTGGAGAAGTACCGGAAGATTGCGATGGGGGCCGCGCAAGCCGCCGGGTGCCCCGCAGGAGCCGGCCGGCCGCGATCGGCGGACAAGCCCAGCGGTGCCGACAAGCGCAGCAGCCCGCGGAGGGAGTACAGCTACTTTCAGCGGATCGCTCCGATCCTCGAGAATCGTCTTCCGACCGACGATCAGTTCCAGAGAGTCGCCTGCTGCGACATCTCGGCCGGCGGTCTGTCGTACCTGCTGGAGGCCCCGCCCGGCTACGAGGAGGTGGTGATCTCGTTGGGCACGCCCCCCAACGACGGCAAGATCATCGCCAAGATCGTGCGGGTGCTCGAAAAGGAGGTCAACGGCCAGGCGATGTTCCAGGTGGGCTGCCAGTTCGTCGGGCGGATGGCCGACTGACGGGCACCGCTTAGGCAGAGCGAAAGAATGACTTTCACAATTCGCGCTCTGGCGGCGGCACGGCCAACAAGTAGGCCGTGGCACACCCGTTGGCCTCGTGTGAGGCACTGCTTGCTCGCAAGCAGTGCGATGAACTGTAAAGGTTATTTCTTCGCCCTGCCTTACTGGCCGCGTTGTCCTCCTTCGGACGTCTCTCCGTTCGACGGAGCCTTTTCAAACAACTGGTAGAAGACCTCGCACAACTGCTCGCCGTAGAGCTTCCAGCTGGCGGCGCTGGGGTAGTCGTTGAGGCCGGCGATGCGGTTGGCGTTGAGTTCGTGGACGCAGGCGTGGACGCCGTAACGTTCCAGGAGCCCCTCGCCGATCGAGCCGGGAGTGCGGAACTTGCCGCCGGTGGATCCTTCCGTGAACCAGGTGTGCTCGCGGAGGAGGGTCTCGAACCGCTGCATTCTTGCCAGATAGGCTTCCAGATCGATGTTGGGACGGCTGACGTGAACGTGGCCGTAGTCATCGTTGTGCCAGTCGATCATGAAGTCGGGGCGGCGTCCGGCGGCGATCTGTTTCTCGATCCAAGTCTCCAGCGCATAGTTCTCCGGGCTGAGTTTCGGATCGGGTTTGACGTCCCAGTTGCGATTGAGGTCCTTTCCCAGCACGTTGAAACGGGTCCAGCCGCGAGCCACGCCGTCCTTGTTGGCCATCGGCATGATGTCGACGCAATAGCGGTCGAGATAGGCCTGGGCGCGGGAATCGCCCGCGAGCAGGCGGCGCACCAGACCTTCGATGACCCAGTTTCCACCCGGTTCCCAGGCGTGGGCCCGGGCGCGAAGCAGTAGGCGATTCGGGGCGTCCTGGTTGCCCACGTGAATGATCTCCAGCGGCCGATCCTCGACGGTCCGCCCGATCTGGGCGATCTGGACCTGGGGGTGGGGGTGGATCTCTGCCAGGAACTTGTCCAGGTCGGAGAGGCGATACGGCTCGAGGCGGGCCACGTACATGGCATCAGCCAGCATGGTGAGCTCGAGTTTGAGTCGGTTTCCCTCCAGCAGTTCCATCTCGGCCGGCTGCCACGCACGGCCGTCGACGGATATGAAGCTCATCGTCTCTTCCTTGGCGGGAGAACCCTTGCGGCCGTTGTAGATGTTCTCGAGGTTGCCGAGGATGAGCGTCAGATGCGAGCCTTTGGGGGCCTCGACACGAAAGTGCCAATGGCCGGCAGCGCGGTTGGGCGACGATCGCTCGTGGTCGTACATCAACGAAATCTCGACCTGGCCCGACGGGTTGATCTCCCAGAAGAGCGGTGAAGCGTTTTCGAAAGTGGTGTTGATGAAGACGAGCGGCGAAGCAGGAAGCGGTCCCTCACTGGCGGCCGGCTCGGCCGCGAAGATGCTCAGGCAGGGGAAAGCAAAAGCGGCCAGGGCGGCCAGGTTTCTCGTCAAGATCATCGCGGCACCTCCTGACGGCAGCGGTCGGTTGAACAAAGGGGCGATGCGGACAAACTTGCGGAAGGCCGCGCTCGGGTTGGAGGCGGACAACCATGGACGATCGATAGGAGCGCTAGAGAGCAGGCGAATCTCTCTGTCAGGGCGAAGGAAACCATGTCGGTTGTGTCTGGAAAAACTTGCAGCCTCGACATCGAGACCTGCCTGTTGGCGCGGGCCGCTCTCGACAAACTCGCATCCTCCGACCTTCCGTCTGCGGGGGCTCCGGCAGCCGACCTGCCGTCCGCCTCCCGGCAGGCAACCGTCGTCCGCGCGGGCCGAGGCGGTCTCTGCTACGATCTGGCGGCCCGAAGATCGTCGACAATGCGTCGCGCCTGGGCGGCGTTCTGGGTGATCGTTTCCCAGTCCTCAGCCTGGATCGCCTGCCGGGTGGCAAGCCATGACCCGCCGATTGCCGGCACAATCGGGTCGCTGAGGTAGCTGGCCATATTCTCGGCGGTCAGCCCTCCGAGGGGGAGGAACCGCACGCCGAGATGGCCGTAAGGGGCCGCCATGCTGCGGAGGTACTTCATGCCGCCGGACGGTTCGGCAGGGAAGAACTTCAGCTCGCGGCAGCCAAGTTCGATCGCCGCTTCCACATCGCTGGGGGTAACGACTCCCGGCGAGAAAGGGAGGCCGACGGCCTGGGCGGTCTCGACGACACCGCGGTTCAATCCGGGGGCTACGCCGAACTGGGCGTGGGCTTCGACGACCTCGCGGACCTGGGCGGGGGTGAGGATCGTGCCGATGCCGGCCAGCATCTCGGGGATTTCTGCCCGGATCGTGCGCAGGGCGCCCAGGGCAGCCGGCGTCCGCAGCGTCAGCTCCATGACGTCGACGCCGCCGGCCATCAAGGCGCGGGCCAGCGGGACCGCATGTTTGACCTCGTCGATGACCAGGACGGCCACCACACCGCACGACTCGATGCGGCCCAGAATTTCAGCAGGAATTTGGGATCTCATGGCGAACTCGACAGGGGAACGATGGTTGGGGCCGATTCCCGAGCTCCTGCCGCTGCCGGCAGTCTCCGCCCGTGGAAAGCTCCTTCGGTGGGTTCTGAAATCGCTTCCAGGCCGAAAGCGGCGGCGCGTGGCAGCACTTGCCGTGGCACATTCTAACGCGGCCGGAGAAGGCTGTCACGGACCGGATCGGCGGAAACGAGCGGGCCAGCGGGGCCGGGCAGCTGCGCGGAACCGGCCTCTGGGCCCGCTGGCCGTGTGTCGACCCGGAGCGGCCGCGGCTTGAGCGGAAATTTTGCGGCCCCGCGCTGCCAAAACGCGGTCTGTGATCTAGAATATCCATAGATGGAGCCGCAGGGAGGACCGGGGCAAATCGCTTGGAAGGAGGCGAATTTGGCTTGGCTTCGTTGCGGAATCTGCCGATAAATCAGCATGTCAAACGAGTGCTCGATCCACCACGTGAATACCTTCGAGCCTCCCGCATTTCCGACGGAGGTGCCAACCCATTAGCGTGAGCCGGGACCGCCCAACGGCTTGTGCATAAGCACGCCAGTGTCCCCGCTCGTCTCGCAGCGACGCATCCGGTCGCATTTCGTGGGAGGTTTGATTCATCGCCGCCGCGTTCCGGTCCTTTCGGAACGCGGCGGTTTTTTGCGCGCTGCTGTTCCACCAGGACGGGGAATTCCGCCGCGATCACATGTCCTTGATCGACGTGATCCAGAAAAAGGGGCGATCGCCGTCGTCGACGCGAAGTTCGCTTTTGAGCTGGGCGGGAACGAGGACCTTGCGGAGGGTTGCCAGGTAGCTCAGTCGCGACGGCGGCACTTTGACCGTCGTCTTGTCGAGTTCCAGCCCATAACGGGCGAGCGCGTTGTGGTCGAGGAGGACCGGCATCTCGAGTGCCTTGCCGATGGACTCCAGCACGGTGGGGGCGGGCACCGCGGCGATATTGACATTGCGGAGTTCGAACATCTCCGGCTTGATTTCGCGCTCGGGTTTCTCCGGGGGCCAACCGATCGGCCAGATCTCCAGGTCGGCCTTGGCCGGGACGATCGAGAACGAGATGCGTCCTGGACCGGCAGCCGGCACCAGGCAGAGCCCGGGGGAGCGCAGCACGTAGGCCAATGCCGTGCCGCGGGCCAGCATGGAGAGGTCTTCGGCCACCAGGTCCTTGCCCAGCGGTTCGGCCAGACCAGGGTCGGCGGTCAGGGGAGTGGCCATGTCTTTGGCCGCCCTGCGGATCACGTCGGCCCGCGACATGCCTTTGGTATCGAATCCGAGCGGCGGGGCCAGATCGGCTTGCAGGCGCTCGAAGTCCTCGAGGGTCAACCCGAAATGGGTCTTGGCGGGCCGGTCGCTGACCGGCCCCAGCTTCGACAGGTCATCGAGCCAGGCCGCAAACTGCGAAATCTGAGAGGCCTGAAAACGGGCGCCCGGGACCACCAGAACATTGTCGGCGGTGATCAGCCCCGTGACGGCGTAGACGGTGGCATCGGCGGAGCCGCGGCGATCGATCTTGGGGGTGTCTCCCGGACGGATCGAGCGGATCCGAAACCCCTCGACACCGGCCTGGGAAAGACGGCGGAGCCACTCCTGCTGGGCGGTGATCGGGGCACGCTCCTCCACGGCGAGTTCCACTTCGACACGGCTTGCCGCCTGGGCGGCGCCGGAGAAAAGGAACCCCTCAAGGATGAGGAGAAGGGCAAAGAAGCGCGAGCTGGCGTTCATGGGGGAACTCCGTGGCGGGGAAGCAGAACCGGGCCGCAGAATCGCTATTTTTTGCGCAAACTGCGGATTTTTTCCTGACGGTCGATCTACCGGATTATAGCACGCAGGCCGGCCGCACCGGGCGAGCCGGGGTAGTTTGCACAGACGTGCGAATATGCGAAAATGCCTGCCGTTGTTGATCCCGGAAATGGTGTGGCGGTTTTCGGGAACGGAAGCGAAACGCTCGCCTCCGCGCCGTGGCCCGAACCGGGCCGCGGCATTGCCGCCCCACGTGGTGATCGCCAGTGTAGACACGCATAAGGAGCACGCTATGGGACGACCGGTTACAATGTTCACGGGCCAGTGGGCCGACCTGCCTCTGGAGACACTGGCGCAGAAGGTGCAGGGCTTTGGCTACGACGGGATGGAACTGGCGTGCTGGGGCGATCATTTCGAGATCAAGAAGGCCCTGGCCGAAGACGACTACTGTGCGAAGAAGCGAGAGTTGCTGGAGAAGTACAACCTGCAGGTGTTCGCGATCAGCGCGCACCTGGTCGGCCAGGCGGTGCTCGACAACATCGACGCCCGTCACAAGGCGATTGTGCCGGACTACGTTTGGGGAGACGGCAACCCGGCAGGGGTCAACCAGCGCGCGGCCGAGGAGTTGAAGAATGCCGCCCGGGCGGCCCAGAAGCTCGGTGTGAGCATTGTGAACGGTTTCACCGGATCGAGCATCTGGCACCTGTTCTACGACTTCCCGCCTGCCACGCCGGGCATGATCGACAACGGGTTCAAACTGCTGGCAGAGCGATTCAACCCGATCCTGGATGTGTTCGGGGAGTGCGGCGTCAAGTTTGCCCTGGAGGTGCACCCGACGGAGATCGCGTTCGACCTCTACACGGCCCAGCGGGCCCTGGAGGCCCTGGGCCACCGGGAGGAGTTCGGCTTCAACTTCGATCCCAGCCATCTGATCTGGCAGGGTGTCGATCCGGTGGAGTTCATCCGCGCCTTCCCCGATCGGATCTACCACGTGCACATGAAGGACGGGCTGGTGACGCTCGACGGGCGATCGGGAATCCTGGCCAGCCATCTCCGCTTTGGCGACCCGCGGCGCGGGTGGGACTTCCGGTCCCTGGGCCACGGCGGTGTTCGGTTTGGCGAGATCATTCGAGCCTTGAATGCGGCCGGCTACCGGGGCCCGCTCTCCGTCGAATGGGAAGACATGGGCATGAATCGCGAGCACGGCGCCAAGGAATCGTGCGAGTTTGTGAGAAAGGTCGATTTCGCGGCCAGCGACGTAGTCTTCGACGCGGCCTTCGACAAGGCAGAACAGGGTCAGAAGGCGTGACGGAATTGCCGGCCTGACTCCTCCGAGATAACATGGAACGCCCGGCGAGTGGTTCGCTTCCGCCGGGCTTTCTTTTGTTTGGCCGTCGCGAGGAATGGATATCATGGAGAAGAAACTCAAGATCCCGCCCGAAAAGATACGTCGCCTCATTCAAAAAATGGGCGCGTGTTCCGCCACGGACCGGATCACCGTGGATGGGAAAGACGTGGGATGGATGTGCCGGGTGCCGCCTGAAACCGCTGAAGACAGCGGATGGCGTTTCCTGGCCGGAGATGAGTCACACGACTATCTCGACGATCCGAACAACCACGGCATCTACGACGTCAATACGATCTGCAACTACGATCCGTCGATCATACCCTTCCTTCACGTCCCGCCAGGAAGTGCTTACGAGCGCGATCCGAGCACGGGCGTGTTTGTGAAGGCCGAGTCGGAGGAACATCGCTACTGAATCGGGTGGCGCGATCCCCGGAATGGGCCATCTCCTTGAGGCCGCCTCCCGCTGGGCGGCA
>CAZLWV010000097.1:21271-24176 GCA_964563135.1 uncultured Planctomycetaceae bacterium
TTCTGGCATTCGCTTATGCCAAAGTCTTGTGGCTGGGCGGCAGCGGAGCCTGGATCTCTTGCAGTCGTGCCAGTCCGTTGGGAGCCGCCCACAGAACCGCTGATCCCGCAAAACCCTGCCCCTGGGGGACTCCCACGTTCTCTCAGGGCTCTTGTCGGCTGCCCCGCTATTGCCCTTCGATGTACTGGAGCTGAATGGCCGTGTTGGGCAATTTCTTTTTGAGTTGCTCAACCCCCTCGGGCGTGACGGCGGTGCGGGTCACCTTCAGATCCTTCAGCGCTATGAGCGGTTCCAGGTGCACCAGGCCGGCATTGGACACGGCCGTTGAACCCAGATGCAGGAACTCCAGTTTCGTCATCCCTTTCAGCGACTCGAGGCCGGAATCGGAGAGCTGGGTGTTGTCGACGTTGAGCCAGACCATATCGGTCAGACCCGCGAGGTGGGCAATTCCCGCGTCGGTAACCGCCAGACGCCAGAGGTTGAGCTTCTTCAGGGCTTTCATTCCGGCCAGGTGGGCCAAATCGGTGTCGCCGAGGAGGCTGCACTCGCTGATGTCCAGTTCCTCGAGCCTGGGAACGTCCTTCAGCCTGGCCAGCCCTTCGCCGCTGACCTGAGACTGCGAGACCCGCAGCTTTTTGAGGTTTGGAAACTGGACGAGAGCCGCCAGGGCATCGTCGTCGACCAGCGTCTTGGCCAGGTAGAGCTCTTCGAGATTCTTCAGGTCGGCGAGCTGTTTCAGCCCGTCGACGCTGACCCAGAGGAAATCGACGGCGAGGACCTTCAGGTGCTTCATGCCGGCCACGTGTTTCATGCCTTCATCGTCGACCGTGGACTTGCCGTTGGCCCCCGAGAGCCGCAGCGCCTTGAGATCCTTGAGGGCCGCCAGCGGAGCCAGGCCGGCACTGGAAATCGCGCAGTCACGGAGGTCGATATTCTGAAGGGTCTCGATCTTGCCGAGGGAAGCCATCCCGGCGTCGGTGACGGCCGTCTCATTGAGGAGTACGGACCGAAGGCGCCGCAGCCCGGCGAGCGGCTCGAGGGCCGAATCGTCAATGGCGACACCTCGAAAGCTCACCTCGGTAACGAAGCCGTTGCCGTCCCTGGTCAGTTGGGCGCCGGTCTTGGCAAGGGCGTCGAGCGACTCCTGGGCATCGGCTCCGGGCGTCTGGGCGGGGGCCTTGGCGGCCGCGGCTTCGGTGGTCGAGGTGTCGCCGGCGGCCGCCGCGGCGGAATCCGTCGTGGGGACGGGGACCGGCTCGGTCTTGGAGACGGGGGCCGGGGCGGTCTTGGAGAGGGGGGCCGGCTCGCCGCCGCGATCGCTGCAGCCCGTCAGAACCGCACACAAGCCTGCTGCCGCCAACCACAATCCGCACCGTCCCATGGAAGTCACTCCTGGTTTGTTCTTCGAGCCGACGTAGAAACCGAGCAATCCCAGCGATTACGCGGATCGTTCAGTATAACAGAAACGCTTCCCGCCGTTTCAGGAAGCCCCTGAGATCTTCCTGGTAGCCGGCTTCGATCTCGGCCGCCGATTTGCCGTTGCGGAGGGCATTGAGGACCGAATCGCTGGCCAGGAGGCGTCCATAGTCGTCGATCTTCCAATCCTCGCCATAGAGGCGGTGGAGCTGCACCGCGATCTCCAGCCCGACCCGTACCGGTTCCAGTTTGGAGCGATCCGTGATGACGACCCGTACTCCGCCGCAGGACTGGCCCTCGAACTTGCTCGAGTCCGGGGTGAAGGTGATGGGCTCGAAGGCGACGCCGGGAGCATGCGTCTCCCTCAGGGCCTCGGCCAGTTTGCTTCCATCGAGCCAGGGCGCGCCGAAGAGTTCGAAGGGGGTCTTGGTGCCGCGCCCCACGGAAAGGTTCGTTGTCTCCAGCAGCCCGATCCCCGGATAGAGGAGGGCCTCGGTGAGACTGCGCATGTTGGGCGAGGGATTGATCCACTGGAGGCCGGTGGCGTCGAACAGTTGATCGCGAGTCCAACCCTCGACCGGCACAACCGTCAACTTGAGGTTCAGCTTCAGTTCGGCATTGAACATCCGCGCCAGCTCGCCGACGGTCATGCCGTGGCGGATCGGCAGCCGGTGGTAGCCCACGAAGGACTGCTTTCCGTCGTCGAGCAGCGATCCCTCCACGGCCACCCCGCCGATGGGATTCGGGCGATCGAGAACAAAGAACTCCAGGCCGTGCCTGGCAGCCTCCTCCATGGCGCCGCCCATAGTGGAGATATAGGTGTAAAAGCGGGCACCGATGTCCTGGATGTCGAACACCAGTGCATCGAGGTCCTTGAGCATCTCGGGAGTCGGGCGGCGGGTCTGGCCGTAAAGGCTGTAGACCTTGGTCCTGGTCGCGGCGTGCTCCGTATCGGAGATCTTGCCCACGTCGAGCTTGCCCTCGAGCCCGTGCTCGGGACTGAAGACCACGGCCAGATCGACATTGGGGGCATCATGGAGAAGCTGGATGGCGCTGACTCCGCGACGATTGACGCCGGTGTGGTTTGTGATCAGGCCGATTCGTCGGCCCGCAAGCTGTTTGAACCCGTCGCGCTGGAGAACATCCAGGCCCGTCAGAACGCCCGCCGGGGCATCGTCACCGGCTGCGGCCGCCGGCTGGTCGGCTGCGCCGGCCCGGGCGAGAAGGGCATCGCCGGAGTCAACGCTTCGGGGGGGCGTGCCGGGCAGCTGGGCGCAAAGAAGCTGCGGCGCCAGGAGCACTGCCGCCAGAAAGGCCCCCGGCAGTATCACCGCGGGCCTGCCGTGCCCAGAACCCGATGGGGATCGGTCGAATGTCACTTTGCCGCCTCCAGGAATTTCCCAGTCGATCGGAAGAGAGAACGCCGGATTGCCGGTGTTCCCGCCCATGGACAAAAGCTAACCGCCCACAAGGGTCATCGCAAGGGATT
>CAZLWV010000097.1:24186-31812 GCA_964563135.1 uncultured Planctomycetaceae bacterium
TTGTGCCGGGTGGGCCTTTTTTGCGGGATGCCGTCAGAAGGCAGAAACGGCCTAACCCCTAAATCGTGCTGCGTGATTCCCAGAATGGGCTATCTCCTTCAGGCCGCCTCCCGAACCGCGGCGGCGAAGGGCTGGATCTCCTGGAACTGTGCAAGTCGATTCAGATTCCTGCCCGATCTGGCGGCCCGGGGCTAAGGACCCCCCCAGGCGCGGAGCAGCCAAATCATCTTCTGAGACGGTTTGCTCCCCTTGGAGACCCGACGTAGAGTTGTCTTGAACTACGATCACCGTCTATGCCTGTGAAGGGGAACCTGACATTCCAGAGCCAACGCCGCGCAATCGCCGAACGGGAAAACAGCCGGCAAGGGGGCTTGCGTCCGCTCCCTACCTGGCAGGAACCGCCAGGTGGCAACCGCAGGCGTGGAGGCTCGAGAAGGATCCTTTCACCAGACGATGGAATCCTTCTTCCACGGGTGCGGACGGTTCCCGCCAACCTCAGTGATTGCCAACCAGAGCTACTGTGTCTGCCGAATCGTCTCTCCTCACGATCGATACTGCCGCCCTTCATAGAACGGTGGCGGAACTGTGCGCCGGTCACGAGCGTCTGGAAGAGTTTCTACGCGGCATGTTCGGCGACCTCGGCTGCCTGGCCGACGAGATGGCACGGCAATGCAGCTGGATCGATTCGGCCCGAAGCGAGCAGACGGCCCGGCAGTCGGAGCAGAGCGATCGCCTCCAGCACGATCACCACAGCCTGGAAAGTGCCTTCGAGCGGATTCAGGAACTGACCTCGCGGCTGGAGACATCCGCGGTTGCCAGCAGTGGTGGAACGGAGCATTTCCAGAAGCTCCTGGAGAACATGGAGGCGGAACGTGCCGCTTTTCGGGCGTCGCTGGAGACCTCCGAATCGCAATCGCAGGAGCGTCTTGCTCGCCAGCGAGAGGAACTGGAAACCGTCTTCAACCGGATCGAGAAGCTCACCGAACGCCTCGGAGAAACGCCGAGCGGCG
Source organism: uncultured Planctomycetaceae bacterium (assembly GCA_964563135.1). Lineage (GTDB taxonomy): Bacteria > Planctomycetota > Planctomycetia > Pirellulales > Thermoguttaceae > JAAYAY01. The sequence goes on from CAZLWV010000097.1 coordinate 25,197, forward strand.
CTGCGGGGGGATACGAGCCGTTGCAGGCCATGCTCACCGGCCTCCAGGAGGAGCGAGAAGCCTGGCGGGCCCAGCAGTCTGCCGGATCGAACAGCGCCGACCTGGTTCGCATGGCGGACGACCTGGCGGTCGCCCGTCAGGAACTGGCCGAAGCTCGGGAGGAGCTGAAGTCCCAGCGGGAGCTGCTTTCCCGGGTCTCGGTGGCGCAGACCTCCGCTGGCGACTCCGACCTCCGCAGCCGTCTGGACCGGATCGAGGAAGAACGCCTGGCGTGGGCGCAGGAGAGGGCGACCCTGGAGACCGAACTGGATGCGGTCCGCAACCGGGCGGCAGAACTGGCCGACACGCTCGACAACCAGCGGCAGCAAGCATCGGGCGAACGGAAAGACTGGGCGGAGGAGTTGCGCCAGATGCGCCAGTTGCTCGAGTCCCTGGGCCAGCGGGGAGCGATTGCCTTGCCCGGGGCCGCGGCACCGGCCGCGGCGGCGTCGGAACCTGCCGAAGCGGAAGACTCGCAAGACCCGGTTCTGGATTCGGTGATGGCCCAGTTCGAGATTCTGCAGAAGGACCTGGCTCGCCGGCGTAAGGCGAAACCAGCAGCGAAGTAGAGGATTGCGAACATGAACCAAGGAGCCGCCCGCCCGATAAAAGGCCGCTTTCGGTACCAGGCCATGTGCTTCGCGTGGACCGAGGCGGGATCGAGGTGTACTGATGAGTAGGCTGCGAAAGTATCTGTTTCCTGCGTTGTTTCTGGTTGCCGGCATGGCCCTGACGGGCTACGGGCTGCTGCTGGGCGGCTGGGCATGGGTAACGTCCGGTTCGGTCTGCCTGCTGTTCGGAACCGCCGCGGGTGTGATTGCCATGTCCCGCGCCAGGAAACGAGCCGAGACGCCGGCGGCCGACCACAAACCGAAGCCGTTCCGCCCGGCCCACAGCAACGACCCGGATTCGCTGGTGGCCCAGATGCTGGCGCAGGGACGCTACGCCCTGCTGCTGCGCCCCCAGGTGGCTCGCGATCTGGAGCAGCACCAGTTCGAGGCGACGCTCGAAGTGCTGCAGACGAAGATGGCGCTGGTCCCGGATGGGACGGTGATCCTGGGCGACACCGAGGATCCCGAACAGGTGGGCCGCGCCAACGGCGGCCAATGGCGCGCCCGTCAGCGGGCAATGCGAGTGAACCCTTACTTCCTCGATCGCCATCCGGTCACGAATCGCGAGTACTACGAGTTTGTGTCGTCAGGAGGCTACGAGCAGATCACCTACTGGGATACGGCCGTCTGGCCGGCGGTTCTCGATTTCGTGGACCAGACGCAGCAGCCCGGCCCCCGGTTCTGGACCGACGGTTACTGCCGCCCCGGCGAGGAGTTTCATCCGGTCGTGGGTGTCTGCTGGTACGAGGCGGCTGCCTTCGCTCGCTGGGCTGGGAAGCGGCTCCCGACGGACGCCGAGTGGGTGAAGGCGGGCGTATGGCCCGTGAAGCTTTCGGAGACCCAGTCGTCGCAGCGCCGCTTCCCCTGGGGCGACGCGATGGATCGCACCAAGGCCAACCTCTGGGGCACCGGGCCGGGGCATACGGTTCCGGTGACCGAGTACGAGGACGGGGTCAGCGTTGGCGGAATCTACAATCTGATCGGCAACGTCTGGGAATGGACACGCAGCGACTACGTGCCCAGCTATATCCCTCCGGAGGAGTTCATTGCCGAGTCTCCGCTGAAGAGCATTCGCGGCGGAGCGTTCGACACCTATTTCGACAACCAGGCGACGTGCCAGTTTCAGAGTGGTGATGTCCAGATGGCCCGGCGGCGCAACATCGGATTCCGCTGCGCGTTGAGCGTATCGGATCTGAGCCTGTACCGCGAGGCCCCGCCCGAAAGCCGGACCGAGGAAGTGCCGGAGGAGGTGAATGTATGACGAAAGGGGTCATTGTTCCACTGGAATCGGCACGGCTGGTCGAGTATGCGGTGCCCATCGCATGCTACATCTGCGAAGGGCAGAACAACTTCGACGCCGAGTACTGCCGCTACTGTTCGGCTCCCATGGCCCTGGCCCACCAGGCCGACAAGGCCAAGGTGCCTCCCACGATGGTTGCCGCCATGGGCGTCAGCGGCGTGGGAAAAACCGTGTATCTCGGGATGCTGATGGACATGCTCTCGCGGGGATCGGGCAGCACGCGGCTGCTGGCGCGGGGAGCTTTTTCCATCAACCTGCAGCAGGCGACCGTCGGATCCCTGGCAAGGTGCGGGTTTCCCGGCAAGACGCCGAACGAACCCGATCACTGGAACTGGGTTCACTGCCAGGTGCGCGCCGCCGGCATGCGCAGCCCGCTGGACCTGATCATGCCCGACATGGCGGGGGAAGCCCTGCTGGAGGAGATGGATCACCCCCACAGCTTCCGTGTCATCAGCTCATTCCTGCAGAAATGCGCCGGGGCCCTGATCCTCGTCGATGCCGTCAAGTTGATCGAGGGCGGGCAGGACCAGGAGTTCTTCACCATGAAGTTGACGAGCTACCTGGGAGAACTCGGCGGACGCCACGGCAACGACTGGTCGAGGCGGCCCGTGGGCATCGTGTTCACCAAGGCCGACCGGAACGAGAAATGCCTGGAGAATCCCGAGGCCTTTGCAAAGGCCCACGCCACGGGCCTGTGGGAGCAGTGCCACGAAAGATTCCGTTACCACAAGTTCTTCGCCGCCGGCGTGGCCGGGGCGTGCGCCTGGCGCGATACGTTCGACGAAGGGCGAGTCCAGGTCCCGCTGCGCGTGGAGCCGCACGGTATCATTGAGCCGTTCGAGTGGTTGCTGGGCCACCTCAACAAAGTCAAACACTGAGATCGGGGTTTTGCAGATTCGTAATTCGGGGCCGATCGGCCCCGGCAACGGCAGTGCCAGCCCCCAAAAAATCGACCGCACGCGATGATCGATCGGCCGCCGGCTGCTCCTGCTGGAGAGAAATGCAGGACTCTCGTCAAAATGCAGCTTTGAGGTACCCGGATGAATCTTGTCGAACAGGCGGTGTTCACGTCGGCGGAAACCAGCCGGGCGGCCGGTTATCAGTTGGTCGTCCGGAGCCGGGGAATTACGGAAGACGACGGCCGCGCGCTCTCCGCGTGGGGACCGTCGCACGGATCGCTGCTGGACAGTTCGCGGCATGGATCAAGCGTCAATTTCTTCCCCCTTCCCAGCGGCAACTACTGCGTGAGCCGGACCACGGCCTCGGGCAACGAATACAGCGGGCGCGGAACCCGCGTTTACACCCAGTGCCTGGTGGTCTCGGCCGAAACGCTGGGAAATTTCGGCAATAATCCCTTTGCGCTCGTACGGGCAGCGTCTGGAAGCGGAATGCTGACGCAGTACGAGAAAGTGCCTGCCAGCCTCGAGCCGGTGCAGCTCGTCGGACGCACGCCGCTGGTCGATCCCACGCTGCTGGCCCGCGCCAGCCGGGAGCTTGGAGCAGCGTCCGTCGCCCTCCTGGTCCAGACCGCCCTCCAGTGCCGGTCGATGGGCATCGTGGGCGCGGCATGCGGGGAACTGGCGATTGCCGCCCTGCTGAACTGTCTGCCGCCCCAGATACGTCTGGAGTTCTCCTTCTCCACCGGATTACACGCCTCCGCCCGTCGTCCCTTTCGGCTGATGGCGCTCGGCGACGACCCGGAGGAACGCCGCCGGGCACGTCAGAATGAGGACATGGCGGTCGTTGACCTGGCCAGCCGGACTGACCAGCAGCGGGCGCCGACCGACGGTTGGCCACAGGCGATCTGCCGGGTTCTGGAAACGGGACGGATGTCGCTGCTGGGCCGCTGGTTTGACAGCCCCTCCCTGCCGGTGTCGGCCGAACAGCTCAACGCCACCGGACTGGAACTGCTGCAGGAACTGGCAGTCCAGGGGGTCGCTCCGCCGAAGGCCTGTCTTCAATCGGCCAGCGTGAAACCGCCCCGCCCGAGTCGCCCGGTCGCGGAGGACTTGCCGGGAGACGTCCCGGAGGCAGGATCCTCCCAGGGCCCGCCGGGAAAGACGCAGTCGGCCCATGCGGCGCATCCACAATTCCAGGGCGCGTCGACAGCCGAACAGCGAGCCGCAGGCCCCTCGACGATGCTCGCTTCCGAGAATCCGGAAGTCGTCGCGAGCCTCGAAACGCTCGACGATCTGGTCTACGATGCCATCAAGGGATCCGCCTCCTCGCTGGCGGAACTGCAACAGATGTGGCCCCGGGTCAAACAGGAACTGGGAGACGAACTGCTGGGACAGTCGCGCGAGCAGTACCTGCGTTATGCGGTTCACGTCTGGGAGCAATGCGTGGAACGCAGCGGGGTTCGGCCCAGCGATCAGGCCATCAACGCCCTGGAAGTGCTCTGCCTTCTCTTCGACGAAGGCTAGTGATTTCTGCCTCCAGAACCCCTGCAAAGCCGGGCCGGCCTCCCTGGTGCTCTGTCTCAGCCGAGTAGACACAGTCTCTGCAAGAGACCCTCTTTGCCCATTGGCAAGGTCTCCCGCCTCCCTCTCTCCTACCCGATCCTCACGGATCGTCTCCTCTTGCCCCAGCAGCCTCTGCATCCGCTCAACCAGTCCGCTGCAATCAACGTGCGCGATTCGAAAAGAGGATTAAGATTGAGAGTAGGAGTAAGATTAAGAACCGCTGACGGCCGGAGGCCATGAACGGATCGCTTCCTTTTGCCCCAGCAGCCTTTACATCGGCTCAACCAGTGCGCTACAATCAACCTGCGCGATTCGAAAAGAGGAGTGAGATTGAGAGCAGGAGTGAGATTGAGAACCGTTCACGGCCGGGGGCCATGAACCGTTACGATCCCTTTCGGGCCCATCAGCTCAACGTGGAGGACCCTCGCTATGGCAGACAGAACCCGTGCTGGAGGTGGAGGCCTGCTTTCTCGACGCGATTTCTGCAAACAGGCAGCCCTGGCAGCGGCCGCGACCGCCGTGGCGGCTCGGTCGGTCGAGGCGGCCGCCGAGGCGGCTGAGCCGGAGTACATCGACGTGCACGTCCATCTCGGCCAGCCGTGGGCCACTCGAGAACCGCTCACGGCCGATATCCTGCTGCGATGGATGGATGCGCACAGGATTTCCCAAGCCGTCGTGCTCCCCTTGATCTCGCCCGAGGCCTGGTACTATCCAATCACGACCGAGTGGGTCCTCGAAGAAACCCGGCCCCACCGCGATCGCCTCCTCCCGTTCTGCAGCATTGACCCGCGCACCGACTACTTGGGCGGATACAAGGGGTTTCTCGATACGCTCAAACGCTACGTCGACGCCGGAGCGGTCGGTTTCGGCGAACACAAGTGCGGGACCGCCATCGACGACCCCCAGAATCTGGAGTTGTTCCGGGCGGTCAGCGAACTGGCATTGCCGATCCTCTTCCACATGGACCAGCGGCGGAATACGGACCGTCCGGGACTGCCCGGGCTGGAGAAAGCCCTTCAGGAAGCGCCCCAGGCGAGCTTCATCGGCCATGCCCAGGGCTGGTGGGGATCGATCTCCGGCGATATGACGGCCGATCAGATGGGAGCCTATCCCAAAACGCCGGTTGCCCCGGGGGGAGCCATCGATCGGCTCATGGACAAGTATCCGAACCTCTACGGAGATTTCTCCGCCGGCAGCGGAGCCAACTCGCTCAGCCGCGATCCGGCCTTCGGCCGGGAGTTTCTCCTGCGGCGGGCCGATCGCCTGATGTTCGGCACCGATTATCTCACTCCCGACCAGGATGTGCCGCAGTTCAAGCTGTTTGAACAGTTCGACCTGCCTGACGACGTCCGGCGCAAGATCTTCCGCGGGAATGCCGAAAGACTGCTCAAGCTCTCTTGAGCAGGATGTGCCCGGGGGGAGTGGATGAAGGGCGCACGACCGGTGCGCCCATCTCCCCAGACTCTCCATGGCATCCTCTCCATGGCATCATGGCCACGGGTGCAGCAGGAACCTGGCGGCCGCCCCGAATCAGAACTCGAGCCATCGAATCTGCCACGGATCCAGGACGACCGTTGACGGCAGCGGCCCCTCCTCGAGCAGGTCCTGTTTCGCCGCCACGCCCACGAGCCTGGAGATCTCAACGGGGACGGCCTGGCCACCGACATTGGCCAGAACCAGGATCCGCTGCGACGGGGACTGGCTCTGGCGGACCAAGGCGATGAGGGAAGGCAGGTCGGTGGCGATCACCCGCTGAGCGGCATCCGGATGGAAGGCCGGCTGCCCGCGCCGCACCGCCAGCATGTGGCGGTAGCCCTCCAGGACACGGGCCTGGGTCTTGTCGGCCTGGCCGAGAATCGCCTCCAGCTCGGTCCGCTGGAACTTCCGGCGGTTGATCGTCCGTGCCCGGCCGGTCTGCCGCACTCCTTCCTGGTAGTTGGGCGTGCCGACGAGGCTGTGGAAATAGATGCCTGGCACTCCCTGCAGGGAAAGCATCACCGCCTGGCTCAGCAGGAATCGCCGCACGTGGAGCGCCGGATCCGGGTTGTCGGGATCCGCCACCGCATCGAAGTAGGAGATGTTCAGCTCGTAGGGGCTTTCGGACCCGTCCGCGTTGCCCTTCATGCTCACGTACCCGCCGCGGCGGCGCACCGCGTCGATCAGCCCCTGGAACCGATTCTGCGGCAGAATGCCCTCCAGCGGCC
>CAZLWV010000098.1:0-5381 GCA_964563135.1 uncultured Planctomycetaceae bacterium
CCTTCGGGAGGCGGCCTGAAGGAGATGGCCCATTCTGGGAATCGCGCAACCCGATTCAGCGTTGCTGCTGAGCAGCACCGGGACCCGCATACAGGCCCGGACGAACACGCTTCTGCACGTCGATTTCCAGGACGCCGAACGTCGCCTCGTGGCGCTGCACCGTCATCGTCAGTGCGTGCAGCATCCGCTTCGCCGTATAGAAGTTCGTGATGATCCGCTGGGTGACCGGGATCGGCTGGGTGGGAACGCCGATCGGCTGGGGGTTGAGCCCGAAATCGATAATCAGCTCCTCCGGAGTACCTGTGACCCGGCAGAAGTTGGCGTAGCAGGCGATGGCATTCTTGTCCTCGATCTGCAGAGCCACCCGCTGCTGGGGCTGCGCTGGCTTCTCGTCGGCAGCAGTGGTTTCCGGTTCTTGATCCGGGGTGTCTTCATTCTTGGCCACGGAAAACTCCTTTGTTGGAACGAACTACAAAATCCGGGGCAGGCTTCTACCCACCACCCGGGCCCTTTTACGGATTTTATCAGTCTTTCGGGTTACACACTCTGGTTAGCGAGTGCAATCCCCCCAAGAAGATACATTATAGGAAGGATAGCACAAAAAAGAACAGAAGGATGCATGGCCGCCAGAAAAAGCCGATACGCGATGGAGTGACGATCTACCTGAACGGCCCTGTATCTCCAAATCGTTTTATCGCTACAATCTGCGTCTCTCCTTAGGTTTGTCTTACGGGTGACTCGAACCCGAGCTCTTTGCGCGATTTGGGCGACAGCGACTCCGTCAGCTTGACCACGGCAAGCTGATCGAGGGGAACAATGACTTCGCGGGCGCCCATCGAATCGGGCGTCGATCGCTGCAGCAGGACACAACCATGCCCCAGGGAGAAATCGGCAAATACGATACTCTCCCCGTGCACCGTCCCGGCCACGCCACGACGGGCGAGGCTGGTGGGCCAGGCGGAGAGAACCGACTCGAATCCACGGACTTCCGACATCGTCATGCCCCGTTGACTTGGACTGATAGACTCGTCTGGTGCCATGCGAGTTCCAAAAAAACGGCCAGAAATCCTGGCTGCATCCCAGCCAGACGAACTTTGCAGGAAAGGTCCGCAGGCGGGACAAAAGGGGTTCCGTCCAAGGAACGGCCCTGGCGGGCAGAGAAACTCTGCCACTTCGCCCCCTCTTACCTGCCTCCTGGCCAAATGCCCTGTCACTGTCCTGTCAAAGGTAGCACGCAGAATACCTCGGACGATCGGGGGGTTGGCTCTTGCCCCTGACAGACCAGCAAGACCGAGAACAGATTTCCCTTGCCTGGGGACCCAAGCTAGACTTTCTGCTAGCAACCACAGGAATTGCCAGACCCTCCAGGGGAGTAGCGCCATGCGTGCTGTATTGCCTTCGATCGCAATGGTGCTGGCAATCTGCGCGGCGGGCGAGACCCGCGGGCAGTTCGAACGAGTTGCTCCCGAGGGGGAACTGCTCGGCGAGGTGGAGACGCAGCACTGGCAGATCGGATTCGTTTTCTCCGCGCCGGCTGGGCCGTGCCGGAATATCACGGCAAGCCAGTCGGTACCGATGAACTGGCCCGAACAGCGGGTGTCGATCGCCGGTCAGGACGTCTCGCCGTCGGTGGAGATCGACTACCAGGACATCGGCGACGCCGCGCGTCAGATGGTCGTCAAGGTGCCGCAATTGGCTGCCGGGGCCGAGGCAAGGGCGGTGATCACCTTTGAAATCCGGCGAGCTGTCCTTCTCGAACCGGAGAATCCCCAGCAGCTTGCGCTCCCTCCGCGAGGGAAATTGCCGGCGGCCGTCCGCCGCTATCTGGCGCCGAGCCCGCTCATCGAGAGCACCGGTCGTGAGATCCGCGAATTGGCCGCCCAGATCGACAAGAAGGATGCAACCGCCTGGACGCGTCTGGAGACGATCTACGACTGGGTCCATACCAACATCCAGTTCATCGATAACCAGGGCCAGGAGCCGGTGGACACGGCCACGACGCTCCAGCGCAAGCACGGCGACTGCGACGAGATGAGCTGCCTCTTTCTCGCCCTCTGCCGGGCCTGCGGTTTTCCCGCCCGCCTGGTGCAGGTGCCGGGGCACGTCTACGCCGAGTTCTACCTGGTCGACGCCGCTGGCAACGGCCATTGGTTTCCCTGTCAGCTTGCCGGCACGCGGGCCTTCGGGCACATGCCCGAGCATCGTCCGGTGCTCCAGAAGGGAGACAATCTCTCGTCTCCCCACGCGGGGAGGAAGAAATACTTGATCCTGCCGCAGCACGTAACGGCATCGAGCGGCGTCCCCACGGTAGAGATTGTCGTCAAGAAGATCGAGTAGGCCCAATCCGGTCCGGGATGCCCGCAGCCGGCCTCCTGGTGTTCTTGCCCCTCGTCACCAGCGGTGGCGCCACCGCGCAAAGAAAGCCCGGCGGTCGTTGGGGGGGGGGAGAGAAGGCCGCCGGGCTTGGGGGAATTGTTGGAGCTTCACCAGCGGCGCCGGCGAGAAACACCGGCGGCCGCCAGAGGCTCACCATCTGTTCTTCAGACCGACAGGGAGAGCGGCCGGCAGCAACGCCGACCGCGCCCTTCGGTTGCGTCGACTAGTACATGTCGTGCGGGCCGCCGTGACCGCCGGCAGGAGCCTTCTCTTCCTTGGGCTTCTCGGCGATCAGGGCATCGCTGGTAAGGAGCAAGGTCGCCACGCTGGAGGCATTCTCCAGGGCGGTGCGAGTGACCTTCGTGGGGTCGATGACGCCCGCCTTGATCAGGTCTTCGTACTGCTCGGTGGCGGCGTTGTAGCCCATGCCGTTCTTCATCTCGCTGACCTTCTCGCAGACGACGCTGCCATCCTGGCCGGCATTGCTGGCAATCTGGGTCAGCGGGGCGCGGCAGGCGCGAAGGATGATGTTGTAACCCACCAGCTCGTCCTGGGCCAATTCGCCCGGCTTGACAGTCCCGGAGGCGCGGAGCAGGGCCACGCCGCCGCCGGGGAGAATCCCCTCTTCAACGGCCGCACGGGTCGCATGCAGAGCATCCTCGACGCGGGCCTTCTTTTCCTTCATCTCGCTTTCAGTCGCGGCACCAACATTGACCTTCGCCACGCCGCCGGCAAGCTTCGCCAGACGCTCCTCGAGCTTCTCGCGATCGTAGTCGCTGGTGACCTTCTCGATCTCGCGGCGGAGCTGGTCGATGCGGCCCTTGATCTCGCCGCTCTTGCCAGCGCCTTCGATGACCGTGGTGTTGTCCTTCTCAATAACGATCTTCTTGGCCCGGCCAAGTTCGGTGAGCTGCACGTTCTCGAGCTTCCTGCCCAGGCTCTCGAAGAGGACCTCGCCGCCGGTCAGGATGCCGATGTCCTCCAGCATGGCCTTGCGGCGATCGCCGTAGCCGGGAGCCTTCACGGCACAGACCTTCAGCGAGCCGCGGAGCCGGTTGATGACCAGCGTGGCAAGGGCCTCGCCGTCGATGTCCTCGGCAATGATCAGGAGCGGACGGCCCGAATTGACGACCGCCTCGAGCACGGGAACCAGGTCCTTGATGCTCGAGATCTTCTTCTCATGAATGAGGACGTAGGCGTCCTCCATCACGCACTCCATCGTCTGCGGATCGGTGACGAAGTAGGGAGAGAGGTAGCCGCGGTCGAACTGCATGCCCTCCACCCACTCGACCTCGGTGGCAAGGCTCTTGCCTTCGTCGACGGTGATCACGCCGTCCTTGCCGACCTTGTCCATGGCCTCGGCCAGGAGCTGGCCGATCTCGCGGTCGTTGTTGGCCGCCACGGTGCCGACCTGGGCCATCTCTTCCTTCGACTTGATCGAAATCGACATCTTCTTGAGCTTCTCGGTGATGTCGGCAACCGCCTTCTCCATGCCGCGTTTGAGCTGGATCGGGTTGACCCCCGAAACGACGGCGCGGAGCCCCTCGTTGAAAATGGCCTCGGCCATGAGCGTGGCAGTCGTGGTGCCGTCGCCGGCAACGTCGCTCGTCTTGGAGGCGACCTCACGGACCATGCGGGCGCCCATGTTCTCATAAGGGTCTTCCAGGTCGATCTCCTTGGCCACCGTCACGCCGTCCTTGGTGACGGTCGGGGAGCCGAAGCTCTTCTGAAGGATCACGTTGCGCCCCCGGGGGCCGAGCGTGACCTTGACAGCCTGCGCCAACTTGGAAACGCCTCGACGCATGGCATCGCGGGCTTCCTGATCAAATGCAATCATCTTCGCCATGAGAAGTGTTCTCCTTCAAGTTTCGATGTCCTGGGCTGCCAAGCCTCGCACGTTTCCGGCGCGGGACCGAGCCCCTAGCGAACCGTTTATTGACCGATTACCGCCAGAACGTCCTCTTCCCGCATCAACAAGAGTTCGCGGTCGCCGACCCTGAACTCCTCGCCCGCGTAGGAGAGGAAGAGCACCAGATCGCCCTTCTTCACCTGGAACGGGGCCCGCTTGCCGTCGTCCAGCAACCGGCCATCACCAACGCTGATGACCACACCCCGTGCAGGCTTGTCCTTGGCGCTGTCGGGCAACACGATCCCACCGGCGGTCACCGATTCCGACTCCGCTCGTTCAACCACCAGACGATCTCCCAGCGGCTGGAGTTTGATCTCGCCACCGGTGCTCGCGGCCTTTTTCTTCGCCATTGCCTAGTTACCTCCCAAATCTTGTGAAATCCAGAGTTTCTCTTGATACCCGCTGTCCTCGCCAGGCCCGGTGGGCAACCACCTCAATGCCGTCCCTGAAACTGCAGTCTTCCGTCTGCCACGCGGGCCCGGGGACACTTGCGTTTGGATGGGTGACGGGCGCGGCTGCCAAAAAGGCGCGCAACCCGTCCAGATTTCGCCTTAAGAAGCAACTGGCGCGCCAATTCCAGCTGGTGCCGGTAACCCTTTTAACAGACACCGGTTAGGGAACTCGGCCGAAATCCGCCCAAAACCGGCCTGCGCCGCAGATGTCAGGCCGCAGGCCCCTCAAGGATCGGAATCTGCCAATTTGGCAGAAGACCATCGCCCAGCCCGAACGTGCAAGGGAACCGTAATCACCACGAGTAGACCAGGCCGTCGAGTACCAACCTACGTGAAGAGTTGCCAGGCAACCACAATCGGGCCGAGGATCAGCACCCACCAGGCAAACAGGTACAACCGGCCCTGTTCGAGCCAGCGAATCAGCCACACCAGCGACACCAGGCCGACCACAAAGCTGATCACCGCCCCCAGAACCAGCAGTCCGGCAGACGTGTGGGCCGCGGGAGACTCGGCAGAGAGAAGTTCGAGAAGGTGAAGGACTCCGCCTCCGGCGATCGCCGGGATGGCCAGCAGAAAGGAGAACGCGGCCGCCTCGTCGCGGCGCATGCCGCGGGCGATCCCTGCCACGATCGTGGCTCCACTCC
>CAZLWV010000098.1:5391-17671 GCA_964563135.1 uncultured Planctomycetaceae bacterium
GCCTCCTCGCGGATATCGAGCACAGCTATCGTGGCTCCACTCCGCGAGATGCCGGGCAGGACGGCAACGGCCTGGGCAAAGCCGATCAGCAGAGCATCCCTGTATCTCAAGTTGCCGCAGGCAAGGTCGCCCGGCTTGGCTCTGGCCGTCCAGAGCAGCGCCAGTCCCGTGAGGGGAAACATGAACCCGGTCAACAGGGCGCTCTCCAGCGCATCGCCCCACCATTTCTTGATCCCCAGGCCGATGACCACGGCGGGCAGGGTCCCCACAACGACCAGACCGATCGTTCTCCGGTCCCGCGTGAGAAGCCCGACGATCCGCTGGCGGTAGAAGGCCAGGATCGCCAGGAGCGTGCCGAGGTGCAGAACGATATTCAGCGTGAGCTTTTCGCCGTCGAACTTCTGGCCAAGTTCCTCGAAGAGCGTGGCCAGCACCACGATATGGCCCGACGAGCTGATCGGCAGGAATTCTCCAATCCCCTGAACGACGGCAAGGAGGATCAATTCGACAAGAAGTATCAACATCCGGTCCTCAAAGGCCAGTTTTGAACAAGCGCCAAGAATCCCTGGCAGAATGTGGCAGTCTCCCACGGGCACGGAACTGCTCCATCGGCGACCCTGTCAGGGGCCCGAAGACGGCAACTCAAACCGGCCCATCCCGGCCACCCCCGGGTATGGCGGAAACAATCAAGTATAGCCCAAAACCGTTGGCACCCGTAACCCGAAAAGGGCCGGGAAACAGGCCGGGAAATCGCCGGCCGGCCCGCCCCACGCGCTTCCGGGGCCGATTGTGGGGAGTCGATTCCGCTTGGCCCCCCTGGAGTTGCCCCCCGGAATTGCCATAATAGGAGTTTCAGAAAGAAACAGTCGTGAAAAGCCTGTTGCGCGGGTCGCTCTTCTCAGGATCGATCGCACCTTGGCACGACCTGTCAGGCTGTCGCGGGTTCATCTGTACGACTAACCTCGAAAATCGTCAACGCCTCGCGACCAACCCAAGCAGGCCGCTGGCAACCGAGCGATAACTCGTTCTGGCTGGCGGTCGCGCCCTCCTGGGAGCCTTCCGTGCCAGGCTTCATTCGGTCAGTTCATCCCCAGAAGTAAGGAGATTGCCATGTTCAAGAACCTCAATGCCTCGTCTCTCGGTGTTTCCGGACACGAAAGCGAGATCATCGAACTGGCGCTCACCTACGGATTCAAAGGGATGGACCTGAACTTTCAGGATTTCCTGGATCGGACCCAGGCGAAAGGAATCGACTATGCCCGCCGGCTGATCGGCAGCGCCCTGAAGACCGGGCGGATCCGGCTCGGAACCTTCGATCTGCCGATCCAGTGGGACGTCGACGACGAGGCCTTCGGGGCAGAACTGGCCCGGCTCCCCGAATTGGCTCAGATGGCGGCCGACCTGGGCTGCAAACGCTGCATCGCCACAATCCAGCCCGCGGGCGACAAACGCCCCTATCATGAGAATTTCGACTTTCACCGCTTCCGCTTCGGCGACATCTCAAGGGCCCTGAAGCCGCTGGGAGTGCAGCTCGGCCTGGCGTTCCGCGCCGCCGAGAACCTGCGCAAAGGCCAGGCCTTCCAGTTCATCCACGACATGGAAGCCATCACCGCCTTGATCAATACCATCGACGCGCCCAATGTCGGCCTGGCTTTCGACTCCTGGAACTTCAAGGTGTGCGGAGCATCGATCGATGACCTGAAGAAGTTCTCGGGAAAACAGATCGTCTCCGTGCGCCTGGCCGATCTGCCGGGAGATGACGTCGCTCCCCTCAACATCACGGAAGAACATCGCTACATGCCGGGTACGACGGGCAGGGTGGATTTCCGATCGATCATGGACGCCCTGCGGGAAGTGGGCTACGACGGTCCGGTGGCAGTGGCCCCCCACCGCCGCACCCTCGGACGGGGACGCCGGGACCTTCTGATCGAGAAGGCAGGCCACGTGCTGGATCGGCTGCTCAATCCGGCAGCGGTGGACATCGCGCCCCCGGCCCCCGCCGCGCCGCCCGCGCCCGTCTCATCGGAAGGCTGAAGGCCCAGCGCTCCCCTGCCAGCCGGACCGGTCAAGGCTCTCGCCGGATCGCGAGCCTTCGCTTTCCGTCCTGCGCGATTCCTGAAATCATGTGAATCCTGCAGTCGGGGTACAGGAAACTGCCCCTGTTTCGCGCGAAAAACCCAGCCTCGACCTCGAGACCTGCCTGCTGGTGAGGGCTGCTCGCGAAAGACCCGCATCCGCGGATAACAGGGGCCTTTCGCCGCGGTGCTGCACACCAGTGGCCGCTTGGCGCAGCACGCTCCTCGCGGCGGAGCAGGACCGCCGCAGCCGCCTGTCGACACCCCCCAAGGCCACCACCAGAAGCACCCAAACGGCCATCCCTCGTCTCGCTTCCTCTTCCAACACCCGCTGGCCGCGCCGGCGGGCGTCTGACCGTCTGCCATCAGCGGACACTCGTCCGCCCATCCCGGGATTCCAGGGACTCGAATCGCCGGCTCAGCCCTTGACCCACCAGGAGTGGCAAAGTATGCTTTGCCGATATTACGTTTTTTTCAAACGTATTACCGTCAGCCTTTACCCAGCGGGAACTGGAAGCAGCTCATGGCGATCACCATTGAATTGAACGGTCGTTCAGTGACTCTGGACGGCCCCTCGACGCTCCTGAATACTCTCCGGCAGCAGGCCCTGTCTCTCGATCACCCGAAAGGTTTCGTGGAATTCGACTGGATTCACAACCCGCGCTGCCCGCTCGTGCATCTGGTCGAAGTCAACGGGAACGTCGTGCCGATCGGCGTCTGGGCCGAGCGTCCGGTGTGCGACGGGATGAAGATCAACACCCGTTCCGCGCAGCTCGATGCCGTACTGGAAGAAAGGCTCACCCATCTCCGCGACCACCAGCAGTGCCGTCTCATAGCCTTGGCGCAGGAGTTTGTGGCGGCCGAGGCGGAATCGAATGGCTTGATCGACCTGGAGAAACGAGCGCAATGGAGTTTCGAACCCCGCGGTTCGGCACCCTCGGTGTTTCACGATCCCAAGGCGTGCGTGCGGTGCAAAGCCTGCGTCGACACATGCAACACAACCCAAGGGGTGGGGGCATTGTCGTTTGACGAAGAATTGGGGGTACTCTTCGACGACGCCAAGTGCACTCGATGTGGTCAGTGCATCCTCAGTTGCCCGGTGGGTTTCCGCAAATACCCGGGCATGGTCACCGAAATGGCGGGCTGCGAACCGTGTGCGTTTTCCAGGCCTTTGGGTGCGATGCGCGAGGTCGACGATACGCGAAAGGTCTGGAATGCCCTGAAGGACCCGGCCAAGTTCGTGGTCGTGCAGTTCGCCCCCGCCGTACGCGCTACGCTGGGCGAGGAATTCGGCATGGACACAGGGTCGCTCGTGACGGGCAAGCTCTACGCTGCGCTCCGCCGCTTGGGCTTTCGGAAGGTCTGGGACACGAACTTCAGCGCCGACTTGACGATCATGGAGGAGGGGCACGAACTGCTCCACCGGCTCAATGGCGGCGGTGCCCTGCCGCAGTTCACGTCCTGCTCGCCCGGCTGGATTCGCTATTGCGAGATCTTCTATCCCGATCTGATCCCCAACCTCTCCACGGCCAAATCACCCCAGCAAATGTTCGGCGCCGTGGCCAAGACGTTTGCCGCCGAACGCTTGGGCGTCAATCCCCGGGAGATGTTCGTGGTGTCGATCATGCCCTGCACGGCCAAAAAGATCGAGGCGACTCGCGAGGAGATGGACTCGGCCTCTCACTATTGGCAGGAGAAGACAGGCGCTGCCGAAGGCAAGCGATTCCCGGACGTCGATGCCGTGCTCACCAGCAGGGAAGCCGCCAAGCTGTTGAAGATGGGCGGAATCGATCTGGCAAAGATGCCGGAAGAGGAGGCCGACCCGTTGCTCGGCCAGTACACCGGGGCTGCCCCAATCTTCGGCCGAACCGGCGGGGTCATGGAGGCGGCCCTCAGAACGGCCTACGAAGTTGTGGCCGGCAAACCCCTGGAGAAACTGGAGTTCGAGAGCCTCGGCACGCTCGAGGGCGTCAAGTCCGCCACCGTGTCCGTCAACGGGATCCAGTTGAAGGTGGCCGTAGCCCACGGTTTGGGCAACGCCCGCAAGGTTTGTGACTCGGTCCGCAGCGGCGGCGAGTTTGCCGATTACCATTTCATCGAGTTCATGGCCTGCGAAGGGGGCTGCATCGGCGGCGGCGGCCAGATCATCCCCACCAACACGCTGGTCCGCAAGGCCCGCACCGGCGGAGTGAACCGCGACGACCGCGAACAGCCGCTTCGCAAGTCTCACCAGAACCGCGAGGTGGAACAGCTCTACCAGGAGTTTCTCCACGAGCCGCTGGGACACATCTCGCACCACCTGCTGCATACGAAGTACTTCGATCGGTCGCAGCAAGCGCAGTCTTCCGAAGTCTCGACCAGGTGATGGGAGGGCAACCAAGATGTGCCTGGACGACGGAACGGAACTGGATGGCCAACATGCAAGCCTGCCACGATCCGCCGATGACGGCGCCAGCGCGGAGTATCGCCGTCAACTGTTACTGCTCAACCGCGAGCGAATCGAATTCTCTTACGAGAAGGCTTGCCGGCAGGGGCTGGAAGATGCGATCATCCTCGTGCTTGATCTCTCCGATAATCGCGCAGCCTGCATGTCGCGAATGACGGGTGTCTCCTGGGAGCAGATCGAGCAGAGCCGGCAGGAGTGCGATCGCCTGGGCGTCGTGCCCGTCCAGGTTATCTCAATCCCTCGATCAGCCGCGATGTGCATTGTCGGTCCGAGTACTCCCCGGAGCCCTCTGGGCGTTGCCAGGCCCACTCCTCCGGACATGTTTCGCGTGATCGCGATCGCAGCCGGCGGCAACTCCTTCGCCGATTTTCCGCTGCCGCCCGTCACGGAACTCGAAGGCGGATAGCGTAGTGCCATGCCTTACGCCGCTATCGATCCCCTGGAGCTTCGCGTCTTGCCCCTGTCGCAGCGCCGCAATCTGCTGAACCTGGTTGAGGAAGCAGACAGGGCCATGACCGCCGCACCGCCAACCGATCCGGCGATTCGAGACAAAATCGAGCGCTTGGCAAGGGTGATGCTGGCAGCACGCGATCGCCAGGCGGCGATCATGCTGACCTACGGCGCCCACCTCATCAAGAACGGTGCGGGACCGCTGCTGAACCGCCTGATCGAACACGGCCTGGCCACGCACCTCGCCACCCAAGGGGCCGGCATCATCCACGACTGGGAGTTCGCCTACCAGGGTCACTCCGGCGAGTCGGTCCGCGAGAATGCCCCGGCGGGCATCTTTGGGGCCTGGGACGAGACCGGGCGGTATCTGAACCTGGCGGTGCTTGTGGGCGCGGCCCAGGGGCTCGGTCTGGGGGAGTCCGTCGGCCGCATGATCGAAGAGGATCGAATTGTCCTGCCGTCCCCCGAGCGACTGGAAAGCGACATATCGGCCGCGCCGGGCCACCCGCTGGCCGCTGCCAAAGCGGATCTGCTCTGCACGATGCGAGAGTTCGGGATGGGCGAAGGAGTGCTGACGGTGCCGCACCCCTTCAAGCATTGCTCAGTGCCCGCCTGTGCATGCCGGCACCGTGTACCGCTGACGGTACATCCTGGCATCGGCTACGACATCATCGTCAATCACCCCATGTACCATGGCGGAGCGATGGGACGGGCGGCCGGACTCGACGCTCGCATCTTCGCTGCGTCGGTCGATCGCCTCGAAGGCGGGGTCCATGTGTCGATAGGGTGTGCCATTATGAGTCCGCAGGTCTTTGAAAAGGCCTTCAGTGCAGCCAACGGCATTCGTGCCAGCAACGGGCGAAACCTGCTCAGCGGGCACCATCTCGTGATTGTGGACCTTCAGGACGGCGGCGGCTGGGATTGGAGCTGCGGTGAACCCCCCAGCAATAACCCGGCCTACTACCTCCGCTTCTGCAAGAGTTTCTACCGTATGGGCGGTACGCTCGATTACATCCGCTGCGACAACCGCGCGTTTCTTCTGCATCTCCTGCGGATTCTGGGACTGGCACCCGTTCCCCAAGCAGAACCAGGATCGCCATGAGTCCTTCCCCTGGGACCAAGCATCGTGAATTCCTGAATCCGGGCCTGTTCGCTTCGATCCGTCAAGCAACAAGTCATCGATGATCCAGACTCAGGCATCGGTTCCGCTAGCCGACGAACGAGTCCTTTTGGGGACCAGGTTCACGCCGCAGGGCGCGTCAAACGTCGGGAACAGGAACGGGAGCAGACGGAAAGGGAACGAAAACTGTCTTCAGTTGCCCCCTTCCACTCCTACACCGGCCAATCGGGACGATCAGTACCGCCAGACACCTGGGCGACTCACGTACTCCTCCGCAAAACAAACAGGGTACGATGGAGAGCACCGTGCCGTCGCGGTATTACGTTTATCAGGATTGTAATATCGGCGATTATAGCTTAGAATCACAGCACCGCAACCGGCCCCGCGAAAGACATTGGGGCCTTGGTGGCCGTTGGCGTCGGCGGGGTTATGCTGGCTGGCCGCAGCGATCGGCCGCCCCTGGGCGGTTCAGACTCCCTGTCGCCTGCACAGAATCCACCGCGTGGGCTTCGGCGACTGCTGCCCGCCGGGCATACCCAGGCACCAGGTTGACGCCTGGGACCTCGTTTGCGGCAGCGGCCTGCTTCTTCAGGGTGCGATCGGAGCCCAACCGAACAGGGAGAGAAATGATGCCTTGGCTTGTCGAGCGGCAGGAACACATCACTCCACAGCAGCTTCGCGAGGGTGTCAACGAGATGCCCGACGGCGAACAAGTCTTCTTCATCCCCAGCCCCTCGACCGGCCTCTGGGCCGTACGAGACAAGTCCTCCGCCGCGGATACGGCGCCATGAATCGTCCCCACGAAAACCAGAAGATGGCCCAAGAACACGGCATCGCGGCCTTGTAGTCCAGAGACATACCATGATACACACTGACAGGAAGCGGTTACTTTCGACCCCCGTCGAGCACTTCGACATCACCCGGTTCAACGCGGTGCCACTCGTTGAGGCAATGGGTCGCATGGCCTATTCCTCGCGCGATCTCGCCCGGGCCGCCGAGATCCTTGATCGAATGCTCGCCGATCGCGATTGCGCCGTCATCCTTTGCCTGGCCGGTTCGCTGATCAGCGCGGGCCTGAAGAAGGTCTTCGTCGAAATGATCCGGTCGAATATGGTCGACGCAATCGTCTCGACCGGGGCCAACCTAGTCGACCAGGACTTCTTTGAGGGGCTCGGATTCCGGCACTACCAGGGCGACCTCGTCCTAAAGACGGGTATCTGCGACCGTGAGCTTCGCCAACTCGATATCGATCGCATCTACGACACGTTGATTGACGAGCAGGAATTGCGGATTTGCGATGACACGATCCGCAAAATTGCCGATTCCCTGCCGCCGCGAAGCTACTCATCGAGAGAGTTTCTCGCCGCGATGGGCGAGCATCTCGACGGGGGACCCGCAGAGTCCGAAGAGAGCATCGTTCTGGAGGCCTATCGCCACGCTGTGCCCCTCTTCTGTCCGGCCTTCAGCGATTGTTCGGCCGGTTTCGGCCTGGTGGCTCATCGGGCGGCCCGCGCCGGTGCCCCTACCGTAGCCATCGACAGTGCCAAGGACTTTGACGAACTGACCCGGCTGAAGATCCACTGTGGCCAGACGGGTCTGTTCATGATCGGCGGCGGAGTGCCGAAAAACTTCGCCCAGGATGTCGTCGTGGCCGCCGACGTTCTGGGCGCTGAGGTTCCCATGCACAAGTACGCAATTCAGGTAACCGTGGCCGATGTACGCGACGGTGCGCTGTCCGGCAGCACGCTGGTCGAAGCGAGCAGTTGGGGCAAGGTCGACACGACCTTCGAGCAGATGGTCTTCGCCGAGGCAACGCTTGCCGTCCCGCTGATCGCCTCCTACGTCTGGCACAAAGGAACGTGGAAGGACCGGCGCCGGCGGGAATTGAGCGGGATTCTGGAGGGGTGAGTCGATGCGATTCGAGCAGTCAGTCCTGCGTTTCGTTTGAGGATCGCTGCGGGACCATGATCTGAGACTCAGGTAGTACGGCAATCTTCCGGGCCATGGCCTCCAACGCCCCGTCATCGCGGGATTCGGTAGCCGGACTTGCCAGATACTCTTCTGCGGCAAAAACCAGACGTGGCAGGTTCGAATCGATTGTCACGGAACCTGGACCACCTCTCCCCCCGCCCGTGAAGCCATGGCGCGGAGGATGTCGGCGCTGAGCGTGTTGGACAGAAGGTCCACGTGCCCGTCGCAGAACAGGACATTGGCACCGCCGGGATGATAGCTTCGCGGGGCCATGCGGGCTTGCGTGGACATGCCGTTCATACAATCGGCCTGCGTCGAGTTGGGCGGGTAGTAGAAGGTCATCGCGGCGTAGGGGAAGCTCCCGCTGATCCACTTGTCACCGCGGTCGCCGTACCACACGTTGTTGCTGGCAGTCGCATTGCAGGCCGGGAAGATCGAGGAATTGCGAATGTGCTGGAGCCTGACGTCGCCAGTATACGGAGCCAGGCCGCCCCCCATTCCCTTGGTGCTTTCACCAATGGCTACCGTGTTGGAGGTTCCGTCGAGGATGTCGGCGATCCGCACTCCGGACGCCTGGTAAGCAACCCCGTCCGGGACGAGCCCCGACGTGGTCACCAGGATGGAGCCGTTACTGACCAGTCCGCTCCCCACGTTGAACATGTAGTTGGTGGGCGCCATGCCGTCGGGATCGGTTACGCCCACCGGGTCCGAGGGGCACAAAAACACCGCCACCACCGTCCGCGCTGCCGGCAGGTTGACGCTCCCGTCGGCCACCGTGCCCGCCCCGGTGACCGCCGTGTAGGGATAGGCCGAGAAGTCCAGCATGCCGTACATGTTCGCCTGCTCAACATAGGGCGCCAGCATCGACATCGCCGACCAGTTGTGAAGCGTCTTGCCGGTGCGGTTCATCGGAAACGCCTTGTGCGTGTCGAGGTAGTTGTGCAGCCCGATTCCCAGTTGATGCAGGTTGTTGCTGCAGCCCATGCGCCGGGCCGCCTCACGGGCAGCCTGGACCGCAGGTAGCAGTAGCGCGATCAGAATGCCGATGATGGCGATCACAACCAGCAACTCGACCAACGTGAACCCGCGGCGTTTCATTCTGCTGCACCTCCTGAAAAGAACACCGGTCGCGGCGATATTACAAATACTGAATCAGTATTACGTATCGCGGCCAGTTCCGCAATCGCCTGCACGTGTCCTACGAAATCCGGCATGCCTCGACGCCCGAATCTGATCGCAACTCATTGCTAAGCAATGTTTTGCAGCATACACAGACAACCCGCTCGCGCCGGGCCGGAGGAGGTCTCTTCTCAGTCCTGCCCGGAAACACCTGTCCTCCAGGTCGAAAAATCTCGTCTCGTCGGCCGTTTCCGAGGCGGACGTTGAACGGAAAGACATGTGGTAATACAATGCTAAGATTCGTATTACACCCTTCCGTTTCGCGGCGTCAGAACATGGACTTGCACAACTGGGGAATAGGGCGATTCGTCTACAACACGAGCCTCCTGCTGCTGTATCCGACCCTCGTGCTCCTCAGCCTGAGCTTCCTGAAGACCATGTGGCACCTCGGGGAACTGGTGCACGACACGTGGATCGGCAGATCGCGCCGAAACACCGAAGTCGGCCGCCGACTCCGTGATCTGGCTCTTGGCGATGGTGTTTCCCTCGCCGGCTCGCTGGCGGGCATCGCGAAAGATCGCCGCCAGCACCCGCAGTTGAAGCGATTCGTTCAGGATCTGCTCCAGGAACTCGATCACGGAGCGCGGGCCACGCTTCCCGCGAGGCTCGATCATCTGGTCGCACAGGTTGAAGCGGAACTGGCTCGCGACGTGAACCGCGTGCGTGTCCTGGTCCGGCTCGGCCCCCTTCTTGGCCTGGCAGGCACCCTGATCCCCCTGGGGCCCGGTCTGATGGCCCTCAGCGAGGGCGATCTGAGCAGCCTTTCAGCCCAGTTGGTGGTGGCCTTCTCCACCACGGTGGTTGGACTGCTCGTCGGCGGCTTCTGCTACGTGGTCGCCATGGCCCGAGCCCATACCGCTGATCTGGTGGTCAGTGACATCGAACTGGTGGCCGAGGTCGTCTGTACGCTCCTCGGTCTCCGCCCGGAGCACCGAGCGAGCCGACACGGCTCGCCGCTGGAAACCGAGGAGATCTCCCCTTGAGACGAAGAAGACACCAGCGACTCACGGACGCAGCGGCGGAAGACGACCCTCTGAGCCTGGTCGCCAACCTGTTCGATCTTTCGATCGTGCTGGCGATCGCCTTCCTGCTGACGGCATTGGGGGCGCTGAGCATGGGCAACATGATGCGGTCGAGCGACGACTGGGTGCTCCTGCGGCAAACCCATTCAGGGCAGACGGAGGTGCTTTCTCGGCAAGGTAAGACGATACGCGTTCAACAATTGAGCCCCCGGAAGGCGGGAGGGCAAGGGATGCGGCTTGGCGTGGCGTATGAGCTGGAAAACGGAGAGGTCATCTATGTGCCGGATTAGGCGTGGTCGAGGGTTCCTCTCATGGTCGATTCGGCTGCTGCCGATCGCCTCGCTGCTCATCTGCCGTCCGGCAGACGCCCAGGATCCCGCCGCTGCGCCCGTCGCAGCCGCCAGGACCTCCGCTTCCGCCGAGGGGCCGGCACGCAAGAAAGCCCCCGGAGAACCGCTGCGGCTGGCGATCCTCACCGTGGCGGTTCACACGCCGATCCTCGTGCGGGCGTACGACCGTTTTCGGGAGCAATACGGAACCGACAAACTTGAAGTGGACCTGTGGGTGGAGCAGGAGTGGGCAGAATCTCCCCGCCCCTTGGAGCTGGGCAAGTACGACATGATTCTGGCCCTGCGCTGCTCGATACCGGGACTCGAGGAGGCGGTGACAACCGCCGCGAAGCAGGGAACGTGGGTCGTGAGCCAGTCGAATCTGCAGTACCAGGACTGCGGCGTTCTGCTCGACGATCTTCCCGACCTGGCACCCTACTATCGCCAGCGCGGCGTGGGGAACATGATCGGCCTCTACGAGAAGATCTGCGAGCGTTTCCAGGTTCCCGGAGTCGCCTCGCGCTCGCCCGAGGCAACCGCCGAGGAAGGGATCTACCATCCCGACTCCCAAGAGATCTTCCCCGACGGCGCAAGCTACTGGAAATGGTACGAGACCCGTCCCGGCTATTGGGCCGACGCTCCGAAGGTCGGTATCTTTGTCTACAACACCCTGTATCTGAACGACGAGACCGATTACTTCACCCAGCTCATCCGCGGGGTGGAGCAAGCAGGCGCCAGTCCCGTTCTGGGGTTCTGGTTCATGCCGGTCGGACAGGACCAGAATGCCAAGTCGCCACTGAACAGATTCTTCGACGGGGTCGACGTGGTCATAAGTTCCAGTTTTCGGCTGACGAGCGAGAAGCCGTATCACGACGCGGCACTCCAGAATCTCAACGTCCCCGTGCTCAACAGCATCATTCTCAACGTGGCCCGTGAAGAATGGAGCGGCAGCCGGCAGGGAATTCCGGGCAACTATCTTCTCAATGGCATCGTTTCCCCGGAATTCTCGGGGCTCATCGAGCCCACCGTGATCGCCGCACGCCAGCCGGTCACCAACCCCAATACCGCGCAGCAATACTTCCGGACCGTGCTGATCGAAGACAACTACCGCTGGCAGATCCGGCGGGCCCTCGCCTGGGCCAGGCTGAGGCGGACCGCGCCGGCCCAGCGGCGGATCGCGATCATGTTCTACAACCATAGCGGCGGAAAACAGAACGTGGGCGCCAGCTACCTGAACGTGACCGCGAGCCTGGAGGCCATCCTGGCGGATCTTGCGGCGAGGGGTTATCGCATCGAGGGCAAGATCGATCGCCAGACCATCGTGGATTCGATGCTCACGGTGGGGCGCAACGTGGGACAATGGGCTCCCGGACAGCTCGATTCGCTCGTCGAGAAGGGGGCCGTGCTCTGGCCGGTCGAAGAGTACCTGGCCCACTACGACCGCCTGCCGGAGAATGTGAAACAACAGATCAGCCAACAATGGGGCCAACCGCCCGGCGACCTGATGACGGTGACTCGCCAGGGGAGCAAGTTCTTCGTGCTGCCGGCCTTTCAGATGGGCAACCTTCTCCTGGCACCGCAGCCGTCACGGGCTTCCGCCCAGAAACAGGCCTCGCTCTATCACGACGCCTCCACCTGGCCCACGCACCAGTATCTGGCATTCTACTTCTGGCTCCAGCACCACTGGC
>CAZLWV010000098.1:17681-19170 GCA_964563135.1 uncultured Planctomycetaceae bacterium
CGACACGGCACCCTGGAATTCCTGCCGGGCAAGAGCAACGGTCTCTGCTGCGACGATCCACCCGCCCTGGTGCTGGGAGATCTGCCCAACATCTACCCCTACATCGTCGATGGCATCGGCGAGGCTGTCGCGGCGAAACGCCGCGGGCAGGCACTCCTGCTCACCCATGCAACCCCGCCCCTGACCGGCACAGGCCTCTACGGCGAACTGGCCAAATTGCAGGAACTGACCAACAACTACGCCAAGGCCCGCGATCAGAAGCAAGCGGGACTGCAGGCCGAGTACTACGCCAGCATCGTCCGCCTGGCTGCCGAGTTGGGATACGCCGGCCGGCACGAAGGAGACGACGACCATGAACGCCACGAAACCACGGAGCCGGCCATGTCGGCCGAGGACCACGAAGTCCACCGGATCGAACACTGGCTGACCGAGGTCAAATCGCAGACCGGGCCCCGTGGCCTGCACACCTTCGGTCAATCCTATTCCCAGGCCGAGGCGGAGGACATGATTCTGCACGCGTTCCAGGATGAACTGGAGAAACTGCGAGCCGGAGGACTCTCGGCAGACGAGCAGAAGGCCTGGCTGGCGGCAGCCGGAACCGCTGATGCCCCCCCACCTGAGCCCAAGGCGACCGGCGAGACCAGCGGCTCCGACGAGCCTGAAGCGGATCCTCGCGATCGGATTTCTGCCGCTTTGTGGCACATGCGACACAACCAGGAACTCGACTACCTGGCCAGTGCCCTCGACGGCCGGTTCGTGCCGGTCGGACCGCCGGGCGATCCCTTGTCGAATCCCGGCATCTTCCCTACGGGGCGAAATCAGTACCAGTACAATTCCGACAAGATGCCCACACGCGAGGCCTGGGAAGTGGGCAAACGCATGGCCGAGCAGACCCTCCAGCTCCATCGCCGGCAGCACGGCGACTTTCCCGGCAAGCTGAGCGTCACGCTCTGGGCCAACACCATGATCAGGACCCACGGAGCCCTCGAATCGGAGATCCTCCATTTCCTCGGCGTGGAACCGGTCTGGAACCGGCGCGGCGATGTGGAAGACGTGAAGCTGATCTCACCCCTGGGGCGCCCCCGTGTCGACGTCGTGATGACCGTCACGGGTATGTACCGCGATTCGTTTCCCGAGAAGATGCTCCTGCTGGACAAGGCCGTTCGCCTGGCTCACCAGGCGCCTCCCGAATCTGAATTTCCCAATTACGTTCAAATCAACACCGACAAACTGGCCCGCGATCTGGCCGGGCGCGGAACAACCGACGAACAAAGCCGAAAACTCGCCCTCCTGCGCATCTTCGGGGCCCCAACCGGCGTGTACGGCACGGGCGTCGATGGTTTTGTCAAGGATTCCCACGACTGGTCGCAACGCATGGAGGTGGCAACCCGGTACCTGGACCGGATGTCCTGCGCCTACTCCAGCGACGGCTGGTCGCAGCCGGCCCCCGAGATCTTCCAGCAGCAACTGCGGGGAGTGCAGGGGGTGA
>CAZLWV010000098.1:19216-31425 GCA_964563135.1 uncultured Planctomycetaceae bacterium
TACGGCGTCATGGACCTGACGGAGAACTTCGAGTACCAGGGCGCCCTGGCCCTCACCATCGAACAACTCGACGGCAAGCAGCCGGACCTGTATGTCAACGACCTGGTTCGAGGCCAGCAGGTCCAGAGCGGACGCGAGGCTGTCGTGCTGGAACAGTTGAGCCGATACCACAACCCCCAGTTCATCCGCGCAATGATGGCGGAAGGATACGACGGGGCCAGGTACTTCAGCCGCATCGCCGACAACCAGTTCGGGTGGGACGTGGTCAGCGACGTGATCACCGCCGACGACTGGCAGAAATACGCCGAAATCTACCTCGACGACAAGTACGAACTCGGCCTGCGCAAGTTCTTTGAAGAAAACAACCCCCATGCGCTGCAGAACACTGCGTCACGCGTGCTGGAAATCCATCGCAAGGGTCTTCAGGAACTGGACGCCAAGACCCTCGAGCTGGCCGCTCGTGTGTATGTGGAAACGGTGGCCCGATACGGCGCCGCCTGCGCGGCGCACATTTGCGCGGGAGGAGAGCTCAACTCCTTTGCCGAACAGATTGCCGGCGCTTCTTCGCAGCTTGCCGAGGGAACGTTGGAGCAGTTTCGCCGGCAACTGCAGCGCACCGGCAATCCGGAACTGGCCAAGGCCGGCGCTTCCAGCCAGCCCGCCACCGCGCCCCAGCCTGTCGAGGGCCGCGTGCTGGCCCCTCCTCCGCCTGTTCCCGCCGTGCAGGAGGATTCCTCGTCCGCCCCACCTCCAGCCGCCGCTGCGGAGCCGCCCCCTTCCGCAGATCGCCCGCGTCCAGACGCGACCAGAGCAGAGCCGGACTCGACTTGGCTTGCAGCATCGCTCATGGGCATCCTGAGCGTTTCTGCCTTCGCTCTCGGCATGTTGTGGCGAGCCGTCCGGAATCGCCGAGCGCGCTAGTTCGGTCTCGGCGCTCTCGCCTTTGGCCAATGACGAAGCTATCATCCGCCAACCTGCGCCGCTTCGTAATGCTGGTTGCACGCCAAATGATCCCCGGCGATCCACAAAGGACCGGAGAAACCGGGCTCCCGTTGGTCGCCCTGGTTCATGAACTGTGCATAGGTCAATAGAGAACACTGCCCGGAATCACCTCGTTTCCACCCACAGTTCCCAACGCTCGCCAGACAAGGCCGTCAATCGTCTCCGAAACGAATCGCACGGAGCCGTCGCCCAGCACTGATTGGACTCCCTCTGGATGGTAGCTGCGTGAAGTGATGGCCGCAAATGTCGGGCCGCCCAGGCGTTCGCGCACGCTGAGCACATCCACATCGGGTTTGCTCAGGCCGGGACCGCCCGGTGTCACCTTGTTAGGTGGCCAGGCCGTCGTGAAGCCGTTGTGATGGACCGACATTTCCGCCCATTGCGTGTGGGCTTTGGCAAAGACAGTGCAGGTGCTGCCAGCGTATTCCGGGCAGACAGAGAGTGGATCGGCCGTCGGCGAGGGCACGTTCTCGGGATCGTTGATGATGGAGAATGCCCCGCAGTCCCGGATCGTCACCTGGTAGTTCTTCACTTCCGACAGGAGCAAGGTGTTGCTCATGCCGTCGGAGAAGTCGGCCCAGCGGCGGCTGAAATTGATCCCGAATGCCGATCGCGACTTCGGGCAGGGCGAGCTGAACCCGTTCCACACGTACCAGTCGCCCATGCAGAATCCGTAGCTGACTCCGCCGATCAGGCCGAAGGTCGAGTGACTCACAGGTTCCTGATGGATCTCGCTGGGACATAGAAATCCCTCGATCACCCGTCCCACAGCTGCGGTGTTGGCTGTACTTCCATAGCTCGTGTTGATGTCCATGGCTTCGGTAACGTTGTTCAACTCAATGAACGAAAGAACCCGGGCGTGGGGACCGAGATAGCCCGTCCATAAGGTCCCGTCGGGCTGCCGGCGGACCAGCGCACCGGGAGGCAGGGCCTTGTAACTGCTTTCGTAGTTGTGAAGCGCAAGCCCGATCTGCTTGAGATGATTCGAGCACTTGATCCGTCTCGCCGCCTCGCGTGCGACCTGCACCGCCGGCAGCAAAAGCGCGATCAGAATCCCGATGATCGCGATCACCACGAGCAGTTCCACCAGAGTAAACCCCAGAAGCCCCCGCCTTCTCCCCTCTGCCGTTCTCATTTCACCTCTCCAGGTTGTCGCAGACCACAAAAACGCCGCACGGCGGATCGCACCTTTTCTTGTGCAGGATGGCTGGAACCGGACGCGACAAATCAGCCGCGAGCGACCGGTCTGTCCCGCCCCCTTGGATTGCTGCTCGGAGCCTCTGTTGCAGAGGTCATCATTCCTTTGTACCGCCAAACCGGTTCGGTTGTGGACAGAACGAGCGATGATTCTGCAGTCTCGATCCAGGGCCAGTCGTTCTGCCCCAGCCACCGAGGATTTGAGAACGTCACGAACACCGGGACGCCACCATGCCACACCGGGTTAACCACGGCGACAGCCAGATCTGCTGACTCACGCCCTATTCAGCAGGCGACTCAACGCTCGCTTCCCGACGAATGACCCTGCTCCCCAGCCTTCACCAGCACATGGCGAGGATACTCCCATCGGCCCACGTTGTCGCGGACCCATTCGTAATAGAATCGCACACCCCGATCACGAGCGCTGGTCCCGTAGCCGCCCATCTCGGCATGGGGTGCGCTCCCGCTGTAGTTCGTGATTCCCTGGATGAACCCGGCGTGGAACAGCATGGCCGCGTTCGGCGCTTCCTTGAACCGCCGGCAGTCGGCAATGATGTAGTCCAGGTTGGTCTGATTGAAAACCCCATCGTTCTGATAGGCGTCCTGGCGCTTCGTCTCCACGTTGACCACGAATCCTCCCGATGGAATCGGCATCTCCTTCTGGATGATCCGCACGTCCATGCCGGGGTAGGAATCGGCCGTTTCGGAATCGATATCGGGACATATGCCCACCTCGATATCCGGCGCCACCGCCTTGAACCATGCTGTCAATTTGGCCTTTTTTGCGGCCCCGTCGGGCTCACGGAAGATGGGGTGGTCGATCCGCTCAGGATGGCTGTACTCGTGCATGATGTCGACGAACACGTTCTTCAGCCTGTGGTCGCGGAGAAACCCGGCTGCCTCTTCGATCGCCCGTTGGATCGCAGCTTCGTCGTAAAACTCCTGATCCTTGCGAGGCGAGAACAGGCCCACCATCACCACCATCCCCCGCCGGTCCGCTTCGCGAATCAACTCTTCGAGCCTTCTGGCCACTTCCGGACGCAACTTGCCCTCGCGGGTGAAGCCGTTAGCTGCCGCGTCGGGATCAGGCCAACCCGCATTGCTGCCTTGTATGTAAACGCCGATCAGGTTGATCCCGTGGGCCGCCATGTTGTCGAGGTTTCGGATGTGGCGTTCGGTTATTACGGTGCTATGCATGGCGTTTCCACATCGCAACCCCCACAGTTTTACTTCCGCTCCTCCAAGCAATGCGCGGTCGTGGCGTATCTCGAACTCCCTTGTCGCCAGCGGTTCCTCTGCATGACAAGACTGCGCCCCCGTGATGAACGCAATACAACAGCCCAGCCACACTACAACGCCTCCCAGATCTGCGGAACGAGCGGCACCGCTTCGGCAAATCATCCTTTCACCTCATCTTTGTGCTACGACAATCGTGGCCGAATGGCCATCCACCCATATATGGCGACTCAGCGTATCTTGGCATGTGCCCCTCTGCAAGTGGCAATCACTACGGCAAAAAGCACAGCCGAGGCTCAGCAATGCTCGGATAACTGAGGCGAGTACGGAGGGCCCGGCAAAGTCTCTCTATTCTGCCAGGCTGTCCATCCGAGCCGTTTGGGCCCCTCGGCCCCCCCCTGCACCACCCAGGAAAAGCCGGGGCCCCTTCGTTCTCGGTAAACCCTGCCGGTTAATCGGATTCTGCTGTGAATGCCGCATGCTCCGGCGTTCCGGAGGATGCTGAATACTCGTTGCGTAGTGGTCGATCCCAAAATGCAAAGGCATTTCACTTCTTGCCGTGGCGGTATGCTGCCGGCAGGATACTCATGACGTGGGGGAATCGACTATGGTCGGGCAATTTCGTCGACATCCGATGGCGCTGGCAGTCGGGGTTGCGTGTTCGCTGATCATGCTGGGAGGATCCGTGCAGCTTTCGGCTGACGAGGTCCCCCAACTGGCCATGACGCCGCAAGAACAACAGGCAGACGAGAGGGTGGTCCTCGTCGAAGATGCGGATGAATCCACGGGGATCGCAGATCCCAACCGTCCCGTTGAGATCATTCAAGAGCGCTACCCGGGCGGGCAGTTGAAGGTCCGCCGCGAAGTGACGCAGGACAAACATGATAACTACATTCTCCACGGCGAATGGAAGATGTGGGATGAGGCCGGAAACCTGATCGGAGCGGGGGAGTACCGCAACGACAAGAGAGAGGGAGAGTGGTTCCGCCTGCACACGGGCAAGGATGCCGAGATGTTCTCGGACATGCCCTACACGGAGTTCAAGGCGCCCTTCCGCTCAGAAGCCACTTTCCAGAATGGCAAGCTGCAGGGCAAGTGGATCATCACCGATAGCGAAGGCCGCGTCGCGAGCGAGTCCGACTATGTCGACGGAGTGCGCGAGGGCGTGACCAAGTGGAATTATGCCTCCGGCAAGCTGATGCGGGAAGCTTCCTTCCACAGCGGGTTGATCGACGGCTTCATCCGCACCTACGACGCCGACTCGACCCTCATCGAGGAAGAAAAGTACGAGCAGGGACACAAGATCGCCATGAAGGTGGAATACAACGAGGCCGGCCAGAAGATCTGGGAAGCCATGTTCATGCATGCCCAGCTTGTGATCGACCAGGACGTCGACTGGTGGAATGCACGGCCCGCCGCGTTCAAGACGGAAGGCGAGGACGTGAAGCACGGGCTGGCCACCGGCTGGCACGCCAACGGCCAGATGCGAATCCAGGGTGTCTACGACCATGATCAGCCCAACGGGCAGTTCACCTGGTGGTACGAAAACGGCCAGGAAGAGGTCACCGGCAACTTCAAGGACGGCCTCAAGGAAGGCCTCTGGGTCTGGCGGCACCCGAATGGCCAGAAGTCGATGATGGGCGAAAGCAAGCTCGGTGCGGCAACCGGCATCTGGTACAAGTGGCAGGACGACGGCAAACTCACCGAGAAAACCGACTTCACCGCCACCGTGGTGCCGAAATCGGCCATCGCCAACGAAGCCGGCCAAGGCGAGCCGGCGGCTGAGGAAACCGCGGCCCCGGTCGAAACCACCCAGACCCCCATCGACGAATTGCTCACCCGCTAGACACGAAGAACCATAACCAGCGCGGTGCCCACTCCAGCACCGCATACCCCAAAGAGCTCTCCACGGGACGCCTGTGGAGAGCCTTTTTTGTCTGGCGAAGGTTTCAGAACCTGCCGCGACGGCCGGGCTTCCTCCCATCGACAGATCCCCTTGCAGTTCTCTTGGCTGCCTGATGGATCGTCGTACGCTCCGCGGCGCCGCTCGCCGCAAACCGCGCATCCCGCTGGCCGCCCTCGTTTCCCTGTCGATCGAGAGCTCGACACGACCGCTTCTTACCCTTTTTCCGGCCCGGAACTGGCCCACAGCAGCGAAGTATCCTCCTTGATCGGCCGACCGCGAACCATGCGCCAGAACCGCCGCTGTTCCGACAAACCGCGATCGCGAGCCCAACGCATCGCCGCACGGTTGTCGGCCGGAACGTCGACAAACACCGGCCTGCCCGCACAAGCTCCCAGGGCCCAATCGGCCAGCTTTCTTCCCATCTCCTCCGCCAACGCAACCGCCGGTCCGATCTGGGTCGCATTCGTGCCCGGCCGAAGCATGACATAGCCCGCCCCCACTTCGCCGCTTGCCAGTCCGACCCGGTCCGGATGCTCCTCCATGAGCCGCCGGAGCAGACGGCGCCGGTCGGTGCCGGTCGCCCGCCGATCCAGGGCCGACACACAGTCCAGGTCCGTGGGCGTCGTCGCAACCGACCCGGTCCGCGCCTGTTCGGCCGGTGCAACTCCCTGCATTCGTACCAATTCGAGCTGGACGTCGAAACCGATGCGCTCGTAGACCGGGCGGCCGTATCGCGTGGCGTCCAACCGTACCGTGGTCACCGATTGCCTCTCCAGGTACGCCAGGGCGTGTTCGACCAGGCCCGTGCCGATGCCGCGATGGCGATACGACTCGTCGACGAGCACCATGGCAATCCAGCCCACAGAGCCGAAAGTGCAGGTCGTTGTCGTCGCCACCGCTCGACCTTCCCATTCGGCCACAAAGCACCCCTCGGGTTCCAACCCCAAAAATCGCTCCCAGTCGGCGGTCGTCTGATTCCATCCGGCCTCGGTCTTCAGCCGCATTCCGAGCTCGATGTCGCCGGTTGTCATCACGCGGATGGAAAGGGACATGGCAGATCTCCTGCATGAAGGGCCAATCCGAGAACCGCCAACGAGGCTCCACTCACCGCGAAAACTGCCGGCAGCGGCATGTTGCCTGGGATCGGCTCCAAGTATCCCCCAATTGAGGCGGTGATAGCCTCAAGGTACTTGACGGCGCAGCGGTGAGCAACAATAACCGTAATCCATGACGGGCGAACTCATGTTTTCTGGCGGGGTCTTCAGCGACGCGATCGAGGGCGGCCGGGCGGGCGCCGAGATCGAATTGACGTCGGTCGGAGTCTCTGCGCTCACGCCCGAGGGCCAGCGATTCGTGGTCCCCTACCGCGAATGCCAGCTTGAGGTCGGCGGCTTCAGCGGGCGCATGGTCTTCTGCCGCAACCACGATCGCAGTCTGACAGTCTTCTGCGAGGATCGCAAGTTTCCGGCCGCCCTGTCCCAAGCATCGGCGGGCGTTCTCGACCAGCAGTTGACACACAACCTCAAGCTGCGCCGCAAGGAGTCCCGCCGGGGAAGGCTGATCGCCGCCTGGATCCTGGCAGGAATCCTGCTTCTTGCAGTCGGCGGCTACTATGCCGTTCGTGCGGCAGCGCTGGCAGCCGTCAGCGCCGTGCCGGTCAGCGTCGACCGCCAGATCGGCGATCTGGCTTTCAAGTCCATGGACTTGGGAGGACCCGAGATCAACGATCCGGCCGTGGTCGGGGCCATGCAGTCGATGGTCGATCGCCTCGTACCCCATGCGGCCAGCACGGCCATGGAGTTCGAGGTCCACGTCGTCGATTCGCCCATGGTCAACGCCTTCGCGCTTCCGGGGGGGAAAATGGTTGTTTTCACCGGCCTCGTCGCCCAAGCCGACCAGCCGGAACAGGTGGCGGGAGTGCTGGCACACGAAATGGCCCATGCCACGCTGCGCCACGGCCTGCATCGGATCGGACAGTCGCTCGGATTCGCGGCAGCCGTCAATCTGTTGCTGGGCGACGCCGAGGGGCTTGTCGCGGCGGGTGCCGAACTGTTCCAATTGGCATCGATCAACAGTTACAGCCGCCAGCAGGAAAACGCGGCCGACGCCGAAGGGACCCGGATGCTCCACGCGGCAGCAATCGACCCGATGGGACTAGCAACCTTCTTCGAAACACTCGGCAAGCAGCAGGCAGACCTGCCCGATATGCCCTCCTGGATCAGCACCCATCCGCAGCACGCGGCGAGAATTGCGGCCATCAAGGAGCAGGTTGCCGGATTGCCGGACCGCAAGTACGAACCGATCGACGTCGACTGGGCCGACATGCAGAAGCGATTGAAGCGGCAGTGATCTTCACAGTGCGAGGATTCTGATGGAAACCGAGATTCGTAACAGGCCCTCCTTTGCCAATGTCCACATGAAGCTGGGGTCCGGCGACATGGTGATCGCCGAGGCCGACGCCATGGCGAGCATGAGTCCCACTATCGATATCAAGACGAAGTGGAGCGGCGGCTTCGCCCAGGCCGTCTTGAAGCGGGTCTTCGGCAGCGAGTCGATGTTCGTCAACGTGTTCACCACCGAATCGGAAGGCGAACTGGTGCTCACCCAGCCCTTCCCCGGCGACATCATGTGCCTCGAGCTCAAGGGAAACACGCTCTACCTGCAGCCCGGCGCGTTTCTGGCCTGCCAGCCCGGCGTGAAACTGGGACTGGGCTGGGCCGGCATTCGCATGTTCGTCGCCCGCGAGGGGCTGTTCCGCCTCAAAGTCAGCGGCACCGGCCGCGTGTGGTTCGGAGCCTATGGCGGTATCTTCCAGCGGGAGATCGGCGACGAATATGTCGTCGATTCGGGCCACCTCGTCGCCTACGAACCGTCGGTGGGCGTTCGGATCGGTATGGCCGGCGGAGTCTTCTCCAGCTTCTTCAGCGGCGAAGGCCTGGTCACCAGGTTGAAGGGCCCGGGAAGGATCTACATGCAGTCGCGGTCCTTTGGCGGCCTGGCGGCATGGGCTAATTCGCATCTGTGGTGAGCCCCAAGGAGTCGCCAAGCCATGCTTCCGATCCGTCGTGCCTTTCTGAAGCGTCCGCAGTGCGGCAGCACGCGAGCCCTGCCGCCCCAGCGCCATCGCGATCATCCGATCACCAGCCCGTCAATCGAGCAATCCCTCATTCCGCGTCTCTCGGTGAACCCTGTTCGCTGTCGGGCGCCCCGAAACTGACTTCTCCGGAAACGATCCAGTCTGCCATGCAATACGAAATACTCGCTCGGCCGGCGGCGTCGGCCGCCAAACTGACCCTCCAGGCCGGTGAAACGGTCACCTGCGAAGTGGGAGCGATGATCGCCATGTCCGCAGGTTTCAACGTGCAAACCACTTCCCGAAACAAAGGCGGCGGTGGCGGAATCGTCAAAGGCCTCAAACGCATGCTGGCCGGAGAGAACCTGTTCCTCAACCACTTCACCGCCACCCAGCCCGACCAGACGCTGATCCTGGGGCCCGGGCTCCTCGGCGACATCATCCACCACCCCATGCGCGGCGGCACCCTCGTCGTGCAGGGCTCCAGCTGGCTGGCATCGTCGACCGGCATCGAGATCGACGCCACCTGGCAAGGCCTGGGAAAGGCCCTGTTCAGCGGCGAGCGGATGTTCTGGGTCAAGTGCAGCGGGGCGGGCGACCTGTTCCTCAACAGCTTCGGCGCGGTCTATCCGGTCGATGTCACCAACGGATACGTCGTCGACACCGGCCATATCGTGGCCTTCGAAGATACCCTGGAGTTCCGCATCGGCAAGGCCAGCAAGAGCCTCGTCGGGAGCTTTCTCGGCGGCGAAGGCTTCGTCTGCAAGTTCAGCGGGCAAGGACGCCTCTATTGCCAGAGCCACAACCCGCCGAGTTTCGGAAAGCTGCTTGGCCCCAAGTTGAAACCGAGGTGACGGCCACGGACAACCACCACACGTTCTGCTGAAATCCTGGATCAACGAAACCCGATGGGCGGTCGATCTTGCCCCCGCCCCTCTTCCAGTACTCCATCGTTCCTTGGCTGCGGTCTTCCACGTCATTTGCTGACCCCCCTAACACAAGACATTGTCATCAGGCCAATCGCTGGGTAGCCCAATGATCGAATTCTCATGTCCGTCATGTCAGAAGCCGTACCGAGTCAACGACGAACTGGCAGGCAAGACGGCCAAATGCAAACAGTGCGGCAGCGCGTTCCAGGTCCCGTTTCCTGCAGCCAGGCCGGACGATGGACAGTATGGTCTTGCCGGAGAGCCCATTCCCGCGGCCGCTGCAGGAGCATCCACCGCGCAGAAGACACCGGCCGGAAACGCCGCCCCGAATGCCTGCGAGGTCCTCACAGGGGTTACGGACCATCTCGGCTACGAGATTTCCCAACGGCCTGATTTCGCACTGGTAACCATCAAGCTGCAGCAGGGCCAGAAGGTATTCGCCGAGCCGTCGGCCATGGCTTCAATGACGCCGTCGATCAGCCTGAAGGCCGGCTTCAAGGGAGGCCTGGGCAAAACCCTCGGCCGGGCCCTCGGCGGGGAAAGCCTGATCATCAATACGTTCGAGGCCCTCGACGGCCCTGGAGAAGTCACCTTTGCCGCCGGCTCGCCTGGCGACTCGGCCTACTACCGGCTCCAAGGCAACACGCTCTACATCCAGCGCGGCGCCTTCATGCTCCACAGCGAGGGGGTCGATCTGACCGGCAAGTGGCAGGGCGCCAAAGGGTTCTTCAGCGGCGAAGGCCTCGTCCTGCTCAAGGCTTCGGGCAACGGCGACGTCTTCTTCAACTCCTATGGCGCCATCCTCCAGGTCGACGTGACCGACCATTACATCGTCGATACTGGTTACATCGTGGCCTTCGAAGACACACTGCAATATCGCGTCACCATCCTCCCCGGCCTCCGCGCCGGCGGCAAACTGAAGTCCTTCTTCTTCGGCGGCGAAGGCCTCGTCTGCCAGTTCTCCGGCCAGGGCAAAGTCTGGATCCAGACCCGGCACGTCCATTCCTTCCTCTCCTGGGTCCATCCCTTCCGGCCCACGAAGAGCAATTGAGCAAGTTGACCGTTCTCTTGTCCGCCCGCCCTGGCCAGCAATACCACCCGTCAGCAGGGTCTTGGCCGAGCATGGGAGACGTGAGCCAAGGTACTTCTCTCCAAGAATGCGGGTCCTCCGGCGAACAAGAAGCGCAGACCGGGTGCAACTTCTCCGCCCGGGCTGGTATGCTGCGGCCGGTTGTGCTTGATCTTCCGGTCGATTCCACAGGAGGGATTGTCATGTTCACGCTGTTCCTGTTCTGCGCCGTGATCGGCGGCACCTTCCTCGCCTGCCAGATCGTCATGACCCTGTTGGGAGGCGGCGGAGGCCACGACGTCGATGTTTCGGGCGCCCTGGGAGATGTGGGTGATGTACACTTGGACGTTGGCGGCGACGTAGGCCATGTCGACCTGAGCGGTGACGCAACCGCCGACGTGGGCCATGTCGACGTCAGCGGCGATGCCCATGGCGGTGGCGACCATGCGGGCACGACCGACAGCCATGACGACTCCACCTCCGGATTCAGGATCATTTCCTTCCGGACGATCATTGCCGGCCTGGCCTTCTTCGGCCTGGGCGGCCTGGGAGCCGGTGCCGTCGATGCCGCCCCGGTCGTTGTCTGGCTGGTTGCGCTCGCATGCGGCGCCGCGGCCATGTACACGGTTTACTGGATCTTCAGCACCCTGTATTCGTTGAGCGAGGACGGAACGGTTCACATCACCAATGCCGTGGGCCGTCCCGGAACGGTGTACCTGCGGATCCCCGGCAATGACGCGGGAACCGGCAAGGTTCACGTCAACCTGCAGGGCCGAACCATGGAGTATCTGGCCACCACCGCCGGAGAGGAATTGCCCACGGGAGCGGAGATAGTCGTGGTCGACGTGCTCAACTCATCGACCGTTCAGGTACAGCTGGCCCTGGAGCCGCAAAGGAGCGAACATGCTTAGTCCACTTCTTCTCGCCTACGACCCGACGACACTGATCGTAGCGCTCATCGCCATGGTCGTGTTGATTGTCGGCCTGGTCGTCATGTTCGTGGCAATGGCAACCAGGTTCTACAAGCGTTGCCCAAGCAACCGCGTGCTGGTGATCTTCGGCCGCGCTGGCAAGGGCAAGTCGGCCAATTGCGTCCATGGCGGCGCCAAGTTCATCGTCCCGCTCGTGCAGGACTACCGCTGGCTGAACCTCGAACCGATGCAGATCGAGATTCCGCTCCGCGGCGCGCTGTCGATGGAAAATATCCGTGTAAACGTCCCTAGCGTATTCACCGTGGCCATCGGCACCACCCCCGAGTTGATGCAGAACGCGGCCATCCGCCTCCTCGATCTGACCAGTTCGGAAATCAAGAAGCAGGCCGAAGACATCATCTTCGGACAGCTTCGCCAGGTGATCGCCTCCATGGCGATCGAGGACATCAACCGCGACCGGGACAAGTTCCTGACCAACATCCAGGATTCCCTGGAGCCGGAGCTGAGCAAAATCGGCCTGGTGCTGATCAACGTCAACATCACCGACATCACCGACGAGTCGGGCTACATCGAAGCCATCGGCCAGAAAGCGGCCTCCCAGGCCATCCAGAAGGCCCGCGGCGACGTGGCCGACAATGAAAAGATGGGCGAGATCCGGGTCGCTGAGGCCGAAAAAGAGAAGGCCGTCCAGGTCGCCTGCGCCAATAAGGTTCGCGAAATCGGCACCCGCGAGGCCCACCGCGACCAGGCCGTGAGCATCGCCGACATGGACCGCGAGCAGGCCGTCCGTGAAGAAGCGGCCAAGTTCGAGCGCGACGCCCAGGTCAAAGATGCCCAGCAGGCGATGCGCATCCGCCTGGCCGAC
>CAZLWV010000099.1:0-30492 GCA_964563135.1 uncultured Planctomycetaceae bacterium
TCCGCTTCCAGAGGATCCCCAGCAGGAACACGGCCGAGAAAGGGGGCGCGAAAAAGGCGTAGAGCGACTGGATGTAGATGAACAGGCTGCCGCCGATCCGGCCGACGAACCCGCCGAGAATGATCGCGATCACGAGAATGATGACGGACGAACAGATTCCGACCTTCACCAGGTGCTTGTCGTCGGCCGCGGGGTGCATCCAGCGCCGATACACGTCGAGTGTGAAGACGGTGGCCGTGGAATTGAGCACGGAGTTGACCGTCGACTGGATTGCGCCGAAGAGCGCGGCCAGAAACAGTCCCCGCAGGCCGATGGGGACGAATGTCTGGATCATGTGAACGTAGGCCTGGTCGGCAGCCGGTTTGACGTTTTCCCATGGCCGGATCATGAGGATCTCCGGGTGCAGGGCAAACACGATCAGGCCGGGTACGACCACGATGGCCGGAAGCAGCACCTTCAGAAAGCCTGCAAACACGATTCCCATCCGCGCGTGGTAGCCATTCCTGGCGCCGAGCACACGCTGGATCATGAACTGGTTGAGGACGTTGTACCAGATACTCACCGAAAACAGGCCGAAAATGAGAGATGGCCAGGGATGGGTCGGGTGGCTGGCCGGCTGAATTACGCTCAGCCGGTTGTAGGAATCGGTCTTGGCCAGGTTGTCCACATTGCTCTCCACCGCCTCTCGCCAGGGGCCTTCCACAGCCCGGTTCCGCTCGATCATGACGGTCACTCCGTCGACCAGCGTGCCGTCCTGGCCGGCCAGCGCCTGGAGCCCCAGCAGCGTGACAAAAATTCCGCCGGCAACCATGAAGAACACGGTGAACAGGTCCGTCCAGGCCACCGACGACAGCCCGCCGTAAATGGCCCAACCCCCTGCGATAATGCCAAGAACGAAAATCGAGATCCAGAGCTGAAGCTGCTCGGCTCCGCCGCCAGCCGCGACAAGCGTGCCGGGCAGGAAATCGGTCAATCGGGTGAGTTCCGATCTGAACAACACCTGAATCGCCAGTGCCCCGCCATAGAGCACGGCTGCCAGAAAGGCCACGATGTTGCTGATGATGGTGACCAGGGCAAAGAACTGCCGCAGAACGGAGCTGAATCGTCTCTCGAGGAACTCCGGGGTGGTAAAGACCTGGGAGGCGAGCAGGAAGGGAATGAAGATCCAGATCAGGAGCGTGAACGATTGGACGTTGGCCCACTCCGACATGGCCACGCAAATGCCGTAGACGACGGCCGCTCCGATCATGCCGATGAAGTGCTCGCTGCTGATATTCGAGGCGATGAACGAGCCGCCGACCACGTACCAGGGGAGCCGCTTTCCGGCGAGGAAGTACTCCGTTGCCCCAGCCCGTTCCTTCCGCCCGGCCCAGTAGCCCACCATCGAGAGCCCCACCAGGTACCCGAAGAATGCGAGATAGTCCCAGAAGTGCAGTACGAAGGAAGTGCTACCCGGCATATCAAGCCTTTCTACGGCAAGCGACGTCGCATGTCATTCGGCAGGTGCCACGATCACATCGATTCCCTGTTGACGCAACTGGTCCACGAATTCCGGGTCACAGGCCCCGTCGGTCACCAGGCCGGCCCATTCTGCCAGTCGGCCGAAACACCTCAGCGCGGTGAGCCCGAGTTTGGTGTGATCGGCCACGACGTAGACCCGCCGCGCGGAGGCAGCCATCTTCAAGAGCACGGCCGAATTGTCGGGCGGATCGGTGTACACGTTGCCCTGGTCGTCGACCGCGTCGGTGCCCAACAGAGCCACGTCGGCACGGAGCAATTCGAGGTTCGCCTCGGCCAGCGAGCCGGTCAGGTCCGGCGACACCGAGCGAACGTAGCCGCCGGTGAGCAGCACGTCGATTCCCGGCTCGGGCTGGAGTTCAGCGGCGACGGGGAGCGAGGTCGTGATCACCGTCAGGTCGGACCTTCCTCGGAGCTGACGGGCAACCGCCAGCGTGGTCGTGCTGCCGTCGAGCATGACACTGCGGCAATCGCCGATGATCGCCGCAGCCGCTCGGGCGACGGCCAGCTTGGCCTCGCGGTTCTTGTTGACACGGTGGAGAAACGCGAACTCGAAGGTTGCCCTTTCGCCCAGCGTAGCGCCGCCATGGGTGCGGATCAGCCGGCCATCTTCGCAAAGGACCTGCAGGTCGCGGCGGACCGTCATGCCGCTCACCCCGAGTTCCTGGGCGAGTCGCTCGACGGAACACTCTCCGCGGCTGGCCACGAGCTGCCGGATCTGGAGACGCCGGGCTTCTTGATTCATTTCCGGGACTCATTCAAACAGAACCGTGATCATTTGCAGCAAGTATGAACAGGTTTGAACGGCATGTCAACTTGCGGAAAACGCGATAACCTCGAAATTATCCGGTTCTCGCGGTTTGACAGGGGAAATCGACGCTGATACTATGTGTTCAGTTTGAACAAACACGTTTTCTGCCCTGGGAGGCGTACATGGTTTTCGATGGAAGGGAGCTGCGGCTCCAGCGGCTCGTGGGTGACGGCCGTGCGGTGATCATCGCCGTCGATCATGGTCTGTTTGACGGTCCGATCCCGGCCATGGAAGACTTGCCGGGGACGGTCGAGAAGATCAACCCGCTGGTCGACGCCGTTCTGTTGGCCCCCGGGATGCTTCGCCGCTGCCACACGGTTTTTGCTCGTCCCAAGCGGCCGCTGGCTGTGGTTCGGCTCAACTGGAACACGGTCTACTGTTTCGGCCTGGGCTACAAGGAAGCCCGGAGCGTGCCGATCTGCGATGCCGAGAGCGCGCTGCGTGAGGGGATGGATATTGCCCTGGTATCGCTCACCCTGGAAACCGGCAGTGAGCATCGCGATACGGAGAACGTGGAGGTTTTCTCCAGGTTGACCAACGATTGCCACCGCCTGGGGATTCCCGTGATCGGCGAGTACTTTCCCAATGAAAGCGACAAGCTGTCGCCGGACGAGATGCACGAGAAGGTGGTGCTCGGCAGCCGGATCGTGGCGGAACTCGGCGCCGACGCGATCAAGACCTTCTTCACCCGCGACTTCGCCGCCGTCACCCGTAGTTGCCCGGTACCCGTGTTCGGTCTGGGAGCACAGAAACTGCCGACGCAACGCGAAGCCTTGGAGCTTGCCGCACGCGAGGTGGCTGCCGGGGCGGGCGGTGTTGTCTTCGGCCGCAACGCGATCCAGGTACCCAGCCCGTTCGATTTCCAGGCGGCACTGTGCGATGTCGTGAAACGGGGCAAGCCGGTCGCTGATGCGGTGCGGGAGCATGAGTTGCAGTAAGACCGCGATCTGGGTGGCACGGCGCTGAGCCGCGCCAGGGCAGGGCTCAGCGCGGACTCATTCCACACGTACCCGCCGCAGTCGAGAACCGGGCTGACCGGAACCAACGCTTGTACCAGGGGAGACCTCAATGCACACTCAACCGCCGAAACCACGGGTGGGCCTGTTGGCCCTGACGCTGGAGTTGTATGAGGCTCTGGCTCCCCAACTGCGCTGTGGGCGCGAGAAGTGGTTGCGAGAGGCCGTGCTGCCGGCGCTGTCATCGATCGCCGAGATCCGCTTCCACCAGGCCGTCTATCGCCGCGAGGATATCGACGCGTCGATTCGTCAACTGGAGCACGAAGAGGTCGACGCCCTGCTGGTGATCTGTCTGACCTATTCGCCGAGCCAGCTTTCGCTTCCGGCATTGCGGCAGACGCGGCTGCCGATCGTCATCTGGAACACGCAAGAGCTGCACGCGGTCGACGAGACCTTCGACGGGGCCAAGATGACGGCCAACCACGGAGTTCACGGCACGCAGGACCTGTGCAATGTGCTCCTGCGAAGCGGCATCCGATTTGAGTACGTCACCTCCCACCTGAACGATGCCGCTCCTTTGGGCGACCTGGAGGACATCGTCCTGGCAGCGGCGGCGGCCAGCCGCCTGCGCCGCGCCCGGCTGGGCCTGATGGGCTATCCCTTCCCCGGCATGGGGGACATGGGGCTCGATACGACCCACCTGACTGCCACCCTGGGCTGCCACTGGCAATCGCTGGCCATCGAGGATTTCAACCAGCGAGCAGCCGGCATCGGCAAAGGGGAAGTAGCCGCCCTGGTGACGGAGTACCGCGAAAGCTACCAGTTGGCCGACGATCTGACGCCGGCCGACCTCGAGGTGACCGCGCGGGCGGAGCTGGCCCTGCGGTCGATGGTGGACCAGCACAAGCTGGACGCCATGAGCTATCAATTCATGGCCCTGGGCGAGGATGAGCGGACGGAGACGATC
Source organism: uncultured Planctomycetaceae bacterium (assembly GCA_964563135.1). Lineage (GTDB taxonomy): Bacteria > Planctomycetota > Planctomycetia > Pirellulales > Thermoguttaceae > JAAYAY01. Next base: position 4,253 of record CAZLWV010000099.1, read on the forward strand.
CCGTTTGTGGGCGCGAGCCGCCTGATGGCCGAAGGCCTTGGCTTTGGCGGCGAGGGGGACCTGATCGGCGCCACGGGCTCGTGGCTGCTCGGTCAGATCCGCGGGCCGGCCACGTTCAGCGAGGTGTTCACCACCGACTTTGCGGGCAACGGGTTGTTCATGAGCCATATGGGAGAATGCAATCCGGCCATGGCCCGCAGTGATCGGAAGATCCCGCTGGTTGCACGTCCGGCTCCGATTGCGAGAATCCGCGGCCGCCAGCTGGCGCTGGTTGTGAGCCTCCAGCCGGGGCCAGCGACGCTGTTTGCCCTGACCCTGGGCCCTGCGGGGCGATGGCGGTTTGTGACCAGCCGGGTGGGAGTGGACGATTTCGGTCCGCTTGCTTCGATGGTGGTGCCGCATTTCAAGCTGAAGACCAGCGGGGATGTCCGCCAGTGGCTCACGGCCTATGCGATGGCGGGCGGGCCCCATCACAATGCCTTGTGTTTCGGCGATGCAACCGGCCGGCTGCAGATTCTCGCCCGGCTGCTCGACGCGGACTATTGGGAGGTGTAGCCCTGGAGCGGGCCTTAGCCCGCAACCCAACCTTCACAAGAACATGTGCACAGCATGCGCACCGGCCCGGAACAAAGGCGTCGGTGCTTTGCCAGAGCTTAATCTTGTGGTCAATGGCGTAGAATCATGCGACAATCGCCGAGTCGTTCCGCAGTCTCGAACCCAATTTCCAGCCGTGACGAAGCACTAGAGATGTTTCTCGGACTCGACCTCGGCACGACCAACGTGAAGGCCCTCGTGGTCGACGCCCGCGGTGCGATCGTCGCCCAGGGGTCCTCGCCCGTGCTGCGGACCACGACGCCCGATGCCGGCGTGGAGCAGGACATCGAGCAGATCTGGGACGCGACCTGCCGGGCGATTGGCGAGGCGGCGGGCCAGGTTGCGGGCAAGGAAATACGTGCGGTCGGTATCTCGAGCCAGGGAGGGGCTCTGCAACTGCTCGGTTCCGAAGAGGAGCCGATGGGCCCTGTGATCAGTTGGCTTGACGGCCGCGGGCGGCCGTTCGATCGCCAGTTCGAACAGGAGGTGGGCCAAGAGTGGCTGGTGGCCCACATCGGCCACAACCTCAGCTCGATGGCCCTGGGGCAACTGCTGCGGCTCCAGAAGGAGAGCCCCGAGACGCTCGACAGGGCCGCGGCCGTGGGGTTTGTGGGCGATGTGATCGCAGGGCGGTTGTGTGGCCGCCGCGCCCACGATCCGACCAGCCTTTCCATCGGCATGCTCTACAACCCCCGGCTCGGCAACGCCGATCCGGAACTCCTCGAGCGACTCAGGATCGATCACAAGAGGCTCCCCGAGCTGATCCCGACGATCCAACCGGCCGGCGGCCTCGTCCGCCAGGTGGCCGAGCGGACAGGACTGGCGGAAGGCATTCCCGTCTCGGCGGCAATCCACGATCAGTACGCGGCATCTGTCGGAGCCGGGGTGATCAGCGAGGGAGACGTGCTGGTCGGCACGGGAACGGCCTGGGTACTCTTGGTGACGATGGGGCATCTGGCTCCGCCGATCGCCATGCGGACGTTTGTCTGCCCGCACCCGCTGGAGGGCCTGTTTGGGCAGTTGATGTCGCTCGGCAACGGCGGTTCGGCCGTCCAGTGGGTGCTGGAGGTCACGGGCCAGAGCGGGCTCAGCAGTGAGCAGTTGGAGGGGCGACTGCGGTCGGTCGAGCCGGGAGCCAACGGGCTGCGCTGCTGGCCGTTGCTGATGGACAGCGGCCGGGCGATGGGGGGCATGCCGCGAGGGGGGAGATTCTCAGGGCTCCACCTGGGGCATTCGGCCAGCCACCTGCTCCGCGCCGTCGTGGAGGGGCTGGCGTGCGAGCTTGCGCGGCACCTGAGCTGGCTGGCCGGCGTCGACGCGCCGGTCAAACGCCTCGTCGTGTCGGGACCGGCGGCCGCCAGTTCGATCGTGCCCCAGATCCTGGCCGACGTGACCGGTCGTCCCGTCACCAGCCTGAGCCTGCCCGACATGAGCGCCTTCGGTGCGGCAACGATCGCTCGTGTTCTGGCGGAGCCGAACAGCGACCCTCGGCAACTGGCCGCGACAATCGCCCCCGCCCGGCAAACCGTCCAGCCAGGCCCGGGAGCCGAGCTGTATCGCAACCTCCTGGCCGAATACCTGGCCGCCTTCCAGTAGGTACCGTGCCGCTCAACACCTGACACTTTCGACGAAACACCTGACACAAGTTCCCACGCCGCAGACTTTGAACGGGCACATCGCAGGCCGCTGCAGGTCTCGTGCGGCGCAGACCCCAGCCAGAGAGGACCAACTTTCATGCTCTCCATCCCGCTTCATCACGTTTGGGAGTATACCGACGTTGACCGGGCTTTCTGGCAGCGGCACCTGGAAGACTGGGTGCCGCGGCGGGTTTTCGATGCCCACACGCATGTGAACGAGCCGCGTTTCCGGCGGGGGGAACGAACCGAGGAAATGCGGCGGCAGTACTGGGTCAACGAGGTCAGCGAGCCGATCGGTGCGGCGGACGCAGAGCGGTGTTATGAAACGGTCTTTCCCGGCCGCAGGTTTTCCTGTCTGGCTTTCGGCCACCCGAGTCTCGACTACGATATCGAGGCGAGCAGCGCCAGCCTGAGAGAAGAATGCAGGGCGCGAGGCTGGTCGCACCTGATCGTTTCCAGGCCCGAATGGACGGCACGGGAACTGGAGGAGCAATTGAGCGCCTCCGGGGCCCTTGGGATCAAGCCCTACTACGCCATGATCCCCGACCAGGATCCCAACACTCGCGACAAGTACCTCGAAGCGAGCATCTTCCAGTTCCTGCCCCACGAACAGTTGGAGGTGCTGGATCAGCGCAGGGCCTGTGTGGTGCTCCACGTGCCGAAGGCGGCTCGTCTGGGCCACCCGGAGAACATCGCCGAGGTCAAAGAGATCCGCCGCCGGTATCCGCAGGTCCGGCTGATCATCGCCCATCTGGGCCGCAGCTACACGCTGCCGCATGCCGAAGAGGCCCTTCCGCAACTGGCCGACGACGCCGGCCTCTACTTCGACAATTCGGCCGTGCTCAATCCGGCGGTCCACCGCTTTGCCCTGGAGACGCTTGGCGCGGAGCGGATCCTGTACGGCACCGACAACCCCATCTTCTACATGCGAGGCCGCCGGCAGTGGCAGGGAACCACCTACATCAACCGCACGAGCTATCCCTTCTACTTCAACAAGGACCGCGAGCCGCCGGAGGTGGAGGCCCAGTACACGCTCTACATGTACGAGGCCCTGCGGGCCCTCAGGTCGGCCTGCGAGGAGCTCTCGCTGGGCCGCGATGCGGTCGAGGCGATCTTTCACGGGAACGCGGAGCGGGTACTGGGAGTTGGATGATCGGGCGCAGCCACTGAGCTTGTTCGGGCCGTTTCGCTCGGTCGAGGAGGCAGAGGAGTGGATGGGGCAGCCAGATGGTGGACAACTACATCACCTGGTTCATCAACACCCAAGAGGCGAGCACGGACTCTTTCAGCGATGAGTGAGGGCCGAACTTGCTCGGGAAACGAAGGTGACATGCCATGTGGAATTGGCACGACAAGCTGAAGCTCGGCAAATCGTCGGCTTTCGTCAAGAAGGACCTTCGCCCTTTGCCGCTTACTGACGCCGAATTCGAGGCGGACTTCTTTCTCTTCCCTGCAGAAGACCCGCCGTTCACATCACTTGTTTCCCCTTCCAGAATGCGGCCTGCACCTGGCCGAACTTCCGGGAGAAGATCACCACGTCGGCCGATTTTCCCGCTTCCAGGCTCCCTGTGTGGCGGCCCAGACCGAGCAGGTTGGCCGGGTTGAGCGAGGCCATCCTGACGGCCTCGTGGATCGGGGCGCCGGTGAACTGGATGAACCGGCGGACCCCTTCATTGAGGAGGCAGCTCGAGCCGATCAGCGTGCCGCTGTCTTCATAGTAGACGCCCTGGGTGGTGCTCCTCACGTGCTTGTTCATGTAGTCGTAGCTACCCGGCTCGGCGCCGGCGGAAATGACCGCATCGGAGATCAGGATCATGCGGTCGGTCCGTTTCGCTCGCCACGCCAGTTGCAGCAGCTCCGGAGCGACGTGCGTGCCGTCCGGATTGATCTCCGTGTACACGCTGTCGGAGTTCATGGCAAACGCCGCCAGGCCCGGCTGGCGATGGTCCAGTCCGCTCATGGCGTTGAACAGGTGCGTGGCGCAGGTTTTCGCCCGGCCGCAGACCTCGGCGGCCCGGGCGGCGGTTGCCAGGCTGTGCCCCGCGCAGGGCTGAATTCGCAGCCGGCGCATGGCGGCCGGCAGTTGGTCTGCCCCCTCGAGCTCCGGAGCGAAGGTCATCAGGCGGATGCGGCCACCGGCGATTTTCTGGAGCGCGTCGAGATAGTCCAGGTCAACGGGCCGGACATAGGCCTCCTGGATCCCGCCGCGCTTGTCGGGGCTGATGAAGGGCCCTTCCACGTAGAGTCCGGGCACCCGGTCTGCGCAAGGTGCGTTCTGAAGCAGTCCGACCACGCGGCGGATGACCGCTTCATCGGCCATCATCGTGGGCAGGAACTGGAGGATACCGTGGGCCGCAAGAGTGGCCTGGATGGTTGCCATGCCCGTTTCCGTGCACGACTCCCATCCCACCAGACCGGCACCGTGGATATGGATGTCGATGAGGCCGGGCGTGACCAGTCCCCCGCGGGCGTCGATCTCCACGGCCCCGCGAGGTGTTTTTCTTGCGGGGCCGGCGTGCCGGATGCGGCGGTTGGCAAGAATCACGGTGCCGCCGGAGATGACCTGATCGGGCAGAACGACCTGGCCATTCTGGATGGAGAAAGTGGTCATGAAGAGGCTGATACTCTGTTGCAGGACAGGATTGCATCCTGTCTCGAAGAACGACTGAATCCCGCCCCAGGCAGGCTACAAACCTGTCCTACTCAGAGACGTCAACAAAACGGCCGATCGTGCGCGTCATGCCCGTGGAGGGCTTTTGCGTGTAGTCAAGACTTCCTGCTAATGGTGGACTACCTGCCCACTTTCTGCATGGCTGCCTTGAGCGTCACGATCCCTTTGGCGATATCGCCCACGCGGTCGTTGCCCGCTTCGCGTTCGAAGATGTAGTCGCCCTGGTAATCGGCCTCGGCCAGGATGCGGACAAAGGCGACCCAATCGATCTGGCCTGTTCCGACGACTACTTCCTCCCCCCAATCGCCTTTGACGGTTGTTCGCTTGGCATCTTTGACATGCACCTGCTCGACGTACGGCGCGAGCTTCTTCAGGGCTTCGATCGGATCGTCCATATCGTAGAGGATGAGGTTGGCCGGATCGAAGTTGACGGTCACGTTCTCCGCGCCCCGCTTCTTCATTTCTCCAAGAAAGGCGAGCAGGGTATCGGCCGTCTCCTGCCCCGACTCCAGCAGCAGGGAGCTACCGATCTCGGCATACATGCGGGCCAGCGTGGCCACGCGGCCGGCCAGGTTGTCGAACGTCGGATCGCTGGGCTCGTGGGGGAGGAAACCGGCGTGGGTGCTCACCAGTTTCACGCCCATCTGCTGGGCAAGGGTTGCTGCGGCCTTGGCCAGTGCCTGGTTCTCGGCCCAGTGCTGGTCGGGCACGATCCCGCCGGTGCGGCGAATGGCTGCGGGGGTGGAGTAGTCTTCGCCGATGGTGGAGAACATGCCGGAGACGATCGAGATGCCGGCCTCGTCGAGGATCTCCTGGGTGCCTTCCCACGTGCCCGGATCCTCGCGGTGCGGAGTCAGGCCGAGCTGCACTTTCTTCAAACCGAGAGTCTTGACCTTTGCCGCAAGGTCTTGCGGCCCCGTGGCTTGGAGCGACCAACTACAAACGCCGATCTGATCTGCCGTCTGTTTTTTCATACGATCCTATCTCCGGTAATAGTGAGGCTCAGGCGGTACGCTACGAGTTTGATGGAAGCGGGCCTTGTCGTCAAGTCAAGTGGGTGACAGGTAGGTATCGGGCCCCGTACGGTTCCTGAATCTCCTGGCAATTTGATCGAGGAACGCCGTTGCGCTGGTGGCGCCGATGATTCTTCGAATCGTGCCCAGGAATTGGTCCTTGAGACTGCGGGAAGGCTGAAGCGAACGTTTTGCGGTCGTCGAGAGAAGTGAAGGTCGGTTCGGGAGCCTTTCTGCGCCTTGCCATCAAGCGTCCTTCCCTTGGTGTTCCAGCCGAGCGCGTGCAAAGCGCATGGCGTCGCGGAGTTTCTTCTCCAGGGCGGCCTTGGGCAGGGCTTTCTTCCAGTAACTGGCCACATGGATACCGCTCTTGTGCGGTTCGAGCAGTTCGACGTGCTGCTGGTTCTTGCCGGCGCAGAGAATGATTCCCAGGGACGACTCTTCGTCCGATTCGCAGGCGTAGCGATTCAGCCACGCAAGGTAAAGCTCCATCTGCCCCTTGTCGGCCGCTTTGAAATCCCCGATCTTCAGATCGATCGCCACCAGGCGATGCAACTTGCGGTGATAGAAGAGCAGATCGAGATAGTAGTCTTCGTTGTCGATCTGCATCCGCTTCTGGCGCTCCACAAAGCAGAAGCCTACGCCCAGCTCCAGGATGAACGATTCCATCTCGCGGAGGATGGCCGCTTCCAGATCCTGTTCGGAGTAACTGTCGGCCAGTCCGAGGAAATCCAGGACATAGGGGTCACGAAAGACCAGGTCGGGCGTAAGTCTGCCCTCGGCCTTGAGGGCGTCGAGTTCCTGGCGGATGAGTTTCTCGGGCTTTTTCGAGAGTGCGGTTCGCTCGAAGAGCATGGACTGGATTTCCTTCTGCAGGGTGCGAGTGCTCCAGTTCTCGATGCGGCACATCTCGGCGTAGAACTCGCGTTTCAGCGGGTGGTCGAGGTAGATGATCTTCTGCAGATGGGTCCAGCCCAATTTTGCAATCAGTGACTGCAAAATCTGCAAATCGGGGAATACCTCGGCGAACCGGACCATATTGGCCAGGTTTCGCTCGGAAAACCCCCTGCCGAACTCGGCCACCAGCCTTGGAGACAGTGATTGCAGAACTTCCTGGCCGTACTCGGCCCGTTTCTCCTTCAAGATGTCCTTGTGAATACGTGTACCGATATGCCAGTAGAGCAACGTCAGTTCGGCATTGACGGTCTGCGCCATTCGTCCTCGTGACTGAAGGATCAACCCGCGGACGTCGGTTAGAAGGGGCTTGAGCGACCAAGCGCGCTTCGGTATGGGTCTCGCCTTCGCCTCGCTGGCGGTGATCGGCTTTTGCCGTCCGGTTGGTATGGCCTTGGCACTCATCCGCGGGTCTCCGCGAGCTGCTCCAGCTCGACCAATGGGCTTTTACTGACGCGCTGTATATCTTCTTCCGAAACCCGCCTCTGGCCAGTGACGCATTCGTGAATCAGTGACTTACAGTAGGCAAGCAGGGTATCGATTTGAGCGTTGGTCCAGTCTTGGTCCACTCGCCGCATCGGTGCGTGAGGACCTATTCCGCGCCTGATGGCCGCCTCAATGAGACTGTTCCTTACGTCCACCAGTGTTTCGAGCTGGCGGCGTTTGGCGGCTGCCGCCGCGTCGATCGCCACACAACGGGCATCTAAGTAGGCAGCAATCCGTTTTTGTTCGGCGAACGAAGGTAAGAGCTGACGCGTGTCCTTTAGAAAGCGAGATGACACGCGTTTCTGACCGGCTGCGCCAAACATGTTTACGGCAGCGTATTCACGGAAAACTGGACTGAAGGTGACCATTTCTCAACGGCCGTGCTGGAGGATCTGCCAGCAGATTACCCTAAGTCTATCAAAGTCTTTAATCGGGGAATAGAAGTGGTAGCACAATTCGGGGAAATGGGGGCCTGAGGGGGTGTGCAGCGCGACGTGACGGAATCACAGCCGCGCACGCCCCCAAGCGGAAACCACTCCAAGCGGCACCGTGGGTGACACTTGCCGAGTGTTACCGTTGAATCTCCGGTGATGTCGCAGCGCTGAACCTTCCCGCCGCGCTGCAAACCTCACCCAAGCAGAAGCCACCCCAAGTCGCACCCGGCAGGTGCGACCCACGGGGGTGTAGCTTGCGACATTCCCCAGCCCTTATAATGCGTCCGGCTCACGAAACATAACGCGTTTCAGGGGGACCGCAACCATGAAGACATTCCATCCGTCTCGACGCCAGTTTCTCTGCAAGGCCGCCGCCCTGACTGTCTTACCTGCTCTCGGCACGACGCTGCTTCACGGCGAAGAAAAGGCCGATCCGGCCGCATGGCTGGACGCCCTGGAAGATCCCGTGCGAAAGCAGTTCCCCGGCAAGCCGGATCTGGATACGATCCTGGGGCTGTTTCCCCGCACCAGCGGGGAGCCGGCCTTCGACCCAGACGAAATCGCGTCGAAGGCTGCGAAACTGCGAACGGCCCCCGAAATCAACACGGGGCATCCATTCCTGGACCTTTCTGTCCGGGTCGGGCTGGCCCACGTCGATGCCACTTTCGACGGCGACCACCCCAAGTACGGAGTGAGAAGCTACGCAGAATCACGGCACGACGGTTTTCCGCCCACGATCATCGCGGCAATCGATGCCCTGTCGGCCTGGGGACTCAACCAGCGAGCGGCGACCCTCTTTCGCCACTGGCTGATGAACTTCGTTCGCGAAGACGGAACCATCAACTACTACGGCCCCTCGATCAGCGAATACGGGCAGCTTCTGCATACGGCCCGTCTCCTGGAAGAAAGAGCGGGCACGGATGGCTGGTGGCAGGACGGATTCCGGTCGCTTGACCGGATCGCGGAACTGCTGCTGGCCCTCCGCGCCGGAGCCGGCCAGGACGGCCTGATTGCCGGAGTCCCCGAAGCCGACACCCGCAAGGAGGTCTCCAAGTACTTCCACAACAACGGCTGGGTGGTCAAGGGACTGCGATCCTGGGTGGAACTCTGCCAGCGGCGCAGGGCCGACTCGACCACCAGGCCCGAGGCCGTTGCGGGCATCGCCAAGGCGCTCGCGGAGGACACGCTGCGGGCAATCGAGGCCACCTGGCCGGCCGACCCCAACGATTGGTGGCTTTCTCCGCGAGTCGAACCGACGCAGCGGCCGGATCGGGCCACGGGCACTCGCGACGCCTCGTACACGAACTACCGTTACTGGCCGGAACTCCTGTCGAGCGGCATTCTCCCGGTGCCGCTGGCCAATCGGGTTATCGAGTCGCGGCTCACGGCGGGTGGGCAGTTTTGCGGGATGACACGTTTCGGGGACCATCTCGACGACTGGCCGTTGGCAGAGTATCTGAACGGCCTCTGGGCGTTGGGTCGGACCAACGACTTCCTGCTGAGCCTCTATGGCCACGTCGCCTACCATCAGGCCGAAGGCCACCTGACGGCCTACGAACAGGTTTCGTTTCCACCCGGAAAGAAGAAGGCCGACTACTGCCTGCCCTGCCAGTTGGTGGTCGCCCGGGCGGCGAGGTGGGGCAATCGGACAGCGTCGTGAGACATCCACGGTCGAACCATTCAGAGGTCCCCATGCGCAGTGAAGTCCAGAGCAACGATTCTCGCACGATAGGATACGCCCACCTCCCGATACCCTTGCGCGTGGCCCTGATTGCGGGCCTTTGGGCGATCGTTTCCATCACGGCCGACCGATGCTCCGCAGCCGCACCTGGAAGCCCCCTCACGCTTCACGTGTCCAAGCTGGGCGACGATTCCGACGGGCGGAGTTGGCAAACGGCCTTCCATACCATCCAAAAGGCGCTCGACACCATCCCCGACGATCGCGGCGGCCACAAGGTGCTCGTCCGCCCCGACACCTATGTGGAGGCCAATTTGGCTCCGGCCCATAAGGGGGCTGCCGGGGCCTACAACGCCCTGGTGGGCGATTTCGACGGCTCGCTCGGTTCGGGCGCTAAAGGTTGGGTGGTTATCGATACGGCCGCCCCCGAGAAGGGTTTCAAGAGCTGGGACTGGTGGGGGCCTTTGCGGGCCTCCGACAAGCACTGGCCCCACGGAAACAACCAGGAGACGTTTTCGAGCATCGTCTGCGACCGCTGGGTCTTCCGCAATCTCTACACGGCCGGAGGCGATGCGGGGCTGTTCTGGGACCTGACGAACAAAAGTGGCGAAGGTTTTACGGTTGTCGTTGAGAACTGCGTGGGCACCGGCCGGGCCTTTGGCGGCGGGGTGGCCTACCCAACGGTGCGGCCGGGCGAGCCGAGCGTGTTTCGCCACTGCTACTTCCTGGCCCTCGACTGGGTTGGCGATACGGCGGCGGTCCTCGTTGGCGGTTGGGAGAAGACGATGCCCGAGCATCCCCACGTTGTCTTCGAGGACTGCACGCTGGTCCACACCGACAATGCCGTGGCCATCTCCTACGCCAGCCACTGCGCGCGGGCGAGATTCAGCAACTGCCGGATGATCGTGCTCAACTTCACCCAGCCTGAAATGGGGGGCAAATGCACCGGCATTCTCTGTACCGAGGGGCACTCTCCGACCGGCTGTCTGCATGTCGACCTGGAAGACTGTACGCTGGCCGGCTACAGCCTGTTCACGCCGGGCGACGCGGCCAAAGCCCTCACCTGGACCACCAAAGGCAAGGTGCAGGCCTACGTGCAGTTCAAGCAGGAGGTACCCGAGGGCTTCGAGCGGTTGGGCACCTGGCCGGTGGAACTGTTCGCGCGGATGGCTCCGCCGGACAAAGAGAAGGGGATCCTGCCGGAGCCATAGGGCGCCGGATCGCCACCGGCCATCCTGGCCCACCGAGTCGCTGCGAGGTGGCCTTCCGCCGTCTCATCAGGTCTCCGGATCGACCGGCTGGGGAAGAATGTTCGATTTTGGCAGCACCGGGATCCGGCTGGCCGGATCGCTGGATTCCAGTTTCGGGGCCGGCGTGGGGGTCTGCTCGCTGCCGGTGGTCTCCCTGCCGGTGGTCGTTTTTCCTGCGGGCGAATCGGCAGGAGACGACTCCGGGGCGCAAGAGTCGAGTGGATTGCCGCAGGCATCCAGCGGGATGCGGCAGCAGACCGTTCGCGGCACGCGGCAAGTGTAGGTGACGGGAATTCGCCGCTCGACGCAGCGAGGCGTGCGGACCGTCTGCTCGAAAGCCACCATCTTGCACGTCTGGACCGGCACCTGGTCGACCTTCTCCTCGCAGACGGTGCGATAGGTGGTGACCGGCACTCGGCGGACCTGGCGCTCTTCGACCCAGCGGCACACCCGCACGGGCACCTGTTTCTCGACCCGTTCGCACACCGGCTTGCGGACCGTGTAAGGCACCTTGCGGACAACCGTCTCCTGGACCATCTTGCAGACCTGCTCCTGAACGGTGCGGCACACCGTTTCGGGCTTGTAGGTGCAGACCTCGACCGGCACCTGCCGGGTCACGATCTGCGGAACCATCGTCGTCACCGGAACCTGTTGAGCAACGATGTTCGGCTGCCAGACCTTCTTGACTTCGTAGCGGCCTCGCTCCGTCTGGTTCCAATAAAGGCCTGCCGGCTGGGTCACATACATGCCGCGCACCGGATCCCAACGCTGTTCGGGGGATGACCAGCTCAAACGGTTCTTCGGCAAGCCGGGTTTGAGTTCCAGTTGCTCACGAAGACAACCCTGGTCGACGTACTCGGTTTTGCAGGTCGTCACGGGCATGTAGGTGGTATAACTCTCATTGCGATACACGGTCTCCTGGACCGGTTTCATCACCGTCTGGCAGACCTGCCGCTCGGCCGTCTCCCAGACGGGCTTGTTCACCGTCACGGTCTCCTCCCGCTCGGCGGTTTCCTCAACCCAGCGAGTCTGCGTGTAGCTGGCGTCGCGCATGACGGTCTCCCACACCGGTTTCTGCACGGTGCGGAACTCTTCCCGCATCGACGTCTCCGGGATCTGCTTCGAGACCGTGTAACGATTCTCCCGCATCGTGGTTTCCCAGACCGGCCGATAAGTCGTGACCTTCTGTTCGTCGTAGACGGTGTCGTACTCGATGCGGTAGGTGGTTACCTGCTTCTCGTCGTAGACCGTCTGGTAGACGATCTTGTAGGTGGGCGTGTCGCAACAGACCATCTGCGCCTGGGCCGGCAAAGTCCAGCCGGTGAAAAGCATCGCCAGAAGCGGAAGGGTGTATCGACTCATCGTTGGGGCACCTTGTCAGAAACAGACTCTCAAAACCGTTGATCGCAGCGCGCATGGAAACATGCTCTCAAGAGGCCCTCTGCCTCTCTCCATGAGTCTGCAAAAAAATTTACGGATCGGCAAACCGCAAGGTTTAACATTCAGTCGGCGTTGCGACCTTAGTCCAGGCACAGCAAGCAGTTAGCAAACCGGAAATTCTTTGGAGATTTTTTGAGGGGGTGCCGACACTTGCGCCCGGGCATTTCGCCCAATGCCGTCAATCCCAGCCGGTTGCGGCAAATTCCGCTACAATCGCTACAATCGAAAGGCTTTGCCAGCACTCCGGGCCGGAGTCTGCAGCTTGGATCCTGTTGATCCGACCATGCGTGGCCAATGGCCTCGGAGCCCGGCGTGTCGCGGCTTCCGTTGCTGCCGCAAAGCGCAGCGCCGAAGCAACCGATTCGCCTAAGTTCCCACAAGAGGTTATACTGACTGGCTTACCTTCCTTCGCACGCGTGCCGGTCAGAGCGGTTGCGGGTGCCCATTTCTCCCTCACACGAGTCGGTTTCCATGAAGGAACTCCTTTCGGGTAACGAGGCCATCGCCCGTGGCGCCTACGAAGCCGGTGTGACCGTGGCGACAGGCTATCCCGGCACGCCGTCGACCGAAATCCTCGAGGCGGCGGTGCGCTTCGGGGACATCTACTGCGAGTGGTCCCCCAACGAGAAGGTTGCCCTGGAAGTGGCGGCCGGGGCCGCACTGACCGGCGCGCGAGCCATCGCGACGATGAAACATGTGGGGCTCAACGTGGCGGCCGATCCGCTGATGACGCTTGCCGGAACGGGCACGGTCGGCGGGCTGCTGATCGTTGTGGCCGACGACCCCGGCATGCACTCCTCCCAGAACGAGCAGGACACGCGCCACTATGCGCGCTTCGCCCGGATTCCGCTCCTGGAACCATCCGACTCGCAGGAGGCCAGGGATTTCGCCGTCATGGGCCTGGAGATCTCCGAACGGCACCGGACGCCGGTGATCCTCCGCAGCGTCACGCGGGTGAGCCATTCCCGCAGCCTCGTGGAACTGTCGGACCGGAAACCTCCCGAAAGAGCGATCGGTTTCGAGAAAGAACCGTCCCGATACGTGGCCATTCCCCTTTGGGCCCGTCCGATGCGGGTCCGCGCCGAGGAGCGGCTGGCCCGGCTGATCGAAGAGGCCAACCGTTCCCCGGTCAACCGCATCGAGTGGCGCGACCGCAAGCTGGGCATTCTCACGGAGGGAATTCCTTATCAATACGTCCGCGAGGTGTTCCCCGCAGCCTCGGTGCTGAAACTGGGCTGGTCGTGTCCATTTCCCGACGAGTTGATTCGCAAGTTCGCCGAGGGGGTCCAGGAGCTGCTGGTGGTGGAGGAACTCGACGACGTGGTGGAAGAGCACGTTCGTGCCCTGGGCCTGTCCTGCCGGGGCAAGGACGTGGTGCCGCGAATCGGCGAGTTGTCTCCCGACGTGCTCCGGGCAACCCGTGCGAAGCTATCGGGCGAGAGTCTGCCCACCTCGCCCGCGGCGGTTCGCAGTGTTCAGACCGGCGACCTGCCGGGCCGGCCGCCGGTGCTCTGCTCGGGGTGCCCTCATCGCGGCATCTTTCACGCCCTCGGCAGGTTCGACGTGGTCGTGACCGGCGATATCGGCTGCTACAGCTTGGGCGTGCTGCCCCCCTTGAACCGCATGGACACGCTCGTGTGCATGGGGGCCGGAGTATCGATGGCCCACGGCATGGACAAGGCCGGCGAGCCGCGCCGCATGGTCGGGATTCTCGGCGATTCCACGTTCTTCCACTCCGGGATCACGGGACTACTGGACATCGCCTACAACCGCGGGAAAGCGACAATCATCGTTGTCGACAACCGAACCACGGCCATGACCGGGCACCAGCCCCACCCGGGTACAGGCCATACGCTGATGGGCGAGGAGACGTTCGCGGTTTCCATCGAGGAAATCGGCCGGGCCTGCGGCATCAAGAACGTGGTGACCGTGGACCCCTACGACGTGAAGCAGACGACGGCCATGCTCAAGACGGCCATTTTCTCCGACGAACCCTGGCTCGTCGTGTCGCGCGGGGCATGCCTTCTGGACGTTCGCCAGCGGCTCGGCGCGCCGCGCCGATTGAACGAAGATCTGTGCCGGGAGTGCGGGGTGTGCCTGAAACTGGGCTGCCCGGCACTGGAAGGCGGCGGCGGTGTGCCGCATGTCAATCCGGTGCTGTGTGCGGGCTGCGGGCTGTGCAACCAGGTGTGCCCGGCGGGCGCCATCGAATTCGAGGAGGAGGCTGCATCGTGAGTGGTCAACCGTTTGCCGCTGCGGAGGAGCAGGCCGCTAATCGTCAGCACACGGTGAGCGTGGTGCTTGCCGGAGTCGGAGGCCAGGGAATCCTGCTGGCCAGCGAGATCCTCGCCAAGGCCGCATTGGCGGCCGGGTTCGACGTGAAAACCAATGAGGTCCACGGCATGGCTCAACGCGGCGGGTCGGTCATTGCCCAGGTCCGGTTCGGCCGGCAGGTATTCAGTCCGCTGGTGGCCGAGGGAACCGCCCGAGTCCTGGGGGCGCTGGAACAGATCGAAGCCTTGCGGCAGCATCAATTCCTGGCCCCCGACGGGCTGGCTGTCGTTTCCAGCCAGGCGATTGTGCCGGTAACCGTTTCGTCCGGCCAGGCGGACTATCCGGCCGACGTGAAGGAACGCCTCCAGGCCGCCTTCTCCCGCCTGGTGTACCTGGATGCGGTCGAGAAGGCGAAGGAACTGGGCAACCATCGGGCGGCCAACCTGGTCGTACTTGGTGCCATGGCCCACGCCCTGGCACTGCCCGAGGATGCCTGGCACGAGGCCATCCGCAGCAGCGTGAAACCGCAGCACGTGGAAGTGAACTTGAAGGCCTTTGCCGCAGGGCGGGACTGCGGCGAGTTGTCGGCCCATCGGCCGGAATAGACGGCTCCCGGCAGTGCAGGTTGGATACCTGGCTGGCACACGTCGCCGGCACCACGACAATTCCGCCCGGGGGGGCGGACGCGACTGAACTGAGGAAAGACGCCATGGATTACGACAGCCCGTCGAACGAAGCTTTGGAGCAGATCCGGCAGTTTTTCGTCAACGATCGCTTTGCGACCGGAAACGGCATGGAACTGGTCGAAATCGGGCCCGGCACGGCAACGGCCCGCCTGGTTGTCGAATCGCGGCACTTCAACGGCATCCAGACGGTGCAGGGGGGTGCCTTGTTCACCCTGGCCGATTTTGCCTTTGCCGCCGCCTGCAACAGTTGGGGCGAGAAGGTGACGGGCATCAATATGAGCATCCAGTGCCTGAAGGCGGTGCGCAGCGGCACGCTCACTGCTCGGGCCAAGGAAGTGGCCCGCACACGAAAACTCTCCACCTGCGAGGTTGCCATTCGCGACGAGCGAGACCAGCTCGTAGCCCTGTTCCAGGGCACCGGGTATGTTCTGGGCGGCAGTCTGCTGGACTGATCCCCCAGCGGCGGTCCGGGGCTGGAGGCCCTTACTTCCCTCGGATCGGCACCGGTCGGCGAGGTTCTTCCTCGCCCTCGACGGCCACGTAGGTGGCCTCCGCCTCGGCAAGCAGGATCGGCTCGCCCTGGCGCTCGGCTTCCGCCCGGATGTCGACAGTGATCGACGTGATGCCGACCTTGAGCACGGTGGTCCAGTAGCTCACGACGTCGCCCACCTGCGCGGCGCGAAGGAACTCAACCTGCCGCACACCCCGCGCCACCAACAGCGGGCTGGGCCACCCCGACCGGCACACGGCGTGCTTTGCACCGACGATTCCGGCCATCGCCATGCGGCTCAGAATGACCCCGGCGAAAATAGTGCCGTGCGGGTTCAAATCGCTCGGCATCATCACCGTCTTCATTGCCAGGTACGGCTCGTTGTCGAAAGCCTCCGGCACGTCACATCTCCCGCTGGTCGATGACCCGTTTGGCTTTCCCCTCGCTGCGGGCGATCGAATGGAATTCGACCAGGCTCACACCGACGCGGATGTTGACGGTCTGTTCGATGGCCTTGGCCAGCTTCTTCTGCAAGTCTTCCAGGGCGCTCACCCGGTCGCTGAACACCTCCGGAGTCACCTCCACCTGGACATCCACCTGGTCGAGCCCCCGGTGCCGGCTCAAAACGATCTGGTAGTGGGGAAGCGTCCCTTCCACCCTGAGCAGGGCCTCTTCGATCTGGCTGGGAAACACGTTGACCCCGCGAATGATGAACATGTCGTCGCTGCGATGTGAGATCCGTCGGATTCGCCGGATCGTCCGCCCGCTCGGGCTCGCCCCCGGGAGAAACCGGGTGATGTCGCGGGTGCGGTAGCGGAGCATCGGCATCGCTTCCTTGCTCAGCGTGGTGAGGACCAGTTCTCCTTCCTCGCCTTCGGGAACCGGCTGACCCGTCTGGCCGTTGATGATCTCCGGGTAGAAGTGGTCCTCGAAGATGTGCAGCCCGCTCTGGCCGAAACACTCGCAACCCACGCCGGGGCCGATGATCTCCGTCAGGCCGTAGATGTCGTAGGCCTTGATTCCCGCGGCCTCCTCGATGCGGGCCCGCATTGCCTCGGTCCAGGGTTCGGCCCCGAACACGCCGGCCCGCAGAGGCAGCTCGCGCAGGTCGATCCCGAGTTCCTCGGCCCGGTCGAGGATGTGGAGGAAGTAACTCGGCGTGCAGCAGATGGCCGTCACTCCGAAATCCTTGAGCACCATGATCTGCCGATCGGTGTTGCCGCCGGAGGTGGGAATGACGGTTGCGCCCAGGGCTTCGGCCCCATAGTGGGCGCCGAGGCCGCCGGTGAAAAGGCCGTAACCGTAGGAGTTCTGGATGATATCGCGTTCGTGGAGGCCGGCAGCGGCCAGGGTGCGAACCATCACCTCCTGCCACACGTTGAGGTCGTGCTGCGTGTAGGCAGCAACGATGGGCTTGCCGGTCGTGCCGCTGGAGGCGTGCAGGCGGACAATCCGGTCCATGGGGACGGCGAATAACCCGAAGGGATACTCGTCCCGCAGATCGGTCTTGATCGTGAAGGGAAGCTTGACCACGTCGTCGATGGAGCGGATATCGCCCGGGGTCACCCCAAGCTCGTCCATCTTTCGCCGGTAGAAAGGCACATTCTCGTAGGCGCTGGTTACCACCTCCTTCAGCCGGCGCGACTGCAACTGGCGCAACTGCTCCAGCGGCACATAGTCGGGACTGCTTGCCGGATGGAACCGGTTGGCGCTGCCGTTTCGGCCTGCTGCCGCGTTACCCATGGAAACCCTCGCTACGGCTGTCTGCTGCGAAAACCACAATCCCGCGATTCTAATATCCGCGTGCCGGCAACGCAAATCGAAACCCATTCCTGCGCGGGGGTTGGCCTGCATCGGTTGTGGGGAAACCAATGGGACTGTCAAGTCGAACGATCCTAACGACGATATTCATTATGCGGGGGAGAGTGAGCCGTCTCCTGCGCGCACACCATGGAGACCATCCTTTGCCAGCGCCTGCCGGATCCGGTTTTTCACGTCCCTGGGAAGAGTTCGGCCGGATTCTGCTCGCCGCGGTGGCCGCACTGCTGTGCTCGTGTGCCCAGCACGCATCGGCCCAGGTGGCCGAGAGCAGCCTCCAGTTGCAGGCGCGGGTCCAAACGCTGGAAGCCCAGACCGAAGCCCTGCAGCGGGAACTGGAAGCCCTGCGGGCGGAGCGTCCCGTGCCGCTCCCCTCGGTCGACAAGCCGGCCGCTCTGCCGGCTGACGGTGCCGCTTCCGCCAGTGTTTCGCTTGACCAGATGCGTGCCGAGATGGGCAAGCTGACCTGGAAGAAGGGGGACTTCACAATCACTCCCTACGGGCGGATCGTGGTCAGCACCGTCTACGAAACCGAACGGAGCTATCCGGGCGACATCATCCTCTGGGCCCAGTCGGCGGACGTGCAGGGGGAAGATGCATTCTACGTCGACGCCAAAACCACCCGGCTGGGGCTGAAGATCGGTGGCCCGAGCCCGAACTGCTGCCCGAGCGCCGACCTGGGGGCCTGCGTGGAGATCGATTTCCAGGGCCAGTACGTCACGCACAACAAGCCCGGCATCCTGTTTCGCCGCGGCTTTATCGATATGAAGGATGACGGATTCTACTTGCTCGCCGGACAGGAATGGGAAGTGATTTCCCCGCTCTACCCAGGCAACCTGAACTACGTGCCCGGTTCGGCGGTGGGCAACCTCGGCTACCGACGCGCGCAACTCCGGGCCGATCGTTACTTCGACACGCCCGGCGGTCAGAAGCTCACGCTCCAGGGCTCGCTCAACATGGACATTCTCCAGGACTTCACCAGCGATGCGACGGTGGATCCGGATGTGGCCGGCTGGCCGGTGATCGAAGGCCGTGCGGCCTGGCGGTTTGCCCATGGGCTGACCGAGGGGGCGAAACCGGCTGAAATCGGAGTTTCCGCCCATCTGGGCGAGGTGGTCTACGACTTCCTGGCGCCCAACCCGGACCCGGTCGACGACCTGACGCGGCGGACCTGGTCGTTCAACGTGGACTTCAGTCTGCCGATCACGGAACGCTTGAGTTTTCGTACCGAGTACTTCACCGGTGAGAATCTGTCGGCCTACATGGGGGGCATCCTGCAGGGCGTCGACAAACAGACGCGACGATCGATCCGGAGCACCGGCGGATGGTTCGATTTCGGTTACCAGTGGACCGAGCGGTTCCGCAGCTACGCCGGCTACTCGATCGACGATCCCTTTGACCAGGACCTGTCGTCGGGACGCACGTACAACCACTTCTACTTTGCCAACCTGCTCTACGACGTGACCGACAAGTTCATGGTCGGCCTGGATGTCAGCTCGTGGAAGACTCTCTGGATCGGCAAGCGGCCCGGGGACCTGGTGCGGTTCGATTTCCAGGCCCAGTACAATTTCTGAGGGGCAGGTGGAGCAAGTCTGAGCCGGGGGGCTCGAGGGGTCAGGAGGCTCGCTGGAACAGTTCCACGCTTCCAAGCACGCTCACGCCGGCTTCCTGAAGCCTCTGGATGGCCTTGTCGGGCTGGTCGAAGCGGAAGACCATCACGGCCTGGTCGGCCTTGCCGAAGGTGAAGGCATACATGTACTCGACGTTGACGCCCCCTTCGTCGAGGATCTTGAGGATCGCGGCCAGTCCGCCGGGCCGGTCCTGTACCTCGGTCGCCACGACCTCGGTGACATTCACGGCACGGCCGGTTTCTCCAAGGACCGCCTGGGCCTTCTGCCAGTCCTCCACGATCAGGCGGAGGATGCCGAACTGCTGGGTATCGGCCAACGAGAGGGTGACGATATTGATACCCGCGTCGGCCAGGACCTGGATGACGCTGCGGAGATGTCCCGGCTTGTTCTCGAGAAACAAGGAAATCTGGTGGATCTTCACAATGGGCTCCTTGGTGACGTGATGCCAGGTAGTATTGTATCGTCCGGGCGCGGAGGTCTGCAATCTCGGCTCGCAGCGCGGCATGTCCGGCGAAATATCAATAGACTTGCACGATTCCAAGAGATCCAGACTCCGCCGCCACCCTTCGGGAGGCGGCTTCAAGGAGATGGCCCATTCTGGGAATCACGCAACCGGATTTAGGTGTTTCGTTGACGGACCCCGGGGTGCTGTCTATGCTCAAGATAGAGGCGCAAGTCGGGCCAGTCTCCCGCTTGCAGCCATGCCCCCAAGCCAGCCCAGCCGCCCCCCAAGGCCGATGTCATCCTCCTGGTCTCCCGTTTCCTGGAAGCAGAAGTCGATCCGCCAGAACGTATCGTATCCGGACAAGCAGGCCCTGGAGGCGGTGCTCAAGGAGCTTTCTCAGCTTCCGCCCCTGGTCACGAGCTGGGAGGTGGAGAATCTCAAGCGGCAGTTGGGGGAAGCAGCGCGGGGCGAACGGTTTCTGCTCCAGGGCGGCGACTGCTGCGAGAGTTTCTCAGGGTGCCGGAGCGATCTGATCGCCGGCAAGCTGAAGATCCTGCTGAAGATGGGCGTGGTGCTCACCTACGGCAGCCATCGCCGGGTGATCCGCGTCGGGCGTTTTGCCGGGCAGTATGCCAAGCCCCGCTCCGCCGACCTGGAGACCCGCGACGGAGTGACCTTGCCAAGCTTTCGCGGCAACCTGATCAACCGCCGAGAGTTCACCCCCGAGGCCCGCACTCCCAACCCCCAGTTTCTGCTCCGCGGTTACGAGCGGGCGGCGCTGACGCTCAATTTCATCCGCGGGTTGATCGACGGCGGATTCGCCGACATGCGGCATCCGGAACTCTGGGACCTCGACTTCGTCAATCACTCGGCCCAGTCGGGCGACTATCGCGAGCTGATGCGGGCCCTGGGCGAGTCGGTCACGTTCATGGAAACGATGGCCGGGCACCGGATCGGCGAATTCGATCGGGTGGAGTTCTTCACCAGCCATGAAGGGCTGCATCTGGACTACGAACAAGCCCAGACCCGCCAGGTTCCTCGCCGCAGCGGCTGGTACGATCTGAGCACCCATTTCCCCTGGATCGGCGACCGCACCCGCGACCCGGGCGGGGCCCACGTGGAGCTGTTCCGCGGGATCGCCAACCCGGTGGGCGTGAAGGTGGGCCCTTCGTGCTCGCCCGAGGAGCTGGTGGAACTGGCCCGCATCCTGAATCCCGACAACGAGCCGGGACGCCTGACCGTGATCCACCGGTTCGGGGCCAGCCGGGTAGAAAAACACCTGCCGCTGCTGATCGAGGCCGTCCAGCGGGCCGGGGCCGTAGTGCTGTGGTGCTGCGACCCGATGCACGGAAACACGATCACCACGGCGGGTGGGGTGAAAACCCGTGACTTCGACGAGATCCTGGACGAACTGACGGTGGCGTTTGCCGTCCACCACCAGCTGAACTCGCGGCTGGGGGGCGTGCATTTCGAACTGACCGGCGAGAACGTGACCGAGTGCATCGGGGGGGCGCGCGGGCTGGCCGAGGCCGACCTCGGCCGGGCCTACCACAGCGATGTGGACCCGCGGCTCAACTACGAACAGGCCCTCGAAATGGCAATGCTCATCGCTCGTCAGATGAGTCTGCAGAACGGCAAGAGAACCGCATGAGCCTGCCCATGCGCTGTTCCACGCCCTTGGCAAGCCCAGGGATGGTTCCGGGGCTCGCTGCCGGCAACGGGGCGCGCGGGCGCACGGCACGAGATAATCGCGTGCCAGTTCACGCCCGGTACATGTTTCCGGCATTCTAAATAGACTTGCACGATTCCAAGAGATCCAGACTCCGCCGCCACCCTTCGGGAGGCGGCTTCAAGGAGATGGCCCATTCTGGGAATCACGCAACCCGATTTAGAGCCTCTCCGCAATCCGGCCGGTTCAGGCTGCGATCGGCAGCCTGCATTCCCGCCGGCACGTGGGCTGAAGCCGGGTTTCAATCTCCCAGGGCAACCTCCACTTCCTTCCCGAACTCCAACCGCACGGGGCCGATGAGGCCGGAAGGGGCCAGCGCGTCTTTGGGCGAAAAACCCTCAAAGGGGCGGTACTTGTCCGTTTCCTTGAAGAAGCGGATGTTGGCCCTGGTCTTCCGCTCTTCCGGCGGAAGGGTCGAATCGCCGATGAGGCGGTTCATCCACAGGTTGGCCACCTTGATTTCGAGCTGGTTGTCGCCTGCGTGGGCGGCACCGGTCAGGTCGACCGACCAGGGCTCGCACCAGACGGTGCCCAGGGGCTTGCCGTTGAGACGCACGTCGGCCACGTGGCCGACCTTGCCGAGCTGGAGCCGCACGAGGCCACCGACCTGCTCCGCGGTCAGTTGGAACGTCTTGCGGTAGGTGGCGGTACCGGAGTAGTACTTGATGCCCTGGTCGGGGTGTTCGTTCCAGGGGATGAGCCGGTCGAAGGTGATCGACGCCGGCGTGTCCCACTGGGGCGAAAATCCGACTTCCCAGGCGCCGCCGATCTCTTGCGATTCCGGACGGCCGGCCGGCGCCAGAGGCACCTTTGAGTTGGAGAGGGGGAGCGAGTGCGGCTGGTTGTCCCAGAGCCGGAGCTTCACGCCCGCCTGGCTGCGGCCGACGATCTCGACCGCCTGATCGGGGAGCGCGGCAAGCCGCTGGCCAGCCGCCGGTTTGCGGAAAACGACAAACACCGCTCCCCCTTCGGGCAGCGAGAGGGGGACGAGCGTGCGGCCGTCGCCGGTCGGGCGGCTGGAGACCGCATCGCGGACGGTTCCGGTCCTGGGGCACCACAGTTCCGGTTCCTTGCCGGCGACGCGGAACACGGCATCGCCCGTGCCGGAGCCCGAGACGAAGTAGATCTCCGTCGGGCCGAGGCTGCGGTGGATCCACTCAAACGGGCCTTCGAAATCGGGCAGGATACCTGCTTCGCGGACAACCTCGTCGATCGGTTTGCCGGCCACAAGCTTGCCGTTGCCGAACGCCCGCGATCCGAGCTGGCCCCAGAGCTCGCCGGCCAGGAGACGCACCTGGTTGTCGCAATCGGGGAACTGCTGGAGGCCCGGGGCGTGGGTCGGCCGCCGGGTGCCGAGGACCACGGTGGCTCCCGCCTTGGCCAGTTCGGAGATTTTGGCGAGAGTGTCGGGAGGAGCCGATTCATCGTCCAGATCGACGGCCAGGATGCGATAGGACATACCGTCGGGAAGGACGAGCTTGCCGTCCTTGACGGACATGCGGTCCAGAAGGACCTCGTCGTTGACCAGGTCGTAGGTATAGCCCTTGCCGAGGACGAGGGAGGCCTTTTCAGCCCATTTTTCGCCGCGGCCCCAGTGCATGTAGGTCTTGTCGCCCGTGTAGCAGCACACATCGGCGGCAAAAAGGCCCTGCCGCAACATGGTCTGGCAACGGGCGAGGTAGGCCAGGAACGGGCCGGCCTGCGGGAACCAGGTGACGTTGGGATTGACATGGGTGCCGGCAAAATACTCGATTCCCGGCTTGCCGAACTCGGGGGGCGAGCAACTGAAGGTGTGCCAGATGAAGTGGTTTGCACCGTCGACGAAGGCCGCGTCGGCATCCTTCTTGAGCACAGCCGGATAGGCGGACCAGTGGGCCCTCATGTGGGTAAAGGCCTCAACCGCGGCCAACTGCTTGCCGTACACGTGGGCGGCCATAGCCGGCGGCCGGTTCATCGCCCGTCCCAGGTGCCAGAACTCCCCCTGGGGCATGTCGTTTCGGGCCAGGAAGGCCAACTGGTCGGCGTGGTGGAAGGCCGCCAGCTTGCGATTCCAGGGCCCGCCCGATTCGGAGTGCCACTTCAGACCGTGCTCGTGGCAGGAGGCCTGCAATTGGCCGTAGAAGTTGTCGCGGAACAGGTCGCCAAGCGTCTTGTAGTAGTCGCGGAGGAAACGCTCGCAGACCTCCGGGTTTGCCACCGGCCTGCCGGCCAGGATGGGGAGGTATTTTCGCGGACTGTAGCCACGGTACTTCTCGAATTGCTGCTCGAATCCGCCGGTCCAGGTGGGGGCGGCGCCTTCCCAGCTCACGCTGTAGAAATGGGTGAGGGTCGTGCCCGCTGCCGGGCCGGCATCGTCCAGAAGGGTCTTGCCCATACGGCCAAAATGGCCGGCCACCGCCTTGGGATCGAGGACGTCGACATCGTACTCATGCCCCGCCATCGCCGCGTAGGCCAGGCGGATCAGGGTCCAGTTTCCCGCGGGCACGGTCCAGGCCAAGCGGCCCCGATCATCGACAAACTCGGTGATGTCCAGGATCTCGGTCGCGGCGGAATCGGTGTCCAGCTTGGACTGCATCTCCCGCCAGTCGGTCGAGAGCTTCTCGCCCGTCAGCTCGCCGGCCGGAGTGCCGGCTTTGCCCGACTTGAGGGCAAAAAGGGCAATCTCGCAGTGGTAGGCCTCAGCCGACGGGGCGAGCTGAAGTTTCAGTTCGCCCGGGCCGGACACTTCGGCCGAGGTCCAGACGAGATGTTTGGGGGCGTCTTCCTCGACGAGCCACGGTCCCTTCAACGCGCCGGCGCAACTGCTGAGGTTGATGCTCATCTTGAGCCCGACGCGGCTGGCCTCCGAGACGGCGAATTTTACCAACTCGCGCCACTCGGGACTCATGAACTCCATCCGCGGGGGCGGTGGAGGACAGTGATCGTCGTGATAACCGCGGGCGTCGAACATGAGCAGCCCGGCAAACCCCTTTTCCTTCATCTGCTCGAGGTTCTGGGTGATGGTGGGCTTGTCGACATTTCCGTTGATCCACCACCAATAGGCCCAGGGCTTCTCGGCATCGGCGGGGCTGGCGAAGGACTGCTGGAGATCGCCGCCTGCCGCCTCGGGCTCCGAGGCGAAGATGCTGGATGCCATCAGCGCTGAACCGATCAGGGGGATCGCGAGAATGCGGCTGATTGAGGATGGACGTATGGTCATGGTCTCTCCTTTGCGTGAGGGAATCAGGCTTGCCCGATGCTACCCCCTCACCGTCATGGTTTCCACGGCTTTGGGGGAGTTTTTGCGACAAGTGTCTGTCGATATGCGACAGGGGGGAGTCCGAAATCCGCAATCCGAGGCTCACAGGACGCAGCCAGGTGCGCCGTTCGAAGCTGGAAATGGGCTGTAGAGAACACCGAACGAAACCGGAACGGAAATAATGCAAAACGCCTGTTCGCAGAGCAAAAGGCGACGGGCTCGAGCCTGGTCACAGCTTGATCTGGGGATCTGTGGCGTAGAATCATGCGGCCAAGCGGGCGAGTCGTTCCGCAGTCTCGATCCCGATTCCTGGCGGTGACAGAGCACTAGCTTGGGCGGCGTTTGCGCTGGGCGGCGTCGGCCTCGTCGATGTGCTCGTCGCGGGTTTGCAGCTCGAATTCCTTCATGACGTCGGCGATCTTCAGGTCGGCCGACAGGCTTTCGAGGATCGACCATTCCTCCTCGTGGAAGGTGCGGATGCGGACCTTGCGGCCGTACTTGGCCTGGATCTCCGCAAATCGCCGGCAGAACGGCCAGGTGTGGAGGAAGACCTTCTCGAGGTTCACGGGCGCACAGACGAAGTTGGCAAAGTGGCCGGTTGTGGCAAGCTGCTCCCCGGTGATGTCGCAGATCTTGGTCGTGCCTTTGCGGGTACTGGAGACCACGCAGTAATGGTTCTGCGTAGCCTTGGCGTTGACCATCGATCCGCCGGCGAAGGCCGAAGGCCAAAACACGATCTCCGCTCCCTTGCGGCGGAGTTTCTCCCAGCCGTCGGTCCATTCGATATCGAAGCAGATCTGGGCCCCCACCTTGCCGAAGTCGGTCTCGAACACGGGCGGGTCGAGAGGGCCGGGCTCGATGCCTTGATCGATCTCGCCCACGGTGGGGTGCATCTTGCGATACTCACCGATCAGTTCCCCCTGGCGGCCGATGAATACGGCCGAGTTGTAGTAGCGGCCAGCCTCTTTTGTATACACCGGGCAGACCACATGGCAATGGTGGCGCTTGGCAAAGTCGGCCAGGGGCTGGCAGATGCTGCCGACGGGTTCTTCGGCCACTTCTTCCAGGGGCGGCCGATCGGCATCCAGATTGACGAAGGGAAAGGCTTCGGGAAGGCACACGATGTCCGGCTGGAAGGGCACAACGGCCTCCATACGGGCAAGGATCGCCTTGATCATCTGCCTGTAATCGCCCGTGTGCATGCCATCCTGGGTGATGCTTGCCACCCAGACCTCGCGTGGGAGGCGGGTGCTCTTGTCGGGCGCAACCGGTTGGGACGCCGCGGCCCGGACCGGGCCCGCTTGAGCCAGCACCCCCAAGCCGGCTCCGGCCGTTGCCGCGTGCAAGAAGCTTCTTCGCGCTACCCGTGTCTCTGAAGTCTGCATGGCATTTCTCCCTGGACATGAGAACCGAACCGCCGGCGATTCTACCGCGCCGAAAGGCCGATTGCACGCACGCCGGCACAAGGCGGAGCCGGCCACGGAAGTTGTTGATGGTCATTGGTCATTGGTCATTGGTCAGTGGGCATTGGTCAGTGGGCATTGGTCAGTGGGCATTGGTCATTGGTCAGTGGTCATTGGTCAGTGGTCAGTGGTTGGTGGTCAGTGGTTGGTGGTCATTGGTCAGTGGTCGGTGTGGAAGGCGGGGTGCTGGTCAACGGGGAGTGGAACCTGCCAAATTCTGGCCTGGCGGGGGGATGGAGGACAGAGGACAGAGCGACAGAGGACAGAGGTGAATGGCACTGATATTTTCTTAACGCTTTTTGGCTTCTT
>CAZLWV010000100.1:0-8767 GCA_964563135.1 uncultured Planctomycetaceae bacterium
ACCGGTTCCTCGGGGAGCATCTTCCGCAGCGGTCGTCCGGGGAAGATCAACTCCATCTCCCGCCGGAAACTGTCCGCAAAATCGTTCCAGCCGCAGCAGGCATCGGCCAGGATGAGTCCGCCATCGGCCACGTACCGTCCCAGACCGGAGCGGATTTGGTCAGTGAACTCGAACTTGTTGTGGCCGGCGATCAGCAAGGCCGGCAACTCCCGCGGATCGTAAGAGAACCGGGCAAGGTCCGTCTCTACAGAACGGTAATGGATGCCCAGTTTCTGGTTCGTCCACTTCAGCAGCGTGTCGACATCGGCCGGATCGGTCATCCAGTCGCGATACATCGTCCGCTTGCCGTTCTGCGTACTCCAACGAGCCGGCGGGCTCGGCGGACGTTTCTTCTCACTCCTTCGAAGGGGGGTGACAGGCAGCGGCAGTGGTGCGAAGGATTCGCCTCCCGTGCGGCTCTGAGGCTTGGCAGCCGGCGGTGGACCACAATCGACCGGCCCGGAGGCCTCTTCCTGGCCGAAACTGGTCTTCCCCATCCCTCCCGCAACCGACGCGGCACACAAGATGCCCGTCTCTTGCAGAAAGCGGCGACGAGACACAGATACCATGTATTGGGACGCCATAATGCCTTAGCTCCGGCCCGTGGACGTCGGCATGCACCTCCCCCCAAGCTGCCTCACTTGTCACCCAGAGAAATCTGCCGCCGCATTGCCTTGCCCAGCATGCGGCGGTCGTTTGTTCTCGCCCTTCTATCTTTTAACCCAGGGAGTTTCTGAAAACGGTAGCAAGGAAACGCGGTTTCCCCGTGTCTGGTCGCGAAAAAATGGTTCTCATGGGGGCCGTATCGGCCCCCGCCGTCTTCTGGCTTGCCAACCGCTCCCGGGCCCACCGCAGTCTTTGCGCGTATACCTGGGGTTTGCCGCGAGGCCTGTTTGTCAGTCGAATTCAAGCCCGAACAGGCCAATGCCCCACCCCGGCGGTATTCTCGAAAAGACACAGACCGGTATGGCGGCCGGTATGTGGGCAACCGCCACACGACTCGATAGAGTAGTAGACACATCGGCACGAATCTGGGAACTGCCGTGGCCCAGGGCTTGCCCCATGTGACAACGCGTTTGACTCGATCCGAGCCCATCTTCCGACAACCTCGTCACTGACCGAATCCTGCCGCGTCTTTCGAGGAGTCCAGATCATGTTCGTCGCTCCAACCTGGCGGTACTGGCTGCATCTGTCCATCTGTCTGACGGGCATGGCCACGGCGGCGGCCGGCGAGAACTGGCCCCAGTTGAAGTTCGATCCCCACCGCTCGGGCAACGTCCCGGATCGGCAAGTCACCACGCCGCTCGGGCTGGTCGCCGCGGTGCCTCTGGGCGATGCGGTCCTCACCTCGCCGGCCTGTGCCGACGGGCAGGTCTACGTGGTCGATGCATCCGGCACCGCGCTTGCCATCGATGCCCAGACCGGCAGCGTCGTCTGGCGCACTGCCACGCCCGGCGGGCCGGTCAACTGCAACAACATTTCCTCGCCAGCCATCATCGATCGCTTCGTCCACTTCGGCACAACGGCCGGCTCTTACATCGTGCTCGACCGACGCGACGGATCGCTCGTGCGCCAGATCGCATGCGGAGAGCCGATCTTCAGCGCCCCGGTCGTCGACGGCGGGCGAGTCTATTTTGCGACCCTCGGCTCGCGCATCTACGCCCTCCAGGCCGATGGCACCCTGTGCTGGACTTGGGATTTCGCCGCCGAGGTGATGAAGTTTCAGGGGGACCGCTGGGACGGGGCCGCATGGCTCGCCCACAAAAAGGGAAGGGTCAACTGGCAGGATTCGTTCTGCTGCTCCATGGATATCGCCGCCCACGAGCAGACGATTGTCATTCCGGCCGGGGGGCGGACCGTCTGGCTCCAGGACCGGGGAGATCGGGCCGAGCTGCGGGCCCTGGGGATCGTGCCCTCCTATGCAGGCAAGGAGTACCCCGCCACCTTCGGCCAGAGCCTGGGCGAGGACGGGGCTGTTTACCGGCAGTGGCACCGCCGCGACAATGCCGGCCGGGTCGAGATCTTCCGCCTCAGGGGCAACGACGTGGAAGCCGATTTCGTCCGCGGCACCGAGACCGCGATCAACCTTCCCGGCCTACTCAGTTTCTGCTCGGCCAGCCTTCGCGGCGAGCACGTTTACCGCTGCCGTCCGGAGCGAGGCTTCGAGTTCTGCCGCCATGGGCCCGGTAGCGATCCGCCGCGGAGCCTTGGCGGCTACCCGTCAATCTCGTCGCCGATCCTTGCCGGCGAGCATGGGATCTATGGCGGTCTGGACGGAAGCCTGTACGTCGTGCCGCTCTCGGGCGGCGGCAGCGTCTGGTCATTCAAGACGCCCTTCGGGGCCGCCATTTCCGCCCCGGCGTGCGTCTGCGACGGCCGGATCTGTTTCGGCTGCGAAGACGGCTATCTCTACATCCTGGGTCCCGGCGGCAACGCTCCGCTCCCGACGGCGGACCTGGAAATCTGGAAGATCCGCAATTCGCTGACCGGCACCCGTGCCGCCGCTGGTTTCGACTGGCCCACGAACTACGGCAACGCGGCCTGCACCAACGCAAACGATCAGGGGTTGAGGCCGCCGCTGCGCGTCAAGTGGATCCGTCGCTACGAGGGAACCTTCAAGCACCTGCCGGTTTGCGGCGGCGGGCGGATGTACACGCACACCTCGGAGGGCCAGATCCTTGCCGTCGAGCAGGAAACAGGGCGACTGCTGTGGCGGCGCTACTTTCCCGACGTCTACCTCTCCTTCACGTCGCCGCTTTACCACCAGGAGCGGCTCCTCCTGCCGCAGGCCGGCCTGAGGCAATCCCTTGTCCGCTGCCTCGACGCTGCCACAGGGAAGCTGGTCTGGGAAGCGCCCTTCTCCGGATCGCCGAGCTGGAGCCGCCAGGCGCCGCCAGTCGTTCACGAGAACCTCGCCATCTACGCGTTCGGGTCCGGCAAGTACGCCCCTCAAGGCACGGAGAAGGCCTACGTCATGCAGGACGATCCCAAGCCGAGCGCCGACGGTGCGGAGGTCATGAGCTTCATCTACACGCACAACAACCCCTACTATCCCAAGGACAACCATCCGATCATCCGGGCGTGGAACCTTGAAACGGGCAAGGAAGTCTGGACTCGCGAGTTCTCGGACCTCGGCACGGGGGGCAACGACTGCGGCCTTTGCCTCATGAACGGCACGCTCTACTACTCCACGTTCTTCGGCTATGCCGCACGGCGCGGCGACCAGCCGTCTGCCACCGGTCTGACGGCCGCCCTCGACCCGGCCACCGGCAGCGTGATCTGGCAGACCACCGAGCACCACGTGACGGCCGGCTGCACGATCTCCGGCAAGGATGGGCGGCTCTACCTTGGCGGGTACAACAAGCCCAACCAGCTCACCGAGAATCGCTACGTCTGGTGTCTCGACAGCCGTGACGGCTCGCTGGTCTGGCAATCCGAACCGGTGGCCTCGGCCGTCAACGTGATCACCCTGGGCAATCGTTTCGTATTCACCAACGCCTCGGGAAAAGACGGCCACGTGCTCGACCGCGATACAGGCAAGATCCTCTCCCGTTTCAACCTGGGCTACGCGTGCACGCGATTCACCCTCTCGGAGCCCTACGTGCTCGGGGCCAACATGGACCTGATCGATCTGGCCGACGGCAACCGGCTGGTGGCTACCGGACCGGCCATCGACAGCCGCGAATGCGTGGGGGCGGTGATCTCAAACGGCCGCCTCTTCTACACCTCCCAGGCCAGCGGCCTGCAGGTTTCCCAGGTCTACGGGGAAGAGGCCACCGGCCGCCCGCTCCCCTGGAAATCCTCGACAGAATAATCGAGGTTCTGCCACGAGCACTGAAAACCGTCACAGGTGCGACACTACCAGCCGTTTCATGCATCCCCCCATCACGGAGCAGGACGGGGGCCGGGAGAATGCTCAGGAACCGACCATCGCTTGACATGGCCTGCGTTTCTCCGGCAGCGGTGCCGACTGGCCAATCCCGCGGCACCCGTTAATCGCCATACGACACCAGGTAGTAGCACGTCTTGTCGCGCGTTCCGTCGATGTGAAAAACCCCATTCGAGACGGGAAGCGTTCGGCCGGTCTTCCGCCCGCTGTGGTCCAGCACGTGCACCGTGGGGCTGCCCTCGCGGCGGATGCAGATCCTGGCCTTGACCGGTTCCATGACCACGGGGCCTTTGCCTCGCTCGACGATCCGGTTCTCGGCAAACACTCTCATCCCCGTGTTTCTCGCCCGTGCGAGGGCCACGACCAGCACTCCTTGGGAATCGGCGAGGTTCCGGTCCGGCTCCCTGGCGGTCAGATAGATGGCCGCATACCGGCATTCTGGCTGGATGGCCACCGTTCCCAGATCGCACGTCTCCCCCTCGGCAAAACCAACGACCGCCTTGGTCGCCTCGGTGTCGATCGTCATGACCCCGTCCAGCTTCGACTTGCCCCGCCTCCACCGCAGTTGCCCGGTTTCCGAGGTGTAACGGCCGTCCTTCGCGTAAGCCTCAGGATCGAAGGCCGGAGTCTCGCGGTACTCGTCCGTGAACTCCACCGCCGCACGCACCACGGCCAACGAGGCCGCCGACACCTCGTCGCTCGTGAACGTCTTCACGTCGTACTGCTGCGAGGTCTTGTCGTTGAGCCCCACTTTCCCCTTGGCCAACGAGGCAACGTGCACGTACATGGGAGCCCGCAGCTGGCCTTCCGCCACGTCGCCCCGCAGGACCTGACGGGCGACGGCCGGAAACACGCCCAGCACATTCGGCGCGGCCACGTTCCACCGTTGCCGCCCAATCTCGGCACTGAATCCCCCGGCGTCCTGGTTCTGGAACATGTAGGAGACGTCCCAGCCCTGGAGCCCCATCCCGTAGGCTCCGATCACGGCCGGCCCTTCCACGCCCCATTCGTTCGGCGCCTCGTGGATCCACTCGGAAAGCATGAACGGCCGGTCGGCCACTTGCTGCATGCCGGCGCTGAGCGTGCCGGATCCCGGCGCCGCCAGCATGGTCGCGTTGTTGATCCGGTTGCCGCTGCCGCCGCCGAAATAGTTGTGGCGATCGACCGTACCCACCAGGGCATCGGAGTGGAGATTGCAGAAATGGCTGAGCGACCGTCCGGCCTGCCAGTTCGACGCAACGATCTCCCCGCCGTATCCCGCCTCGCGTACGGCCTGGACGTAGCGAGCATAGAACTGGTTCTGCAGTCCGTAGAGAAACCACATCGTGTCGAGCAGCCGCTGCCGCCGGAAGGCCTGCGAACCGTTGATCTGGTCCGGATCGAAGTACCACGGGTTGCCCAGCGGCAGGATGTTGTCCTTGTCGAGATGCTCGCCGACCGCGGGAAATCCGTCTTCCCCAAAGCTGTCGAAGGCCCGCGTGCCGCCCCATGCCTCCGCGAGTGTCTCCTGGCTGCCATACTTTTCGCGCAGAAAACGGCAGAAGCGTTTCGCCACGTCGGCCCGCAACGTGGGACTGGCCTTCAAAGGCTCCATCGACGAGTAGAACAGAATGCTCTGCTCGTTGATGATCTCCAGAAACGCAATCGCCGGATCTTCCGCGTAGGTCATACCTGTGTGGGGATTCCGGTGCTTGAGGAGATTGACCGTCTGCAGGATCTGCACCTGTTGGAGTTCCGGCGAATAGTGGACGGCACTGTGCGGCGTCAGGATGCGATTCTCCTGGTTGGAGAACGTGCCGAATTCCTCCAGGTAGGGGACGTACTTCCTGTCGGCCGGCCCGAGCTTCTGCGCTCCGAAATGAGCCGACAGTTTCACATAGATCCCTCGCTGCTTGAAGGCGGCAATCTGGTAGTCCATCCGGTCGAGCCCTTTGGGCTCCAGATCGACAAAGCTCTCATCGGACTGGATCCCCGCCCATCCCGGGCCGTCGGCATACTTGTGGAGCCGGACCGAGTTGACGCCGTACTTCGCGTAGAACGCCGCCCGTCTGTCCGCCACCTCCTTCTCAGGAGAGCAGGCCGAGTAGCACAGGTTGAGCCCCCAGAGTTTGATCGGTTTGCCGTGGTAGACGAGCTTGTCGGCCTGGCGAACGATCCGCCCGTATCTGCCCGCCGGCTTTTCGAGCCAGTCCTGCATGGAAATCTCCGAGGGCGCGTCGTGGTCGTCGTCGGGGGTAAACATATACCAATTCTGCATGCCGGCCTCTGCCGGCATCCGGCTCGGACCGGCCAGGTAGCTGACATCGTCGGACAGATCGATCGTGATGCTCAGCCTGGCCGGCTGGGCTGCCTTGAAGGCGCCCTCGGCAAGAATGATGCGCGCCGCGCCGTCGCTGGGAATATTGCAGGGACGCGAGAAGGCGATCCGGGTAGTACGTCCCCGCAAGTCGATCAGTTCCACGCCGGTGACACCGTCGCCGATCCCGTTTCTGCCGAGCGGGAGCGATACCTCTCGCTTCTCGCCCCCCAAGTCAGCGACCGCGCGTCCATCGCGGAACGCATCGTCGTCCAGGCTGAGGGCCGCAATGAAGTACAACAACTCCGTATCCTGGGAACTTTTCACCTCGGTGTCGACCACGAGTTGTCGGGGCCCACCTTTTCGCACCCGCGCATTGACCGCAATCTCCGCATCGCCGGCCGTCCGGGAGCGGTTGGCCAAACGCGTCGTTTCCCCCTCCTCGACGATTTCGCCGCCAACGCCCATGTACTTCCAGCCCGGCTCCCAGCCCATCAGGGCAATTTCGAAGTACGGCTCGCCATTACTGAGCACGACCAGTGTTGCATGGTCCTCGGGAAACGCCGTCACTCCCTCCGCAGCCTCCCCGCCCTGGCAAACGGCAAGCCCTGTCACCAGCACAGCCACCCCGGCAAACCAGCGAAATCTCATGAGATCGGCTCCTCGAAGTCCAGACGTGTCCTGCATTCTCCGCTCCCCAATATGCCCCCCTGCCAGTCAGTTGCCTGCCAGACTCCAGAAGCCGAAGCCCTTCCCCCAAAGGGCCTCGTTCTGGACAGCAACCACGCCATGGATGAGCACCTGCTCCACAGACTCGGCCAGTTCGGCTAGGGCTTTGGAGGTTCATGCCGAGTCTCCCTGGGACGGAAACTCACCCGGCACGGTCGCCATTCTACTGCCGAGGTCACTGACCAGCAACGAAAGGTCGACCTGGGCAGTCCCCGTCGCCTCTCGCCCGTCCCCCCCTGCCGCAGCGAGTGACCGGCGCGCGAAGAGGAGCCGCGGCTGCGCCACTGGCCCTGTCCGCAAAAACGGACCGCTGCGGGAAACAGGTGCCGCCTGACTCCAGACCGCTCGCTTCGCCCCGGTCGGCCATCCGTGCCGGCCTTGCCGCGTCCGGCGCAATCGCTGTCCTGAAAGCGCCAGAATTCACCCTCTTCCGCGAGGTGATGTCATGTTCGGCAAAAAGAAGACCGAGGTTCTGGTCGTCGGAGCCGGGCCGGTGGGGCTCGCCGTCTGGACAACCCCATGGCCGCCGGCGTCCCGCCGTCTGCCGATTACACGGCATCCTGCAGAGCCAGGAACAGCGTTCGGTAGTAGTTCATGAAGCGGATCGGTTCCGGGCTTGCATCCACCTCGGCATGGCAGGAGCCCTGGTAGCCGTTCTGCCGCAGGAGGCGGAACAGGCTTCGATAGGGATAGCTCGGACCGCTCAGCTCATGGAGATGCACGTGGCGAATGCGGTCCTTGACCGAGTTGAAATTCGCCTCCAGTCCCGGAGCTTCCACATCCGTGCGATCGCAGTTCCAGATCATGTAGACGTGCGGGCAATCGGCCGCGTCGAGGATCCGCTTGACCACCGACACGCGGTTCGTTCCCCGCCCGTGATTCTCCAGGCGCAGCTCCACGCCGTGGTCCGCGGCAAAGGCGCCGAGCTCGGCGACCGCTGTGCCGATCTGGGCGATCGTCTTTTCCTCAGGCACGCCCTGCTCGACGAGCAGCGCGTTGGGAAACACGCGGATCCCGAGCGCCCCGATATCCGCCGCCAGAAGCAGATACGCTTTGGTGCCTTCGATGTTCTCGCGGAGTTTCGCCGCGTCGTCCCAGTGGTAGGCAAAACCGCTGGCCAGGCTGAGCTTCAGGCCCGAGTCCGCAAAACGCCGCCGGACCTCGCCGCGCTCTGCCGTGGTGAGCGACACCTCCACGCCGTGCGCGTGCGTGGTCCGCAGTTCCGCGTGTTCAAAGCCGGTCTCCTTGCAGTTCTTGATGACCGTGTCGAGGTCCCAGTCGCGTCCCAGGTTGTAGGTCATCAGCCCGAGCGGCAGCGGCCTGGCGCCCGCCTGGTCCTTCGCCCGGGCCTCCTGCGGCCTGACCCCAAATGCTGCCGCCGCGGTGACGGCTGCCACGGAAGAACCGAGGAACATGCGACGATGGCTGCGTAGTGTCATGCGAGTATCTCCAGCAAGGTGGGATGGGCAGGAGGGATCCTCCGGGCGCCAGATGCTTCAGGGAGCGAAATCCCTCCCTTCGACCAGCTTCCAGTGCACTCCTCCGTCAGGCGACATCATCAACGAGCGGCGGTTGCCCGGATAGTCTGTGCGATAGAACCAGTAGGTCGACCAGCAGTCGTAGGAAAGAAACAACCTCCCCGTGCGGTCGATCGTCAGGCGGTGATAGAACACGCTGTATTCCGAAAACGGCGGAACCACGAGCCACTGCGGTGCTTCCCATGGGCCGTCGGCCGTCTTCCGCTGATGGGCCAGGGTGGCAAAATGACCCGCCGGATGGGGCTCCTCGTTGTAGCGCCAGACCCGCGCACCAGC
>CAZLWV010000100.1:8781-30425 GCA_964563135.1 uncultured Planctomycetaceae bacterium
GTGCAGGGTGTCCTTGGCGTCGCACACCAGCCCGATGTAGGTCTGCGTCCAGCCGCTGACCGTCGGTACGGCTTCGGTCCAGCCGCCGCCGGCATCGTTGGGCTGGAGGGACCTGGCGTACTGGAACGGGCTGCCGTGCGTTCCGGCCAGCGCATGCAGATACCCCTTGCTGTCCATGGTGATACTGGGCGTATTGTGGATGTCATTGGGCGGGGCACCATAGCCGATCAGAGCCGGCTTGCCGAGCGTCCTGGTCTGCCGGTCATAGGTCACCACGTAGGTAGGTACCCCGGGCACCTTCTCTTCCGGATCGGTGGCTTCCGCCCAGATGACGTGGACCTTGGCGCCGCGCGATACGATCGAACATGGCGCCCCGGAGTGGGTGGAAAGGCCGATACACATCTTCGTCAGCAGGATCGGCTCACCCACCACGATCGAGTCTCCATCCCGTGCCGGAACGAAGAGTTCCAGATCGTTGATCCGGCGCCAGATCCGCTTGGCGTCGGAGGCCGTGTTGGTGAACCGCACGACCGGTGGTGGATCCTCGGAACCGTTGTGACCGGAGAACTGCTCGATGTCGAACGACTGCGATTTGCCGTCCCGGCCGGGGATCGCGGAGGCAGTGAACGTCTCGCCGCCGTCGGCCGAGTGGAGCAGCGCCGCCGTCCGTCCGGCCTGGCCGACGAGATACACACCCCCGCGAGAATCGAACCCGATCTTGTCCGAGGCCTCGCGGAAGCGTTTCCTTACCAGTTCCTTGTCGCCGGACTTGCCCGCATCCACCAGGTCGAAGTCCGCCCAGCGGCCGCCGCGCGAGGTCGCAATCGAGGACCCCCGGTTGATATAGGGTCGATTCTCATCGTCGAAGAAGACCTGGCGGTCGACCGGATAGTCGGGCAGGTAGCCGAACTGCTCGTTCTCATGTTCGTAGGCCCGGATCACCAGCGGCAGTTCCAGGAACTCGCCGATCGGCGCCGAACCGGATCTGACCGTGAGAGTCGCATAGGTCGAGAACTCGGGCGACTCCACCGGCGTTGCCTTGATGTGAACTTTGTGTAAACCATCGGGCACCGTGTAATGGACCACCACTTCTTCCGCCCGTTTGCCGCGAAGCGAGATCTTGTCCGCCGCAAGACCTGCCTTCCAGGGTTGATCCGGAAACTGGAGTTCCAGCCGGATCACCCGTTTCTCGTTGGCATTGTTGTGGAGGCGAAATGCGATCGAGCCTTCGCTCCCCGTTTCCCCGTAGACCAGGCGGCGCCAGGGTGTCAGCAGCCAGCGGTACTGGTGCAGCGGAAACCACGACGACCGATCCGGAGTCCAGAGCGGCAGACCGGGATAGGAATCCCCGTCGTCCCAGCGGGTAACGCCGTCGATCTGCACCTCCGCCCTGCCCGGGGGCAGATGGCGCCGCTGCGGTCGCCTTTCCGTCTGCAACCGCGAGCGTCTTGACCAGTGCGTCTCGATCGTCGTAAACCGCGGGTGCCTTGGCGTCTTTCGACGACAGGGCGACTTCAACGGCAAACTTGCCGCGCCGCGGGAGAAAACACACGTCGCGCTCCCGATCCGGGTCCGACAACACCAGCGGCTCCTCGCGGCGCGCATCGCGGTGTCCGCGGGCTGTTTCGATCAGGTAACGGGGGCAGTTGGTATGGAATCCCCAGACCATCTCCGTGCCGTAGCGATCGTTCGACACCGTGATATTCAACCCGAAGACCCCCTTGGTTGTCACCAAGGCGGTGAGTCGGGCCGTCTGCATCGGTCCGGGCCCGCTGCCACGGGTCTGTCCGTCGTCGGCAAGCGTCACCTCCTGGAGCACCTGCCGGTCGGGTCCCACGAGAATGGCCCGCAGGTCCGCCTTCCTCCCGGACCGGTTCAGATCCTGCTTCCGCAGATCGATTACCAGTTCCCCAGGTTCTGCCAGAAAGTAGGCGCCCCCCGTGCCGCCCATGAGGAGCGTGGGATCCGGGTCGTTCTCTGCGGCAAGAGCGACCGTGCCGAGAAACAAAGCCAGGGGCAGGGCAAATCGGGTCGGGCAGGAAGGCATGGGAGTGGTCCGGGGCGAGGGACGATGGAGGGTAAGGTGCAGCGCCGGCACAGCCCAAGCCGGGCGGCCCTTATCTTAGCTGGCCGGAACGGGCGTTTGAAGCGGTCGAGCCAACCGGGCCCGACCGGAAAGACCGGCTGGCAGCCAGGCGCGCCACCGATCGGCGGAGCTTCCCATTGCAGGAAGCACCGTACCGGCTCATTGCCCCCCGTCCGGACGATCCGACGGCTCTTTCCGTGGCGGATTCGGCGCAGAGAAACCGGCCAAAGCCGGCTCAAATGACTTCACCTGATGGTTCCAGCGCCGCTGCGGAGTGGACAGGAGATGCGGCCCTGGAGCTTACTCCGCAGGCCGCAGCACAGCCTCGGCGCGCTCGACGCGATGCGGAGAAGGGAGGGACTGACCGCTCACTTGGGCGCTCAGACACTTGCCCACGAGTTGGCCGTTTTCAAGGAACGCGCCCATCCGGCGGAAACGCTGGTAGCGCTGCTCCACCAGCACGTCCTTGGGGATGTCCGCAAGTTCCCGAAGCGTGTTGCGGAGGAACATTCCCATGCGGCCGGCGGTCAGGTGATGATCCCGATGGGCGCCGCCATCGGGTTCCTTGATCACCTCGTCGATCACGCCAAGCTTGATCAGGTCCTTGGACGTCATCCGCAAAGCCTTTGCGGCTTGCTCTTTGAACTCGTGGCTCTTCCAGAGAATGCCGGCGCAGCCTTCGGGACTGATCACCGAGTAGTAGGCGTGCTCCATCATCGCCACCCGATCGCCGACGCCGATTCCCAGAGCGCCGCCGGACCCCCCCTCGCCGATGACCACGCAGATGATCGGGGTGGGAAGACGGGACATCTCGAACATGGCGTTGGCGATGACCTGGGCCTGGCCTCGCTCCTCGGCGGCGATGCCCGGATAGGCGCCGGGCGTATCGATGAAACAGATCACCGGCATGCCGTATTTGGCCGCCATCTTCATCTTGCCGATGGCTTTGCGATACCCTTCCGGGTGAGCACAACCGTAGTTGCAGGCGATTCGCTGCTTGTAGTCGCGTCCCTTCTGATGCCCGACGACCATGACCTTGAAGCGGTCGATCTTGGCCCAGCCGGTCCGGATCGCGCGATCGTCGCCGAAGAACTTGTCGCCATGCAGCTCGACAAACTCCTCGAAACACAAGGCCAGGTAGTCGTCAGTGAGCGGTCGCTCGGGGCAACGAGCAACTTCAACCGTCTCCCAGGGCTTGAGATTGCTGTAGATCCGCTTCTTCAGATCGCTCAACTCCCGCCGCATGAGACGCACGTCTCGCTCGGCCTCGACCGTCTTGATCTTCTGAAGCTTGTCAATCCGCGCTTCCAGCTCGTAGATGGGACGTTCAAACGACAGACGATATTCACCAGGCATCGACTTCTTCCGTCTTGGTACTCGTGTCAGTCCTCGCGGCCTCCCCTCGCCCTGCTCCGCCGGGAACCGGCTTGGGGGTGGAAATAAGACCGCGTGGCTTGGTTACTCTTCCTTATCGACTATTCCGCTGCATTTTCGGTATTCTCCGCCAAATCTGCCACGGATTCGAGCATTCTAATCGACCGCAACTGGGCCAGAAACTCCTCAATTGAGTTATGCCGCCGATCCGGTGCTTTTGCCATTGCCTTCTGGATGAGGTCAGATAACTCCTGAGTGGCATCCGGATTGCGGGCTCGAAGGGAGGGAATCGGCGTCTTGAGGTGCTGCATCAGCAGATCATTGGCGCTCAGCCCCGTATAGGGGGGCTTGCCGGAGAACATCTCAAACAGCGTGCATCCCAGACTATACAGATCGGCCCGCTCGTCCAAGGGATTTCCTCGAATTTGCTCCGGAGACATATAGCTCCGAGTCCCCTGAACCTTGGACTTCCTGGCAAAAAACCTCGCCAGCCCCTTTTTGGCTCGACACGCAAGGCCGAAATCGATCAGTTTGACCCTGCCCGCATCGTCGACCAGGAAGTTGTCGGGCTTGATATCGCGATGAACCCACCCATGGCGGCAGAACTCGACGACCCCTTCGGTGGCCTCGATGGCGACTCGACGCAGGACCGGCCGCAGTCGGTCGGGCGTCTGGCGGATTCGGAACTTAAGATTCGGGGCCGCAAACCACTCCAAAGCCAGGAAGGGAATCCCCTTTTCGCGGCCGAACATGTAGACCCGGCAAATCCGGTCGTGCTGGATCTTGCCGGCCACCGCGTACTCCCATTTCAGGAAGTTGACTTGCTCCCGGTTACGAGCGTAATCGGACTGTAACGTCTTGACGGCAACATATTTACGTGTGGCATCGTCGTAGGCCTGCCAGACCTGGCTTGTCTGGCCCGTGTTGATAATATTGAGCAACCGGTATGGCCCGGCAAAGCCGTGGCGTGCACTGCTCACGTCGTTGCCTCGTCACGTCGCAAGTCTGCCCTCGGATAAACCGCCCATTGCCCCTATCGGGTGGACAAGAACCAACTATATCGAGTGGATTTCCCAACGCCCCCCTCAAAAAGCCCCTGGTCTAGTCTAGCTTCGAGCCGAAGACACTACAATTGCATTCTTTCAGCCTTTTCGAGACGTACTATGTTCCCCGGATTGTCCAGCCGACGCATTCCGAACTGGCCGGATACCAACGGCCTCGGCCGGAGGCCCATCGGGTCTCAGGCGAAGCGGCAACCGATGGGGGGCGGGGCCGCCCGGCCATCCCCCCTGCCCTTTTCGGAAAGAAGCCGCCGGTAGATCTGGCGGAGCTGACGGGTCATCTCCTCGTGGCGAAACTGATCGGTGAAACGGCGACGTCCTTCCTCCCCCAGCCGGCGCCGCAAGGGCTCGTCGCCCGTCAGTTCGATCAGGGCCTCGGCAAGCGGTTCGACGGCCTTGGGGGGAAGCAGAATACCCGTCTGGCCGGTGATCACGACCTCGCGGGCCCCGTCGACGTCGTAGCTCACAACCGGTTTGCCGGCGATCAGCGCCTGGGGCAGCACCCGGGCCAGCCCTTCGCGCAGACTCGTGTGA
This sequence comes from uncultured Planctomycetaceae bacterium, assembly GCA_964563135.1. GTDB lineage: Bacteria > Planctomycetota > Planctomycetia > Pirellulales > Thermoguttaceae > JAAYAY01. The sequence continues at coordinate 13,837 of CAZLWV010000100.1, forward strand.
ACAACCAGGTCCATCGCCCCGACAAGCTCGGGGATCCGCGCCGGCGGCACCAGCCCGGTCAAGTGGAAGTGGCTCTCCAGACCCGCGTGCCGGATCCTCTCCAGATACTTGTCGGTGAGAATTCCATCGCCGATGAACAAGAACCGCACCTGGGGATTGGCCCGGACGACGCGCCCGGCGGCCTCGATCACGTACTCGTGACCCTTGAGATGGAACAAGCGGGCGACCTTGCCGATAACGACATGCTCCGGCGTGTATCCCAACTCCTGTCGGACCCGCTGGCGGTGCCGGTCCGCCTGCAGGAAGGGCTCAACCTCCATACCGCTGTAGACCGTGGTGAACTTCTCCCGCGGGGCAATCCTGGCACCGACCATCAGGTCGGTCATGGCGTCGGCCACACTCACGAAGGCATCACACTTGGGCGCGGCCCACCGTTCGCAGACCCGGAAAAGGTGTCTTGCCAGGGCACTCTGGTAGGGATGGAACGGAGCACCGTGAACGCCATGCACGATCGCAGGGACTCCCGCGGCCCGGGCGGCGGCGCGGCCAAGGATGCCCCCTTTGGCACTGTGGGTGTGCACGACATCGGGCTGAAAATCGCGGAGGATTCTCTTGAGACGAAGGTAGCTCAGCCAATCACGCCAGGGGTGGATGGCTCGCCGCAACTGGGGGACGATTTCCATGGGCACCCCCGACTGGCGCGCCCGATCGATGAGGCTGCCTTCCGGCCCGAGGGGTGGCCCCGTGATGAGCAGCACCTCGTCGCCATACTCGCGAATCAGGTCCTCGCACGAGAAGACCGTGTTCTCCTGGGCTCCGCCGATGATCAGTCGCGTGATGACGTGGGCAATCCGCATGGGGCGTTTTACTATCTTTGTATCCCTTCAGCCGTTCGAAACGTGGCCTGGTTCCCGGGAGCCGGCGCATACGCTCTCGGGGTACTTCACCCACAGCAGAAACAGGCCCTGGGGCGGGGCAGTCGGCCCGGCCCGGCTGCGGTCGGCCGCTTCGACGACCTCCGCGACCCATTCGGGCGTCTGGGCGCCGCGTCCTACTTCGACCAGGGTGCCCACGATCGCGCGGACCATATTGTAGAGGAAACCATCTGCCTCCACTTCTATGGTAATCCGATTCTGCTCGGCGTCGCGGCCACGAACCACCGAAAGGTGGGAAATCGTGCGGATGCTGTCGGGCCGTTCGGCTCCCGCGGTCTCAAAACTGGAGAAATCGTGGCGTCCGCGGAGGTGGGCGCCCGCCACGGCCATCCGAGCATCATCGAGCCGCCGCCGATAGTGCCACGAGTATCGCCGCGAGAAAACGTCGCGCACCGGACCGTCGTCAATGAGGTATCGATAGCGCTTGCTCAGCGAGTCGCGGATGGGATGAAAATCTGGCACGGCCTCCGCGGCCGAGACAATGGCGATGTCTTGGGGAAGAAGCGCATTGAGGGCTCGCTGGAAGACATCGGGGGGCATGGTGCGGGTCGTCTGGAAGCCTGCAACCTGCCCCAGGGCATGCACGCCGGCATCGGTTCGACCGCTGCCGGTCACCCGGACCGTCTGGCCGGTGAGCCTCGCCAGGGCCTGCTCCAATTCCTCTTGGATCGTCCGCTGGCCCGGTTGAACCTGCCATCCGGCGTAGGCAGTGCCGTCGTAGGCGATCGTCAGGAGGATACAGCGCATCGCGTCTGCTTCTGAGAGAATGAAGGCGGCCCTCGCCACGCAGGAATACGCGGCGAGGGCCGTCAAGTTCAGTTCTGGATTGTCGGGGATTCACTCTTGCCCCAGCGACAATTGTCGCACGCCTCACCAGGCCTGGGCAACCCGGTCGACGGAGGTCTTGTCGAAGTTGAACACCACCGCCTCCAGGGCACCGCCGGTCAGCTTGACCTGGCGAGACTCGGTGAGGGTCCGGCCGTCAACCGCCAGGTTCACCTGGATCGTGAACGGGTAGACCAGTCCGGCCTTGAGGTTCTGGGCAACATAGCGGCGGACGCGGCCGCTGCTCTTCGTCACGTAGCCATTGATGATGACCTGCGCTCCGTCAGGAACCAGGATGGAAATCGTGCCCTCGCTGGCAGGCGAGCCTGCCTGGGGTTGCGTGGCCGGCATTTCGGGGTTCACCGGCAGGGGAATGTTCGAGGGACTGGCCGGCCCTGGGCCAGGGACGACCGGAGCCGGGTTGAGCGATGGAGCGGCGTCGAACGTCATGGGAGCCGGTGCCGGCGGCACTGGCGCGGGAGCTACCGTCGGTTCGTTGGGAGTGCCTGCTGCTGGAGCCTTGGCCGGCGGGGCCAGAGTCGGCTTCTGGGTCGCCTGCACATCGGGTGTGGCAGCCGGCGTCGAGGTGCTGGTGGAGCTCACTTCGCAGCAGCTATCGAGGCTGTAACAGCAGCACGGGTCGCTGCAGCACCAAGAGCAGTAGCCGTAGCTGCGATACCAGCGGTAGGGACCCAGCAGCGCGCGCCGGATCGGGCCCGGGCGGACCCCCAAATACCAGCCGTCACAGCAGGGATCGCAAACACCTACGGTACAAACGGGGGTCCAGCACGGGTCGCAGCAGCCGAATCCCCAGTATCCCCATCCGTAATAGCCGTAACCATGGCCATGCCACCAACCGGCCTGCGCCTGGGGTGCGGCAAACAGTCCCAGGCCGAGCAGAACCGCGGCCACCATCAAAAGTCTTCGGGTAGGTCTCATCATCGTCGTCGTACTCCTTCTAGTCCGTGCTGGACTGCCTGAAATCTCTGCGGCGCCGCAATTTCCAGACCCAACAGGTTCATTGCAGGCGCAGAGTACGTTTTCAAGATGTGCAGGAACCCCCGCCGTTGACAGCAGACGACCCCTGACCATTCTTTCGGGTGGGAGGCAGCTACTTCCCCAACCGCTTTCAGCATAGCACTCCGGATTCGTAAATCAAGCAGTTTGGGGTAGCTTGCTGGACTTGAACGGCGATATACTCGCGTTGCGAATGGACTGCCCTCATTTGAGCGATCTGTGGCATGGACGGGCGATTGGGTAATGTTCCGTGGGCACTGATTCTGCCTGTCATGCTCCTGGTTGGGTTGGGGCTGGCGGGAATTGCGCGATATGAAGATCTGACCGGTTCGGGGGGACGGTTCTTCTATCGGCAGGTGGTATGGTGCTTTGTGGCGGCGGCGGTAACCGCCGCAACCGCCTACCCCTCCCTGCGGCATTTCAGCCGTCTTGCCTACTGGATCTTCGGGGGCACGATCGTACTGCTATGCCTGGTGTATCTGTTTCCCCCGATCAACGGGGCACAACGTTGGATCCGTCTGGGACCGGTCGGCGTGCAGCCCTCCGAACTGGCCAAGGTGGCATGTGTGATCGTGCTGGCCCGCTACCTGCACGACTGGGACCACCTGCGACGGACCTCGGCGATCATGTGGCCGCTGGCGTTGACGGCAATTCCCCTGGTACTCGTGCTTCGTGAGCCCGACCTGGGGACGGCCATGGTGTTTGTGCCGGTCCTCCTTGCCATGCTGTTTGCCGCGGGAGTACCCCGAAGCACGCTCGCCGGGCTGCTGGCGATCGGAGTCTGCCTGCTGCCGGTCCTGTGGGTCCAGATGAGCTTGGAGCAGCGATCGCGTGTGACATCGCTCTTCGAGCAGGCCGGACCCGGCCAGTCGGCCAGCGACGATGGCTATCAGCTGCGGCAGGCGAAACAACTGGTGGCCCTGGGAGGCGGCTGGGGAAGCTACTGGCTGGGCGAATTGGTCGACGATCCGGCTGCCTATCGAGTGCCCGAAGCCCACTGCGATTTCATCTTCTGCGTGATCGGCGAACGGTTTGGACTGCCGGGAATGGCCGCCGTGCTGGTGCTCCATGGCTACCTTGTCTGGCAGGCGATCCGGGTGGGGTCCGCCACCCGTGACGGCTTTGCCCGTCTGCTGGCGTTCGGGCTGGCGGCACTGCTCGGGGTGCAGGCGCTGATCAACACGGGGATGTCGGTGGGCCTCTTGCCAATCACGGGGCTGCCGCTGCCCCTGGTCAGCTACGGGGGATCGGGCCTGATCGGCCAGGCCGTCACGCTGGGCCTGCTGCTGAACGTGGCGATCCATCCCGGGTACGACATCGTCCGGGAGCCCTTCGCAGCTGGCTGAGCAGGGCAAGGCACTCTGGGCCGCAGCGAGGGGCCGCGGGGGACCTACTCCACGCTCTCCAGCCTGACGTCGTCGAAGGAGATCTCCCCCACGGCACCTAGCAGGCCGATGCGGACGATGGCTTCACGGGCCTGACGAGGAACCTCGACGACCCTGGACTGGGTCTGCCAGGCAAAGGTCCCGCGCCAGGGCCCCACGCCAGCGGTTTGAATCTCGTCGCGATCCTGGTTGTAGAACGTGATCGTGTACGCGGGAAGTTGACCGGGGGACTGTCCGGCTCGGACATTGTCGGCAGTGATCCGCACCGACAGCTTGATCTTCCTGACCACCGCGCCGTTGATGCCCAATCCCTGGAGGGCCCGGCAGCCGCGGCCCGGTTCGCTGTTGCTGAACTTCAAGTAGTGCTTGCCCTCCGGCGCGCCGTCGGTCACAACTTCTGCCTGGCGGAGATAGTGCCAGCCGTTGGGCAGCTCGGTTCCCTCGACAAACTCTTCGAAACCTCCGTTGTAGATGGCCGGGTGATCCGGATCCGGGAGTACCCGGCGGTGCGACTCCGCTTCTCCCGTCATGGGAACGAACAGGGTGGGATGAAGCGGCTCGCGGATGAGCTGGCCATCCTGCTTCTTGAACAGGTAGAGGTTCTGGGTATAGCGCTGGCCGACGGGCACGACCATGCGGCCCCCTTCTTTGAGCTGCTCGACAAGCTTGGGGGGAACATCCTCGGGCGAGCAGGTGACGATGATCTTGTCGAAGGGGGCATATTCGGGCCAGCCGAGGTAGCCATCGCCAACTTTCGATTTCACATTCGGGTAGCGCGCAAGGACCTTGGCCGCCCACTTGCCGAGCGGCTCGACAATCTCGATCGTGTAGACTTCCTTGACCACGTGGCTGAGAACGGCAGCCTGGTATCCGCTGCCGGTGCCGATCTCCAGAACCTTGTCTTCCGACTGCGGATCGAGAGCCTCGGTCATGTAGGCCACAACGAAGGGAGGCGAGATGGTCTGGGACTCGCCGATGGGCAGCGCCATGTCCCAGTAGTTGACCTCGAAGCGAGCTGGCCGGTAACGGGGCGGGATGTGTTCGTGGCGAGGCACAGAACGCATGGCCTCGATCACCCGCGGGTTCTTCACGCCGGCGGCCACGATCTCCTCGTCGACCATGCGGTTGCGAGCCGCTTCGATCATGCGGGCAGATTGAGTCTGGGCACCGGATTGGTCCGCGCCAAGGCCAAGAGCGACCAGCGCGATCGACACGCGAACAACAGCGAACGCAGAAACTCGGCAGCACATGGCAGAATCCCGCCTTTAGGGTCGTGGCACTTGTATCGGGTAACGACTGGCCAGTCAACAACTCCTCTCGCAGAACGCCCTCTCCAGGCCCGTCGCCGGCAGCCGTGCTATCCTGTCCGGCACTGTGGCAGTTGCATCTGCGCCGGTCCCAACGACTTATTCTCAATTATTGCCTGCTCTGCGGCCACCGTGGACCACGAGCAAAGAGACGAAGCGGAGAAGTGTCAGAATTCCCATCCCGAGACTCCTGCCGCTGCCGTTGGTTCCAACCTGCCGGAGGCCTCCCCGGGAGTTCCGCTGTGTGCCCTAAATGATTCCCGTGTATCAGCTTACGCCAGCAGCCCGCTCGCCCGCTCGTGCCGTCTTCGTCTGCGGAGTCGGCTTGCACGGCCTGTCCGGTCTGACCGGCCATATCGTCGCATCCCACGCAGCGCGCCGGTCAACAACCTCTCGCAACGCGTCTTCTCCAGCCCCTCACCGGCAACCGGACAATCCTGTCCGGCAGTGCGGCGGTTGATTCCGCGCCCCTCCTCAGCCATCCTTGAGGTTCGTTGCCCACGGCAGCCCTGCCGCCAGCGAACCAACAAGGAACGATCGACCATGAAGAGTCAAGAACTTGCTGTTGTGGCGGTGTTGGCAATGGTGACCGGCCTCCGACAGACATTCGGGGCTGAGATCGGGATTTCGGTGGGCGACCGGCAATCGATTCAGGAGGCCATCGACGCGAACCCGGGCCGAATGGTGTTTGTGCCGAGCGGAGAGTACAGAATCGACCGCAAGATCCGCATTTCGGCAGACAACTCGGGGCTGTGGGGGCCGGGGCGGATCGTGCAGACCAATGCCCAGGAGCCGATCGTCGAGATCCAGGGGGCCAGAGGCGTTCGGCTGAGCGACCTCACGCTCACGCGACCGGAGGGACGGCAGGAGACAGACGTTGAAGGAGTGCTGGCCCTGCAATGCCGCGATCTCGAGTTGACCGCGCTGCGGGTGAACGACAACCGCACACGCTCGGGGGCGATTGTGCTGCGGGAATGCACAGGGTGCGAGATTCGCGATTGCCTGGTTCGCAACTACATGCGGATCTCCATCGACGACCGGACGGGCAGCGACGATTGGGGCTATGCCTTCCAGTGCATCGACGGCACCGGCATCGTGGTCAGCGACAGCACCGGCACGCTGATCGAAGGAAACCGGGTGGTTGAAGAACACCTGCTTCCCACGCCCGAGATCCAGGAGCAGCACGGCCTTGGCAAGTTCGTCAAGAAGAACACGGTCAAGGGATCGATCGTCAGCCAGAAGGTATGGGACGAGAACTATGTGAGCAACTGGCATCAGGGCTCGGCGATCATTGTGACCGCTCCCAGCGTGAGCGACTACACGCGGATCCTCGGCAACTCGATCGAAAACGCGGCCCAGGGGATCGACATCCACTCGGACCACGTGATCATCGCCCAGAATATCGTGAACAACGCCTTCATGGGGATGAAAGCCATGCACGGCTCGCGGAACGTGATCGTGATCGGCAACCAGTTCTCGAAGAACGATCTCTGGAGCATCGGCATGATGCCTGGGGCCGCCTCCCACGCCCCCTCCCCTGCCCTGCCCGGCCAGGACGCGATCGCGGCCAATGTGGACGGCGGTTCGATCATTGCCAACAACATCATCTCGGATTTCGGCTATGGCCACGCCCACTGGATCTGGGGCGACGCAAACGCTCCGATCCGTTTTGACTCGGGCCAGAAGCCCAACAATCCGCCGCTGGCCGACGTGGTCGTCGAGGGTAACGTGGTCTACGACACGGGGCGTACGGAAGCGGGAGCGTCGAAAGACTCACGGCCGCGGTACCGGTATGCGGTCCTCGTGGCCAAGGAAGTCTCGGGACTGCGGTTCTCCGGGAACATTTTCCATCCCGGCTGGGAGGGAGTGTCGAACGTGGAGATTCAGCCGTAGGCGTGTGCACTCAGCTCCTGCGCCGCACCTGAAGCGCGGGAACGGAGTGAGCTGCAGACGGCGGTCGATGCCCCCGGCCGCGGTGCGGAGCGGACTGGAGCAAGACTGTCGAAATGGGTGTCTTTCCAGATCTGAGGGCGAGCTCTGAGAATTGCCCCCGTCAGTTCCAGATAGATGCCGCCCATGCGTTCACGCAGCCAACAGGATGGATTGTGTTGGCAGAAGGCGCTGGGTATGATCTTGGTGGTAAATTCCCTGACAGTTGCGACTTTGGCCAGAAATGACATTGACTCCTTACCATACGAAGCACTTCGCCGATGAGCTTGTGCGGCGTTGTCCGTCTGACAGCGTGGAGCGACTTGCGGGGACGCTGGTCGATGCGCAGGTGGATCTGAATCCGCACCAGATCGAGACGGCGCTGTTTGCGTTTCGCTCTCCCTTCTCGAAGGGGGCGATTCTGGCCGACGAGGTCGGTTTGGGCAGGACGATCGAGGCCGGCGAGGGGCTGGAGGAGGACGTTGCCCGGTGTCTGCTCTCGCTGCCGGCGCGAGAGGTGGATGAACTTGCGGAAGGCCGTGACAACATGCGGGCGGCCGAGTTGCCGGGCAGGCGCAAGGAAACGATTCGCCAGACAATCTCGCAGCGGAAGGCGAGGTTCTTCGAACCGGAGGCGGAGAAGCTCGACGGTTGGGCCGACGAGCTGAAGGTCGGGCTGGAGCGGGAGATCAAGGAGATCGACCGCCAGATCAAGGAGGCCCGCCACTCGGCGACGGCGGCCTTGACGCACGAGCAGAAGCTGGCGGGGCAGAAGCAGATCAAGAATCTGGAGCGGCAGCGGGTGACGGAGAAGGTGCTTTTCGTGGTTCGCTGGAGGCTTGTATGAGCAAGGCATCGAAGAAGAGCAGGGCTCGAAGGCTGGCCAAGGCGCCGTCTTCACCGAAGCGTGTGCGAGCCGACTTTGATGAAGTCGTCAAGCTGATCACGGCGGCACGCTCGCGGGCTGTAGCGACGGCCAACACGGCGCTCATCGACCTGTATTGGAGCGTCGGTGCGATCATCACTCGAAAGATTGCCGAGGAAGGCTGGGGAAAAGCAACGGTCGAGACCCTGGCGGCGCACATTCAGCGAAGGCAGCCCGGCGCCACCGGTTTTTCAGCCAGCAATCTCTGGCGGATGATGCAGTTTTTCGGGGCGTACCGCGATCAGCCAAAACTCGCAACACTGTTGCGAGAATTGTCGTGGAGCCACAACCTGGCGATTCTGAGCCGTTGCAGGCGGGACGACGAGCGAGAATTCTATCTCCGAACGGCCATCCAACAGCGATGGTCGTTCCGTGAACTCCAGCGCCAGCTCAACGGTGCACTCTTTGAACGCGTCGTGCTGTCACCGCCAAAACTCGCCAGGGCGATCCTGGATACTCACCCTGAGGCCGGTGCGATCTTCAAAGACAGCTATCTTGTTGAGTTCCTAGAACTTCCTTCCGAACACTCCGAAGCCGACCTGCAACGCGCGCTGGTCGCCAAGCTGAAGCAGTTCCTGATTGAATTGGGCAGGGATTTCTGCTTTGTGGGCAATGAGTACCCGGTCCAGGTCGGTAATCGCGACTTTTCGATCGACTTGTTGTTCTTCAACCGTGCGTTGAACTGCCTGGTTGCCATCGAACTGAAGATTGAAGAGTTTCAGCCGGAGCATCTGGGCAAGCTGGAGTTCTATCTTGAGGCGCTCGACCGGGATGTGAAGAAGCCGCACGAACAACCATCGATCGGCGTGTTGCTCTGTGCCACCAAAGATCACAAAGTCGTTGAATACGCATTGAGCCGTACGGTTTCTCCGGCTCTTGTCGCTGAATACCAGACGCGGCTGCCGGACAAGAAACTCCTGCAAGCGAAGCTTCACGAATTCTATGAACTCGCCGAGCACAACGCGGCGTTACCACGCGGGGATTCTGCGAAGCGGAGCGGCCGCAATCCCAAGGGGCGCCGCCAATGACCTCTTCCTTGCTGAACCATCACCCCGACGATACCGGCCTCAGTCTCGGTTATTCACGACACGCGAGCAACGAAACGATTGTCTCATTCTTGTGACCACGCAGAACCTGAACCACGAACTCTTGCAGAACCTGAGCGAGGATGAAGCGAGATTTCTACCCGATCCACAAGCCTTCAATGCGGATCTGGTAGCCTTCCGGGTTTCGGTTGAGGTAGTTGAGCAGACCGCTGTGCCGCCACTGGAGCATGCACATTCTCGGCTGGAAGAAGTATCGCAGGCCGAGCTTCAGTTCACACCGGGATTGCTTGACGAGGCCCTCATAGGCTTCGGCGATATAGTAGCCGAGATCCTTGAATCCCTTTTGCCGCGGCCCCAGCGGGCCCGTAACGCACCAGACAATGACGCCGGTGCGATGATCTGCTTCCATGACCACGCCGCAGTGCGTGATGGGACAGCCGCATGACATCCCCAACGGCCGGCCGATCAGAATGTCGCCGGGCTGAATGTCCATTTCCCGCGTCAGTATCGGGTTGTGCGGGAGGATGATCTCGCGAGGTCCTGGCTCCTCGGGAAAATGTTCCAGGTAGAAGTCGAACTGGCGATCCAAGTGGTCCCGCCAGGCCGGCTGTTGGGAATCGCCCGCCAGGCCGTTCGCAATGAGCGTCCGGGATGCACACGCACCGGCTCTCTGGTCGGCGGAGCATCCTCCGCAGGCCGCGGCCGACTCAGGGTAGCCGGTTGCGGCATGAACAGGGAGCCCGCGCTCTGTCGCGGCAACCCCGCGGGAGGCGTGGGCTAGTTTCTGGCTGGTTTGATCGGCGCTGCTCTCTTCCGCGGCTGCGGCCGAAGCCCCCGGGTCGAGCCGGCTTTTCGCCAGGTGGATGCACCGGCGCAGCATCTCGGGTGAGGAGGCCAAACGATCCCGGAATTCGTCGCATGTGCGATAGCCGCACAGGCCGCAATTGAGGCCGGGAAGCTGGATATCGTTGGTTTGAGCCATGTAGAAGTTGCTCCGTGGCGGAAGGGGTGTGGTCAGGTTGCCGACGCGAGGCTCGCAGTCGTCCGTAGAGAGCGCACCGCGGCGGGGAAGATTTCCATGAGGCGGTCCGCCTCTTCGACAGCGATGCTACTCTCCCCGGTAAAAAGTCTGGTTGTCCAGGGCCCGCACGACTCCGAAATGCGATTGCCAGCCAATCTCTTTCTTGCCGACGCATATCGTACACGTGCCGGCGGGAGGATTTCCCCGCAGGTACATCGTCCCGGTGACCTCCGGAGTCTCCAGGGCCTGGGTGATCAGGGGAACGATCCCGATCCCGTGGAGAGCATTCACTTCGCGCACGAGGACCTCGGGAGCAACATCCTGGATGCGGGCCCGAAACACCTCTCGTTCCGCTTGAGATACCCGGTCGATCTTGGTCACGACCGCGATGTCGGCCAGCGAGAGCATCGGGCCGACCTTCAAGGGCAGGTTCATTCCGCTCGTCGCCTCAAGGACAATGATGCCCAAGCCGCCGTCCACATAGGGGGCGCACCTGAGACACAGCCCCGCAGTTTCTACCAGCAGCAGCTCAGCGCCTTCCTGTTCGGCCCACCGGAGCGCGTCGCTCAGCACCATCACATGGCAGTGGTCCGGACACAGCTCGCCCGAGTACACCTTGCGCGTGGGGATTCCGAATTCTTCGGCCAGAAGTTCGTCTTCGTCGGCGAATTGCACGTCGAGCTTCAGGAACGCCACCTGATGGTCGGATTGCAGAAACTTCCGTATCATGTGGCGGAGCACCGAGGTCTTGCCGGTTGTGGCCGGTCCAGCACAGATGATCAGTCTCATGCTACCGCCTCCAGCCCCCGTGCCGTGAGCCGGTGTCCCTGGCGCAGCCTTTCTCTGAGCGCCGAGAGGGTGTCGTCCAAGCGATTGACGTGGAGGGCGACCTCTTGTTCCTCATCGCTGGTGTGCAGGACCTGCGTCACGCAGCCGTTCTGCATGACCAGCCGGAAATCCGAAAGCAGGGCCACGCGAGGATCGTGGGTGACGAAAATGAATATCTTCCGATGTTGCCGCAGCAACTGAACGGCTCGCGTGCGATGGATGCCCGCGTTCTCCACCTCGTCGAGCAGCACCACGGGCGTGGCGCAGATCACCGTGGCATCGGCAATCAAGAGGGCTCGCGTTTGTCCGCCGGAAAGCTCGGTCATGCGGTTGTCCAGGTCGATGGGCTCTCCAGTCAACTGGTTCGCAAACTCGATGGCTTCGGCGACCAACTGGGAAGACTCACCGCTACCTGTGCGCACTCGGCTGTGCGTCAACAAGAACTTGCCGACGGGCAAGTCCGAAAGGAAAGTGGTATGCTGCGTGATGAGGGCAATCGGGTTTCGTGCGGGATTGTATCGGAAGTCAGCCGGGGGCGGCTGGTCGTTGATCAGAATCCGCCGGCCACTGGGGGTGTCCGCGTTCGCGAATAGCTCGATGTCGTTGATCAGCGTCGTCTTTCCCGACCCGGTGGGGCCGACAATGCTGACCACCTGGCCCATGTGCATGTCGATCCGGCCGAACGACTCGGTTCGGCCATTTTTGCCATGGCCGTTGAGAACGGAGATTGTCTGAATCATAGGGACTCCCTGTAGGTTACTTGTGAACGCCGCGCAAGGAGGGCAGGGCCTCGCAAGAAAATCAGCATGCGGGCGGCGAATCGGTCTGGCTAAGGCGGAGCGCCCCCGTGGCCCTGTAGCGCACGACCAGCCCTACCGCAATCGGTGTGCCGATGAGAAGAAGACGATCGCCTTCGGCCGCAAATCGGCCCCGCGAGATGACTTGCAACGCCCCGTCAGCGTGTTCCTTGCGGGGCGAGCCGTGGTATTTGCTGACCTCCCCGTACCCAGTGACGGGAAGACTGTGCTTCTTCACGGGAGAGCCGGGGCGATCTGACCACCCTGGAGGGGACGCGATACGTAATCCACGGCGCGCGAGGTCAGAGTTGCCCGTGGCATCTCCGGAACTCCCATGGATTGTCTTGTTACCATCATGGAAGCGAGGTTGGGGATGCTGAGAGGCGGCGGGGTGGCTTTCAGGCCGTCTGTACTACTATCCCAAAAGATCGTGAAGTATTTCACAAAGACTCACGACCATCGGGAGAAGACCATCTCAGTTCGAGCGGTAGCTCGCTTTGGCTCACCGGCCCTGCCGCCCTGTGCTTCTGTGCTTCGTCTTGAGTTTTTCGCTGGGCCGTATCCGGTGAGCGCGGAGGTGCCCTCTGGCAGAAGCAAGCGTCGATGCCGAAGCCAGGCCGAGTCGACCCCGAAGCCCAGCCGCGATACGCGGCGGGCACGGGTCTGACTAGAGGTCATGCTGGCCGGCTCGCTCGGGCTGGAAATGGATCTCCTCCACCCTGACACGCCGGACGCCGGAAGGCGTTTTGACCTTCACGATGTCGCCGACACGGCAGCCCAGGATGGCGGTCCCGATCGGAGCCAGAACGGAAATCCGATTTGCCTGGATGTCGGCACGTTCGGGGTAGACCAGCGTGTAGGTCTCCATCTCGCCAGATTGCAGATCACGGAGTTCCACCGTCGAGTTCATTGTTACCACGTCGTGCGGCAACTGGTCAGGGTCTACGCCGTAGGCCCGGTCAAGCTCCGCTTCGAGCGAGTGCAGATACCCGGGCTGTTCGATCTTGCTCAGGAGGGGGTCTTGGAGCATGGTTCCGAGACGCCTGCGATCGCTTTCGGTGATGAGAATTTCGCGACAAGTCATGTTCATACCTGCTGTTCTCTGTTTGAGTTTGTTAGTCATATTGGCCCACCATGCGATGGACACAACCGCGCAACGAAGAGTTCGCACAACGGCGGAGTTGGGATTGCCGGCCCAGTGATGGGAGGCCTGGCTAGACGCCCCGGCTACCGCAGGAGGGTATTAGAGGCGCAAACTGCACCGCAAGGTGCAGCGGTCTGGCTCGAAGACGAGAGCCTCACAAGTACTGCGAGGCAAGGCCGTCGTGACCGACAGCCGGGCCACGAGCCAAACGAGTGCACTAGCAGTGAACTTGTTCAAAGCGAGCATCATGAAGACCTTTCTGATGTGCAGCGACGAAGCTGCTCAACTGTAGTCTACGCCGAATTTCGAGTAGGACAATCCTATCTTCGGGCTATGACACGTAGCCCTAGCCCGATGGAGCTATGCCGGGAGTGCGGCCGTGCCATCGCCAGGTTTCGTCTCGATGCGGTGCTTTACGCGACTGAGTGTGTGAGGTGCGTCTGAAGGAAGGATCACTCGGCAAGTGTCACCCGCTGGGGCGAATGTCTCGTTGTGTGGCGATGCTCGCTGCTGATCCTGGGGATCTGGCTGGACTTCAACGGCGGAATTTGGGAGGATACCGGTATGAGCAACGCCCTGCCAGCCTACCAGTTCGGCCTGCGGAAGATGCTGCTGTGGACGGCAATGGTGGCGCTGTACTGCGGGCTGGTGGTGGCTGTGGAGTCGGAGAACGTCGAGTGGCTGGTGCTGTGCTGCTGCCCGCTACTGATCCTGGGGATTCGCCTGGCCTTCGGCTCCTGGATCGCTTGCCATGGGTCGTCCGTCGCGGCGGGCGGGGTGCTCGCCCTGCGAACCTTCTCCCCTGCCCTGCCCGCCAGCGCGATGGAGGTCTGGAGCGCCTTCGTCCAGGGTTGTGGGGTTGGGTATGCGGTCTGGCTGGTTGTGGAGCTGGCCTGTGTGCTGGTCAATCGGGTGGACCGCCTCATGCGGAGCAAGGGCGCGTAGCTCACGCAGCGTGCGGAGGGGGCGCGATACGTAATTCACGGTGAGCAAGGTGACAATTGCGCGTGGCGTTCCTGGAACTGGGCACGCCGGGCAACTACACAGAAATAGAAGTGCTGTTCACCAGGCCAAGGTAAACATCGAGATGTTAGACGAGTCTGTAATTGCGGGAATGCGAGAACTCGTGCGATCAGGAGGAGATGTGCCCGCGGTAGTATCATTCCTCCGTAAACTCCCGGAGTGCCGCGATGGAGGGTCACTGCTCATCCTGAGATACTTCATGGAGGCATTCGACTTGTCTCTGCCGGAGGTCCGTCCCCTTGAGGGAGCACGCTGCGTCGGAAACGCTGCCTATTCCGATAGCGAAATTGACTCTATTCTTCTGCCTCTGATGAACTCGCGCGTATGCCCGGATGAAGCCACCTGACTGCGGAATGTTCGATGGTCGTTGGCGTTCGACCAGCCAGATGATGAGACGACCCCGGCACCTTCACCGAGAGACTTTGACAGCGCTGCAGGAATGAAGGATCACGACTCGACTGGGCTGCTATCACCCTGCTTGTTCTCGCAGCGCCCCATGCTTGAACGGCTTGATCAACGCAAGAACTGCGCCCACAAGACCGATGATCCATCCCAAAGGGTAGGGCAGAATGAGCAGGCCCCACCACATGGAATGTCCGGAAGTGCCCCCGATGCCCCCCATCGCACTCAAGACGAACATGGCGCCCACGCCGAACGCGATCAGGGCAAATGCACATGACAGAAGTGCCCGGTATCGGCTTTGCTCGAGGAACACACCGAGCGCAACCATACCGCTACCGGGGAGGATGATGAACGACCCCTCAAGCGGATCGATGGCCCCAATCAGCATGGCGAGCAGTCCGACAGTGATCAAAACAACGGACCAACGCGTGCGACCGTTCATGCCTTTGCTCCTGGAAAGAGGGATTGCTATTCTCACCATAGAACAGGCTCGCACCGCGGCCAGATACAACGCGGCGAGTCCAGGATTCCAAAATGCTCTTACGACGGCCACGAGGCGATTCTTGAGTTTGCCAGCGGCACGGCCGCGGCGCCATCCCACCGCTACTTCGGGGGTCCGGCCGTCGACCGGATGCTGGCGGACGAGCAGGTGGCCACGGGAGTGCAAGCGACGTCCGCTGGCCCCTGGCCGACTGGCAGGGCACCGTCCGCGACGTGGCCACGTACAATGCGGCGACCAAAGTCACCACCATCGCCAATGGCGGTGCAGCATGTACCATCTGAAGGAGCACCACATCGGCTGGTTGTGGCCATGTGCCACTTCTTCCGTTCCACGCTTCCGCCGGTGACCTGGCCGTCGGCAAGACAGTTCCGCAGACGGACGACATTGGTGGGCGACGGAATGTGATTACTCGTCTGGTCCGGCGTGTTCCAAGTTCCATCGCAGCAAACAACGAGGTTTTGCATTGCTTTTCCTCCTGGTGCCAAGACTATATCACGCTGAGCATTTTCCCTCCGACACGGAAAGACGGTCCGGTTCCGCTGTTCCTCCCCATGAACGGCCAGGCCCACTACTTCACAGCGTCCAAGGCTTCCTTGACTTTCACCTCGGCCGCCTGGAGCTTCACAAGCCGCGTCTGTTCCTCGCCCGTCAGGGCACGCCCGACAATCGAGAGGATCGCAATCTCCTGCCGGATGCGATCGAGTGCCTCCTCAAGGTTCTTGGCAACTGAATCCATGGGCGAATGGCTCAAGACGAAGACGGCGTCCACCGGCCGATGGTCCGACGTTCGGCTGTCGTCGTCGAAGTCGATCTCCGTCGCAGGCTGATCCCCCTCCTGGTCGAGGATTCGCGATTCGCCGCTCCACCCAAATGGTGCGTTTGCGACGAAGACGAAATCGAGGATCGACTTGTGCTCATTGCCTGCGTGCGACTGCACCATACCGTTCGGCTTGACCCACGTGAAGACACCGTCCTTCGTCATGGCGTCATATCCGCCGTCGCGGTGCGGGAGCCCGAGCTGCCCGAGATCAACGTCGTAGTCGAAGTTGTAGTCACCCACGGCAATGATGGGGAGCGCCTGGGTCTTCGCCCAGGCCCACAGGTTCTCAGCCTGCTGAAGACGCGTGCCGTTCTGGGCTCCTCCGCGTTTCAGGTGGTTCACCATGAAAAGGAACTCTTGGCCGGTTCGTATCCCTTTCAGATGGAGCACAAGGGCAGCACGGAGCCCGCTGGTCAGTTGGGTTTCGTCGTCGAGCTCGACAGGGCTTTCAAGTTGCTCGAAGAGTGCGGAATCGTAGATGACCGCGAGCCGGTCCCGTCCGCCGGTTGTTCCGAGCACAGCGACGAAATCCGAGTTCTCGCCATCCTCAGCGCCCGTGTGTTTGCCTCGTCACTCCAGCGGAGATGCCGCTGAAAGGGCTGGGAGTAACGCTCGTACCGTCGGATGGCTAGCCCAAGTTCGCCAGCTGTGGCCCGGAATTCATTTTTTCGGGAATTTTTTCG
>CAZLWV010000101.1:0-30267 GCA_964563135.1 uncultured Planctomycetaceae bacterium
ACCAGTGGAAGCGGGAGCGTTACGCCCCGTCGTTCCACGTCGACGACGAGAACCTCGATCCGAAGACTTGGTGCCGGTTCCCGATCCTGTCGGGCGGATTCCAGCGGGAGCTCGACGAATTGACCCGATACGTCGGCAGTTTGAAGCGCTGACTGGCGCTGCGTTGCTGGTTCAGGCGGCAGGAATGGTGGAGTGGTGGAATGAGGGGGTTGTGGGATGATGTCGATGCCAGTCCTTCCCAGTATTCCAACATTCCGGTATTCCAACATTCCCCGCAGCAAACGCCCTCAAGCCTCTGGTCGCTGAGATGCCCTTCACCTACGACTATCCCCGCCCCGGCCTGACGGCCGACTGTGTCGTGTTTGGCGTGGCCGAGCAGGGGCCGCTTCAGGTTCTGCTGATCCAGCGGGCAAAATACCCTTTTGAGGGCTGCTGGGCCGTTCCGGGCGGTTTTGTGGATGAAGGGGAAACGCCTCTTGAGGCGGCCAGGCGGGAACTGGCGGAGGAAACCGGTTTGGCAGACCTGCCGATGAGCCAGTTCTACACCTTCGGCAAGCCGGGCAGGGATCCGCGCGGCTGGGTGGTAAGCGTCGCCCATTGGACGGTCGTCCGTACCGACCAGGTTCGACCTTGCGCCGGCGACGACGCAGCCCATGCCAGGTGGTTCCCGCTCAACGATCTTCCGCCGCTGGCTTTCGACCATGATGAGATGCTGGAAAAGGCCGTGACGTCGTTGCGGCACGCAGTTTGCTGCCGAACGGATCAGCAAGCCGACGCGATCGTACCGCTCAGCCTGGTACTCAGAAGACTGGGAGAGTGATCACCACAGGAGATCGCCAAATGCTTCCCAAAGCGTATCTGGAGACGACGATTATCAGCTACCTGACAGCGTGGAGGAGTCCCGAACTGGTCATGGCAGCGAATCAAGAGGCGACTCGTCAATGGTGGGAAGAGTATCGAGGCAGATACGAGCTATTCGTGTCCGAGATCGTTGTTCGTGAAGCCTCCGCCGGGGATCCGGACGCAGCGCGTCGACGTCTGGCTATCGTCTCGGGGCTTCCAGAGCTTGCTATAATTGAGGAGGCGTCGGATCTGGCTGACGCCTTGATTCAGCGCGTACCATTACCTGAGAGAGCTCAACTCGACGCCCTGCATATCGCCTTGGCGGCAGTTCACGGAATGGACTATCTTCTGACGTGGAACTGTCGACACATCGCCAACGCCACGTTGCGCCATGGTATTGAAGCAACCTGTCGAGAATGTGGGTTTGCCTCGCCCGTAATCTGCACACCCCTCGAATTGATGGAGTAGCCTCCAATGGACGATCCGATCGTTGAAGAGGTTCGCAAAGCACGCGATGAGTACGCTAGACAATTCGACTACGACCTGAAGGCGATTTGTCGGGATCTCAGAGAGCGACAGAATGCCGGCGGGCGTCGAGTGGTTTCGTTTGTAACGAAGCCGCGACAGCAGGAGCTCAGCGAAACCGGCCAATGAACGTCCTTCTTCTCGTCGATCTCCAGAACGATTCTTGTCCCGGCGGCGCGCTGGCCGTGCCCGAGGCCGATCTGGTCGTGCCGATCGCCAACCGGCTGGCCCGGGCGTTCTGCCTGGTCGTAGCCACCCAGGACTGGCACCCGGCCAACCACGGCAGCTTTGCCGCCAACACGAAAGAACGTCCGGCCTGCCAGTCCCGCCCCGACCGTCACTCAACCCGGCAGATCACGCATTTCAAGTATTCCGATTCCGGAACACCGACTCGCACCGGGTGGTCGGGAGAGGGGCCGCGGTTCTCGAGAATCTGCAGGTCGCGGCGGGTCTTCTGGGCGACGCCGAAGAGCATGTCGAGAAAGTCGTTGCGGCTGACCCGGCCCGAGCAACTGCAGGTCACCAGGATCCCGCCCGGTTCGAGAACAGCCAATCCCAGCCGGTTCAGCCGGTGGTAGGCTCGCAGGGCCTGGTCGATCGATTGCCGGGAGCCGGCAAAACGGGGTGGATCGAGAATCACCGCGTCGAACCGCCGGTTCTCTGCGGCGTACCTCTCTAGCGTCTGGAAGGCTTCGCCCACCTCGAAGCGGACGTTTTCGATTCCATTGGTCTCCGCGTTGGCCCGGGCGTTCTCAATCGCCCGTTGGCTGCTGTCGACCCCCAGGACCTCGGCCGCGCCACCCAGGCGGGCGGCCGTGAGCGCAAAACCACCGGCGTAGGAAAACATGTCGAGCACCCGCCGGCCTCGCAGGTAACGAGCGGCCGCCCGTCGGTTCTCTCTCTGGTCGAGGTAGTAGCCCGTCTTCTGCCCCCCGCCGCCCACATCCACCGCGTAGGCCAGTCCGTGCTCCTGGATGGCGACACTCGCCGGAGCCGCCTCTCCCCAGGCAAGACCGTCGTCGGGCTCCAGCCCTTCCGACCGGGCGATCTTGGGATCGGTGCGAACATAGATGCCCCGCGGGGCAACCAGATCGGCCAGGTGGCCAAGGAGAGTGTTCTTGCGAACCGCCATGGCCAGGGCCGCCAGTTGCACGACCAGATACGGGCCATAACGGTCGACGATCAGCCCGCTCAGCCCATCGGCCTCGCTGAAGACCAGCCGGGCCGCACCTTCGGGAGCGTCGTAGCCGATGGTCCGCCGCAAGCCAATGGCCGACTCCAGCCGCTGGCGCCAGAAGGTCTCATCGAGCGGTCGGCCCGGTATCCAGCAGTAGAGCCGCACCCGCAGGTAGCTGCGGCTGTTGTAGATGCCACGGGCGACGAAATCACCGCGGGGGGTGACGACGTCGACCTCCTGGCCGTCGCAAACCGCGGAACTGGTGCTCAGCAACGACTTCTCCAGCACCCAGGGATGCCGGCTGACAAAAGGGCCCTTCTTGTGCGGCTTGAGCACCACCTGGGGAATTTGGGATGACGAATTGCTCATGAATCCATGGTACGGTTCCAGGGGGCGACCGCAAGAGCTCCCGGGGGGCCAGCGGGCAGACAACCGCGAAGGCAACCGGGGGGCTCGCCGCCGCCCGGCACCAGCCATCCACGCACTCCGGCCGACCCCGGTTCTGTCAGCCCGCCAGTACCTTCACGAAGATCACCCGATCGTCGCCCGGGGCGTAGAAGTCTTGGAGACTTGCCTCCAGGGTGTAACCGCAGCGCTCGTAGAACCGCCGCGTGGGCGTGTATTGGGCCCGGCCGGAGGTGTCGATGTAGATGCGGTTGCCGCCGGCCGCCTGGATCAATCGCTCGCACTGCTCGATCATTTTGCGGCCCAGGCCCGCTCCCTGCAGATCCTGGCGCACGGCAATCCAGAACAGGTCGTAGCTGGAAACGGTACAGGCGATCGGCCCATAGCACGCATAGCCGACCACCTGGCCGCCGAGTTCGGCAAACACGAAGTAGTAACCCGAGGGTTCTCCCTTGGCCAGCCGTTCGTCGACCAGTTCAACGGCTACGTCCACTTCATCGGGACGGAACATGCCGGTCGACTCGACGATCGCGCGAACGTGGTCCCGGTCTGCCGGGGTGACGGTTTGCCGGAGGGTGATAGTCTGCGTGTTGCTCATGAGGTGACGATACCGCGAAAGAAGGAACGGGCACTGGTGCCCAGGGTCTGGATGCGATAGCCGCCTTCCTGAACGATAAGCGTGGGGAGCTTGAGCCGGCCGACCATGCGGCCGTTCTCCTCAAAGTCCTTGGCCCCGAGCGTCCAGGTGCCGGTCGGGTCCCCCTTGGCCGTATCCAGACCGAGCGGGACCACAAGATAATCGGGATTGAACTCGGCAATCACGCCGAGGGCCTCGGCGAGGGTCTGGCGATACCTTGCTCCGTCGACCACCTCGGGCAGCGGGTAGTTCCTGTTGAAGCCTTCGCCTTTGCCCTGGCCGCGCTCTTCCGCAAAACCACTGAAGTAGGGATAGGCGAACTCGGGATCGCCGTGGATCGAGATGGTCAGCACATCGCTGCGCTGCCAGAAGATGTTCTGCTGGCCATTGCCGTGGTGGTAGTCGAGGTCGAGCATGGCCACCCGGCCGTGCCGGCTGAGGTGGTGGGCGGCGATCGCCGAGTTGTTCAGGTAGCAGAAGCCGCCGAACACCCGTCGCTCCGCATGATGGCCCGGCGGCCGGACCAGGGCGTAGGCCGTGCGTCGGCCGGCAAGGATCGCGTCGGCTGCCGACAGGGCACAGTCGACCGCCCGGCTCGCGGCGGGCAGCGCGCTACCGTAGATCGGCGTGAACGTGTCGATGCAGTAGTAGCCCGCCGTGGCCGTCCAGTCCCGCGGCGGCCGGTCGGCATTGCGGATGGGGAAGGTGTACGGGTAGAGCGGCCTGTCCTGTCCCACCTTCTTGCACGCCCGGCAGAAGAACTCGTAAAAGGCCTGGTCGTGAACCGCCAGGATGTGCTGTGGGCGATAGTGTCTGCCCCGCCTGGGCTCGACCAGCCCGGTTCCCTCCAGCCCATTCAGGATCGCGTCGATCCGGGCCGGCGTCTCGACGTAGCCGCGCTGCCTGACGCGGTGGATGCCATGCCGGTCGTTGACGAAGACCGGGATCGGCTCCGGATTCGGCCGAGTGGCCCGCGGAGAGACCGGCGGGCCGTCGTCGGGAGTACGTGGGATGGGAGACATGGAATGCCAAACCTGCGCAGGCGGATCTCAGGACGAACAACTGTCGTCGAGAATGGACTGAACCGCCTGATCCAGCGGGATCCCCGCTTCGTGCAGGGCCGCGGCGAACCCCGCGTCGGGCGAGAGGCAGGGGTTGGCGTTCACCTCCAGGATCCACGGATTCTCATCCCCGTCGACCCGGAAGTCAACACGGGCATAGCCCCGAAGCCCGAAGGCATTCCAGCAGCCGCGAGCCAGATCGACCAGCCGCTCCCCCAGTTCAAAGTCCGCTCCCCCCGGCACGCATGGAAACCGCCGAGGCGTGTTCTCGTACTCGAAGGAACCAGACGCCCACTTGGCGTCGTAACCGACAATGTGAGGCTTGCCCGGAGGGAATGCCGAAAAATCGATCTCTGCCGGCGGCAGCACGATCGGCCCCTCCGGGGTTCCCAGAACCGCCAGGTTGAACTCCCGTCCGTCGATGTATTGCTCGGCAAAACACGCACCGCCGACAAGGTCTGACTGTTTCTCCAGTCGCTCTCGCAACTCTTGTTGGTCAGCGATCTGGCCCACGCAATCGTCCGTCATCCCCAGCGACGCGTGTTCTTCGATCGGCTTGAGGATGAACCTTGCCGGAAAACGGACATCCAAGCCGAGCGCCCCGCCCCTGGGCTGCCCGCTACTCTTCGCATCCAGACAGTGCAAGCCGCCGCGAGCCGCACCTTCTTCTGGTCGCCGAGGCCCAATCGCCGGCCGGCAGCGCGAACCGGGTGGGCTTTCTTTCGCCAGGGCGTCGAGACTCGCCTCGGCAGACCGACGCCGCTGCGACGCTTCCCACCAGGGCGGAGTGGGAAGGCCAGCCATCGCCATCCACCGCTTGGCCCGGATCTTGTTGTTGCTCAGGACCAGCGCGGCCGCCGGGGCGCCCGTATAAGGGATCTGCATCGTCTCCAGCAGGAAGGCCGGGAGAGGGGCCAGACGGTCCGTTTCGTCCAGCGACTCGACGAGGTAGAAGACGCGATCCGGATCCGTCGCCACGATATTCAGCCGGGTCTGCTGGAGATCGAGTGTCGCTTCCGCCACCTGGACCGTGTGACCGAGCCGCTCCAGCGATTCGGTCACGGTCTGCGTCTGGACAAGCACGTCCTTGGCATCCTCCGATGCATCGGCATCGACCGTCTGGTGCAGGATGGTTACACGCATGCCTGTCTCTCGTGAGCCCCGGCAGCTGCCGCGGCGGCCGAAGAGCCGCCTTGCCTGACCCGGCGGGCAGCCGACTGAACGATCCGTTCGATCAACTCCACGTACGGAATCCCGCGGGCGGTGCAGATCATCGGCAGGTCGGAATGGTGGGGGTGCAGGCCCGCCAGCGGGTTGAGTTCCATCACCTGGACCCGGCCTTCGGCATCGCAGCGAAGGTCGATTCGTCCGGCATCGCGGCAGCCAAGGGCCCGCCACGCGGCCAGAGCAATCAACTCGGCCTCGCTGACACTCACGTCGGAGTCGGGGGTCACGTGCCGGTATTCGACCAACTCCTCGCACTGCTCCTTGTTGACGTAGGAGTAGACTCCCTCCTCCGCACTGGATCGCAGAACGATCTCCAGGGTGCCGATCACCTCCGCTTCGTCTCCCGTGCCCCATACCCCGACCGTGAACTCCCGGCCCGGCAGATAGGGCTCGACGAGCACCGGCTGACGATGCGTCTGGAGGAGTTGCCCGCAGACGCTCTGCAACTCCTCGGGCGTGAGGATCCGGGAGGCCGGTGTGATCCCCTTGCCTGTTCCCTCGGCAATCGGCTTGGCAAACAGGGGATAGCCGAGTGAAACGGCATCGATCTCGTCCGCAGTGCGCACGACGGCAAACCTGGGTGTCGGCACTCCCGACGCCTGGAGCAGCGTCTTGGTCATCCCTTTGTCGAGGCACACGGCCAGAACGAGGGGATCGGAGAACGTGCAGGGAATGCCGTACACGTCCAGCAGGGCAGGAACCTGGGATTCGCGAGCGGGCCCGTTAAGCCCTTCGCAGATATTGAATACCAGATCCCAGCGATCTCCGGCGGCCAGCCGCTCGACGAGTTGCCGGGCGTGGCCGATCCGGTCTGTTTCGTGCCCGGAAGCACGCAGGGCGTTCTCGATCGCATCGACCGTATCGGGGCGGTCGAACTCGGCGGTCTCCAGCTCGCTGTACCCCATGGCGAGATATTCAGACCGAAGGTCGTAGGTAAGACCGATTCTCATGGCATAGGGTTCCTGATGGATTTCCTGGTAAAGGAGCCGGTGCCAGCGATGGGCATCGGCCAGGCTCATGCTGACCGCCTCATAGGGGGAGAGGCCGGGGGCCAGGAGGAACCACGGGCAGCCGGACGATAGCTCCGCCCAGAGACCCTGCTCGTCATATTCACATGGATGCAGCCGGCATACAAGCGGGCGCACCTCCAAGGGAAGAATGCAGCCCGTGGCCCGAAGGAAATGACAATCGCCGCCAGGCTGCTGTTTCAGCACCCGGCGGGAGTTGTCCCACCGGATCACGCGGCTCTCCCAGAGCGGATCATCATCGGAGTCGAGGTAGGCCGGGTTCTCCGGGACCCGATACTCCCAGAACTCTCCGCCTCCGACGAACTGGCGTATTCGTCGGAGGTCGGACAGCGTGACGTAAATATCGTGCGCCTGGCAGCATGTCTGCTGTCGTGCGGCGCAATGGACGCAAAGCGACACATCGCAACTCATAAACTTGCTCAAACTCCTGAGTGCGCCGAGCAGGTCATGGGTTGCACGGAACCGGCCGACGTCTCGTCCTGCGGATCGGGGTACCGGTAAAGGCGCCCCTCGAAATTCTGCAGGAGAAGGTCGTCGCCTTCACGTCCGACGACGTATTGTGGCTGAAGCGGTATCTTGCCGCCCCCGCCCGGGGCGTCGATCACGTAGTTCGGCACGGCATAGCCCGTGGTGTACCCGCGGAGGCCGTGGATGATCTCGATGCCTTTGCTCACCGGCGTCCGGAAATGGGACGAGCCGGAGATGGGGTCGCACTGGTACAGGTAGTAGGGGCGAACCCGCATCTGCAGGAGCCGATGGACGAGGTCCTTCATCGTCTCGACGTTGTCGTTCACGCCCTTGAGCAGCACTGTCTGGCTTCCCAGGGGAATGCCCGCGTCGGCCAGACGTGAGCATGCCTGGTAGCTCTCCGGAGTGCATTCGTCGGGGTGCGTGAAGTGCAGGCTCATCCACAGCGGATGGTACCTGCGCAGCACGCGGCAAAGCGACGGGGTGATCCGCTGCGGGAGAACCGCAGGCATCTTCGTTCCCAGCCGCACGAACTCGATGTGGGGAATCGCCCGCAGCCGACCGAGAATCCAGTCGAGCCGATCGTCGCTCATGGCCAGCGGATCGCCGCCGGAAATGAGAACGTCGCGAACCTGCGGCGTATTCTCGAGGTAGTTGAAGATCTTCTCCAACCGCGACTCCGACGGGGCCAACTCGCCCTGCCCGACGACCCGCGACCGGGTGCAGTACCGGCAGTACGTGGAGCAGAAATCGAGCGCCAACAGGAGAACACGGTCCGGGTAGCGGTGTACCAACCCGGGTACGGGACTGTGCCCGTCCTCACCCAAGGGGTCGTCGGCCTCGCCGGGAGTCTTCACGAACTCGCCCGTCGACGGCATGACAGTCCGCCGCAAGGGCTGATCGGGATTCTCCGCGTCCAGAAGCGACAGGTAGTAAGGCGTGATTGCGAACGGCAGCAATTCACCTCCGCGAACAATCGCATCGCGTTCGTCGGCGGAGAGAAGGAGGAAACGTTCGGCCTCGGGGAGAGTCCGAATCCGGTGCCGCAATTGCCAGCGCCAATCGTTCCATTCACGATCAGGCACCTGGGGGAAGAAACGACGTCGGAAGGCTCGAGTCTGGGGATTGACTCCCCGTCTGGAAGCCGCCGAAGATAACCCTGCCTGGGGAACCGAAACGGTCGACGATTGCCGAGCCGTGGCGGGCCGCTTCTGCCGAGCCAGACCTGGGACCACGACGGACCGCAGGGAAGGCTGAGCGCCAGTCTTGGGGGGCGTCCGGCGGCGGACTGACCGGTCGGAAGTCTTTTCCGACGGGTTCGAAAGAGTGAGAGTGACTTGAACGAGTTCGGCCGACTTGGAGGACGCCCCGGGAGGCTCCTCGTCCATGGCCATACACGCGCATTCTTCAGTGTCCGCCTTGTTCATTCCGGGTACTCTTTGGGGAGCGACCAGTGGGCTGGGGCATCCGAGCTCCCTTCGTGCCCCAGCGGTTGCGTAGAACCACAACCTTCTCAAGTCGCCAACGCCTCATCTCCTGGGGCACTACCAACACCCACATGAGACTGAAGCGCCAGCGTCATGGGCCTCGTCATACCTGGCAGCAGGACTTGCGTGATCGCTCATTTTCTGATCGCCAAGATGCCGATCAGAGCGTGATGGGATGCTCTCTTGCCGGCCTTCGTGGCCGACGCGTCATGTGAGTTTCGGAATAGGCTCAGGTGTCCTGCCAAGCAGATTTCCGTGCCAGCGAAACGCCGGGCCGCCATGGGCGGTCCCAAGAGAGCCTCGTCTGACACATTCTGTCGGATTGTATCGACAGCTTGAGGAAAATCAATACAACTTTTCATGAGTTTTGACAAATTCCTTCAGCTTCCGGCAGACAGTGTTTTTCAGCCCCCGCTCGATCGCACGCCTTCGGCCCAAAGCTCCTCCGGCTATTCGAAAACGCCGCCCCGATCTTGGCCCGAAACCGGCAGCCATCGTCCGATCGGCGTGGCCTTCACGATGTGTTTGTCGCCCGGCGCAGGACAAGGTATGATGCTTCCGGATGGCGCGGGGCCTGCTTCCTCACTGGTACGGTGGCCCGCCCGAGTGCGTGGGAGATCTGCGAGAATGGCCGAAGGTCAATGGTACTACACGGAGAACGGCCGCCAGAAAGGGCCAATCTCGTTCTATCAGCTTCAGCAACTGGCCAACGCAGGCTCGCTGAAGAGCTCCGATCACGTGTGGACGGAGGGGCAGCAGGACTGGAAGCCGGCCGGCGAAATCGCAGGACTCTTCTCAGGCCCTCCGGCCGTTGCGCCGCAGATGGGCGGGCCGCGGCATACCGACGGCAGCGGCCAGGACCTCGTCATGCCCCGCGTTCCGCCCCGAGACCCCACGCTGATGGCCGTCATGTCGGCCGTGGTTCCCGGCCTCGGCCAGGTCGTCCTCGGCCAGACCGTCAAAGGAATCGTGCTCCTGGTTCTTGCCCTTGGCGCGTGGAGGATCGCCTGCCTCGGATCGCTTGCCGTGTGGGTCGTCGCGATCATCGACGCCTACCAAATCGGAGTCAAGCTCCGCGGCGGAAAGCCCGTCAAGCAGTGGGAGTTCTTCTAGCCTCGGCGGCCGTTTCGATCGAGTCCCGGATCCGGGCCCCCAGGATTCCCAGCCAGCGGGCATAGACCATGCCGAAGGTCGTGGCCATGGGGGCCAACAGCGGAAAGGCGATCGGGCCGCAGATGAATCGCCAGAAGACGACATACATGGCCAGCCCGGCGGCCGTCAGCCCGAACGACCGCAGGTAAAATAGCGCCCACGCTCCGGGACACCGGTAGAGGCTTGCCGCCACATTGCCGGAAACCGGCGCAAAGACCGACCCGGTTTCCAGCATCGACAGGAGCACCAGCGGAAGGCTGAGCCAGAGGGCGGCCACGTAGAGATAGACGGCAAACGGACGGGCAGGAGGCCAGTTCTGCAGCAGGATCGAGATCGGAATGAAACTGACCATGCAACTGTTGAAGACGTAGAAACTCTCGCCGATCTGGTCGATCCAGTTGCCTTCAGGCCAGTTCTGCACGACGCGGTTCCCGGCCGAGGTGTCTTCAACAATCGCCACCAGGTTTACCGAGAAAAGTGACGCCCAGGCGAGGCAGGCCAGGCCGGTGAACCCAAACGACCCGCAGGTCATAAACAGGGCGATGGCCCTCGAGCCCCCGACCGTCGGCGCTGCGAAGAGCATGACGGAGACAGCCAGCGAGGTGAACACGGCGACTCCGCCGATGCAGAATCCCAGCCAGCGGCCCGTCGCGTCGGGATGGCCGAGGAAACCGAGCTTGTCGGATAGGTCCCGGAGCTGCCAGGACCCCCGGGAATCGTCGGCCTTGCCCAGGAAGTCGAAATCCGGATCGTTGTCAGGATCCTTGGGCAGCGATCGGGTGAGAATGGGTAGTTGCGCGACGACCTCCGGAGGCGCCCCGACGGCATATTCCTCGCCCCCACAGACGACCTGCTCCTCGGCAACCCCATCAGGCTTGGGAGGCGGAATCGTGATCGCGGTGCCGCAGTCCGGGCACGGCAGTTTCCGGCCGACCTGCCGGTCGGTGGCGTGGATCCGCGTGCCGCAGCAAGGGCAGGCGACCCCGATATGGATGACCTTCTCCACGTTGGCCGCTGCCGCAGGCGGCGCCGCTGCCGCCTGGGCCGGCTTCTGCTCGGCAATGGCAATCACCGTGCCGCAATGGGCACAGGCCACACTCCGTTTCCCGTGTCTTGTCGCGACCATGAAGTCGCGGTCGCAGGTCGGGCACCTGACGAGTACCTCCGACAGAGTGACCAGGGCTGCGGCCGTATTGGCCCGGAAATCGCTCACGCCGTAGTTGGCGGCCTTCGCCATGTCGGCCATCACGCCCATCACGGCACCGGCCTTGCGTTCCGCCGGTGCCGCCACGACCGTTTCCGTTCCGCAATCCGGACACCGGATCTTCGTGCCGATCTGGTCGGCTCGCGCCATGAGCCGGGAACTGCACAGGCAGCAGACGACGGGAATGTCGCACGGCGAGCCGAGGTTGGGCTGCCCCAGGCTGTACTCTCCCAGCTCCGCGATGGCTGCGGCACCGACAATCGCCGTGGGTTCGGCCTTCTTCTGCGGGGGAACGATGGTCTTCGTTCCGCAGTCGGGGCAGGTCAGCTCCTGGCCGACCTCGGCCAGGGTGCCCCGCAGCAGCGTGTCGCAGAGGCGGCAATGGAAGGGAATCGTGACCTGTTGCGACGCCGCCGTGGCCTGGCCGGTAAGATTGACTCCATACTCTCCCACACGGGCCTGGTCGATCGTCTGCGGCCGGCGAGTCTGCCCGAGCGACTTGGGGGCCTCGGCAACCGTGATCACTGTCCCGCATTCCACGCAGCGGACTTTCTTGCCGAGGTTCGAACGCTCTGTCGAAACTCGGGTGGCGCAGACGGGGCACGTGATCGTGACGAGGTCGGCAGACACCGCCGCCTGGCCCGGGGCGCACACTCCGTACTCGCCCGCGGCGACCGCAGCCGACGTATCGACGATCCGGTCCGTCGTTCCGGCCACGGATTTCGACTCCGGAGCCTTCGGCACAACGATCGACGCGCTGCAGCTCGGGCACGCCAGACGCACCCCGGATTGGCCGACCCGGGCCTTGAGCGAGACAAAACACTCCGGACAAGTGAACCGAAAGGTTTTCCCGCCTGGGTCACTCACAGGATGATCCCCTCGCTGGAACTCGCCACCCGCCGACCTAGGCCAGCGCCGCGTGCGCAAGCGCCTGGTAGATTGGCCCCTCGCGGGTCAACTCGCTGGAAAAAACCGTCACCTCGTCGACCTCCGTCGTTCCACCCGGCTGGTCGGCAAGCGACTTGATCAGCTCGCTCAATTCCTCGAGCTCAGGACCCGGATGCTTGACCCGTCCCAGGGTAAGATGAGGCGAAAACCGCCGGTTCTCCGGGGGATAGCCCAGCTTCTTGAGGCCCTTCTCGATGCTCCGCTGCAGCTGGGCCAGTTGGTCGGCTCCTGAGGTCACTCCCAACCAGACCGTCCGCGGCCGCTGCAATTTGGGAAAGGCTCCCACGCCTCCCACTTCGAACGTGAAACCCTGCACCTCAGCCGCCGCCTGCTCGACGGCGCGGCAGATGTCCGGAAGCTCGACCGACGCGACCTCGCCCAGAAACTTGAGCGTCAGGTGCATGTTCTGCGTGTCGACCCACTTCACGGCCGCGTCCCACTTGGCCATCTGGCGAATCACCTTGGCTGCCGCCGCGCGAACCGCTTCGCTTATCTCAACCGCCACGAAAGTCCGAACGTGCTGTTTCATGGATGTCCGTGCTTTCAGAATCCCCCTGGGTATCGCGCTTCTGTGCTCCCGGCGGCCACTCGTTCCTCGGCCGCACCCGTCTTGGTACGTGATGGCTCAGAACGACAGCATCTGCTGATATTGTACCATCCGCTGCTCCAGATCCTCGCGGGTGATGTTGATCAACCGGTCTAGGCTGAAGTCCTCCACGGTGAAACTGGCCACGAGGATCCCGTAGGCCATGGCCTTCTTGAGCGTGGTGGGCTCGAAATTGCCTTGTTCGGCCAGGTAACCCATCATGCCGCCGGCAAAACTGTCGCCGGCGCCGGTCGGGTCGACCACGTTTTCCGTCGGGTATGCCGGCAGCACATAGGTCTCGTACTGGCTGAAGAACATGGCGCCGTGTTCCCCCTTCTTGATCACCACGAACCGCGGCCCCATCTTGCGAACCAGTTGCCCGGCAATGACCAGGTTGTCTTCGCCCGTCAGCAGCTTCGCTTCGCTGTCGTTCAGCACCAACCCGTCGATCCTGGTGAGCATCTCGTCGAGCTGTTCCCGCTCCGTGCGGATCCAGAGATCCATCGTGTCGGCCACAACCAGCGTCGCGCCCGTCGACTGCTCGATCGCCTTGAGCTGGGTGGTGGTCGACCCGTTGGCCAGGAAGAGCAGCGGCGCCCGGCGGCATTCCTCCGGCAGCTTGGGATCGAAGTCGGCCAGCACGTTCAACTGCACCTCGATCGTCTCCCGGTCGTTCATGTTCTCCATGTAACGGCCGCGCCAATGGAACGTCTTGCCCCCAGGCACCACCTGCAGACCGTCCACGTTGATGCCTCGCAGCTCGAGGAGCCGGGTGTGCTTCTCCGGCCAATCGTCGCCGACCACGCCCACCAGACGCACCGGCGTAAAGTAGCTGGCGGCAACCGAGAAATACACGGCCGACCCCCCGAGAATGTCTTCGCGGGTCTCCTTGGGAGTCTCGATGCTGTCCAGAGCCACAGAACCAACGACCACCAACGGCATGGCGGAGCTTCCTTATCTTGGGGGGACCATGTTTTCTTTCGTCCGGCTGCCTCATTATGAGGCAATCACCACCATTGACAAGGTGGTGCTGCCATGGCGGACCGCTGCGGAAGAGGTCCCCCCAGACCAACGAAATCCCCCGGTGGAGGAGCCTCCCGCCCGCCGCCGACCGGCACCGAAACGGCGCCTGCAGCAGTCTCGCAGGCCGCAAACCATGCGACCTTCCGTCACGTGCAGGTCTGCCCCTGGTCCTGCAAACCGTGTCGTCAGCCCGCGCCGATCTGTCGTCAATGCGACGGCGCTCTGCCTGGACCCCAGCCCCGCTGCCAACCCCGGGGAGTCTCTCTTAACCGCTCCCTCAGAGCAGTTTACGCAAACCGCTGCCCGATACCGGCACGATTTCTGCACTTCTTCGCAGCAACGTTCGCGGGCAAGGGTTCCGTTTGCCCAAGGTGCACACTCGTCGCTCACGTGAGAAGAAGGAGGTTTCCTGATGAGGTATCCAGCAATTGTGGCGGCACTCGCCTTGCTCTCGGCCATCGTGACGGCCGACGCAATGGCAGCCGGGCCCAATCGGGGCATCCAGATCGTCAACGACAACTACATCATCAACGACAACGACAACGGAGACTACGACTACCGGCCGTATCGCTATCGAGGTCGAGGTTACGACTACGGCGGGTACCGCGACTATGGCTACCGCTGGAACCACTTCAACAGCCACGATGAGGCGGTTGCCCGGATCCAGGCCACCCATTCCCCGCGCCGGCAGACCTATCACCCGCGATCGTTCTACAACAGCCCGCCCGTCTACGGATGGTGACCGGTTCTGGAGCCGATTTCGGAATTTGCTGCGATAGGCGGAGCGGAAGATTCCCGCCGGGTTCCCGCAATGATGCAACGGGCCTGCCGCTCCAGGCCAACCACCAGGCGATGCGGCCGTGAGGGCGAGGAGGCATCGGAACGCCCTCAAGGTGGCCGTCGGGCTCCGCGCCACGACAACTCCAGGTGCCTGGGCGGCACATTCCCCCATAGCACCAGAAACCGGGGCGCTCTTTCCATCGCTCGGGAGCCTCGGTCGAGGCCCTCGGTTGGCTCGGACGCCGCCGCCTATGCCCCGCCGAACCTCGCTCGGAAGGGTCCAAGGGTGGCCGCGTCTTCCGAACGGTCGTAGATGGCGAACACGACCGTCTTGAAGGCGCCGGCGTACGTGCCGCTGCCCAGCAGCAGTTCGGCGAAGACGGCGGCGACTTCCTTCGGGTCGTTTTCAAACACGCCGCATCCCCACGCACCCAGGATCAGGTGCTCGCAGGCGTTGGCCTGGGCAACCGCCAGCACGTACCGGGCCCGCCGGCGCATCACCGGCCCGATCTCGGCAGCCTTGTCCGGTTCGTTTTTCCGCACGGCGCCCGCATTGACGGCCGGAGCGGTGATGATCGAAACCGTATACGGCTGTTCGAGCAACTGTCCCGCATCATCGCGGATCACCGGAACGTCGGGCGAGTAGATGATGTGGTCGGTATACAGGCAGGTCTCGCAATCCCGATTGGCGTCGTAGAAGACCCGCGCACGCCCCTGGCTGCGATAGAGACCCGATGACCGGGCAAGGCTCTCTTCCTGTGCCTGGCCGCCCGATTGAAAGCCGCCGCCGATGTTCCTCGCCGAAGCGAAGTTCAGGCAGGCAACCTTGCTCAGCGCCAGCTCCTGACTCAGCCGTCGCGAAGCAGCCAGGGTGGTTTCGTTGGTGACCTCGAACTTCGTTGCCAGACCATTTGACTCGGGGCCGCCCAGTTGGGCGAGGGATGCAGGCGTGTAGAGCACCGTTCCCTTCTCACACGCCTTCAGAGCCGAACGGATCGAGACCGATTTTCCACCCTTGGGTGTGTAACAGCCGGCCTCCAGAATCGACAGTGTTTCCTTGGCAATCTGCGCTCGAAAAGACCGCTTCATCGGACTCTCCATACCTCCCGCATTGTAGTGGCCCCATTCAGTTCGATTGACCGCGAAAAACCGGGCGCACAAGACACCCTTCAGTGGTGGGGCGGCTTGGAACGCCCTACCTCCAATTGTACTATGGGACCAGATAGCAAAAAATCCCGGTCCGTGCCAGTCTTGTCGGCCAATCAGCCCTCCTGGCTGGCAAGAAAAGCCCGAAAATGCCGCGCAACCGCCATCTTGGACCTCTTTCCAGGCGGTTTGCACCGTGCTGCGGCACCTCGGCCAGCCCTCTTGGGGTCGGCGGGTTGACCTGCCGTCGGCCGTTGCCGGGGCTGGCGGCCCAAGGCTACCGGGTTGCCAGCCCGGATCGATCTGGTTTTCCGCCCCCCTAAGTTCCTCCGTCCGGCTGGGGCCGCTATACTTTTGCCACCCGAAAGACCGATCGTACCTTGCCAGCAGAGAGCGCTTCCATGGACGCCCCGTCGTCCGCAACCGTGCTCATCGAGACTCACGACCTTGCCCGTCACTATCGCGTGGGGCCCGCCACGGTTCGGGCCCTCGACGGCGTCAGTCTCCAGGTGGCCCGCGGCGAGCTGCTGGCCATTCTCGGCGTCAGCGGCTCGGGCAAGTCCACCCTCCTCCATCTCCTCGGCGGGCTCGACACACCCACCTCCGGCTCCGTGACCGTCGACGGCCGTCACCTCGGCCAGCTCAGCGCCAAGGGGCGGGCTATCTACCGCCGCAGCTCCGTGGGCTTCGTCTTCCAGTCCTTCTACCTCGTTCCCGGCCTGACGGCCCAGCAGAACGTGGCGATTGCCCTCACCTTCCAGGGCGTTTTTGGACATCGCCGACGGGAACTGGCCCGCGAGGCCATCTGCCGGGTCGGGCTGGAGAATCGCGCGCACCATCGGCCCAGCCAGCTCAGCGGTGGTGAGCAGCAGCGTGTGGCCCTTGCACGGGCGATCGTCCATCGCCCCCCGCTCCTGTTGGCCGACGAACCCACGGGAAACCTGGATCGCCAGGGCGCCCAGCATGTCATGGATCTGGTCCGGGAGATCCACCAAGAGACCGGCACGACGGTCATCATCGTCACCCACAATGAAGACATGGCTCGGCAGGCGGCCGATCGCATCATCCGGCTGACCGATGGTGTCGTCGCCTCCGACGAAGGAATCCGACGATGAGAGCCTGGTGGATCATGCTCCTGGCACTGGGCGGCCTTCGGCGGCGGCCGTTGCGAGTGGTTCTCACGGTCCTGGGGGTCACCATCGCCGCAGGATCGCTCTACTCGATGGTCGGCTTTGCTCTCGGGCTCCAGCGCCAGGCCGAGGCGCCTTTCGAGAAGCTCGACCTGCTGAAGAACATCGAGATCTCGACCCGGTCTGGAGGCGGCCATTTCGATCCCGATGATCCCGACGATGCCGGCGATCCCGACGACGCCGCAGGTGGGCCGGCAGAAAAAGAGCCAAAGGAGCAAAACCCGGCCGGCGATGCGGATGACTCGCTGGTCGTCGACGACCAGCTCCTGGCCCGGATCGAGAAAATGCCGGGGGTGGCCTCGGCCTACCCGCAGTTCCGCATGGGAAACGTCGAAATCCGCCACGGCGACAAGAAGCAGCGCTGTACGGCAATCGGTGCGCCGCGCGAGGTGGGACTCGTCGGCTCGGGGGTCGAACTCCTCGTCGCCGGCCGCTTCTTCGATCTTGGCGGCAACCAGTCCCAGGTGCTGATCTCCGAATCGACGGCCCGGTCGCTCGGGTTCGCCGACGCGGAGTCGGCGGTCGGACAGCCCCTCACCCTGAAGGCTTCCGGCCTGGCCCGCCGGGAAGACGCAGCCTTCGAGTTCCGCACCCAGGAGATGGAAGCTTCGATCGTGGGTGTGTACGAGCCGCCCCAGCCCGCCATCGGCCCGCTCTCCAGGACGGTCGTCCTGCCGGTCGACGTCATGAAGAACATCCCCGGCGCGGCCTTCGGCATGCGAGGTCCCGGTTACGGCCAGACGCCGTCTCGCGGTTACTCACGGGCGGTGGTGCGCGTGGAGCACGCCGCCGACCTGGTGCGGGTCGAGAACCGGCTCAAGGAAATGGGCCTGCGGACCCAGACCACCGTGGGGCAACTGGCCGAGATGCGGACCTTCTTCGTTTTCCTCGACGTCCTGCTGGCGGCCGTCGGCACGGTGGCCCTCGTGGTGGCGGCGCTGGGAATTATCAACACGCTCTTCATGGCCGTTCTCGAACGTTACCAGGAAATCGGCACCTACAAGGCCGTCGGGGCCTCGGACGGCGACGTGGTCGTTCTCTTTCTCACCGAGTCCGTCCTGCTCGGACTGCTGGGCGGCCTGGGCGGCCTGGCCCTCGGGCGTGTCGTGTCGTGGGGGCTCCAGGTCGGAATCAACATCTACACCCGGGGCCAGGGGGTCGATGCGCCGCTCGTGCTGTTCGACTTTCCCCTCTGGCTTTCCCTGGCCACGGTCGCTTTCTCCACCATCGTGGCCATCGTGGCGGGGGTCTGGCCGGCCCTCCGCGCCGCCCGTATCGATCCGATTCGCGCCCTCCGCGGCCAGTGATCGAACCTGAAGCCGACTATTGCGGCGCCGCCTTGGCATCGCCACAATAGGCCTCATGACGAACTCTTCGGCCAGGTGAAGTCGCAGGAAACGTCGGCAGGCGGGGCATGAAGCGGACCGTCAAACGAGCACCTCGGGGTGCAAAGTTGCCTTCCCGGTTCAGTCTGCCTGCCTTCCGGCCGAAGGCCCTGCGGCTTCCAATGGCCCAGGAGATGCCCGTCGAGGCGTTTACCGGCTTGCTCACCCGTTTTCCGTTCATCCTTCCGCGCGGAGGTCATGCCATGCGTCGTCCATCACGCCATGTTTCAGCACCAGGCAGTCATCGGATCACCCGCCGTCGGTTCACGAAGCTGGCCGCCGCGGGGGTGTCGGCCCTGGTGGTCGCTCCGGCGATCGTCCGGGGGCAGAACCTCAACGACAAGCTCAATATCGCCATCATCGCCGCCGGCGGGCGCGGTGGGTCGAACCTGGGGAGCGTGAAATCCGAGAACATTGTGGCCCTCTGCGACGTGTATCAACCGGCCGTCGACAAAGCCGCACAGAACTTTCCGCAGGCCAGAAAGTTCAACGACTTCCGCAAGGTCTTCGATCGCCCGCAGGATTTCGATGCCGTGGTGGTGAGTACCTGCGAGCACACGCACGCCATGGCCACCATGCTGGCCCTGAAGAACAAGAAGCACGTCTACTGTGAAAAACCCCTCAGCCACGACGTCTACGAAGCACGGCAGATCCGCCTGGCCGCCAGGCAGGCCGGCACGACCACGCAGATGGGCATCCAGATCCATGCCGGCGAGAACTATCGGCGGGTGGTGGAACTGATCCAGTCCGGGGCGATTGGCCCAGTCAAAGAGGCACACGTCTGGGTCGGCCGCGCCTGGGGCCTCCAGAGCAAGGAGGCTGCCGAAAGGAACCAGGACATCGTCTACGTGACCGAGCGTCCCACCGACTCCAAGCCCGTTCCCGAAGGACTCAACTGGGATCTCTGGATCGGCCCGGCACCGATGCGGCCGTTCCACGACGTCTACTATCCCGGCCCCAAGTGGTATCGCTGGTGGGATTTCGGCAACGGCACCATGAGCGACCTCGGAAGCCACTGGAACGACCTGCCCTTCTGGGCCCTCAAGCTCGAGTACCCGCTGACGATCGAGGCCGGCGGGCCGCCCCCCCATCCCGAAATCGCGCCGGCCTCCATGTGGGCTCGCTACGAGTACGGCGCCCGCGGCGACCTGCCGCCGGTGACCATGACCTGGTACCAGGGAGAAGAAAAGCCCCAGATCTGGAAAGACGGCGGGATTCCCCAGTGGGGCAGCGGCGCCCTGTTCATCGGCGAGAAAGGAATGCTCCTTTCCGACTACGGCAAGCACATCCTCCTGCCGGAAGACAAGTTCGCCGATTTCAAGGCCCCGGAACCGTTCCTGCCTCGGGTCGCATCGCATCACCAGGAGTGGATCGACGCCTGCAAGGCCGGCAAGCAGACGAGCGCCAATTTCCACTACTCGGGGCTCCTGACCGAAGCCAACCACCTCGGCAACGTGGCCTACCGGGTCGGCAAGAAGCTCCAGTGGGATCCCGAGAAGCTCGCTACCGTCAACGCCCCGGAGGCCGCCCCGCTCATCCAGTGCCCCTACCGCGAAGGCTGGGTCCTCGGTGGCTGACAACTGACGGGCGCCGCCCGGCCCCCAGCCCCAGGATCGGCGGTGAGCCGTGCGGCCGCGGAATCCCGCGCCGCCCGGCCGCCTCAACCCGGGCTTGGCCAGGTAAACGCCTCTCCGTGCTCGAGCTGCCGGTAACGGTCGCCAATGCCGGCGATCTTCAGGTTCGTGCGAAAGAGCTGCGGCGGAAGCGAATTGTCGGGAAACAGGTCGTAGTGGCAGGGGATCGC
The DNA here is from genome assembly GCA_964563135.1 of uncultured Planctomycetaceae bacterium. Lineage (GTDB taxonomy): Bacteria > Planctomycetota > Planctomycetia > Pirellulales > Thermoguttaceae > JAAYAY01. Next base: position 20,077 of record CAZLWV010000101.1, read on the forward strand.
CAGCCGCACGTCCAGCTCCCTGGCCAGTCTGGCGGCCTCCGCGGGCGAAAGGTTGCGGAATGCGCCGTTGATCACCGCAATCAGGATGTCGGGGCGGTTCGGGGCCGCTGCGGCGGCCAGAATGTCTTCATAAGCCGTGTCGCCGGTCAGGTAAACGCTCGGTCCCCCGTCCACGCCGATCACGTAACCCACGTGCGTCAGGTCGTCGGCCCCCAGCGGGATGGCAACGGTGGCGCGAACCCAGACATCGCCCACCCGGTAAACCTTGTTGGGCCAGGTCATCACGATCTGCTCGGCGGGTACACCCGACTGTTCGAGCCGCTCGACCGTTTCAGGGGGGGCCAGAAACGGTCCCCTTCCCCCGGCGGCCCGATAACCGGCCACCGTTTCCGGGTCGAGGTGGTCGCCGTGGCTGTGCGTGAGGGCGTACAGATCGACCTCGGCCAGGCCCGCCGGCGCCAGGGGCGGCGCCACCAGCCGGTCCATGTTGATCCCGGCCTCCTCACCGATCGCCTTGCAGCTGTTCGTCAGGTAAGGATCCACAACCACGAGCCGCCCCTGCGGGCTCTTCAGAATGAAACCGGCCTGCCCGAGCCACCATAGGGTAATAGACCCTGGAGGAACGCGGAAACTGCGGAGACCTTCCCGGTCGATCGTCTTCATGATCCGGCTCACGGGTTGGGGGGCGAGGTCGCAATCAGCACCACCAGCGTCTCGGTGCCCGTGTTCTCGATGCCGTGCACGCACCACGGCGGGAGGTAGACGAAGTCCCCCTTGCTCACATCGCGCTGGCTGCGGGCAAAGGTCATCCGACCGCAGCCCTCCAGGATCACATACGTCTCCTCCGTCTCGTGCGAGCCGGGCTCGAGCACAACGTGGGGCGGAAGATAAAACATCACCAGCCCCATGTTCTTGGCCGGTGCGTTGGGATTGACCGGGTGCACGACCCGCACACCAACCCCGTGGCAGCCGCTGTACGACACGGGCACCCCGTCCTGGACTGTCACGATCATCGGATCGGGGGGAACCTCGGGCTTGGGGATGACCGGGGGTTTGTCGGTCTGGTAGCTCTTGAAGGGAGTGATTTTGGCCATGGTAGTCCACGCACAAAAAAGGGTGGGGGTAACTGCTTGACTGTCAGTCTTTCTCATCGTCCGCATCGGCCGGCGGGGCCGGCGTGGCAGATCAAAACTCGCGGGCGTAGCCGGCGGTCCAGCCGCCGTCCACGGTAAGCACGGCGCCGTTGACGTAGCTCGCCTCGGGGGCGGCCAGGAAGAGGACGGCGTGGGCGATTTCCTCGCTGGTCCCGGGCCGCCCAAGCGGCACGTGGGCCAGCATCTTCTGGACCGAATCGCGGAACAGCCCGTCCTCGCCGTAGAAGAGCTGTCGGGTGCCCTCGGTGAGCACTGAACCGGGGGCGACGGCGTTCACGGTGATCCCTTCCCGCCCCAGTTCGAGGGCCATGGCCTTCGTGAGGTTGATGACCCCGGCCTTGGCGGCCGCAAACGCGCACTGCAGCCGCAGGGGTACCAGACCGACGATCGAGGAGATGTTGATGATCCGCCCCCAGTCCTGTGAACGCATTACGGACGCCACCGCGTGGCTCACAACGTACAGGCCTGTCAGGTCCACCTCCACGATCCGGTCCCATTCCTCCCGGGGAAACTGGTCGATCGGCACCCGGTGATGGAGCGTGTTCACGCCCGCGTTGTTCACCAGGATGTCGATCCGGCCCCGCTCGCGGCAGATCCGCTGCACGGTAGCCTGGACCTGCTCCTGGCTGCGCACATCCATCTCCACACCCGCCGCCCCGGCGGATCGCGCGGCCGCACGCTCGGCCCCGGCGCCGTCCACGTCGGAGTAGTAAACCACCGCGCCGTTGGCCGCCAGAGCGTCGGCGATGGCCTGGCCGATGTTGCGGGCCGCGCCGGTTACCAGGGCCACACGATTGGCAAGATCAACCTTCATGGATTCCTCGTTCTTCGGGGATCAACAAATAGCCCAGGATCTCGTCGATTTCGGCCCGGGTGCCGCGAAAGGCCCAGGTCTGGGCAATGTCTTCGCAGTGTGTGCAGCCCGTGCCCGCACCGATCGCCGGAGCATGGTATTCCAGTTCGCTGAAGCTCCCCAGGCCGCTGTGGACATTGCACGCCTGGATCGCGTAACCCAGATCCTCCGGGTCGCTCCAGGGGGCGTCGGCATAGAGTCCGGATGGATTGACGACCACGTTGCGGACCACGAGCGACCAGCGCTCCCTGCCCGCCGGATACCGGTAGCCGATTCGCCCGGCTGCGGCAACCGCCCGGATGGCAATCTTCTGCTCGCCCGCGGCCCGCATCCGGTAGCGGACGAGCCGGTCCTCCAGCTCCAGGTCTTCGGCGTTGACCGTGCCGAACAGGACCTTGGGCCGGCTGCAAAAATAGGTGGGAATCAGCATCTCGCCGCCGTGAGGCATCTGGATCAGGTTCCACAAGCCAACCGGTCCCCTCTGCGGGCCTTCGGCCCCCAGAAGATCGAGCGATGTCCGCAGCGTGTAGCCGGCGTACTCCACGCCGCCCAGATGCGCCAGGCCCGGCTCGTGCCGCAGGGGATTCAGCGCTGGGCCAACCGACTTGCCAATCTCCATTTCCACTTCGGCGCCGGATCGCGACAGCCGGCAGGTGAGCCGGTTCGTCCATCTCAGCTCCCCTTCGTCGGCCGCCGCCTGCCACTGGCCTGGGTCGAGCTGGCGCGGCTGCCGGTAGGGATCGGTCTTGGGATAGTCGGGAAAGAAGAAGTCGACCTCGGGTGCCAGCCACGTGCGGTCGCCCCCCGAGTTGTGCCAGGTCTCGCCGGCATAGAACTCGGCGGCCGATGCGGCCGACTCGAGTGCCGGATGGGTCCAGTAGAAGTTCGCCTCGCTTCCGGGGGCGAACAGCCCCAGCACACGCCCGCCATAGGGAAGAATCAGCAATCGGCTCCCGTCGGAAACGCGGCAGACGCGGGGCGGTTTGCCCACCGCGGTGAGTGTCTCAATCAGTCGCTCGATCATGGCGTTCCTTTCGCCAGCGTGTTGCCGTAGGCCATCACCATGGCCGCCAGAACGAGAATCCCGATGGCCAGGTACATCTGCCGGCGCGGCTTGCCGTAAACGCCCCGCCATTCGCCGCTGATGAACCCCAGGAGCTGCCCGCCCGTCATCTGCATGGCCTGCTGGATGCCAAAGCCCACCGAGGCCCCCAGCGCGCCGAGCAGGAGCATGCCCTTGCCCATCAGCGCCACGGCCAGGCTGAAGTTGACCCCGATCAGCACGGCCAGTCCCAGCTCCCGTCCGCTTCCCAGCAGCACTCCCCACGACTTGTTCCGGGTGAGGAGATATGCCGCGTAGCCCAGGTTCACCATCGCGCCCCCGATCAGCCCGATGGCAAACACGCCGAACGTGGCCGGAATGCTGCCCGTTTCCACGGTGACCTGCGGATCCGCCAGACCCAACTCGGCCGACACCTGCGCGGCAATCTGCTCGGCCGCCTCCGCGGCGCTGAGCCCCTCCACGGCAACCGGAGATACGCCTGCCGGCTGGATCGTGCCGTCGGCGGCCACCTCGTACTGGCCCGACAGGTCTGCGCGACCCTCGATCGTGACCTTGATCGGACGGCCCGGTCCGACCACGCTCAGGTTCGCGACGATCGGCCCCTGGCTGTAGACGAAAACGAAGGCCATGAACGACGAAAGGATGCCGGCTGCCACCGTCATGACCAGTCCCATGAGAAAGCCGCCCGAGGTATCCTGCTGCTTCTCCAGTTCGCGATCCCGTCCGAATCCGGCCAGCGACGCGATCACCACGCCCACCAGCATCATGGCCACCGAAACGGAGACCGCCAGTCCGGCCGGCGAACCGAGATCGGGGGCCTCCCTGAACAGGCCCGAACCCTTGAAGATCATCGGCGTGATCGCGCCGACCGACACGCCGAGCCCCGCCAGGATCGCGCCGGTCAGGGCCACGCCGATCCGCACGTAGCACAGGCCGCACAGCACGTTGGCGATTCCCCAACCGATGGAAAACAGGTTGCCCAGCAGAATCGCCTCCAGCGGAACCTCGGCCAGCGAGCCCAGCGCGTGCGGGCAGCCGGCCAGCGTGATCGTCCAGGGCATGATCACCAGCCCGACGAGCATGCCGATGAACCACCAGTGCTCGAACTTGTAAAGCCGCATGAGCTTGAATGGCCAGGCACCGCTCCCCATGACCAGCCCGCCCGTGGCGACGATCAACACACCCAGCAAGGTCGACATCGTGGTCCTCCCGGTCCAGACAGTCCTGCAGCGTCAAATCCCCGGGACGTAGCCGGTGCCAAAGCGGGCTGAAGATTCGTGGCGGAAGTCCCGGATCAGCGACATCAGGGCCGTCGTCCCGCCGTCGGCCACCAGGGTCTGGCCGATGATGAACTCCGCCTCGTCCGAGCAGAGAAAGACGGCCAAACGGGCGATGTCCAGGGGCGAGCCCGGACGGCCGACCGGAACCGAATCGCGAGCCGACTCGCGGGACTCCTCCGCATTGAAGCCCGGTATGGCACGGGCATAGTTCTCAACCGTCACCCAGCCCGGCGCGATGGCGTTCAGCCGGATCCCCTGATGGGCCAGCTCGATGCCCAGGGTCCGGGTGTGGGCGATGATCGCTCCCTTCGTGCCCGCGTAGATCGAGTGTTCCGGGGCGCCCTGCAGCCCGTGGATCGACGTGAGATTGCAGACCGCACCTCCGCTGCGCCCCAGCATGTCGCGGGCCACCCGCTGGGTCAGAAAATACTGCGCCCGCACGTTCACGTGGTAGAGCACGTCGAACTGTTCCGGCGTGACTTGCAGGAAGGGCTTGTTGAAGGTAATCCCGGCGTTGTTGACCAGGCAGTCGACACCCCCCAGGAAACCGATCGCCTGCTCCGCCAGCGCGATGACCTGGTCGGTCTCGTTGAAGTCGGCCGTAAACACGGCGGCGCGGCGCCCCAGCGAGCGGATCTCCTTGGCCGCCGACTCGGCCCCCTCGCCGCTGTGGGCGTAGTGCAGCACGACGTCCGCCCCCTGGCGGGCGAACTCCAGGGCGATCTCGCGGCCGATCCCCGTGCCGGAACCAGTGACCAGAGCCCGCTTTCCCGTCAGCTTGCCACACCTGCTCACGCGATCACCTCCTGGGACCAAGGGACCTACCGGTTGCCGTCCGAGACGGCAGACGCCGTCATACCAACGCAGACAACGTACGCTTTCGCTCCGCAATTTGCAAGAGTCCGGAGGCTTGACGGCCCAGGGCCCCTTTCGGCACACTGGCGTGGACACAAAACACGAAGCAGGGGGCAGCGTCGCGTTCTCTCCTGCGAGTCGCGCAGCACGCTGCGCCGCCCGGGCTGCACACGCTTCCCTGATCGTTCTTGATCTTGATCCGCTGGGCATGGGCGATATCGGCAGCATGCAGTCCTGTCCGATGGTCGCCGATCCTGTCCTGCGGTCTGGAAATGGAGGGCATCATGGCCGGTCCGATCGTGGTCGTCGGCAGTTCCAATGTGGACCTGATCATGAAAATGTCGCGCCTGCCGCGGCGGGGCGAGACAGTTACCGACGCGGTCTTCCTGCAGACCTTCGGCGGCAAGGGGGCCAACCAGGCGGTCGCCGCGGCCCGGGCCGGCGGTCGCGTGGCCATGGTCAACTGCGTGGGCGACGATCGCTACGGCGCGGCGATCCGCGAGAACCTCGAGCAGGCTGGGATCGACATCGACTATGTCTTCACAGAACGGTCGGTGGCCAGCGGCACAGCGCTGGTCATGATCGGGGCTGAGGGCGACAACTACCTTTCCGTGGCCCCCGGCGCCAACTACAGGCTCACCCCGGCCCACATCGACCGCTGCCGCACCCTGATCGATCAGGCGGAACTGATCGTGCTCCAGTGCGAGATCCCGGTCGACACACTCGAGTATGTCATCCAACTGGCCGCCGCCGCCAGACGGCCGATGATGCTCAACCTCGCACCGGCCAGGGCGATCCCCGAGTCGTGCCTGGCCCGCCTTGCGTACCTGGTCGTCAACGAGTCGGAGGCCGAATTCCTCTGCGGGCGGCCGGCCGATTCGCTCGCGTCCGCCGCCGAGGCCGCCCGGGCCTTGCAGGCCCGGGGGCCCAAGGTCGTGCTGGTGACCCTCGGTGTCCAGGGTGTGTGCGCCTGCGCGGGGCCCTCCACGACCCACGTTCCGGCGTTCCAGGTGGAAGCGGTCGATACCACCGCGGCCGGCGATGTGTTCTGTGGGGCCCTGGCCGCCTCGCTGGTGGAAGGAAAACCGCTGGAAGCCGGCCTCCGCTTCGCCAGCGCCGCCGCGGCAATCGCCGTCACCCGGCTCGGGGCCCAGCCGTCGATTCCGCGGCGCGAGGAGATCGAGGGGTTTCTCGCCCAATCGGGCGCCCCTGCCATCCCGCGGCATCCGAGGCCGGCGCCGTGACGGACGGGCGCAGCTCGCCTGCAGCCGCACCGCCGCAGCCGTTTCACGGGCAGGCGGTTCGACCGCGCCAACGGCGGCGGCAAGACCTTCATGCAGTCGCCCTGCGCCCACGGCTCCCCATGGGGCTTTTTGCCTTCGACTACTCCGCCGGCCGGCAGAGCCAGATATAGTCGAAGCGGCAGGTGCCGGTCAGGGGCTTGCCGTCGCTGAGGTCCAGGCGAATCTGCCGCAGGCGACCTTTCCAGTCGGGCACCGTCGACAGGTCGAGCGTGTAGACCCGGCCATCGATGTCGTTGCCGATCGTCGCAAACGTGAGGCTCTTGGCGTCGTTCCACTCCGGGTCGGCATCCGTCGTGAATCGCAGCCGCATCTTCGTTGCCGGCGTGTGGTTCTGCAGCCGGGCCAGGAGGGTTTCTTTGCCCGTCAGCTCGATCCCCAATTGATCGGCCGACAGCAACTGGGCGTCGGGGCTGCCGTCGATTGCCAGCACGTAGTATCCCCCCGCCACGTGCTGGACCGGATGCGATCTGGTCGGCCAGTCCTGTTCGGCCCACTCCTGGATCCGCGTCCCCGGGTTGACCTCCGTCCAGCCCTCCTTGTCCAGGTTGCGGTTGAACTCCCAGGCGGCCGTGACCGACTCGCCTGGCGGAAGAATGTGCACCGCGACCATGTCGCTCGTCCAGAACTGGCCGTCGTCAGCCGCCAGCCGCAGCAGGTAGTCGCCCGGCGAAAGCAGCCGTCGTCTTGGCCGCATGGGCATCGTCAAACGCCACGCTGCCGGGCCCCTCGAGCACTTCCCACGCGATCGCCAGCGGCTTCGCCCCCGGTTGGCCGTCGTCCTGCACCGAGCCGGCCAGCGCCGCTTTCCGCTGGTCAATATGGATGTCGGCCCCAGCCGCCACGACCGGCGGGCGATTGAGCGGCATCGCCCGCTCGAGCTCCGCCGCGGTTGCGTACTGCGTGTTGTCCTTCAATGTCCACGAGGTGAGCTGGGGCGCCTGGTTGACGAAGAACTCGATCTCCGGCAGGAGCACGTAGCCGTTGCCCTCCACCAGTCCCGTGCTGCGGCAAACCGATGGATCGCGGACCCCGCCCCAGATGAAGATCTCCGAAGGGCCCAGTTTCTTCGCTGTGTTGTTCTGGAGGAAACGTGATCCGCGGATCTCGACGTTCGTGGTCTGGGGTGATTTCAGTCCCAGCACCTCGATCGCCGCCCCGGCGTTGTTCTCGAACGTGCAGCGATCAATGAGGCAGCCGTTGCCGCCGGCCTCGAAGTCGATGCCCCCTTCGTCGTGGCTTCCCGAATCGGGTTGGTTGCGGAAGTAGGAGTCCCGGATGATCAGCCCGTCGGTCCCGCCCAGCATGATCCCCATCGTGCCGGCGCTGGCATGCCAGCCGGAGGCGTCAAAAATGCTGTTCTTCAGCACCGCCCGGTGCACGCCGACCAGGAATGGGTGGGGCGACGTGTTGTGGACGATATTGTCGTGGCAGAACACCCGGTCCACGATCGCGTCGGTGCCGGAGACGAAATAGCCCGACGAACACTGAAACATCTCGCAGTCGCGCAGCACCAGGTCCTTGGCCGCCGCGCCAAGGATCGCGATCCCCGACGAGTGGTTCAGCCCGTCACCTGGCGCTCCCCGGCGGCCGAGCCACTCGGGAATTCCGTGGGCGTTGAACCGGTAAAGGCCTTCGATGTGGTGCGCAATGCAGTCTTCGATCACCAGACCGCGGTGCCCCGACTCGGTGTAGCTCACGATCAGCCCCTTGCCGGCGTAGCACACCACCAGGCCGCTGATGCGCAGAAAATCGGGATTCCGCACCAGAACGCAGCGATCGTCGATGTCCCAGTTGCGGCGGAGGATCGGCCGCGGGCCGCTGCCGTAGGCGCCGATCTCCGCCCAGGCCTCTTCCGTGCCCCGGGCCGAGAGGTTGAGTTCCTGGTTGAAGACGCTCCCGCGCCGCAGCAGCACCCGCTCTCCGGGGCCGAGGACCTTGCCCTGGATCGCGGCAAAATCCTTCCAGGCCGTCGCCGGCGACGTCCCCTCGCGGGAATTGTCCCCTCGGAGACTGTCGATGTACCAGGTCGTCGCCGTCCCGCAGTTCCTTGCCGAGAGTTTCTCTGCGGCCGAGACGGGCTGTCCTTCCTCGCTGGCGAAAAAGATCAGCGGATGTCTGGCCACCGCAGCCGCACCTCCCGCCGCCGCCACCTGGATCTCGGCCGCGCCCACAACCGGATTCCCAGCCTCGACCGCCCACTCGATCGTCTTCTCGCCACCGGTCGGCATGTCCCCCAGCTCATGCACCGCCTCGCCCAGCAACCGGACGCCCTCGGGCAGCTTGAACCTGGCGGCCACCCGCTCGGCCCCGGTCCCCAGGTTGCGGATCGTCGTCGTCAGCTTCTCCGGCCGCCCGGCCAGCATGATTGCGTGCTCCTGCCTGGCGTCGCGGATCTGGAACACGGGCAGACGGGAGTTCTCGATCTTGAGGTTGTCGATGAGCTCCCCGGCACCGCCGATCAGCAGCGGACTTGTGGTTCCCTTGGGCAGCCCGGAACGCGTCAACCGCTCGCGGCGGCCGTTGACGTCCAGCGTCAGGGCAAAGCCGTCCCAGCCGGCGGTGAGCCGATACCATCTTCCCGCCTCGACCGGCTCTTCCGACGTCACGCGAGGCTCCCAGCCGTCAAGATTCACGAAGAAGGCAAACCGGCCCCCTTCCTTCGCCGGATTGAGTCGGAGCTGGTACTCGCCGTCCTTAAAGGCGATCTGGCGTCCTTCGGGCGGCAGGGTTTCGAAGCACACCGAGGTGTCCAGGCGAAATCCCGGGGCAAGTTGCAGCTCCGCGCTACCTGCCGCCTGGACCGGCCCGGAAGCGCACCTGAGGGCCTGACCCCCTTCAACCGCCGCGAACTGGGCATCCTTGCCTGCCAGGTCCTGCCCGTGCTCCGACGAGTCACGCAGGTTCCCCTCGAACAGCCACTGGGCCACCCCGGAGGGCCGTGCCGCGGGGTTCTCGATCCGTACCTCGTCCAGCACTCCTTCGAACAGTCCCATCTCCAGCGGCTCGCGCGACTCCAGCGGGGTGCCGGCGCGGGGTCGGCTGGTCCGCTCGCCGTTGACCTCCAGCCAGATCTGCTTCCCGTCCCACCCGGCGGCCAGGTGATACCACTGGCCCAGCCTGGCGGCCTGCCGCGACTGCACCCGCGGCTCCCATCCGCCCAGGTTCAGGAAGAAGGAGAACAGGCTCCCTTCCTGGGGCGGATCGAGGCGAAGCTGGTAAGCGCCGTCCTTGATCACCAGCGGCTGCCAGCTCGTGCCCAGCCCGTCCAGCTTGGCCCAGCACTCGATCCGCAGCCCCGGCGCCGAACGCAGTTCCGGGCTGTCGGGCACAACGGCCGGCTGCCCCTGGCACTGGAGCCCCTTCCCCTGGTGCCCCGCCACAAAGGCGGCCGGCGACACGAAGGCGTGGTTGTCTCGCCCGCTGCGATCGGTCAGCATGCCGTCGAAGCTCCACACCCCCACGGCCTGCCGCTCCTGGCCCACCGCGTCCGACACGCATCCGGCCAGCCCGGCCAGCAGCGCCCACACCATCACCAGCTCCCGTTTCCCAGGGCGGCACTCTACTTTCTTGGCAGTTGGTCGCACGTTCATCGCCTCGTCCTCGGATGCTCGGTGGTTCAGTTTCCCAATGCAGCACTAAATCGGGTTGCGTGATTCCCAGAATGGGCCATCTCCTTCAGGCC
>CAZLWV010000102.1:0-19588 GCA_964563135.1 uncultured Planctomycetaceae bacterium
TCGATGCGGCGATCGTTTACAGCCGATACGGCGCCGATCCGGAGATTGCGGCCCGCTTTCGCGACTTGGTTGACGAGAGTCTCCACGAGGAGCAGCTCGCCGGTATGGAGACGGCCGTGGAGTTGGCGTGGGAAGGGGGTGCCCTTTGATTACCTCCATCAACCAGCAGCAAGAGCAAGAGCGGAGACTGCAGCGGAAGTTTGAGCGAGAGCACGCGAAGAACGTGGTCCTGCAATCCGCCCAGCGGACCCTGGCAGATCCAGACATGCCCCGCGCGCTGCAATCCCTGATCGGCACCGGGCAGGCGTTCCGGGCGATGGGGCGTTACACAGACGCCCGAGCGGTGTTGATGATGTGCATGGAAATCGCCCTGCGGACCTACTACCAGGGCAAGACGGGCAGTCTGTTGTGCGGCGACGTCGGGCTTTCACGGTGGGCGACCCGGTTACGCTCGTTGGGGTTCCTCGACAAGGGATCCTACCAGACGATTACGGAAGTCTGTGTGGCACCCGCGCCGTATGATGAGCAGTTTGTCACGGATCTGGTCGGGCTCGCCCGCAACGTCACGGCTGCCGTCTTGGTGTCGACGAAAGGCGGTGTGGCATGATCGTAGAAGCCATCGCATCCGACCGCGTTTGCGCAGCGCAGTCCTGTCCCACCAGGCAGTCGTGGGAGGGCAAGTCCTCTGCCAGGCGGCGCCGGCTCCGGTTCCAGGTGTTCCAGCGCGACGATTGGCGTTGCACGTACTGCGGCCAAGACTTGCTCCTACACCTCGACACCCTGCTGGCCGCGACGGTTGACCACGTTCAGCCGCTATGCGAGGGCGGGACCAGTGAGTTGGATAATCTCACGACAGCCTGCAATGTGTGCAACAGCCTGAAGGCTGGCACGCGAACCATGACAATCGCACAGGCCCGAAAGGTGGTCCTGGAACGTCGAAAGGCCCTGGTCATTCGGGCGATCACCGAATTGGACGTGTTGGGCGTCCATCTGCCGGATGGGATCCTGAGGCGTGCCCGCCGGTCGTGGCTCGATCGGCTCTTGGGCCGCTAGCTCCCCCGAGGAACTGAGTTTGACAGCACCCCTGGTGGCCCCGGGCTGCAAACCGGGGCTGCCGGGTGGCGGCATACTTCCGCCATCAATTTGCAGACGCCGCACAGCGGGGTATGCTTCCCCTGACCGCATCGGCTGCCCTGCCCCCCGATTCCGATGCCGGTCGACAAACGAACGATCACGCTGCTTGCCCACAGCGTGATCGTTTGTTTTTGCCTCAGCCCCCCCGTCGGCGAAAGTCGGCGGTGGGCGTGGTTGTCGACGAATTTCGTCGGCAACGGTTTTGCGGCCTACACTTCCCTGGGTCGCCCATTTAACCCCTTGGAAGTGCCAACCGGAGCGATCTAGCCCCGTCGGCGATGTCGGCGGGGTTTTTTGGTTTCTTGAGCGGGTGTCATGACACCCGACAGCCCCCAAAAACGCACATTTCTGGACATTTCACACTTGGAGGCGGAAACGCGAAATATGCTGGAAAACAGGGCATTTTCGTGAAATACGAGGCTGTCTCTTGCCCCTCAGTATAGAACGATTCACCAGCCGTGGGAAGCGCGACTCCCACCGTCAGGGCATTGCGACCTCTCGCCTCCCGTCCATACCACGAACCTCATAGATCGTAGAGTTCGTCCGGAAGAGCCGCGACTGGCGGGAGCAGACTATTGGTAACCGAGCGGCAGCGCGTACTGGCCGGCGGCCCTGCCGCCCTGTCTCGTCATTGCGTCAGCAGATTTTCTCACGCTGCCGAGCCCAGGTTTCGCGAATCGAGACAACTCTGTTGCTGCAATGAACCTCAGCTACAATTGGAGGTATGTCCGACCGCGATTCAAACACTCCCGACCCGGAGACTGCCGCAGCCGTCGCACGCCTCGAAGATGGTGGGGAGGTGGCACTCGCGGAGCTTTTTGCCGAACACCGCGCGCGGCTGCGCCGCATGGTGGAGATGCGGCTCGACAACCGTGTCAAGGGGAGAGTTGACCCCTCGGATGTGTTACAGGAAGCTTTTGTCGATGCCTCGAAGCAGTTGCCGGGTTATCTGGCCAATCGGCCCATGCCGCCGTTTCTCTGGCTTCGCTTTCTGACCGGTGAGCGGTTGATGGCCACCCATCGCTACCATCTCGGTGCCCAGATGCGAGATGCCAAGTTGGAGGTTCCCCTCGATGGCCACGCGCGTCCACTGGTCTACTCCGATTCGTTGTCGCAGCACCTGGCAGGAAGGCTGACAACGCCCAGTCGAGCTGTCGAGCGGCTGGAGCTGCAGGCACATCTGCGCGAGGTGATCGAGACCCTGGAACCGCTCGACCGGGAGGTCCTTGCCCTGAGACATTTTGAGGAGCTGTCGAACAACGAGGTGGCCCAGGAACTGGGCATCAGCAAGGCCGCGGCAAGCAACCGCTACATGCGGGCCCTGGTCCGCCTGGGCAAGCTGGTGGCCGACATTTCGGGGCTCCATCCAAGGTGAAGGCCGATACGATCAGCCGCTTCGAGGCAGGCGTGCAATGAACGACTCCGACCAGTCACGGGATCCGGTAGAGCGTTTGGCTGAGGATTTCGTGGCCCGATGCCGGCAGGGCGAGCACCCTACCGTGGCCGAATACGCCGAAGCCTACCCTTCCTGGGCCGAGCAGATTCGTCAGGTGTTTCCCACGTTGCTGGCTCTGGAGGAACTCAAGTCGGACCACCAGTTTTGTGCCGGCCTGACAGGCCAGCGGGCGGCCGAGTTCGAACACCCGCCCGAGCGGCTTGGCGACTTCCGGATCCTGCGCACGATCGGCCGCGGCGGGATGGGCGTTGTCTACGAAGCGGAACAGGAATCGCTTGGCCGGCGAGTCGCGATCAAAGTGCTGGCGCCCTCCTATGCCTCGTCCTCCCATGCCCTGCGGCGATTCCGGCGCGAGGCCCAGGCGGCAGCCCGGCTCCACCACACCAACATCGTCTCCGTGTTCGGCGTGGGTACGCACGAAGACAAGCACTTCTACGTGATGCAGTACATCGAAGGCCGCAGCCTGGACCGCGTCGTGGCCGAGTTGAGCACCCGAAGCCTGGGAGATCCTGCGGAGGGTCGCAAGGAGTGCGAGGAGCACCGCTGCGCCGGGCCAGAACGGGGCCGCTCCGGCGCGGCCGTCGCCCGGGCCATGCTGCGCGGCCGATTCGAACCGGTATCCCCTCAGCCGGCAAGTGCCGCTTCCCAGACGGATCGGAAACCGGAAGGCGACTCTCGGGAAGCGATGTCCGGCTCGACCCCCTCCCGGAGTTTCTCAGCTCAGCCCGGCCATGGTGAGGCCCTCGATACCTCCGACAGCCTGTGTGGAATCGGCACGCGGGGCACCGCCTATTGGCGAAGCGTGGCTGGTATCGGCACCCAGGTGGCAGCGGCCCTCCACTATGCCCACCACCAGGGTATCCTCCATCGCGACGTTAAACCCGGCAATCTGATCCTCGACGAGAAAGGGGTCGCCTGGATCACCGACTTCGGCCTTGCCAAGTTCGTCGACCAGGAGGACCTGACCCATCCGGGCGACGTGGTCGGTACGCTCCGCTACATGGCGCCGGAGCAACTCGAGGGAAAAACGTCTGTCAGGACGGACGTCTACAGCCTTGGGCTCACGCTCTATGAACTGCTCACACTCCGCCCCGCATTCGACGAGACAATCCAGCATCGCCTGCTGCGACAGGTGAGCGGCGAGGCGCCCCCTCGCCCCCGCGCCGTCAACCCCGGTATTCCCCGCGACCTGGAGACCATCGTGCTCAAGGCCCTGGCCCGGGAACCGGCCCATCGGTACCCGACCGCGGGCGAACTGGCCGATGACCTGCAGCGGTTCCTGGAAGACCGGCCCATCCGGGCTCGCCGCACCAGTGCCCTCGAGCAAGGCTGGCGGTGGTGCCGGCGAAATCCAGTGATGGCTCTTCTGGCCGCCACCACACTCATCTCGCTGCTCGCCGGAGCAATCGGCTCATCGGCCGGTTACATGCGCGAGGCGAGCCTCCGCTCTCAGGCCGAGCTGGAGAACCGACGGGCGGAGGCCAACCTGGCGATTGCGGCGGAGGCCTTCGAGGACGTTTTCTCCCGAGTTAGCGGAACGCCCCTGACCCATACCTTCGAAGAAACCGGTGGCGACGTCTGGGGCGCCGACGTCGCCCTGCCCGTCGTGGGAAGGAAGGACGCCGTCGTGCTGGAAGGGCTCCTCAAGTACTACGATCGGTTTGCCGAGGCCAATCGCGACAATACGAGGTGGCAGGATCAGAGCGGCCGGGCCTTTCGGCGCGTGGGCGACATCCAGCAGAGGCTCGGACGGTTCCATGAAGCGGAAGAAGCCTACGGCCGCGCGATCGAGATCTATCAGCGTCTGGCCAGGCAGACTCCCGAACAGGTCGAGTGTGTCGTCGAACTGGCCACCGTCCACAACCAGTTGGGCAACATGGCACTCGCGGCCGACCGCTTCGACGAGGCATTTCGTCACTATGCGCATTCCCGAGAGATCCTCCGCGACCGGCCGCCGGCCGCCACGTCGCAGCCCGGACGATTCCAGCTCGCCCAGGCCTATCGAGCGGCGGGATTGGCGTCGTTGCTGCAGCAGATTCAGTCCTCCTCGCCGGAAAGCCCCGCCACCCACGCGCCCGACGCCGATGCCTGCCTGCTTGAGTCGTTGGCGATCCTTTCGGAGTTGGTGGCGGAGACGCCTTCCCGGGGCGAGTATCGGCATGCCCTGGCCGAGTGCTATGGCCACCTGTGGGGCGTGTGCCGTTTCGGCCAGCGTGCCGGGGAGGCGGCCGAGGCCAGGGACAAGGCGATCACAATCCTCGAAGAACTGATTGCCGAGTATCCCGAGAACCCCCAGTACCGCCAGACCCTGGCATGGACCTGCGCGGTGACCAGCGGATTCCCGCTCGCCGATCAGCCCGGCCAGACCGTGGCATCGCTCGAAAAGGCCCTGACGCTGATGGGAGAGGTTTCTCCTCCCCACACCGAGATGCCCGACTACCGACGGACCCTGGCATATATCTATCAGGGCCTTGCCGAGGCGTACTTCGAAAGCGGTCAGGACGATCGTATGGAGGTATCGCTCGAAAAGAGCACCGAGTTGCTTGAGGCACTCAACGAGGAGTTCCCTGAGATTCCCCACTACCGCACCGGCCTGGGACGATCTTACTATCTCCGGGCCGTCGTGGAAGACGGTCGCGGCGAGCCCAAGCTTGCCCGCCAGCTTCTGCAGCAGGTGATCGACCTGGCCCGTACGATCGATCCCCAGGCCGCCAGTCGCTCGCCGCCGATCGGACTCCTGGCCAGAACCTACTGGGGCTTGGCGGACATCGAGACCCGCCTGGGCGAGACCGCATTGGCCGCCGAGGCTGCCGCCAAGGCCCGGGAGTTGTTCGAACTCGACCGCATCCGTCCGTTCAAGCCCCCCATCGGCACCCGCCGCGATCCCTGGGCCCAAGCGCCCGAGTGAAACGGCAATTCTTCTCACGGCTGTACCAGACCCGGCAGAACGTCAGGATTCCACAACAATCGGCAGAGGCGTCACGCCGTCACCGCTGGCCCAGAACCCGGTTCAGAATCTCCATGCTTTGCCGCTGGTTCTCCGAGGCGATTTCCGAGATCGTCTGCGACTCATTCTGGACCTGTAACCCTTGGGCCTTCAGTTCCTCCACAACGGTCTGAGGGCTCCGTTGGGCCACCTCGGCCACCAGCGTCAGCGGAGATTGCTCCAGGGCTCTCGCCACCGCCATCAAGGGGTGCCCATGCGATCCGCCGCCAAACGGCACCAGCGACAGCGCGCCCACCAGGAGTATGGCCGAAATGATCCCCACTCCGACTGGCTTGCGGAAATACGCGAGAAGAGGCTTCCAGTTGACCGCCAGGTGCGCCAAGGCCCCGGCCACAAACACCAGGCTCAGCCACTCGTGGGCAAGCTTGACCGCCCCGAAGTTCAGGTGAAAGAACATCAGGATTCCCGTCACTGTCAGCACGACGAACGACCCGATCGTCAGTGGACCGGCCCATGTCTTCAGCCGAAAACCGTTCTTCATGTCTGCCTCTCTCAATCTGCTGGCTGCTCAAGTGCTTCTTCTCTATCCCCAGGCCGTGCGCCATCCGTTGGTGATCAGAGTCCTCTCCGCCCAGGCGGCCGCAAGGCCTGCTTCTAGAGACCTAATTTGCCGGTCCAGGAGGTTTGAAAATTGAAAACACAGATTCCACGGGTACTTCGGCATTTGGCAGAAAGCATTCAGCCTGAGCCACCCTCCATGACCACCGATCTGCAGAAATGGCCTGCCCAACCAGGCGAAACAACTTACCCTATCGGGTTATATCAATCTACCCCACATGCAGTTAGCGTGGTCTTGTCGGGCCGCGCCGGTCGACCTGCATCCGCAGCCCGCCAGACTGCTTTCGTCTCGTTTTCCGAGAAACCCTGACAAAACGCGGGAGTCTCCCGCCGACTTGGGTGTACAATCAGTCGTCCTGTCCGCGGCCCCGGAATTCCGCCGGGGAGTGTTGACAAACCGCTTGTTTCTGCAAATTAAATAAACACTTGAACAGTGTTGTCAATTGCGGGGCAAATGGATACCACCATCAATTACTGGGCGCCAAGTCGCCCCCGCAGTCGGTACGGATCTCTCTCGATTCTGAAAAGCTGGCACAGGAAATGGAAGTAAAGCTCATCGTCACCAATGGTCGCCATACCGGACGAGAAATCCCCGTCAAGGGGCCGAAGTTCTACATCGGGCGGGCTGAAGACTGCCATCTGCGGCCCGCGAGCGATCAGGTGAGCCGCCACCACTGCGTAATCCGCGTTGCGTCCGATAGCGTAACCGTTCGCGACCTGGGGAGCCGCAACGGCACGTTTGTCAACGGCAAACGGATCTCCGACAAATCCCCCTTGATGCCAGGGGACCGGTTGGTGGTCGGACAGCTCGATTTCGATGTTCACATCGTCGGAGCGCCCGAACTGCATCCGTCGCCAACTGCGGCTGCCACGGGGCAGGTTGCGGCCAGAGTCAAGACCGCCGCAGCATCCCGGCCGGAAGGCAAGAGGCAATCGCCACAAAGGAAGGCGGCTGGCAAGGCCGATGATGACGATCTCGACATCAGCCAGTGGTTCGGCGGCGACGCAGGTTCTGCCGGAACGGATACGAAGATCGTGGATGTGTCGGCTGTCGTCAAACAAGAGTTTGGCGAAGGAGCGTCGAACGAGCCGCCAAAAGACCCGGAACCGGAGGTCGATTCGGCCGCCAAGCGGGATGTCTCCGAGGCAGAAAAAGAGAGGGCTCGCCGCGCTCATGGCGGCCCCACCACCCAGGACGCCGCCGCCGAGATGCTCAAGAAACTGATGACCGCCCGGCGTTGAAGCTGCCCGCTTCAGAGACGACAATGATGAAGACAGCGGCCCTGACAAGGCCCATCCCCGCCTGAGCCGCCAGCCGGAGTCGACACTGGCCCGTCGTCATCCCTGTTGGCCAATCCCGCATCGCCCGGCTCTCCGGGAACCGCCGATGACAAACCGCCCCGAGTTCATCTTCGTTACCTGCCACGCCGGAGCTGAAGCCGCCCTGAAAGCCGAAATCGCCAGAAACTGGCCTGCCTTTCGGTTCTCGTTTTCTCGTCCGGGCTTCGTTACCTTCAAGCTGCCGTCCGACCAGGACTTCACTGCCGACTTCGATCTGAGGAGCACGTTTGCCCAGGCCTACGGTTTCTCACTCGGGCGAGCTTCGGAAGATACTCTCCAGTCACGGGCAGAGAAGGTCTGGCGACTCGCAGGCGATCGTCCAGCGGGTACGCTCCATGTGTGGCAACGAGATCTGTTCTCCAGCCGGGAAGACTCCTCCGACCCCCAGATCAGTCCTGCAGCCGTCGAGGCCCGCCAGGCCATCCTCAATGCCGCGCCCAACGGGACTCGAATCATCGCCCCCGAAAGCGATGGAGTATGTGCCACCCATGGAGACTACGTGATCGATTGCGTTCTGGTGGAGGAAGGCGACTGGTGGGTAGGCTACCACCGCGCCCAGGCGATTTGCTCGCGCTATCCAGGTGGTCTTCTGCCGATTCTCCCGCCCGCCGCGCCGGTATCGCGGGCGTGGTACAAGATCGAGGAGGCTCTGGCCTGGTCGAGACTGCCTGTCCCACCGGCGGCAAGGTTTGCCGATCTCGGATGCGCTCCCGGCGGCACGAGCCAGGCGCTGCTCCAGCGCGGACACTTCGTCCTCGGCATCGACCCGGCCCAGGTCTCGCCCGTCGTGCTGGAGAACCCGAATTTCCGGCACATTCGTCGACGCACGACGCAGGTCCGGCGACGCGAATTCCGCAAAATACGTTGGCTCACCGCCGACATGAACGTGGCCCCACAATACACACTCGAGGCAGTGGAATCGATTGTCACGCATCCGGAGATCCGCATTCGCGGGATGCTGCTCACCCTGAAGCTCCTGGAATGGAACCTCGCCGAACAGATCCCCGAGTACGTCCGGCGGGTTCGACGCTGGGGCTTCAATCACGTATGGACCCGCCAGTTGGGCCATCATCGCCAGGAGTTCTGCCTCGCCGCCCTGAAGAAACCGTTCCAGCACTGAACCCCATACACCAGCCCGAAACCCCAGCGCGGACCTCCGCCCGCACCACCCCCAAGTCAGTCCCCGCCACGCCGCCACGGCCCCGCCTCTGTCTCCTCGCCCGCGATCTGCTTCGGTTGCCGCCGATCCCCATTTCCAGGGCCGGCCACTAGCAGGATCCCCGCCAACACCCGATACTTGAGAACTTGGGAAACTTGTACTTCAAAATGGGCTGATCCCAATAATGCCTTTTGAGGCCGCCACACCAACAAGTGGCGTGGCTCAGCAGTTCACTTGCCGAAGTCTATTTCCGAATGACACCCGTGAACGCCCACTGCGGCTTGTTTGTTATTGAGGAGTTGTAGGGATGTCTCAAGCTTTCCGGCCCTATCTTTGGATCCTTCTGCTGCTCGCCGGGGCCCTTGAGCTGCCAATCGCTCGGTCCACCCCCTGCAGGGCCGCAGACGACGGCGGCAAATCGCCGCCGCAGGTGGGAGACCCGGACGCCGCCGGAAAGGTCGTGCTCATGCAGAACGAGGTCCGCGACGGATTTCGCAAGCGGGGAATCGACTCCACCTTCGCCACGTTCCAGCGCTATGCCATCGGCAAGCTTGAGGGGTCGGCCGCCGGCCGCGGCGGCGAAGTCACCGCCGACTGCCGGCTTGGCTGGTACGACCATCTCTTCCGCAACATGATCCAGGCCCCCGCAGAAGCTGAGGAGTTCACCCGCAAGCTGCATCAGGCGCTGATCATGGAACACGAAGGATTCGATCGTGCTCTCGGCATCGCGGCCGTCAAGCTGGATCTGGCCCGCCGTGAGCCCCGCCAGTTCGCGGCGATCGACTCTCCCGAATCGGCGCTCGAGCAGGTGCGGCGATCCTTGCTCGAATCGCAAATGGCCTATGCAGCCGCACTCCAGCCGGTCAACCGCAGCGATCTTAGCCGCTACGCTTCCAGCGCCTACTCCACCTTCACCAGCGGTGCCAGTAACGGGCACACTCTACCCAGCCGCGCAGCGGCACAGTTCCTCTGCAGGATGCTCCAGCAGTTGAACCGCGAGAAGATGCACGAGGCGGCCGCGGCACTGGCACCCTTGACCAACCCGGCGCTGCTCCAGCAGCTCGCAGCGCTGAGTGCCGACAGTCCGGTCCTGGTCGAGGGAGCAACTGGGCCGGTCTCTCGGCGCATCCTCACCCCGGCCGGCGATATCGTGGTCGGCGGACCAGAGGCGAACACCTACAACCTCGACGAAATGGATGGCGTCGCCGCCGTCATCGATCTGGATGGCAACGACGTTTATGTGGAGGGAACCGTATCTCTCCAGCGGCCGTTGCTGGTCATCCTTGATCTGGCTGGCGACGACACCTACCGCGGCACCCAACCCGGCATTCAAGGCGCGGCGATTCTCGGCGTTTCCATGCTCCTTGACGCTGCCGGCAACGACACCTACCAGGCCAAGGATGTGGCCCAAGGTTCGGCCCTCGGCGGAGCAGGCATCCTCATCGATCGCGGCGGCAGCGATACCTACGTTGGTTTGCGGCGGGTCCAGGGCCACGCCCTCGGCGGCATCGGCATCCTTCTGGATCGAGACGGCAACGACCGCTACCACGCCGCCATGTGGGCCCAGGGATTTGGTAACCCGCTCGGTTTCGGCGTTCTCGACGACCTCGCCGGCGCCGACCAATACTACTGCGGCGGCATGTACTACGATTCCTATCCCGAGACCCCCGGCTACGAGGGTTGGGGACAAGGTGTCGGGGCCGGAATACGAGGCGTCGCCAATGGCGGCATCGGGGTGCTCCTGGAAGGGAGCGGCGATGACCGCTACGAATACGACTACATCTCCCAAGGCGGCGGTTACTGGCTGGGCGTCGGGGTCGCCCGTGATTTCGCTGGCAACGACCAACGTCTGGGAGCAACCACCAAGCTCTACGGTGGCGGCACGCGGACGGAAAAGCGGTTCCAGCGGTTCAGCAACGGTTTCGGATGCCACTACACCGTGGGCTTCCTGATCGACGACGCCGGCGACGATCTGTTCGACGGCACGATCATGGGGCTCGGATTCGCCTGGGATTGCTCCGCCGGCTTCCTCATGGACTTCGGAGGCAAAGACCGCTATGCCGCCACCGGCGGCGGAACTCAGGGCCAGGGCCGCCAGGCCGGGTTCGGCGTGGTCTACGACTACGATGGTGACGACAACTACCAGGGCTACGGACAGGGCCTCGGATCCAGCTCGATCGAAGCCCGTTACCACTCCCTGCCCGAGTGCGGCGGCAACTTCTGTTTCGTGATCGACTACGGCGGAGAGGACCAGTACGGCTGCCGCGCCAAGAACAACAGCTATAACCAGCGAGGCGCAAGCGGAGGGTTCCTCATCGACCGGCCAAAAAACGTCGCCAGCGCCACGGCAGCCGATCCCGCGGACAAGGAGGCAACTTCCGGCCTGTAGTTTCTCGAGAAAGCCCCATTGCCCCCTCCGGCGGCAATTCCGCGCCCGTCGATTGGACCCTGCATCGATGGTGAAACGAGGGCCACCGGCGCAAGTCCGGTTTCTGCCGAAGCAGCGCAGCGGATTGTTCCACAATCCATCACGGAACCACAATAGATCCAGTTGAGGAGTAGACGCATGACGCAAGCCCAGGTCCGAATCCTGCTGTCCCTGTACCTGGCGGCGATCCCCGTGACCGCCGCCCGCGGTCAGACTCTCTTGCCGTTCATCGTCGACGCCTCGGGAAGTCTCCGCGTGCTCGATGCCGACGACGAGCCCTCCGCGGTCGCCAAGACCGGTCCGGAGACAGCCCCGGCCGAGGCTGGCAAGAAAGACGATCAGCCGGCCGCCCCCGCGCTCACGCCGGAAATGGTCGCCTCGCGGGATCAGACTCGGCGTATCCTTTCCCAAATCTATGCCCGTTCCCTCAGCGCGCCAGGCAGCGTGCCGGTCGAAGTGATTGCCTTCTGCGAGGCCTTCGGGCACACCGCCGAGATTGCCTCGGGAGGTCGCTCCGCTCAGAAGCTCAATGCTGTCGGCGCCCTGTGCTGGAACTTTCCGTGCAGCGGCTACACCCTCCTGCGGAGCGACGGAGACCAGACCATCGCCCGCGTTGGCTACGGCTACCAGGATCGGCCCGCCCAACTGCTCGCCATGCTCGCCCAGAATCGCGTCCCCGCATCCTACGAGATCCATATTGGTGATCACCGCGGCACGGTCGCCGACCTGGTCGAAACGGAGAAACTCGCATGCCGCCAGGGTCTCGTCCAGTCGGGCACCCTGATCGGGCTGGCCTTCTACGTCAAGCCCGCCGACACCTGGAAAAACGATCTCGGCGAGACCTGGTCCGTGCAGCGCCTGCTGCAGGCCGAACTGGACCGCAAGGCCGACGCAGGTTCTGTCGACGTCGTCGACCGGCTCATGGCCATCAGTTTCGCCTTGAAACACTTGAAAGACGAGGATCTCCAGTCCGGCGGCTTGCGGCAGCGTGCCGAGGACCACGTCAAGGAGTTACAGAAATACGCCCTCCAGCTCCAGAACAGCGATGGAACCTGGCATCCTGGTTTCTTCGCCTATCGCGGACCGAGCAAGGACACCGAAGGATCGCTCCTGGCGACCGGCGCCATACTCTCCTGGCTCATCTACTCCCTGCCGGCCGATCGCCTCGAAGACCCGCAGCTCGTCCGCGGACTCGCATATCTCCAGAAGCAACTGGCCTCCACGATCGGTCGCCGTTCGGTCGCTTCCTCGTCGACCCGCGAACTGGTGGCCCAGATGAAGGCGGCCCGCGCCCTGTCGCTCTACGACGCTCGCTATTTCACCCCGCGAACGCCGACGGAGCCCGCCACCCCCGCCGCCCCATCCGGCAAGCCGCAGCAGACCGGCCGTTCGCAGGAGCGGTCCTCGCAGAGCCGCAGTTGACGCACAGATCACCGCGAGGGCCGGCGCCGGCCCTCGCGCCCCGGTTCTCTACTCCGTCGTGCCCGTGTAGAACTCGCCGATGCCATCGGCCGTTTCCAGGCGGATCGCGCCATCCGGCGCTATCCCCACACACCGCCCTTCGCGGTACATCGCCCCCTGCCGAATCCGCACCACGGAGCCGCGCTGCAGGCACAACTGGTCAGCGCGGCGGCCGACCTTCTCCGGATCCACTGATAGCCACCCTGTCCACTGGCCCCAGGCCGTCAGCCAGTCCACCAGCAGCTTCGTGTGGTCCTGGATCTCTCCACTCAGGTCGATCAGCGTTGCCGCACGCCCGGCCACTTCGGCCGGGGCATCCGCAAGGCGGCAGTTCGTGTTGATCCCCACGCCCACTACCAGCCGCCCTTCAAGAGGCACCTCAACGAGAATGCCTGCCAGTTTGCCCTGCCCCACGTAGACATCGTTGGGCCAGCGGAGTCCTACTTCGCATCGTGGTAACTGCGGCGAAATGGCCTCCACGACGGCAATTCCTGCCGCCAGGGCGGTCATCGCCAGCCGATCCGCCGGTACGTTCCACGACCGGGTGTCCGCCAGCAGCGTGAAAGCCAGGCCGCCCGATCCGGTCCACCAACGGTTGGCTCCTCGCCCCCGGCCGGCCGTCTGCCTGTCGGTCAGCACCAGCGCAGGCAGCGCCACCCCCCCCTCGCGGGCCAGTGTCTTGGCCCGGTTGTTCGTGGAGTCCAGCTCCTCGTGGTATTCCACCGACTCCAACAGCGTTTCGGCCAACAACCGCCTGCGGTCGATGGCCGGTGAACCATGGCGTGAAACGGGTGACAAGTTGACTCCTCGGCAGGAGCAAGACGGAAAAAAGGAAGCTCGGGAACGGTCAATCATTCCTCTCTATTCTTCCCATTTTTCGCCCGCAAGGGAACCGCTCTTGACCCGGCTCGGCCGGGTTGATATTGAAATCCACCCCGTATCTCGAATCGGCGCTTATCGGCACCCCATCGCCTCGATCTTGAGGACTTTGTCGTGAAAATCGCTACTCTCATCGCAGCGATGACTGCTGCAGCCATTCTGGCTGCGTCGCCGACTCTGGCCCAGACCATCCGTATTCCCTCAAAGCTCCCCCTGAACTCGGCCACTTCTGCCCCCCAGTCCACCTGGGCACCGGCCTACGGATCGATCGCTCAGAACGCCGGCACTCTTCCCCCGCCCGGCACGAACCCTTATTCGGCGCCGCCGGCCACCGGCGGCTATGGAGTCCCTGCCGCGGCCCCACAGCCGCCGACCACGTTCGCCCAACCGGGAACGACCTATGGAGTCAATCCCGGTTATGCCGCCCAGCCTCCAGCCAGTGCGGTCCCCGGCTATCCCTACCCGTCTGGCGTCGTTCCCAACTACGCCCCGAGTGGTCCGACCGCCCAGTTCCAGGGAACCATCGCGCCGGCACCAACCACAGGCTGGGATCCCTATGCCACGCCCGGCACCCAGACTCCGTCGATCCTGCCTTACGATCCCTACCTGCCGGGCGCACCTGCCTGGAACTATCCCCAGCAGCCCACCAATTATGTGCAAACCATGCAGCGTTTTCTGGATGAGGTTGAACTGGCCTACATCTGGATGCCCGGCAACGGACCGGAGGAACTTGGCCTCCACGATGCCGAGTTGACCGCCAGCTTCGCGATCCCCTTCTTCGGCTCGCCGTCTCCGCTGCTGGTAACCCCCGGATTTGCCACGAACTGGTGGAACGGCCCTTCTCCGAACCCGCCGGCCCTGACCAATCCTGAGTTCCCTCCACGGCTCTACGAAGCGTTTCTTGACGCCGCCTGGAATCCACAGCCCACCCCCGAATTCGGCGGCGAACTGTCGTTCCGGATCGGGATCTACTCCGACTTCGACCGCGTCGTCAACGAGAGCATCCGCTACATGGGCAAGGGCTACGCGGTGCTCTCCCTTTCACCGGCCATCAAGGTCAAGGCGGGAGTGCAGTACCTCGACCGGCAGAAAATCAAGCTTCTGCCCGCCGGCGGCCTCATCTGGACACCCAACGGCAACACCCGTTTCGAGATCCTCTTCCCCGATCCCAAGCTGGCCTGGCGGCTCCGGCAGGTGGGCAACGTGGACTGGTGGTTCTACGGCCGCGGCGAATATGGCGGAGACTCCTGGACCATTAGCGACGGCATGGGCAGTGTCACCCAGACCGACTACAACGATTTCCGCGTGGCCGTCGGCCTGGAATTCGACGACCACAGCCGCTGGAAGGGGCACTGGGAGGTCGGCTACGCCTTCCAGCGCGAGATCTATCAGCTCGGCCAAGTCCAGATGACCCCGAACTCTACGGTGTTCGTTGGTGCCGGATTGGCCTACTGAGAAAGCCCACTCGCCTTGGCAGAAACCCACGAGGCTCGTGCCGTCGCACGATGTCACGGCATGGATCCGAGAACTGAGCTGCGACAGAGCACCAGGTTCGCAAGACGAAGCACGCAATCCGAAACAAACCCACATTCTGAAATCGCAAAGCTCCTGACTTGCCGTGTCGGATCATTTCCAAACGCCGTTCAGAAACCGGAGGTCGGAAGGTCGTGCGGCCGTCTTGTTGCCGGCGATCCTTGCAGCCCTCGCTCTCCTTGCCCCGCGGGCTGGCGCACAAACCCATGTGGTGCCGCTGCCGTCGGTCAGTTCGACCGTCTCCGACTTCCCAGGCCGTATGGTCTCCCATCCTGACAGCACGGCCGAGCTGCCTCAGCCATTTTTCGAAACTCCCCAGTTTGACCCCTCCGCTTCCCCCGCTCCCTGCCGTACGCGTTCCCAACCGGTCGTGCAAAACCAGGCGTTGCCCGAGTCGTGCCTCGGCAGTGCCGAGTGTTCCGCCCCGCTCGCGCCGCCGAAAGACCCCGACCTGCCGCCGGGGGCACGTGACGGGATGTTTCAGAGGTTGATCTTCACCGACGCGGTGATTGTGTCCGGAGGTACCAACGAAGAGGACATTGACGAACTCGATCTCCGCGCCGTCCTGGCTCTGCCGATCCCGTCGCGGAAGGCTCCGCTGTTGATCACGCCGGGATTCGGCGTGTCCATTCTCGACGGGCCGCTCTGGCCTGATCTGCCACCCGTCCTTTACAGCGCCTACACGCAGATTCGTTGGATGCGGCGGTGGAATCCAGTACTGGCCACCGACATCGCCATCACTCCTGGAGTCTACAGCGACTTCGAGCAGGGAGCCGACGAGGCAATTCGCCTGCCCGGACACGGAGCCGTTCTCTGGACCTGGTCGCCTGAGTGGCAGGCCCTGGTCGGCTGTGCCTATACGGACAGGTTGGAGAACAACATTCTGCCAATCGGCGGTCTTATCTGGACACCCAACGAGGCAGTCAAGTACGAAATGGTCTTCCCCAATCCCAAACTAGCCCATCGTCTCCCATGGCGAGACGCCTGCACCGACCAGTTGCAGGACTGGGTCTACCTGAGTGGTGAGTTCGGCGGGAGCGCCTGGGCGATTCAGCGAGCCGACGGCACCAGCGATACGGTTGACTACCGGGATTGGCGGGTTGTCCTCGGAATTGAGCGCCGGCTCGACGGGCACCGAAGCTTCTGGCTGGAACTGGGCTATCTCTTCAGCCGTCGTTACCTGTACGAGTCGGACGGCCTGGAATACGAGCCGAACAACACCATCATGATTCGTTGCGGCAGCATGTATTGAAGTTTCGGCCAGGCCCCCCTTGTGCACCACCGTCCAGCCTGCCGCAACATGTGCCCGGCGCAACCTGAGTTGGTCCGGTGTGGGCGTCCACTTGCAGCGGATTCACAAGTCCGGCATCCCCCGGCGATTGCTTCGAATTCCTGGGGCGGCCGCAATACGCTGATGACCGCACACCATCCTGCAGGCCGGCGTGAGGTCATGTTGCCCAGCCAGATCGCCAACGGCAACCAGGCAGCGGCTATCTGCTTGCCAGCGCCCTCTGCATGGCGGTCCCCATATCCGCCGGGCTCTCGGCCACGACGATCCCCGCCGCCTCGAGCGCCGCAACCTTGTCGGCCGCGGTTCCCTTCCCACCCGAGATGACCGCCCCGGCGTGCCCCATTCGCTTGCCTGGCGGCGCTGTCCGCCCCGCAATGAAGGCTGCCACCGGCTTGCTGAAGTGCTCGGCAATGTAGGCGGCCGCTTCTTCTTCTGCCGTCCCGCCGATCTCCCCCATCATCAGTACGCCTTCCGTCGCCGGGTCGTTTTCAAACAGTTCCAGCAGGTCGATGAACGAACTTCCCACAATCGGATCCCCCCCCAGACCCACACAGGTCGACTGCCCCAGTCCCAGGCTCGTCAGTTGCCAGACAGCCTCGTAGGTCAGGGTTCCCGACCGGCTGATCACCCCGATCGGGCCGCTTTTGTGGATGTAGCCCGGCATGATGCCGATCTTGCATGCCTCGGGCGTGATCACTCCCGGGCAGTTCGGGCCAATGAGCCGGGACGGGCTGCGGGCCAGGACGGTGGCAACATGAACCATATCGAGGACCGGCACGCCTTCGGTGATCGCCACGATCGTGCGCAGGCCGGCATCGGCCGCCTCCAGAATCGCGTCGGCCGTGAACGCCGGAGGCACGAAGATCATCGTCGCGTCGGCCCCTGTCTTCTCGACGGCCTCCACGACCGTGTCGAAAACAGGCACTCCCTCCACCGCGGTGCCGCCCTTGCCGGGGGTCACGCCGCCGACAACCTGCGTGCCGTATTGGAGGCAGTGTTTCGTGTGGAACTGGCCCGCGTTGCCGGTAATCCCCTGGCACAGTACACGGGTCTCTCGGTTGACGAGAATACTCATGACAGATTCCGATTCTCATCCGGAAAAGCACAACATCCGCATGCCGAAGTCCCCAACAACCGCTCGCCATGCTCCAAGTACCACCGCACGCGATCCCCTCAATCGGTGCAAGGCGTGGTTCGAGGTCCCCAGTCCCTGGCACCTGCGAGACTCGGTTTCGATCTTCGCACTTTCGCTCTTCGTATTTCGTGTCTAGCACTTCCTCACCTGGCCGCTGCCGCCACCACCTTTCTCGCGGCATCGGTCAGGCCTTCCGCCGCGATCACGTCCAGGCCGCTCTCGGCGAGGATCCGGCGACCGTCCTCCACCTCCGTGCCCTCCAGTCGAACAACCAGCGGCACGTTGAAGCCGACCGACTTGTAGGCGGCAAGGATCGCCTCCGCAATCGTCGTGCAGCGCATGATGCCGCCGAAGATGTTGACCAGCACCGCTTTCACGTTGCCGTCGGCCAGCAGGATGCGGAAGGCCTCGGTCACCTGGTGAACGTTTGCCCCCCCGCCGACATCGAGAAAGTTGGCCGGCTGGCCGCCGTGGAGCTGGATCAGGTCCATCGTGCTCATGGCCAGGCCGGCCCCGTTGACCAGGCAGCCGATGTTGCCGTCGAGCTTCACGTAGCTCAACCCTTCTTCGCCGGCTCGCACTTCTGCCGGCTGCTCTTCCGAGAGATCTCGCAGCGCCGCAAGCTCTCCGTGGCGGAAAAGGGCGTTGTCGTCAAAACTCATCTTCGCGTCCAGCGCCACCAGTTCCCCGCTCCCGGTGACCACCAGCGGGTTGACTTCCACCAGGCTGCAGTCCTTGTCCACGAAAACCCGGCAGAGGGAGCGCATGAAGCGGTCGGCGGCATGCACGCTCGAGCCGCTCAGTCCCAGCTTCTGCGACAGCTTGCGGGCCTGGTACGGCATCAGCCCGAAACCCGGATCGAACGACTGCCGAAAGATCAAGTGCGGCGTCTGGGCAGCCACCTTCTCGATGTCCATTCCCCCCTGGCTCGACGCCATCAGGACCGGGCGAGCCGCGGCGCGATCCACGACGATTCCCAGATACAGCTCGCGGGCAATGTCGCATCCCTCCTCCACGAGCACCCGCCGCACGACCCGTCCACCGGGGCCTGTCTGGATCGTTACCAGCGTGTGGCCAAGCAGGTTGCCGGCCACCTCGGCCGCCTCCTTCGTCGAACGCACCACCTGCACGCCGCACTGCTGCGGATGCTCCCGAATGGTGCCCTTCCCCCGTCCGCCGGCGTGAATCTGGGCCTTGACGACGGCCAGCTCGCCCCCCAGTTCGGAAAAGGCGTTTGCGGCCGCCTGGGGCGTATCGGCAACCATCCCCCGCGGCACCCTGACGCCCGACTCCCGAAAGATCTTCTTGGCCTGGTACTCGTGGATCTTCATTGAGTCCCGATCATCTTCTTCAACTGCGTCCAGGCCCGGGTGTTTGCCACATCATCCTTCGTCAGTCCGGCCCGTCTCGCTTGCAAGACGCCGTATCGAAGCGCACTCAACCCGCTTATGATATGCGCGTCGGTCGAGATGACAACCGGCACCCCGTGCCGCTTGGCCGACGCGCAGGCCACGTCGTCCAGGTCCAATCGTTTTGGGTGGGCATTGAGTTCCAGCATCTTGCCGTACTCAGCGGCCGCCCGAAATACGGCCTCCATATCGATCTCGTAGGGTTTGCGCCGGTTGAGAAGCCGGCCCGTGGGATGCCCGATGGCGCAGACGTGTGGATTTTCCAGGGCCTCCACGACCCGCTGGGTGATTCGCTCTCGCGACTGGCTCTGCCCATAGTGGACACTTGCCACAATCCAGTCTCCCTGCGCCAGGACTCCGTCCTCGATGTCCAGCCCCCCGCCTTCCAGGATGTCGACCTCGACCCCCTTCAGCAGCCGGAAGCCCTTGAGTGTCTTGTTGATCCGATCGATCTCTTCCCACTGGCGAAGCAACTGCTCTTCCGCCAGACCGCCGGCCATGGCTACCCGCTTGGAGTGGTCGGTGATCGCCAGGTAGCTGTGCCCGATCGCCTTGGCCCCGTGGGCCATCTCTTCGATCGTCGCCATGCCGTCCGACCAGGTCGTGTGGCAGTGGAGATCGCCGCAAAGGTCCTCCAGCCGGACCAGTTCCGGAAGCTCCCCCTTGGCCGCCCAGTCAAACTCCTGACGGGCTTCCCGCAGTTCCGGCGGAAAATGGGGCAGTCCGAGGGCTCCATACACGCCTGCCTCCTCCTGGCCCGCAATCCGCGAGTCCCCGCGAAAAACGCCGTATTCGTT
>CAZLWV010000102.1:19625-30154 GCA_964563135.1 uncultured Planctomycetaceae bacterium
ATCTTCAGCCCCTGACCCTTGGCCATCCCGCGGAGAACCACATTGTGGGCCTGCGAACCCGTGAAGTACTGCATTGCAGCCCCGAACGACTCGGCCGCCACCACCCGCAGGTCGACCTGGATGCCGGCCTCGAGTCGGACGGACATCTTCGTCTCGCCCCGCAGCAGGATCTTGGCGATTCCAGGGAAGGCGCCAAAATGGTCCATCACCGCCTCCGCATCGCCGGCCAGGGCCAGGAAGTCCAAATCGCCGACCGTCTCCTTCCCCCGCCGGTAGCTGCCCGCCGCCTCGATCCGCTCAACCGCCGGGCAGGTGCGAAAGTGTATCAGAAGCCCCTGAACGATCTCGTCCGCAACGGCCCAGTAGGTCCGCTTCTCCGCCTCGCTGGCGATGTCGATGTTCTCCAGAATCGCCTTCTCCGTCTTCACCCCAAAACCCTTCAGCTCGCGCACCTGTCCCGTCTCGCAGGCCGCTCGAAGCTGGTCGAGCGTGTGGATCCCCAGTTCGCGAAAGAGTGCCGCCGCTTTCTTCGGCCCCAGTCCCGGCACCCGCAGCAGGGCCAGCACGCTCTCGGGGATCTCTTCCAGCAATTCGTCCAGGATGGCCAGCGATCCGGTCTTCACCAGGTCGGCGACCTTTTGGGCCAGGTCCTTCCCGATTCCCTGAATCTCCGTCAGGTCACGGCCGGGACTGCTCAGAATCGACTCCACCGGCTCGGCCAGGTCGTAGATCGCACGGGCGCCGTTTCGATATGCCCGGATGCGAAAGGGATTGGCCCCCTGGAATTCCAGCAAGTCGGCCACCTGCTCCAGCCGTGCAGCGATCTCGGAGTTGGTCATCGGTGCGATTAACCTCAAAATCTCTTTCTTCTTGACGATGCTCCGCGGCCGAAAGCAGCCGGCCCTTGGCAGCCGGGCTGCCGCTCGCAGCGGCCGCCTTTCCGATCCCTTCTTGCCTACATGTGCAACTCGACCACATCCTGGTCGTGAAGCACGTAATCTCCCTTCACCACGGTTGCATCGTGCACTGCCGATCCCCATACCCGGGCAAACTTGAGACCCTCCATATAATCTTTGTGAACCAGCCCCGCCAGGTCGGCCAGGCAACTGCCGCGGCGGATGGTAAACGGCCGGTCGCGATCGGCCTGTTTGGCCGTCGGCAGCTTCGTATACACCCGCACCACGTCCATGGCCCGATAGATCGCATCTCGCAGCCGCTCGAGCCCTGTTCCCATCTGGGCCGAGATCACGTGCTCTTCGAACTCCAGCGGACACAATTCATGCAGCAGCTCGAGCCGATCCTTGGCCTCGGCCAGGTCGATCTTGTTGGGCAGAAGGAAGGTCCGGGTGAAGGACAGGCCCACGTCTTCTTCGCTCAGGCAAGTCTGAGTGCCAAGCCGCGTCTTGGTTTCTGCCAGCCGGTCCAGAACATCCTGGCACTGCTCGATCCCCGAATCGGCTCCCAGATCGACCATCAGCAGCACTAGTTCCGCCGCACGGATGAGCCCGTACATGTACGATTCCAGGTAGTCCGACGTGATCGGGGGCGTGTCCACCAACTGGACGGTGACGTCCTGCCAGGACATCATTCCCGGCAGCGGCTGGTGGGTTGTGAAGGGATAGGGCGCCACCTCGGGCGCGGCCCGGGTCAGACTGGCAAGGAGCTGGCTCTTCCCGGCGTTCGGCCCGCCCACGATCACCGCGGTTCCGGCCCCTTGCCGGGGAATCCGTACCCCGCGCCCCTTCTTCCCCGCCTTGCCGGAGCCTTCCGCATCCTTTCTGGCTTTGGCGATCTTCTGCTTGAGCTGGGCCTGAAGGTGATCGGTGCCTTTGTGCTTGGGGATTTCCCGCAGCATCGCCTGGAGACAGGCAAGCTCCTCCTCAGGGGTGCTCGCCTGGCGATACTCCTGCTCTGCCTTGAGATACTGCGGTGTGAGATTGGCAGGCATAGGGCGTCCAGTAGGGATCGACAAATCAACGATCGGCCTTGTTCGCAGACTCCCCAACGATGGATGTACCAATGAGTTTACAGAACGTGCCCCAGTTCGCCTAGCGGCGCGGCGGCGCCGGCGCGCCGGGGCCGCCGCGCCACGGCTCCACCGGAGGAGAATCGCCGGCCCGGGTTCGCGCCGACCAGGTTCAGATCGCCGTCGGCATCGATGTCGCCCGCCGCCAGATCGCGGGAGCCCTGATCGGAAACAACCTGCCGGCGCCAGATCCGGCCCTTCCCGTCGTTGAAATGGAACGTCCAGGCAAAGGACGAAAACGCCCGGGCTCTCGACCACACGTCCGGATTCGAGCCGTCCCCTGCCGACATGTCTCGTTGGACCCTCGCTGCTCAAGGACCGGCCGAGAACCTAGGGCCCTTGCGACGGCCGCCTCCCGGGGCTGTTTCCGCCACCGCGCCCTGCTACAATGTTGGCAACGTCAGCCCCTCTTCTGGGGCCCTGCCGCCCTGTTTTTTCGGAGATCGTCAACCCCTTTCACCAAGACCCGCGACCAACGGGAGCAGGTCACTTTGGTCGAGCGGTAGCTCGTACTGGCTGGCGGCCCTGCCGCCCTGTTTTTTCGGAGATCGTTAACCCCTTTCACCAAGACCCGCGACCAACGGGAGCAGGTCATCTTGGCCGAGCGGTAGCTCGTACCGGCTGGCGGCCCTGCCGCCCTGTTTTTTCGGAGACCATCAACCCCTTTCACCAAGACCCGCGACCAACGGGAGCAGGTCATTTTAGCCGAGCGGTAGCTCGTACTGGCCGGCGGCCCTGCCGCCCTGAGGAGGAATCATGTCTGGACTGAAGATTCATCGCTTCCTGTCACTCTTCCTGTTGTTGGTTATTGCACTGCTGGCGATCGGCCCCGACGCTCGGGCCGACGTGAGGTTGCCGGCCATCATTGGCGACAACATGGTTCTCCAACGGGCGATCGACGCACCGATCTGGGGCTGGGCCGATCCGGGTGAAAAGGTCACCGTCGTCCTCGGCTCTCAGTCAAAGACCGCCACTGCCGATGCGGACGGCAAGTGGATGGTGCGGCTCGATTCTATGAAGGAAGGCGGCCCGGTCAGCATGACCGTGAGCGGAAACAACGCCATCACCGTGCAGAATATCCTCATCGGCGAGGTCTGGGTTTGCTCCGGCCAGTCGAACATGGGTTTTACCGTGAGCCGCGCCATCGAGGGCGAGAAGGAAATCGCCGCGGCCAATTATCCGGAGATCCGCCTGTTCTCGGTGCCGCTCGTGGGTACCCAGGAGCCCCAGTACGACTGCAAGGGCAAGTGGGTTGTCTGCAGCCCCGAAACGGTCGGCA
Source organism: uncultured Planctomycetaceae bacterium (assembly GCA_964563135.1). Lineage (GTDB taxonomy): Bacteria > Planctomycetota > Planctomycetia > Pirellulales > Thermoguttaceae > JAAYAY01. The sequence continues at coordinate 22,931 of CAZLWV010000102.1, forward strand.
ACTTCACGGCGGTGGGCTACTTCTTTGGCCGAGAGGTCTACAACCAGATCAAGCTGCCGGTGGGCCTGATCAACACCTCCTGGGGCGGCTCTTCCTGCGAGGCCTGGGTCCGACGTGCCGTGCTGGAAGCCGATCCGGCCTACGCTTCGCTCGTGGCCGACTTCGAGAAGCGCTGTGCCGAGTATGATCCTGAGGCCGCCAAGGCCGCCTACCAGAAGCAGCGCGAGGCCTGGAAGATCCGTGAGTCGAAGGCCAAGGCCGAAGGCAAGCCGGCCCCGCAGGCCCCGCGGGCACCCCAGGATCCTCGCACGGGCCAGCATCGTCCGGCGAACCTCTACAACGGCATGATCCTGCCGATCCTCCCGTACGCGATTCGCGGCGCGATCTGGTACCAGGGCGAAAGCAATGCCGGGCGGGCCTACCAGTACCGCGACCTGTTCCCCAAGATGATCACCAACTGGCGGCAGGACTGGGGCCAGGGCGATTTTCCCTTCTACTTCGTGCAACTGGCCAACTACAAGGCCATCCAACCCGAGCCGGTCGACAGCGACTGGGCCGAACTGCGCGAAGCCCAGACCATGACCCTTTCGCTCCCGGGCACCGGCCAGGCGGTGATCATCGATATCGGCGAGGCCGACGACATCCATCCGCGCAACAAGCAGGACGTGGGCCGGCGTCTGGCCCTCTGGGCCCTGGCGAAGGACTATGGCCGCGACGTCCTCTACAGCAGCCCCATGTACAAGAGCATGGAGAAGGACGGCAGCAAGATCATCGTCCGCTTCGATCATATCGGCGGCGGGCTGGTCGCTAAGGGAGGCGAGCTGCTCAAGGGGTTTGCCATTGCCGGCGCAGACAAGAAGTTCGTCTGGGCCCAAGCCAGAATCGAGGGGGACAAGGTCGTTGTCAGCAGCCCCGATGTGCCCGAGCCGGTTGCCGTCCGCTACGCGTGGGCGGATAACCCGGTCTGCAACCTTTTCAGCAAGGAAGACCTCCCGGCCTGCCCCTTCCGCACCGACGACTGGCCAGGAGTGACCGCTCCCAAGTAGCCACCCAAGTCGGACCCGGCTGCCGACGTAGTCGGCAGCCGGGCCTTTAACCGAGTGCCAATTGTGCCTTTGGCCGAAGGACAGATGCGATGAAGACGACGCGACGAGCTTTTCTTGCCGCAGCCGGTGCTGCGGCCGGTACCCTGGTTCTGCCGAGACGGTCGCACGCGCTGAGCGACGGGCCTCTGAAGATCGGCGTCATCGGCGTCGGCTGGTATGGCATGGTCGATGCCAAGGCCGCCTTGAGTGTCGGTGGTGTGGAGATCGTTGCCGTCTGCGATGTCGACAGCGAACACCTGAAGGCGGCGGCCGACGAGATCGAGAAACTGCAGGCATCCCGCCCCAAGGAACTGAAAGACTACCAGGAGCTGCTCGAGCTGCCGGGTCTCAATGCCGTGATCATCGGCACGCCCCCCCAGTGGCACGCCCTGCCGTTCATCGCGGCGGTGGAGAAGGGGCCCCACGTCTACTGCGAAAAGCCGGTCGCCTACGACATCCGCGAAGGCCGTGCCATGGTCGATGCGGCCAAGGCGAGCAAGTCGGTCGTGCAGTTCGGCTTCCAGCGGCGTCAGAGCCTGGCCCTCAAGGAGGTGAGCGAGTTCATCAAGAAGGGCGGAATCGGGAAGCTCGTTCAGGTCGACGCCCAGATCCACTACCAGGCCGGCACGGGCGACACGACGCCCCAGGATCCGCCCCCGTCGCTCGACTGGGAGCAGTGGACCGGCCCCGCGCCGCTCCTCCCTTACTGCCCGCAGATCGGCCACAAAAGCTGGCGGCTGGAGAAGACCACCGGACACGGGCACCTGGTCGACTGGGGGATCCACCTGATCGACGCCACGCGGATGGTTCTCGGCCTGGCCATGCCCACGCGAGTGACGGCCGATGGCGGCCTTTACTACCTCAAGGGCAAGATCACCACGCCCGACACCCTCACGGCCCATTTTGAATTCGACCGCCTGCCGGTCGTGTGGCGCCATCGGCTCTGGGGAGCGGCCGAGTACACCCCGGAGACCGACAACGGGATCCTCTTCTACGGCGATGAGGCGACGGTGTTTGCCGCCGATCGCACCTGGACCGTGATCCCGAAAGGCAAGAACAGCCAGCGCCAGCAGCACGAGGTGCCGGCGGATCTGGGCAAGCTCCACATGGCCAATTTCCTCGACGCCGTCCGTACCGGCGCCAAGGTCGATTGCCCCATTGAGGAAGCTGCCAGGTCGACCGCCATGGTGCAGTTGGCCATGATCGCCTACGAAACCCAGTCCGTGGTCCATTGGGACCAGCAAGCCGAGCAGATCGTCGACAACGCTGAGGCGGCCCGACTGCTCCAGCGCGAGTACCGAGCGCCCTACAAGCATCCCTACCCCTACAAGAAGGCCGGCGGCTGAGGGCTTTTTTCCGCCGCCGCACGGGACTCCCGGTGGGTGCTGGCTCTTTGCCTCCCAAGGGACGTCTTGTCGGGGGCCCGGGACCCGCAGGCAAGTGATTCTGGAAGACAACGGATGAACCAGTGGGACGTGGCGGTTATCGGGGGAGGCCCGGCCGGCCTGATGGCGGCCTGGCGGGCCGCCACGCGGGGTCTTGCCACGCTCCTTCTGGAAAGGAACCGCAGGCCCGGCGTCAAGATCCTCATCTCCGGCGGCGGCCACTGCAATCTCACCCACGCCACCGACGCGAGGGGGATCGTCAAGGCCTTCGGCGCCCAGGGACGATTCCTCCACTCGGCACTGGCGGCCTTCAGCCCGCAGCAGCTGGTCGAACTCATGGAGATGGAAGGCGTGCCCACAACCGTCCTCGCCAACGGCAAGATCCTGCCGGCCAGCGGACGGGCGACCGATGTGCTGGCCGCCCTCGTGCGCCGCGTTCGCCAGAGTGGAGCCGTCCTGGCCACCGAAGAGCCGCTCGACGACCTCCTGGCCGACCCGACCGGCTTTCGGCTCGTCACGCCGCAGCGAACGATCACCGCCAGAAAGGCCGTGCTGGCCACCGGCGGCTGCTCCTATCCCCAGTGTGGAACCCGGGGCGACGGCTACCGCTGGACGGCCGCCCTGGGGCACACGATCGTTCCACCCCGCCCGGCCCTCGTGCCGATCCTTACCGATGCCCAGTGGATCAAGCAGCTCCAGGGAATCACTCTTGGCGACGTTGTGCTGCGAGTGGTCCGCGCCCATGGGGATATTGACCCCAAAGGCTCCCCGTCCAGGCGACTCGCGCCGCTGGCCGAGGGGCGAGGTTCCCTGCTGTTTGCCCATTTTGGCCTCACCGGGCCGGTTGCGCTCGATGTGAGCCGTGCCGTCAGTCTGGCTGGCCCCGGCACCTATCCGTATTTGGAGTGCGATTTTTTGCCGGAGATCCGCGAAGGCGGGCTGGAGGAGGCCCTGACCGACTCGACGGGCCAGTCGGGCCGCCGTCTGGTGGCCTCGTTGCTCGAGCCGTGGCTCCCCCATCGCGTTGCCGAATCGCTCGTCGCTCAGGCCCGGATTCCGGCCGACCGGCGAGTGTCGGAGCTGACCCGACCGGAGCGTTTGCGGCTCGTCAAGGCCGTCAAGCGAACCCAGATACCCACCTCCGGCACCCTCGGCTTCGCCAAGGCCGAGGTCACTGCCGGGGGAATCGCTTTGGACCAGGTCGATTCCCGCACCATGGAGAGCAAGCTCGCCCCCGGCCTGTTCATCGCCGGTGAGGTGCTCGACCTGGACGGGCTCATCGGCGGCTACAACCTTCAGGCCGCCTTCAGCACCGGCTACCTTGCCGGGGAGTGTGTTGGATGACTAGCTCGTTTTGCCTTTCCACTGGATACCGTGCCACGATCCTCGGCCTGCTCGCCCTGCTGGCCGCGCCGGCAACCGCTGCCGGGCAATCGCCGCCGGCTGCCCCGCAGGAACCGGCCGAACCGGCCGAACGGGCCTATTTCGAAAAGGCCATTCGCACGGTGGAGCCCAGCCTTGTCGGGTCTCGCGACCGGCTGCCCGTTTACGTGCAACTCTTCCAGCGCGAACTGATCAACGACCCCCGGCTCTTTCCCTGCCACCTGGCGGCCGAGACGGCGTCCGATGGCGGCATCCGCCTTGTCGGGTTCGTCGAGTTCCAGGAGAACCGGCTGGCTGCCGAGAGGCTCTTCAGGCACCTCGGTTTCGACTCGATCGACAACCGCATCGAAGTCCTGCCCTCGCCGCAGCTCGGCCAGGAGCGGTTCGGCCTGGTTCATACCACGCACGGTTTCAGCTACGACCGGCCGGCCGAGCCGCGGGAGGTGGCCACCGATTGCCTGCTGGGCACGCCGGTCTATCTTGTCAAGCAGGCCGCAGAGGGGTACTTCCTCTGCCACGCCATGGAGGGCTACGTGGGCTACATCCACGGCCGCGACCTCCGCCGCGTGGACGCCGCCGAGTTCGCCCGCTATCAGTCGGGCCCCCACGTGCGTCTGCTGCGCAACCAGACCGCCGACCATGGATTGGTCCTTCCGATGGGCGCCCGGCTGAAACTCCTCAAGCGCGGGCCCGAGCAGGTGGTCGTCATCCTGCCGGACGGCCGCGAGGCCTCTGTCACGGCCGATTCCTGCCGCGCCGACGACGGCACCGCGGACCGGCCGGTCGATTGCGACCGGCGGGTCGATTGCGACCGGCGGGTCGAGCGGATTATTGCGGCGGCCGAGCAACTGCTGGGCACACCCTACGTGTGGGGCGGAAATACCAAGGATGGAGTCGACTGCTCCGGCCTGGTCCAGACGGCCTTTGCCACCGAGGGGATCACGCTTGCCCGCGACGCCAGCCAGCAGGCCCTCGCCGGCCGGCTTGTTGCCACCCGCTGGCACCGCGATGGTCTCCGCCGCGGCGACACCCTCTACTTCCTCAGCGAGCACGGAAAGATCTCCCACACGGCCCTCTCTCTGGGCGATGGCCGCTTCATCGAATCCGTGCGGCCGGTCGTGCGCTACTCGAGCTTCAATCCGGCAGATGCCGAGTACAGCAAACGCGCGGACACGACGTTCTGCTTCGCCAAGCGACTCCTCGAGTAGCGTGTGCCAGAGCGAACCACAGGAACACGGCATCCAAGGCAGAGCGAAAGAATAACTTTCACAATTCGCGCTCTGGCGGCGGCACGGCCAACAAGTAGGCCGTGGCACACCCGTTGGCCTCGTGTGAGGCACTGCTTGCTCGCAAGCAGTGCGATGAACTGTAAAGGTTATTTTTTCGCCCTGCCCAAGACCAGAACCGTGTTCCAGATCGGCTGCGGAGATTCAGCCGGATCGCCAGCGCGGCCTACCATGTTGGACTGCCATGGATATCGGGCTGCGCCCTGACCGCCACCCCTCTCGACTGGCCGATTGCATCGTCAGGAGCCGGCCGCTAATATCGAGTCCAGCGTGACAGTCCCCTGTTGATAAAGACCAGAGGTGCCCCATGACAGCCGCCATGAATCGTCGTTCTGCCTGCCGAGAGCCAATCCGCCGCGCGGCCGTCGTAGCAGCACTGGCGCTGGCCATGTCCGGATGGGCGTGCGGCCCAACCGCCTCGCGCGCCGCCGATCCGGCCGACCTTTGGACTCTGGCCCTCGAGAGCCAGCAGGTCCACCGCTACTCGACCCTGATCACCGCCAGCCAGGTGCGCGACCTGCTCGGCACCGAGGAAGGGATCGACTCGGCGATCCAGTGGTGCAAGAAAACGGGCGTAACGAAGGTCTATGTCGAGACCTTTCGTGACAAGTACCAAGCCTCCAAGGAGACGCTCGAGCGCGCCAGGAGGCGGTTTCTCGATGCGGGTTTCCTCGTTTCCGGCTGCGTGACCACCACGGTCGTCGGCAAGAAGTCGACGGGCTGGGATGTCATCTCCTGCTATACCGATCAGCCTACCCAGGAGCGGCTCCAGGAAATCTTCGAGTTCACGGCCGGCCTGTTCGACGAGATCATGATCGACGATTTCTGGTTCACCGACTGCGAGTGCCCCCAGTGCCAGGCGGCCCGCAAGGCCAAGACGGCCACGGTCGGAGCCAAGGCCTATCCGGTCGCTGGCGACACCTGGGAAGACTACCGCTGTGAGCTCCTGGTCCAGGTGTCTCAGGATCGCATCCTCGCGCCGGCCCGCAAGGTGAATCCCAAGGTGAAGATCATCATCAAGTACCCGCAGTGGTACGACAATTTCCACGAGCGGGGCTACGAAGTCCTCCGCGAAACCGAAGACTTCGACCTCATCTGGGTCGGCACGGAGACCCGCGACTACGGCGACCCGCGTTGGGGAGGCACCCCGCAGTACGAGGCCTACTTTATCATGCGCTGGCTCGGCGGGATCGGTGGCGTCAAGTGCGGCGGCGGCTGGTTCGATCCCTACGGCACCACGGAGGCAACCTACCTGGAGCAAGCCCGTCAGACGGTGCTGGCCGGGGCCAAGGAATCGATGCTCTTCTGCTACGGATCCCTGCTGGAGAACACCGGCCCGGCCAACGTGGAGGCCCTTCGCCGCGAGATTCCGGAGCTCCTGGAGGTCGCGGCGGCCGTCCAGAAGCGCACGATGATCGGTCTGGCCGCCTACAAGCCGGCCAACAGCCACCCGGAGAGCGAACGCCGCGTGTTCGACTTTGTCGGCATGCTGGGCGTGCCGCTGGTTCCCTGCCACGAGTTTCCCAAGAAGGCCCCGGGCGGACTGTTCTCCATCCACGCCCTCAAAGATCCCGACCTCGCCGCCAAGCTCGAGGCCTTCATCGCCGCAGGCAAGCCCACCCTTGTTACCGACGGCCTGGCCGCCCGGCTCCAGGGGCACGTTTCCCTCGACAAGCCCAACGTCGTGATCCTTCCGGTCAAGGGCGATCCGAAAACGCTTCTGGAACTTTCCGGGGATCGGCTCGACGCCATCCGCCAGCCGCTGCTGGAGCCCCTGGGCCACTCCTTTGAGGCCCCCAGTCGGGTCGCCCTCTACCTTATGACCGACGGAAGCTGGGTCATCGAGAACTTCAACGACACCCCGGCCACCGTGAAACTCGACGGACAACAGCAGCAGGTCGCCCCCCGCGACTGGCTCTGCAACTGGAAGTAGTCAAACGGCCGCGTCACCAACCGCGTCTGGCCAGTGGCCCGATCAGCGAGCGGGGGCGTACTATTGAGTGCAAGTTGCCAAAGAGCTGCTGTTCTTATGCGTGGTGCCGTTAGCTCTAAATCCTTCTCACCATCCGGCAAGCCGGATGGGGT
>CAZLWV010000103.1:0-2313 GCA_964563135.1 uncultured Planctomycetaceae bacterium
CGGCCGGCGCATCGAGGACCTGGTCTACAAGAACTACATGGCGCTGGATCTCGAACAGCATTTCCTGGACCCGTTCCGCAAGCGTCCGCCGGCCAAGGAGCCGCGCAGCACGCTGGGTTGGGTGCCGATCCGCGATGCGGTCGAAGTGGGACGCGGCGTTCCGTCCACCCTCACCATCAAGCTGAGCCGCGACAGCCGCCAGTGGGAAACCGTGTTCGACGGCCCGTCCGGTGATTCACCGGCCAAGCGCGACTGCGAGTTCCGCTTCCCCGCCCGGCCGGCCAAGCAGATCTGGATTACCGCCGGAAATCTGCCACTGGTAGAGAACATCCTCTACGCGTTCTCACTGGCCGAGGTGGAGGTGATGGACACGGCGGGCCGAAACGTGGCGTTGGCCACGTGCGGGACCGGCGTGACCGTCAACTCCACCCATCATGGCCCCGGCGTGGAACTGGCCGCCCATCGCTGGTATTGGCCGCTGCACTACGACGCCGGTTTCAAGTGGGTCCGCGTCGGCTACCACGACGACCCCATCAACTGGCATTGGGTGGAGAAGGAGAGGGGACGGCTCGAAATCGATCCCCAGACCGATGCGGCCGTTACCGAACTGGCCGACCACGGCGTCCAGATAGTGATGTCCCTCGGCTTCGGCAATCGCCTGTATTCGGGCCCAGCCGCGCGCCCGGTGCCCCAGCTCTGGGAGTGGAACTACGACATGCCCGCTCCGCCGACCACTTCCGAGGCTCTTGCCGCCTGGACCCGCTATGTCGAGTTCATGGTGAAGCACTTCCGCGACCGCGTTCACCACTTCGAGATCTGGAACGAGTGGAACATCTCCTGCTATTGGGGAGCAGTGCCGCGGCTGGAGGACTACCTGTCCGTGGCGCGGGCGGCCATTCCGACCATCCGCAAGCACGCCCCTGAGGCCAAGGTCATGATGGGCTCCTGGGCCGGCTTCCCCCACGGCATCCATACCTGGACGGCCGAACAAATCGCCGCCAAGGAGCAGGAGACTCTCTACCTCCAGGCCACCCGCCAACTGGCCCGTGAGGTCGACGAAGTTGCCTGGCATCCTTTCTACCAGACCGATCCTGATCAGCTCACCGGCTACACGGCCGACGTCCAGGCGCTTCGCCGATGGTTCCAGTCCGTCGGTTTCAACGGCCACTGCATGGTCACCGAATGGAACTATAGCGCTCTCTATCCGCCCCTGTCCGACACCGAGGCTTCCCGGGCCTGGTGCGGCGGATTCCGGGCCACCGAGATCGAGAAAGCCAAGTATGTCGCCCAAGTCTTCACCCGCCACACCGCTCTGGGCCTGGAATCGTTCTTCTGCGAAATGTACTTTCCGCAGTTCGGGGTGCTCGACCTCAGCCTGCTCCGCCGCTCCTTTGACGCCGATCCCATCTCGCCGCTTCAGCCGCAGGCCGCCTACTATGTGACCCGCAACCTTGCCACAATGCTCGACTCGTTCGAGCCGGGTGAGCTCGAGTTCACTGTGGATCGCGCCCCGCCCAATCTGGAAGCGTTTTCCCTCAAGACCCCTGATGGACACGCCCTGGCGCTCTGGCAGGGGGGCCGGGCCCACGATCGCTGCGAAGGCACCCCGGTCGACATCCGCCTGAAACTCCGGCTGGCGAAAGCTGTCGCCCTGGATCCTATGAACGGTGTCAGCCAGGAGCTGGCCATCACCCCTGAAGGCCCCGGCACGGTCCTCAAAGAGGTGCTCCTGCGCGACTGGCCGTTACTGATAGTTATTGACTAGTATTTATTTCGTACTGCCAGGAAAAGCCTCCTGCGGGTGGGCACTGCCGAGAGCGGCAGGAGTCCTGAATTCGGCTCCAACCGCTCATTGCTCGGGCGTTTCCGATCGCGCCTGTGTCCGGGTCCGGTACTGGCGCGGACTCTGGTGCAGCTCCGACTTGAACACTGCCGCCAGGTACTCCCGCGAGCCGAACCCGGCGAGCTGGGCCACCTGCGGAATGGGCATATCGGTCTCCGCCAGGAGCCGTTTCGCCCGCGCGAGCCGCACCCGCCGAATCTCGGCCGCCGGCCCCCGCCCCAGAACCTCGCGGAAGCGGCGTTCCAGCCAGCGCCGCGAGACTGGCACCTCGCGCAGCACGTCGCCCACCTGGATCGGGTCCGTTGCATGGCTGCGAATGAATGCCACCGCCCGCACAAGGTCCGGATCGTCCACCGCCAGGGTATCCGTGGACTGCCTCGCCACCACGCCTGTTGGCTCCAGCAGGTACGGCTCTTTCGGCGCTCGCCCCCCGTGCATCAACTGATCGAGCTGCCGGGCCGCCTCGTATC
>CAZLWV010000103.1:2323-6797 GCA_964563135.1 uncultured Planctomycetaceae bacterium
CGGGCTGCAGGCTTCGCACAGCAGTTCGTCGTTGTCGGCCGCCAGCACCGCCACCTGCTCCGGCACCAGCAGGCTATCCCGCCGGCACGCGTGGATGAGTTCCCGGCCGAGTTCCGTCGTCCAGGCCACGACAGCCACCGGCTTGGGCAACTTCTTCAGCCACCGCGAAAGGCCGCGTTGCCGGGTGCCCCAGGCCGTCCGGGCCCCGGCGCCCGAGTCGATCGTTGTTCCGTAGAACGGACACTCCGCGCACACGCCCGACACGGTTCGGGCGAAACCTTCGTAGTGATGGTCTACGTAGCGGCGGTGGGCCAGCCCGTAGTAGGCGAAGTGCACGAACCCGCGATCCAGGAGATGTTCTGCCGCCAACCGCCCGGCAGCCGGCAGGTCCGTGGCCACGCGCGGGAAGTCCACTCCTTGGAGCTCGATGGCCGAGATGTTGACCGCTGGCACTCCGGCGGCGCGGATTCGCCGGGCAGCGGCCAACGTGCCGATCCGCGCAATGATCCCGTCCCCCCGCCACTCCGGCGGCAGCCACAGCGGTGTGTCCTGTCCCGCGGACTTGATCCAAAGATACCACGAAGCCTGCTGGCTGTAGCTGACTACCCCCCGCACCAGCCTCCGCCCCCAGCCCGTGGCCGTATCGACCAGCACGGCCACGTGCGGCGTGTCTTTCTTTGCCGGCGATTTTTTTCGTAACCCTTTCCGGTCTTTGAACTGAACCACACGGCAGTCTCCAGGGTCTGTCTCACCGGTTCCTTCCCATCTGTCTATCGTACCGTCGACTACGGCTTGTCGCAATTCCTTACGTTATTTGCGCATTTGCTCATTGACCGGATTTCGCCGCCGATGCGAGAATCGGCGGTGTCGGTGAGGTGTGCGCGACGAGTAGCAAGATCTCGTGGGGCAGCATGCCTCGCTGACCCTGGAAGCTGTCACGGATCGGCCCCGGGGACGGTCCCCGTTTTCGAGCAGCTGAGTGAAAACGGGAATTTCCGGTTTCGGGAGACCGCTCCTTGACGGCTTCCGGCTCCAGTTCCGTGTGGACGAAAAGGCAAGAACGACCACGCGGCAGGCGCGCCGCATGGAGGCCGGGGGCCTCCGTGCCGTCCGGGCAGAGTCAGGCGATCGGTCCGGCCGAGAGCGTTTCAACCAGCCATAGCCCGGGAGGACTCCATGAGCATCTCACGTCGTCGTTTTCTTCAGACCACGGTTGCCGGCGGTGCCGCTCTGGCCTTGCAGCGAGGGGCCCACGGGGCCGGCAGCGATGTCCTCAAGGTTGGCCTGATCGGTTGCGGCGGCCGCGGATCGGGCGCTGCCGCCAACGCGCTGAACGCCGATCCGGGAGTGCGGATCGTCGCCCTGGCGGACGCCTTCGAGGATCGCATCCAGGGTACCCTCAAGCAGCTCAAGCAGCTCGAGCCGGACCGGGTCGATGTCGATGCGAGCCGCTGCTTCGTCGGATTCGACAGCTACAAGGAACTGATTGCCTCCGGGGTCGACGTGGTACTCATGGCCGCCCCGCCCCATTTCCGCCCGCTCCACCTGGCGGCGGCGATCGAGGCCGGCAAGCACGTCTTCGCCGAGAAGCCGGTCGGGGTCGATGCCACCGGTGTGCGGAGCGTGCTGGCAACCTGCGAGCTGGCCAGGCAAAAGAACCTGTGTGTCGTCTCCGGACTCTGCTGGCGCTACGACACGGTGATCCGCGAGACCATCAAGCGGGTCCATGACGGAGCCATCGGCGACATTGTGGCCGTCCAGACCACCCGCAACCTGGGCAGTCTCTGGCACCGTCCCCGCCAGCCCGACTGGACGGAGATGGAGTTCCAGATGCGCAACTGGTACTACTTCACCTGGCTTGGCGGCGACCACAACGTCGAGCAGCAGATCCACGGCATCGACAAGTGTATCTGGGCCCTCAAGGACAAAGCCCCCGCCACCGCCTGGGCCGTCAGTGGCCGCCAGGTCCGGATCGATCCCAAGTACGGCAACATCTACGATCACCACTCCGTGGTCTACGAATTCGAGGACGGCGTGCGGATGTACGCCCTGGCTCGGCAGCAGCCCGGCTGCTTCAACGACTACTCCGAGGTTCTCATGGGCACCAAGGGCCGCTGCGACCTGCAGAAGGGCCAGATTGTGGGAGAAACCAACTGGTCTCACGGTCAGCAGGCGGGCGACCTCTCGGGTTATTCCGGACGCAAACCTGCCAAGAGCGCCCTGCGCCCCATGCACCAGGTCGAACAGGACGAGATGTTCGCTGCCATCCGCGCCGGCAAGACCATCAATAATGGCGAGTATATGTGCCAGAGCACCCTCATCGCCATCATGGGACGCACCGCCGGCTATACCGGCCAGAAGCTCACGTGGCAGCAGATGCAGGAGTCGAAGCTCGATCTCTCGCCGGAGGGCTACACTTTCGACTCGACGCCTCCCATTCTTCCCGGACCCGATGGCAAGTACCCTATTGCCACCCCCGGTATCACGGAGTTTGTCTGACCAATCTGCCCCTGACCTGTGACAGAACCATGATTGAAATCGGCATCGTCGGCTGCGGGCGGATCATGGCGGCCCACCTGCGCGGCTACCGGTTGCTGCGCGAGGCGGGTGTCGATGATTTTCGCATCACGGCCCTCTGTTCGCTCTACGAGGATGAAGCCCGCATGTATGCCCGCCGCGGGGAAGGGCCTCCGCAGCGACCGGCTGTCAGCCAGTTCGCCGGCGATCCCTTGGCGGTGGCGGACCAGTACGTCTCCGACTTCCAGGACGACGTTGAGGTTCGTATTTACACCGATTTCCGCCGAATGGTCGCCGAGGCCCCCGTCACCGCGGTCAACGATTTCACCAGCCATGCCCTCCACCATCAGGTGGCCGAGGCTGCCCTGGGGAGCGGCAAGGACCTGCTGACGGAGAAACCGATGGCCGTCTCCGTCCGAGCCGCCCGGCGAATGTGCGATCTGGCCGACGCGCGTGGATGTATCCTCGGGGTCTTCCAGAGCGGACGCTACATGGTCCGCACGCGGCACTTGCATTGGCTGCTGGAATCCGGGCTCATCGGCCGGCCCCAGATCCTGCTCCTTGGCAGTGTCGGGGCACGCTGGGCGCCGAACCTGGTCGTGGCCGACACCCCCTGGCGTCACCGGCGGGCCGAAGGGGGCGGAATCTCGCTCGACGTGGGCGTACACCGTTTTGACCTCATCCGCAGCCTGGCGGGCGAGATCCACGATATCCAGGCTCGCACCGCCATCGTTGAGCTTGTTCGCTGGGGCCACGACGAACGGGGCGGCCTCACCCAGCGCATTGAGTGTGATGCCGAGGACACGGTCTACTCCTCTTTCGCAACCTGCGGGGGCGCCACCGGCGAGCTGACCGCCAGTTGGGCCGGCCGCGGTGGCGGCACGATGCCGGGCACCGGCGACGTCTACTACACCTCCGGAGGCCGGGTTTCAGGCGACGAAGTCACCCTCGGCGACGGCAGCAGCGTCCGACTGGCCGACCTCTACGAGCAGCAGTGCCCCGCCGAGCGAAAGGCCCGCGACTTCCCGCTCGGGCTGACCGATACTTTTGCCCTGGCCCAGCACGAGTGGCTCGAGGCGATCCGGCGCCGCCGCGAGCCGGAGACTAGCGGGCGGGATGCAATGGCCAGCCTGGCCTGCGCGTTCACGGTGCTCGAGTCGGCCGAGGCCGGCCGCCGGGTCGAAGTGGCAGAGGTCCTCGGCGGCTCCCTCGAGGACTACCAGCGGCCGATCAACCAGCACTACGGAATTGGGTGAGCCGTGACAGTCGATTCGAGCATAACCCTGGCACATCATCGCGTCGATCCGCGGTTCTACCTGATGATGTTCCTGCAGTACGCCGTCTACGGCCTCTGGCTGCCCATCGCCGCCCGGTTTCTGTCGGCCGAGCGGAGTGCCGGCGGCCTGGGCTTCAGCGACTTTCAGATCGGCATGATCATCGCCGTTGCCGGCGCGATCGGCGCGCTGAGTGCCCCTTTCATCGCCGGCCAGATTGCCGACCGCTACGTGGCCCCCTCGCGATGCCTGGCCGTGCTGCTTTTCGCTGGCGGCACGATCAAGTTCATCACGGCTTATCAGACCAGCTATGCCGCATGGCTCTGGCTGTCGATCGCCTACGCCGTGCTTTTCATGCCGACCCTCTCGATCACCAACTCCCTGGCCCTCGGGCATTTGGCCGATCCGAAGCGGCAGTTCCCGCCAGTGCGCGCGGTGGGCACGATCGCCTGGATTACCGTGGCCTGGACCTTCCCGATGGTCTGGCTCCAATCGGACCTGCAGCTGCGCTGGCTTCCCCCGTTCTTCACCGGCCGAGAACTGGCCGACGCCCCTGCCAGGATGATCGACTCGGTCCGCGTGGCCGGTGTCGTATCGATCATCTACGCGGTTTTTGCCTGGTTCTTCCTGCCGCGAACCCCGCCCCATCGTGATCCGAAGAAGACACTCGCCTTTGCCAAGGC
>CAZLWV010000103.1:6807-28855 GCA_964563135.1 uncultured Planctomycetaceae bacterium
TCCTGCGGCGTCCTTCCTTCGCCGTTCTCGTGGCTGCAACCCTGATTCTCAGCATCATCCACTGCTTCTACTTCGTGCAGATGAGCAAGTATCTGGCCGCAATCGGGCTGGGCGATGCCTACATCATGCCCGCCATGTCGCTTGGCCAGTTTGCCGAGATCCTCGCGCTGGCCGTGTTGGGCCCGATCCTTGCCCGGCTGGGATTTCGCACCGTGATCAGCATGGGCGCGCTCTGTTACTTCCTCAAATACGCGTTCTTCGGCAGTACTCAGTTGCCGCTCCAGTGGATCGTTGCCGCCCAGTTGATCCACGGTTTCTCATTCGCTTTCTTCTTTGCCGCCAGCTTCATCTATGTTGACCGGATCTCGCCGGCCGACACCCGTTACTCCGCCCAGACCGTGTTCATGATGGTCATTCTCGGCGTGGGGCCGCTCGTGGCCGGCCCGCTCAACGGATGGCTCTCGGCCTGGTGCACGCCCGGCGGCGGTACTCTCGACTATTCGCTCTTCTGGTATGTCGCCGCGGGAGCCGGCCTGGCGGCCACGGCGCTGGTGGCCTTCGCCTTCCGTGACGAGGCCGTTGCACCTGCTGCCGATACTCCCTGACTGGTGAGGACATGATGACGAAGACCTATCGAATCGGCGTGGCCGGTCTGACCCACGACCATGTGTGGGGCAATCTGGAGAACCTGGCGGAGTCGGACAAGGCGGAACTTGCCGCCGTGGCCGATCCCAACCGGCCGCTCCTGGATCGCGTGACGCAGCAGCACAAATGCGCGGCCTACACGGATATCGGCGAGATGATCGACCGCGAGCCCCTCGACGCCGTGTATGTGTTCTGCGACAACGCCCAGGGGGCCGACGTGGCCGTGGAGGCCGCCCGACGCGGCCTCCACGTGATGGTCGAGAAGCCCATGGCGGCCACGCGAGAGGGCGCTGACCGCATGATCGCGGCGGCCGAAGCCGCCGGCGTACGGTTGATGATCAACTGGCCCGTTGTGTGGCGCGCCCAGGTCCAGGCGGCTCTTGACATCGTCACCCGCCCCGAGTTCGGTCCCATCTGGCAGCTCACTCACCGGGCTGGGCACGGCGGTCCGGAAGCGGAGTGCTCCCCGTATTTCCGCGAGTGGATCCTGGACGCCAGCCGCAATGGCGCCGGAGTGCTCGTGGACCTCTGCTCGTATGGAGTCAACATGGCCCAGGCCCTGATCGGCCGGCCGGAGCAGGTGACCGCCGTGGCCAACCGCCGTTACCAGCCTCCGCTGCCGGTGGAAGACAACGCGATCATCGTCATGAACTATCCAAAGGCCCTGGCCACCGCCGAGGGTGCGTGGGGCCAGGTGGGGCAGCCGATCACCGGCTACCTGGCAACAATCTGGGGAGCGAGAGGTTCCGTCACGCTCGGTCCAGGCCGTGGCGGCCGCCTCTGGACCACTTCCCTCGAGCAGCCGGTCAGCGTGGAGATCACGCCCCCGGCGCCGACGTCCCACATGGCCAACGGGACAGCCCATTTCGTCTGGGCGCTGGAAACCGGCAGCGAGTTCTACCCGCTGTGCCGACCGGCCGTCTGCCGCGATACCCAGGAGGTGCTGGATGCCGCGATCCGGTCGGCGCGGGAAGGTGTCACCATCACCCTCCCGACCGCATCCGCATCCCGGCATTGTACCCCCGACTGTTTCCGCGCCAGGTAAGGGCCAGTCCCTTCCACCCGACTTGCCGCAACGGAGTGAGGTTCGATCACCCAGACGCAGCCTGTTCAGAGACCGTTCCTACGAACGTCCGCCGCGCCGGGCGGCAGACAACCCGCTCACCCATTCGCGAACTGCCAGTGTCGACCGGCATCATCACTCATATCCAGCAATTTTCCGTCCACGACGGGCCCGGGATCCGCACCACCGTGTTCCTGAAGGGCTGCCAGATGCACTGCCCTTGGTGCCACAATCCCGAAACGTATCGTCGGGAACCGGAGATTCAGTTCCTGCCGCAGCGCTGCATCGGGTGCCGGGCATGCGCCGCGGTTTGCGACCAGGGGGCGCATGAGTTTGTCGCCGACAGCCACGTCTATCACCGCGACCGCTGCACGGCTTGCGGCAAGTGCCCGGAAGAGTGCTACGCTCGTTCACTCCTTCAGGTCGGCGAGTCTCGCACGGCCGAATCGGTCGTGGCCGAGGTGCTTGCGGATCTTCCGTTCTACCGGCCAGCCGGCGGCGTGACCCTGTCGGGCGGGGAACCGCTCCTGCAGGCCGGGTTTGCCTGCGAGATCCTGGAACTCTGCCGGCAGGAAGGAATTCACACGGCGATCGAAACCAACCTTGCCTGGCCCTGGCCGGTCGTCGTCCCGCTGGTTTCCCTGGTCGACCTGTTCCTGGTCGATATCAAGTTCATGGACGACAGGGCCCACCGGACCTGGACCGGCGTGTCGAATCGGCCGGTGCTCGACAACCTCTGCCGCCTGGATGAGCTCAACAAGCCGCTTGTGGTCCGAACGCCCGTCGTTGCCGGTGTCAACGCTCGGCCGGACCAGATCGGGGCTATCGCCGACTTCCTTGCCGGTCTGCGTTGTGTCTGCCGATACGAGCTGCTCCCTTATCATCCTCTTGGCTCGGGGAAATTCGCTTCCTTGGGCCTCGAGGGGCCGGCGCAGGAGTTTCACACCCCTGCATCTGCCGAATTGGACGAACTGGCCCAGCGTGCGGCACGCCCGGGCCTGGTCATCGCTGTCGCCGGTGCGACTGGCGCATCCTCCGGCACGGAGGCTGATGCGACGGGGCACGATGCCGGTCCGGAGCCATCCGGCCGGCCGACGCCGCCTGCCCCGCTCGACGGCCGCCGCCTTGACGCTCCTTTTTCCTGATCGCGGGATTCTATTCCATGACACTCTCCGTTCAGAACCGAACCGATTACACCGCCCGTCTGGAACACCTGCGAGAACGCAAGGAGGCCCAGACTCAGGAGAAGCTCCGACGTCTCGGCTACATGAACGAGGACGACTACGGAATGGTGCTGCCGCCGGAGGGATTCTCCTGGCAGCCCAGGCCGAATCATCCCAACGGTTCGTTCTACGGCCTTCAGGGTTGGGCCGACAACTTCTGCGACCTCATGGAACACTACCCAGTCTACGTCGACCCGCACGACGCGCTGGCCGGGCGGTACATGGTGCTCCTCAACCGTATACGCAAGTGCAACTGGCCTCCGGAGTTCGACTACCCGGAGCTCAGGGCCGATCAAGCCCGTTACGGAATTATCCCGGGGATCGGCAACGACGCCCATTTTGCCCCGGATTACCGGATTGGCCTTGAACTGGGCTGGGGTGGCCTGCTGGCCAAGGTGCGGCGGTGCCGCGCCGAGCACGGCCCCGACCAAGCCGAGTTCTACGAGGCGGAAGAGCGGGTGATTCGCGCCATCCAAGGATGGATCGGCCGCACTGTCGAGGCGATCGAGGCGGCCAGGATCGAGCAGGAGGATCCCACGCTCGAGGCGAATCTGCGCGAGATGGCCGAGGTGAACCGGTGGCTCATGGAGGGGGCCCCACGCACTCTGCGCGAGGCCTGCCAATGGATCGCGTGGTTCAACATGGCCTCCCGCACCTTCAACCGCGACGGTGCCGGCGGGCAACTCGACGAGTTGCTGCGTCCCTATTACGAACGCGATGTCCGCGAGGGGCGGATCGACGACGAAGACGCGATCTTCCTGCTGGCCTGCCTGCTTCTGAACGATCCCCATTACTATCAGCTCGGCGGGCCGGATGCCGATGGACGCGACCAGACCAGCCACCTGTCGTTTCTGATCCTCGAGGCGGCCCATCGCCTCAAGTCGACATGCAACCTCACCATTCGCGTTCACGACGGGCTCGATCCGCGCCTGCTGCGAAAGGGCGTCGAATACCTCATCGCGGACCGCAAGGCCTGGCCGCGGTTTTCCGGCGACAAGGCGCTGGTGGAGGGCTTCATGCGCAACGGCTACTCGGCCGAACTCGCCCGTCGACGGATCGCCGTGGGCTGCAACTGGATGGCCCTCCCCGGCCTGGAATACACCATGAACGATACGGTGAAAATCAACACCGCCAAGGTGCTCATGGCGGCCTTCGAGGAGATGATGGCCCACGACAGCGTCCCTGCGATGGAATCGCTGTGGACGCGGTTCGAAGACCACCTGCGACGCGCCGTGCTCTGCACGGCCCGGGGAATCGATCTGGTGCTCGACCACCAGCACCTCAACGAGCCGGAACTGCTGCTGAACCTCCTCTGCTGCGGGCCGATCGAGCGGGGGCTCAACGTGACCAACGGCGGCGTCGATCTCTACAACATGTGCATTGACGGAGCCGCTCTGGCCAATGTGGCAGATTCCCTGGCCGCGATTCAGCACCGTGTCGAGGATCAGCGGCGGATCACCTGGCAGGATCTGGCCGCTCACCTCCGCAGCAACTATGGGGGCGCAGACGGCGAGCGGGTCCGCCTGATGATGCGGACCGCGCCGCACTACGGCAACGGCAGCAGCCTGGGCGACCGCTGGGCCGTGGAGGTTTCGCGGCTCTTCACTCGCCTCGTCACCGAGAGGCCGACCCCGGGCGGACGCCGGATGATCCCAGGCTGGTTTTCCTGGGCCGACACGTTGCGACTGGGCAAGGAGCTGGGTGCCACGCCGGACGGCCGCCGCGCCGGCGAACCGATCTCCCATGGTGCGAACCCCCGCCCCGGCTTCCGCGACGACGGTGCCGCCACCGCCATGGTCAAGGCGATCGCCTCCATCCAGCCCGGCTACGGAAACACGGCTCCCATCCAGTTGGAGCTCGATCCCTGCATTGCCCAGTCGGACGAGGCGGTGGAAATCATCAGCCGGCTGATCACGACCCATTTCGATCTGGGTGGAACGCTTTTCAACATCAATATCGTCGACGCCCAGCAGGTGCTGGCTGCCCACAAGGACCCGTCCCTGTATCCGGATCTGGTCGTGCGGGTTACGGGCTTCACGGCCTATTTTGCCAACCTTTCGCCCGAGTTTCGCCAGCTCGTTGTGGACCGCATCATCCGCGGCTGCTGACGATCGAGCGGCAGCCTATTGGAATCCCCGGGTAGTTACCCGCGACGAGCCCAGGGTCTGCCCGCCGGCGGCGTTTCCCGTATCGGACGGTTTCTGCACAAACTCCGGGAGTACGACACTGTCGTAGAAGCCATAGCCGGGCTGCTTGCTCGCTTCGCGCAGTTTGCCTTCCACGTTCTCGCCATCTTTGAGGGTGAGAAAGTGGGGAATGTTGGTGCTGCTCGTCTGCCAGGCCGGTTTTCCCTCGTAAAGGAATTTGAGCGACGTGATGTACTCCTGGACCTTGTAGTCTCCCGAGTGCATGAAGGAAACTTCCTTCTCCTTGGGGCCCTCCACGCTGGCCGCCACCTCCAGCTTGGCGGAAGCCGCAATCTTGCACCCCATGGCCTCCAGTTTCTTGGTCAGGGCATTCCGGACGCGGTCCTGCTGGGCCCCCGGCACCCCGGACACATTCAGTTTGACCGTGGTCCCCTTGTGAAAGACAAACAGATCCGGTTGCTTCAGAGCCTTCTCGTACAGAGTCACGGCCTGCTCGTGCGGCACCGTCGTCGCGGCCAACACTCCCGCTTCGTTCATCGGCGAAACGGCCATGAACGTGACTCCTCCCAGAGTGCGAACGAATTCGGCGCCCAGATACTGCCATACCTTGACATGCGTATCCAAGGCAATCAGGAACTGATTGGCAGCCAGCAGATAGTCCTCGTGGGGAAAGTCGAGCGCCCCCTGGACCATGATCCCGGGCGTGGTGAAGTCCTGCTCCAGCTTCCCGGTGGCCGTGTCCCAGACGAGAATCCTGCCCTGGGCGACACAGGCCAGCCTCTTGCCCGACGGGCTGAACGCCATACTGGGCCAGGTGAGATCGCCTGGGGTTGCCTGGATACAGGCCACTTTCCGGCGGGCCACATCGAACAATCCCATGCGATCCTTGGCGCAAAACGCGATCCACTTGCGATCGGCACTCAACGCCGGTACGGCTCCGTCGACCAGGTCGAAGCTGCAGACGGGCCGGATCTCGCCGATGTCCCACAAGGCAACCTTCCCACCCCGGCTGGCGGTCACCAGCGTCTTGGCGTCGAGGAACTCGGCCCACATCACGTCCTTGCTCCCTCCCCAACCGCCCTCATAGGGTATCCAGCTCACCGACCGCACGATCTGCTCGTTTCGGATCTCCCAAACCTCCAGGCGATCGAGGTTGCCGAAGCCGAACTCGTCGCGGCGCATGAGGACGTGCTGGCCGTTATCGTGCAGGGCGAGCGGCGCCATATCCCCGTCGGTGGCGGCGCCCACCGTCCTCCCGTGTTCGAAATCGCACATCACGAGGCGCGTGGTTGTTGCCGTCCCATGCTTACCCAGCTTGTAGCCGACGACGGCCCGCTTGGCCGCAGTGTTGATCGCCACACCGGTCAGCTTCTCGAAGAAGTCCGTTTTCGGAGGCAGCGGCGTCGGATTGGGACGAGGACTGAACTGGAAGGATGAGGTCAACCGTATTTCAAGGCTGGAAGGGAGCAGGGGGCTCGATCTTCCACTCACCCTCGCCTGCCGCCAACGGGATCGCCCGGCAGCGCGTCCAGTTGGCCTTCACCGTGCGCGGCCCGGTCTGCGGTGCAGCCGGTGGAGGCGAGGGTTGGGCCTTGGCGGTTGGGGCGACCGGCGTGAAGGGACTACCGTCCATCGGCTGGAAGGGACTTTCTTCTTTCTGGGTGGCCACATAGTCCTGATCCGCCTTGCTGAGTTTTGCCAAGGGGATAGTCATCTTGTCGCCGGTTTCACGCTCGAGGATCACCTGATCGCCATCAAGTGAAACGAGTTTTGCAGTCAGGGAGAATTTTCCCGTCGAATCGGTCCATGTACGCAGCTCGGCGGCGTTGGCCACCGCAACCGCCCCCAAGCCGATCACCAGGCCGATCACCACCGGAGCGATGAGAAGCATGCGCCAGCGAAAACCATGTGACATCGTTTCGTCTCCTCATGGGTGTCTGCATTGAGAAGGATCGCAGCCCGGCAGCGGGAAGCAGCAGGCAAGCCGGGCTTCCGTTGGACGCCCTTACGCATTGACTATGCAGGCGACAAAAGTTCTTCACTTCCCCCAGGGCGGCAAGGCCGCCAACAGGCACCGACCGAAGGCTGCTGGCGAGCTACCGCTCGGTTGCCAATGGCCTGTTTTCGCCCGATGCGAGTCTTGGTGAAAAATTGAAAACGCGACGATCTGTGACGCTAGTCGTCCAGGGTAACATGGAGAGATCCTGCTGAACACCGAACGATCTTATACGACAAATGTAGAACCGTCAATACTACAAGTGTAGAGAGACGGCCCGGGCCGTTTGGGTCAAGTGTCACAAGTTATGTGACAGCAATGGGTTGTGAATCGGTACAGGTCACGCACCTGGAGTTCCAGAACAGCGAGTTTCGCCTCACCGACGCCGAGGCGACCCTGACCGCCAGTAGGCCTTTCGGCCGGAGGCGGTCAAGACAATGCCGACAGGATGCTCCCCGGCAGTGACTTCACCCTCCGCCTGTGGAACGTTCCGGAGTAGGTGCCGTTTCCAAGGGGACCGCGGGACCGTTGCGGGCTTCTACCCCGAGCTGACCTTCTGGAGGGAAGTTGCCAGCGGTAACCCTGGGGCTACGGTGTGCCATGCCTGGGGCACGGCCTGGTGGAGAGGCTGGGAGAAGGGCCCGGCAGCGGGCCATCGCGTGCCAGGGCAGCAGGCGTGTGGGTTCTGTTCTGTGGTTGTGGCGATTGCGGTCCGGGATCGAGTATAACTGACGCCGCCGGAGGATTCGCTTGAAAGACGACAGCCGATACGAGAGCACCGTTCAAGAAAGGAGCATTCCATGACCCGATCGCTGATCTTGCTGCTGGGCGTGCTGGCAATTGCCGCCAGCGGCTATGCCGCCGAGTTGCACGTTGCCACAACAGGCGACGACTTGCAACCGGGAACCCAGGCTGCGCCGCTGCGCACGATCCAGCGGGCCGCGGAGCTGGCCCAGCCGGGAGATATCATCACCGTGCATGCAGGCGTTTATCGGGAGCGGATCAACCCGCCGCGAGGCGGCCAGTCTGAGGACAAGCGGATCGTCTATCAAGCCGCATCGGGTGAGAAGGTCGAGATCAAGGGGTCGGAGGTCGTCAAGAACTGGGTGAAAGGCGAGGGGGATGTCTGGAAGGCGACGCTTCCCAATTCGTTCTTTGGAGCTTTCAATCCCTACGCCGATCTGATTGGCGGCGACTGGTTCAACGGCAAGGGACGCGACCACCACACAGGGGCCGTCTATCTGAACGGCCAGTGGCTGATCGAGGCGGCCCGACTGGACGATGTCGCCAGGCCGTCGAGTCCCTCCGGGGAAATCGCTCTGTCGTGGTTCGCCCAGGTCGACCAGAACCAGACGACCATCTGGGCCCGGTTCGGGGACGCCGATCCAAACCAGGAACTGGTGGAGATCAACGTGCGTCGGACGGTGTTTTATCCCGATAAGCCCGGTCGGAACTTCATCACCCTGCGCGGCTTCACGATGTGCCACGCCGCCACGCCGTGGGCGCCGCCGACGGCGGAGCAGATTGGGTTGGTCGGGACGCACTGGAGCCGAGGCTGGGTCATCGAGAACAATATCGTCAGCCACTCCATCTGCTCCGGGATCGCGTTGGGAAAACACGGCGACGAGTTCGACAACACCTCCGCCAACACGGCCGAGGGTTACGTGAAGACGATCGAGCGGGCCCACGCCCACTGCATCTCCTGGACCCGGGACAATATCGGCCACCACGTCGTCCGCAACAACGTGGTGTGCCACTGCGAGCAGGCCGGCATCGTGGGAAGCCTGGGTTGCGCGTTCAGCGTCGTCACCGGCAATGTGATCCACGACATCCATGTGCGCTGCCTGTTCACCGGCGCTGAAATGGCGGCAATCAAGTTCCACGGCGCCATCGACGCCCAGATCTGCGACAATCACATCTACCGGACCACCCGCGGGCTGTGGCTCGACTGGATGGCCCAGGGCACACGCGTCTCGCGGAACCTGTTCCACGACAATCTCACCGAGGACCTGTTCGTAGAGGTGGATCATGGGCCGTTCCTTGTCGACAACAACCTGTTTCTTTCCCCGACCTCGCTGCTCGACATGTCGGAAGGGGGCGCCTATGCCCACAACCTGATAACCGGGAGGATTGTCAGCGCCGAGGAACTGAGTCGCCAGACACCCTTCCATCCGGCCCACTCCACGGCCGTGGCCGGCCTGGCGAATGTCAAAGGGGGCGACAACCGGTTCTACAACAACCTCTTCGTGGGCCCCGGCAGCGTCGAAGACGAGCCGGCCGGCAAGGACGATCGGCATCGCCGGGTGGCCGGCTTTGGACTCTGGGTGTACAACACACGCCAGATGCCGCTGCTGACGGGGGGGAATGTCTATTTCAACGGTGCACGCCCCTATGCCAGGGAAGCGGACGGGATCGTCGTGCCCGATATCGATCCAGCCGTGAAACTCGTGGACTCCCGTCTGCATCTGGTGCTGAAGCAAGCCCTGCCAACGCATGAGTCTCGGGTGGTGACCACAGAACTGCTGGGGAAGGCCAAGATTCCGGGCGTGGCCTACGAGCATGCCGACGGATCGCCGCTGCGGGTCGACACGGACTACTTCGGCAAGCCGCGGGATCCGGCCCATCCCACGCCCGGCCCCTTCGAGCGGCCGGGTGAGGGGAGCCTTGAGCTGAAGGTCCGTTAAAACGTCGAGCCGTGCAACAAGAGACGAACGTGGCGCCAGCCCGCGGCCCTGATCTGGGCGTTGGCGCATGAAAAAAGCCCTTACTGGGTAAGGGCTTATGTCGAGAGGCGCCGCCCGGATTCGAACCGGGGATGGTGGATTTGCAATATATCCAGGGATTACCAGGACTGGGAACTGACGCGTCAGAAACACCTACGATACAGGGACTTCCGCCGATTCGTTTACCCGTCTTGGTAAGCCGAAATTGGATTATTTCGGGTTGAAATGGAGGGGAAACGGAGGGGAGAAACTGGGGCGTTACTGAGGAGGCTTTCGTAACTGGACCCAAATGCGAGAATGAGAGTAATTCGCCGGTATCGGGCTGATCCCCCGAGCACTGGCCGGCGGCAGTCGTGGTGCTCGATCCCTACGGCGGCCGCTGGCCGGGCCGGCTCTGAAGCAAGGATCGAGATCATGAACGCTGAAGTTAGACACGCACACGAGTGTGCGAGAGACGGTCTCGCGCTGGTCCGGCTGCTCCGCAGTCGGCCGGGCGCCCCCGATGAGGAGACGATGAACCGGGAGACCGCGAAGGTCGCAAGAGCCCTGATCGAGTGTGCCCGGGCAACGAAATCGCTGCCCGGGGAATCGCTGGCACCGTTCTCGACCGCCGCCGGCAAGAACTACGTCGACCACCTGGGAGAGCCCCATCGCAGCGCACACGAAGCGGCCATCAAGGTGGCTCGTGATACATACGATCTAATCCGACTGGTGATCGGCCCATGCGAAGAGAACCCCCGGTCTCGTTTCGGGCCGGAACAGATTCGGGAATTCTACGGACGCTGGGCGTGTTCGGAGTTCAGGCGACAGCAAGCTTTCCTCAGGAACCTAAAAGCAATCGAGTACGGAATGGAGCGGGAGGCTGCTCTTGTTGGGATAGCGTCGAGAGCAACTCCCAAGCGGCCCAGGAAGCGGCATCGAGCAACAGACGAAATCAAGCCACTGACCGACAAGCAATCAGAGGCCGTCTACATCGTCAACGAGTGCAGGGGGAACATCGCGGAAGCGGCAAGGCGACTCGGGAAAGACCCTGCGACTGTACGACAAGCGTTCCGCACTGGGATGAAGAAGCTAGGAGCCATAGCACTTGATCACAAGACCACGAAGATGCCAACGGGGAAACGCGGCGAATCCAGCGTATCGGCCGAGGACGATCGCCGGAACATCTAGCCAAAATCGAGGGTAGCGCAGGGGTATCATTCGGGGTACCCCTGCGTTTTTTCTTGGTTTCCGCAAATCGCGAGCGGATAGCGTCTTGCGTCGTTTCTGGGGGTGGTGCCAATCGCACGATACCCCCGATCCCGGATAGGTCAGGGAGCCACACACTGACCTATCCGGAGATCTATCATGCCACGCACGCTCACAACCGCCGAGCGGCGAGCGTACGCCGCCCTGGCACGAGCTGCTGCCCGACTCCGAGCGGCACAAGCAGCCGCCAAAGCGACTGCCGCGGATCACGCCGACGTATCCTGCGACCAGACCCCCGACACCCAGGACGCGGAGGGCCCCGCCGATGCGTCTTGACCGCGATGAGATCGATGCCATCGCTGATGCCCTCGCGTCCCGCGTGGCCAACATCATCTCCCGCCGGCTGTCCGAGCTGCCCGAGCTGGCCATGAGCGTGCCCGAAGCGGCCGAATTTGCCCGCGTCGACGAGGCGACCGTCCGATCCGCCATCAAGGCCGGCCGGTTGCCGTGCTGCCGGATCGGCCACCAGGTACGCATCCGGCGAGCAGATCTATTCACGCTGCGTGGCGGGGAGGGGCAGCAGTGAGCCGCACCCTGACCCAGGCAGACCATACTGCCGCCGCCGAGAAATACGCCGCCGAGAAGGCCGCTGGCGTGGCCGAGATCCGCCGATCGCTGGAGCTGCTGCACGAGCCTGGCGACGTGTTCGAGGTTCGAGCGCTCAAGGTTCCATCGGGCAGATGGGAAAATACAGTTTCTGGGTACTTCAACAATTTCGACGCAGCGGCCGAAGCTGTCTGGACGCTGGACAACTGTCGCAAGCCGAAGGGCGTTTATGTCACGATCAATCCTGTAAATCCCGCCCTGTTGGCGCGGGCGTGCAATCGCTTGGTTGAGCGACCAGCGGCGACAACCTCGGACGCCGACGTCATCCGCCGCCGATGGCTCCCGTTCGACATTGATCCCAATCGACCCAGTGGGATTTCGGCGACCAACGAGGAGGTCGCGCTGGCCGTCTCTCTGGCTGCCGACATCGAGGACATTTTGCGGTCGATCGGCTGGGGCTACCCGCTGTACGCATCCAGCGGCAATGGTCAGTACATGCTCTACCGGGTCGATCTGCCCAACGATCCGGCATCCCTGGCTCTGGTCAACCGGATCTATGCCGCCGTCAATCAGCGTCTTGGCGGCATCATCCTGTCCAAACCCTACGCCGAGATCGACACGACCGTAGGGAATGCTGCCAGGCTTCTGCGAGTTGGCGGAACGGTCAACCGCAAGGGCGACGAGACTTTCGACAGGCCGTGGCGGATGTGCACGTATTACGAGCCGGATCCAGATTACCCGGTTGAGGTAAATCGATGAGCGTACTTGAAGATACTGCTGCCCTCGCACCGTCGAATAACGGGTCGCGAACCGGGCCGGCTGTGACGACCGGCAGCAACGGGTCGCATCGTAGCCGTAGACTGGTGGATCGCTGGTTGTCGGATGCCAGTGTCGAGTACCGTCTGAAGCAACTGCCTGGCGGGACAGCCTATCTCCTCAGGCAATGCCTGTTTGAGCCATCTCATGGGGCCAATTGGGAGTCCAGCATCATCCAACGTGATGACGGGATGGTCACGTTCCACTGCAAGCATCACTCCTGCCAGGACCGCACGATCCACGACGCCGACGCCAAGATCGGCAAGCCCGATCCTCTGCGGCACTATGACCCGCCGCTATCTCCCAGCAAAAAGCCGGCGGCCCCGACTGTGGTCGCCAAGGCCCCCCCGATCGTTCCGGGGACCGTGGTCATGGCCAACGACCGCAAAAACTACGGCGAGGTCCGGGAAGACCGCGGCGATTCGTGTTTGGTGCATTTTCGCTCGCCCGGGGGGCAGGAGGCCGACGTGGAGTTGCCGAAATCGCAACTCAAAACACAGGACGGTCGGTCACTTGTTCCCGCCACCGAGCCGCCGCAGTTCGCCACATCCCTCCTGACATCGACCGAATTCGACGCGAAAGCCTACAAGCAGGAATTCCTGATCGACAACATCCTCGAGGCTGGTTCCCCCTGTGTCGGCGGCGGCCGCAGCAAGACTCTCAAAACGACTCTGATCGGCATCGACATGGCCGTCAGTCTCAGCAGCGGTACGCCGTTCCTGGGCCACTTTCCCACGAAGCACTGCAGAGTAGCGTTTTGGAGTGGCGAAGCGGGCGCTCCGACCATCCAGGCCAAGGCCCGCCGTGTTGCGGAGGCCCGCGGTGTGACGCTCGCGGAATGCTCCGCCTTCTGGTCGTTCAACCTCCCGAAGCTGGGCCGGCTCGATCACGTTGACGCCCTGGCCGAGATCATTCAGAAGCACTCCTTGGACGTTGCAGTGGTCGATCCACTGTACCTGTCTCTCTTGGAGGCCGGCGATACAGGCAAGCCCTCAGACTTGTTCTACATGGGCTCCAAACTGCTTCCGCTGTCGGAGCTGGGTCAGGCCACCGGCTGCACCATCGTCCTATTGCATCATTTTCGCAAGAGCGGCAACGGGGACGGGGAAGAGGTGGCCCTGGAGGAGCTGAGTCAATCCGGGGTGGCGGAATGGGCCCGTCAGTGGCTCCTGCTGGCCCGGAGATCGCCATATCAGCACGACGGGCACCACGAACTCTGGATGCGTTGCGGGGGCTCCAGCGGGCATGCTGGCATGTACGGTGTGGACGTGGACGAAGGGACCATCGACGAGCACTTTGACGGCCGCAAGTGGGAGGTCTCGGTTACGACCGGTCAGGAGATCATCCAAACGAGCCGCAAGGATCGGAGACAGGCTCAGGCGGATCGACAGCGCGAAGAGGACGACACTGCACAGCGGCAAGTAATCGAGGCCATGAGCACTCGCCTTTCCCGTGGCGAAGGTGTGTTCCTCACCAAGCTACGATCTTTCACCGGATTTGGTGAACCCCGACTTAAGCGGCTGCTGGTCATGCTTGCCGATCAAGGGATCGTCGAAGAGTGCCAAGCACTGCGATCTCCTACCCACAAACTGCCGCAACCGGGGGCATTTCGGCTTACGGAAAAGTGGTGGGAGAATGATTGATAGATTACCCAGTATGAATCACTCCCACACTCCCACAGAGCACTCCCATGGCACGCGTGGCAGTGGCATGGACCACCAGCCCCACGCGCCCCTACGTAGTAGGGCGTGTGGGGGTGGTGTGCCATGTGGGTGCTATGACCACGAAAACCTCAACAACGGCGTGGGGGTGATCCGCGACTTGCTGACCAACCTAAGAAACGGGTTCTACTCCCGTCCCAAAAAAACAAAGGCCCCTCATGCGAACCAACAATCGCGAATGTAAACCGCTCCTTCGCGGCACCCTGGTTGCCGTCGATAGCACCTGGTGGCCCGGCCCTGGCGCCGATCAGGAACACCAGTCATGCACCATTCAGGTGTGGTGCCCGTTCTGCCGGCGATTCCACACCCATGGCTGGAACCCGCGCGACGACGGGCGGACGGCGGAACACCGCGTCGCACACTGCCACGACCCCGCCAGTCCGTTCCATGCGACCGGCTACTACATCACGGTGTGGCGTAAGAGCGACCCCGAGTATGCCGCCCACATCGTGCCACCGGGCAAGGCGATCGTCAGACAAACACTCAACAGGCCGACCATCCAGGAGCCCGCCTTGCCCGACCGCAGCCGCAGCCGCAGACACCGTATGTCGCGATTTCCGCGTCTGTCTCTGTCGACCAGGCCGCCGACCCGGCTCGGTCGATGTGACCAGGCCGGCGACAACGAGTAACCACGTTTCAGGAGTTTTCCCTATGTCCAAACAATCAGAAAGACGCCGATCCGCTTTCGTCCGCCAGAGCCAGGCCGAGCAAGCCGGCAGGTTCAGAGGTTTCGCCGCAATCGTTCACGAGCCAGGTCGCGAGCCGCGAGTCCTCGCGTCGAAACCATCTACCCCGCCGCCGGCCGAGTCCCTGACGGTCGGCGAGTTGCCGTTCCTACGCTTCCGCGTGTCGAGCGATCCGTTGTTGAGCGCGACCGGCGCCCCGAGCGTCGAGCAGCTCGAGCGGATGTTGGACGAGCAGGCGGCGGAGCTGGCCGGGCCCGGGGATGAGCTGCTCGCCGGCTGGCAGTCCAGGACCACGATCGTTCCATCCGGCGCCATCGACCTGTAAAACCCCCGCCGGCTTCAGCCGGATCACGTTGACCCGATTCACCTTCATGTCCCCTTCGAAAGGCAAGCCACCATGTCACTTTTGGATGTTCTTTGTTGGCAAAAGAAACGCCGCGAGTTGTCCGCGGACGAATTCGTCCGAGCAGCGATTCGAGCGGAGGCCGCGGGCGACGGCGAAAGTATCGACCCGATCAAGCTCGAGTCGATGCTGACGGCGATCGGCATGAGCATCACCGGCGAGAACTCGTTCGAGACGGAGGTCAAAAACGAGCGCCGATCAATCGAGCTCCGCAAGATCGTGGCCGGCGGCAAGGAGGCCTCAGTACGGCTCCATCACGCGATCCGTGCGGAGAACGAAGCTAAGGAAGCACTCCAGGCCGGAACGGCCCGCCTGCAGGCCGATGTTGATGCAGCCTTTCGCGAGCGGATCGCAGCCGACCACCAGGTGCGCGAAGTCCGTGCCGCGGAACAAGAACTCCGGCAGCTCGTCAGCGACGATCTTCACAGCCGCCGGACAGACCTGAAACAGAGGCGTGGCTTCCTCCTGCAACGGGGTCGCGAGTTGCGGCTTGAAATCGCTGCGGCGGAAAAAGAGTTGCAGCGGAAAACCAGCCCGACCAGGACAATACTTTCCCCCGACGGGCCACAATCGGTTCCAAACGCTGAAGCCAAGGACTTTCACAACGCGGCTGAGCGCGCCGAGTTCATTGCCGCCAGACAAGCAAAAATTGACGCCCTGCTCGGCCAGGTCGCGGAGGTCGATCGAGCGACAGAGGAGGTGAGCAGCCAGCTCGAAGTAATCGAAAAGGAAGTCATCGGAGGTGATCTGTAGGTTGCAGAGTCTCCGGGGCGCTGGGCTGGGTGGTCCGTTCCTGGATCACCCAGCCGGCCCTCGGTGAAGGAATCATCCGCGTCTGAGCCTCGCAGGTGACGGCGCGAACCCTCGATCCCATTCGACCGGCCACTGCCCCTTTCTCAGTGGTCAATGCTCACTGCGGTTTCGGATCCAGCAGCGAGCCACGGTCGACGGGATCGAGTCGGGGTGGCGGTCTGCTTTTGGATCGGCCGGCCGTCGCCCCCCTTTACCACATTCCATTTTTGCTGGAGACCATCGATGCAGACGAGACAGATTGACGCGGCTATCGCAGCCGGCAGAGCAGACGCACAGCGAGCGTTCCGATCGGCAGCCGGCCGCATCCAGGCGGCATACGATGCACGTCGCCAGGCGGCTCGCGACCTGGCCGAAGCCGAGGCCGATCGCAAGGTGGCCCTCGCGTCATTGACGGAGATCGCAGCAGCCGAGGGCCGGTTGCGCGAGACCGCGGACCCGAGCATCCGGACACGCATTAACGAGATCGCCGTGCGGTTCGTCGACCTTGGCAATGCCCGCATCGTAGCTGAGCGAGCAGGAGATACTGCGACACTGGCGACTCTCGCCAGCGAGAGTGCGACGATGGTCAGAGAGCTGGAGCGGCTCCGGCTGGCGGAGTTGGCCCCGGACGTCGGCGAGGCGAGTGTCACGCGTTGAGCCAGAAACTCGAGGTAACCATGACACCTTTCAAGGTTAGATTCGCCCCTATCCCTGGCTTCCCAGGATACCACGCCTCTTCCGATGGTCGGATCTGGTCGAGTATCTCAGTCACAGTAGATTCGCCTGGCTCGCTGCGGATGCTCGCCTTGCGTACGCACTGGAAAGGATACCGGGCTGTGGGACTCATGAAAGACCACAAGAAGCATATGTTCTTCGTCCACCAACTGGTTCTTCTCGCCTTCGTGGGCCCGCGGCCGGACGGTATGGAGACTCGGCACCTCGACGGCAATCGAGAGAACAACCGATTGGGTAACCTCGCGTACGGTACGTCGGTCGAGAACGAGAGCGACAAGCGACGGCACGGAACGGAGACAGATCGGCCGAAGTTGACACCCGACGCAGTGCGTGAGATTCGCCAGCAAGCAAACTGTGGTTTGACTGCCGCGGACCTGCGAGCGCTGGCTGATCGTTTCGGCGTTACGTCTCCGACTGTCCGGAGGGCTGCTAGGGGCGATACATGGAGGAACGTGTGAGAGCTTTCTTCCTGGGGAGGGTCAGCCGTTGGGTCCTCCGCCAGGGGGAGGGAGCGCGGGGCCCTGTTGCATCCCGGCTCATGATCGCGTGATTTGCAATTAACTTTGTTTTTTTGAGACCCCGCTAGGGGGTGCCCCATGAAGCCACCAACAAAACTTGCGAAGGAATCGCGGGCAGTCTGGCGAGAAACGCTCGCGAAAAATCCACACCTCGGCGAGGCCGACAAGCCCTTGCTGGAGCTGTATTGCCGGCTGGCCGTCCAGCTTGACCAAGCCCTGGCCGAGGTCGAGACGAACGGCCGGTACGCGGTCTCCGCCAAGGGATCGTCGTACGTTTCACCGGCGGTGAATGTCGCCTTCGGATTGACGGAGCGGCTTGTGCGGTTGGCCCGCGAGTTGAAGGTGACCTTCTCAAGCAGGCCGGTTTCGGATCGTGAGAGCAAGGTTTCGGACCGTGGCCGCAGCAAGAACGCGGTCGCGGCGGTGCGGCGATTTAGCGTGGCGTGACTCGTAAGGAAGGACAGGCAACCGAATGAGCGACACTGATCGACTGATCGAGGCCATCGAAAATTTGACGCTCGTGCTCGAGGGCATCGAAGGCATGGTGACCATGATTTCTTGCAACCTCCAGGCGATTGTCGAGCAGGCCGGGCGGGAGAAGGGTCTGCAGCATGAGTAATGTCCTCTCGCTCAACCTGCATCGTCGGCATCTGACCTGCCGCAAGGACTTCTCCCCGACCGAGGCCTACGAGATCGGGGTGGGTGTCGCCGGAGGAAAGGCAGGCGGTCGTGGTCGGCCGAAAGAGAATAGGCATGGGAAAACTTTGCCCACCCCTATTTCGCCACCCAAGCGTGACGAATCCTCCCGGACCGCAGCGGTCGCCGCCTCGGCCGTCGGGGTCAGCCGGCCGACCTACGAAAAGATCAAGGCGGTGGTCGAGTCGGGCGTGGCGAAGGGGCTGCAGGCACACCAGGCCAAGGGTGGATCCGATGAGTGATACTGTTTCGCGAGCGATGGCTGAGAAGCTTGTGCACCAAGCATTCAACTTGGCCGACGAATGTGTCCGCACCATGGGCGGCCTGCTCGCCGTCGATGGGGACAGCGGCGAGTTGCATACCGCGCTGCTGAATCGTCTTGCGGAGGTGGCTGAAAACTTCACCGATTTGCGTGCAAAGGCAATTATGACGCTACGCAGAGATACGTAGCTTTACCCTACCTAGAGTTTGGAGGAATACACCATGGGTGGCGAAGTCCGACTGAAATCGACCAGCGATAACCGCGAGCTGCTCGCCGCGTTCGATGCGGCCAACAAGCGAATCGTCGCGCTGGAGAAGCAGCTCGAGGCGACATCGGCCAAGTCGAGGAAACTCACGGCCGATGAGCGTGCCCTCGGGGCCCAGGCCAAGCGGGTCATGGAAGAGGTCCAGGCTCCCGCTGAACGGTACCGGCAGAAGCTGGATCAGCTCAGCACCCTCTTGCAGAAAGGCAAGATCGACGCGGAGACCTACGGCCGCGCTTCCGTCAAAGCCAAGGCCGAGCTGCTCGCGGCCGAGGCCCGGCTGCTCGAGCAAAGTAAGCAGACGTCCGCAGAGACACGGAAAGCCGCGAAAGAGCAGGAGGACGCCGCGGCCGCCGGCAAGCGGGTGTGGGAGCAGACCAGGACCCCGGTCCAGCGCTACAACGCCGAGCTGGAGCGGCTGCGGGGGCTCCTGCATCGGGGTGCGATCGACCAGAATACGTATCGCGTGGCTGTGGCCCAAGCAAACGACGAACTGCGGGCCGTGGAGGAGGCGGGCTCGAATGCATTCGGCAGCAAGGCTCTCGGTATGCTGGCAAAACTGACCACGGCCATTGCAGGGGGGGCCGGCCTGGCCGCCGCATGGCGTGTCGTGACCGCTGAAATCAACGCGTCGATCGAGGCTCGCAACCGCGCGGCTCAGGAGTCCATGAGCGTTGCCGATGCTCAGGCGGCCGCGCTACGGAACCTCGGCGCCGAGACTCCAGAGGAGCGCGATAAATTTCTGGGCGACATCAAGACGATGTCGGGCGAAACAGGCGTCGAGGAAAAGAAACTGTTCCTCCTGGCCAGCGATGCACTATCGGCCCGTGGAAACCTCCCCATCGAGCAGGCCATGTCAGCGATCCGGTTGGGAGCGCAGACGGCTCCCGATGATGTGACCGGCGCAGGCAGGGCAATCACTGGTGCAGCGCTTGACATCAGTAAGATATCCGGTGCCACAGCAGAGCAGGCGACCGGGTTCATGATGAAAACCGGTCAGATGGCGAGGGTGACCGACACCGGCAAGTTGGCTCAAACCCTCCCTGCCGCACTGACAGCGGGAGCGGCGCACGAGTCGGATCTGGCGACCAGCGGAGCACTCTACGCCGCACTGACCGGCGGGATGGGGAATTTTACTGGGCAGAAGTCCTCTACCGCCATGATCAATTTCCTGACGAAGCTCGACGAATTCCTGCCAGACGAAGCATCGACCTCCGCGAGAATCTCGAAACTCCAGCAGGATCCGAGCCTTCAGAGGAAATTCCTCGAGGACTCCGGCGGATTCGAAGCGGCAGCCCAAGCCCCCATCGAGCAGATCATCAGCGGCCAGGGGCCAACGGCAGACGCCTACAGAGATTTCGCCGGTCGGATGCCGAGCCTCGACGAATCGGGAAAGTTCTACCAGAATTGGCTTGGTGTGTATCAGTCAGCACCACTGCAAACGACATCCAAGATCGGTCGCGCGGGTGAGCAGATGCGAGAAGGCCTCCAGATCGCGGATCAGGATGCGGCCAGGGCCGGCCTGATGACGAAAGACCTGCAGCAGGTACTCATCGACTCGGGGATGAACGCCACGGGCGCGAAGATTGCGGACTGGCAGACGTATGTTGCCGGATACGAGCCTGAGGACGTGTTGAAGACGCTCGAGTGGCGCAAGAAAGAACTCGAGGCCGGGCAACCGATCCTTGGCAGTGGCTACCAGGGCGGCTGGTACACCGGCGGTGGTGAGCGACCAACGAATCAAGGGATGCGGCGAGAGGCTCCGACCACGGACGAACTCGAGAAGGCCCAAGTGCTCGGGAAATACATCGAGGGCATTCGTGCTACCCTGGCGCAAGAGGCGGCCGGCGGCACGGGGGCGGCTGCGACTCCGGCGGCCGAGCAGGTATACCGACCCGCTCAGCAGGCCACAGGCGGCCAGGTCGGGCAGACACCGCAGCCGGGAGTTGTGCCACAGCCAGGGACCATGCCGCCCGTAGCTCGCCAGGTAGACCGGCTCAACCAAGCCGGAGGCGGCCTGGCCGGTGACGACAGCAACAAAGTCAACGAGGCAATCCTGGCCGAGAACAAGCGGCAGACCGAGGCGCTCGAAAAAATCGTTCGCACCCAGGTCGACAAAGCCTTCGCCGGCCCCGGCCCCGGCCCCGGCACGCCGCTGCCCGCCTTCCCCACCGTGCTAGTGACGCCGACCGTGAACCCGCCACTGCCGTCGTCATCGTCTTTGGCGAATCAAGCGCACAGCGAGTGATCAGATGCAAAATGGGAAAGCCCCTCAGCCCTCAGAAACTCGAGCGTATCGTCAGCCTACTTGCCGCTGGCGAGTTGACCCGGGCTGCGATCGCCCGCGACGTTGAGGTCTGCCCGGAAACCGTTACAAGGATTCGGCGGGAGCTGGCACAGCCGCCCAGGGTCGACATCGGCCGGTGCCCGACATGTGGAGGCAAGGTACTGCTGCCGTGTCTCAAGTGCTCGGTAGCGGCAATGCTCGAGGCCGGTGCCGATCGTCGCGGAAGCAATCAGGAGGTCCAAGAGCCGTCCGATGGTCGCGGTCGTCAACGCAGCGGCGGCGGAGTCCGGCGAGTGCTCCTGGGCGTCGACCTCGAGCCGGGGGAATGGGAGCGATATCTGGAGGTCCGGAGGCGGCAGGGGAGGCCATTGCCACAGCCGCGACAGGGAAAGAAAGCAATCAGGAAGTCCAAGAAGAAGCCACAGGAGGTCTCATCAACGTGAGTCAGACCACTATCGTCAATCTCGATGGCGGCCCGCTGCACGGCCGCTACGACCTGTCGTGCCAGGACACCCCGCCGGAGGTCCACCGGTTCGCCCGGTCCGTCAACCGCCAGGGTGATCGGTGCGAAGGATACGAGTACACCGGCGGCGGTAACTTCGGTTGCCGGGTCGTCCTGCACGGCCGGGCTGTTCAGGACGTCGACCGGTCGATCGCGGCCGAGGAGCGGGCACGTCGGGCCGCACGTTATCGGCCCCTACGGCACCGAGCTGCCGGATCGTGACCCGTCCCGCACGCAGATTCGCGCCATGTGCCGGGCGATCCGGTCGACGTGGACGTCGCATCGTCTGCGGTACCAGGGCTGATCGTCGGCCGACAGGAGCGTCGGGCCAGCGGATGCCTCGAGTGCTGCCGGAGGATGTGTTCAGGATCCTGAGTCGGGACGTTCTTCTGATGTTTACGAATAGGAGTCGGCGTCATGCAAGCAACCTGTTTGGATCTCAAGGGACTATTCGGCGACC
Source organism: uncultured Planctomycetaceae bacterium (assembly GCA_964563135.1). Classification (GTDB taxonomy): domain Bacteria; phylum Planctomycetota; class Planctomycetia; order Pirellulales; family Thermoguttaceae; genus JAAYAY01. The sequence continues at coordinate 28,539 of CAZLWV010000103.1, forward strand.
GGTTCAAGCTGGACGTTGACAAGTCGTACTATGCCGAGCGGCCGGAGTTCCGGCGGGAAGAGGAGCCCTGGCTGACTCACGTAGTGTGCCAGCATGGCCACATTGGGGTGTGGGGCGGCAATCTGCTGGTCGCCTCAACCAGGGGGCTCGGTTCCGTGGCCATCCGCCTGAAGGCCCTGCCGTTCACCCATGTGGTTCAGGATGGCAGCGACGGCGTCAACGTGACCTTCGACCTGGAGCACTTCGAGGAGGTGGCCGAGATCATGAAGCCGAGGCGACGAAGGCGGTTATCTGAAGAGCAGAAGGCTGCGAGCATC
>CAZLWV010000103.1:28865-29911 GCA_964563135.1 uncultured Planctomycetaceae bacterium
CCGCACGTCAGAACGATCCTGAGGCCTCAGTTTGCGAAGTAAGGCCTCCGGTGGTGTAACTGGTCGTCCCGGGCAATTGTGCCTGAAACCAATCGTCCACCCCCTGGCCGGGGCAGATTGACAGCGGCCGACGGTGTGGGTAGTTTGGCGGGCGTTCGGTGAACCTCTTGGACGACACTGGACCGGGCTTCGAAACCCGTAACTACTGAGGTCTTACCCATGAGCGCAAGAGCATCAACACCCGCGGTTTGGCTTCTGGCTGAAGCTATGATCCGGCGCAGGCCGGGGAGCAACGCCCAGAAGGACGGCTTCTCAGTAGGCCGTTTTCGAACCAGGCCGCGGGTGTTGCTGTTTGCACGCCTCACGAGGCGAAGAAAGGACACTGTCTTGTCCGCAACACCCCGACCAAACCCGTGTGAGTCTTCCGTCCAAAACCAGCTCATCGAGCGGGTCATTCTTGGCTTGGAGGAGCACTGGCTGGATTCGTCGCCCGTGGCCCTGGAGTCTTTCCGGCTGCTGGCCGCCGAGCCTGGCGGCCTGGAGCTGCTGGGCCGGCTGCTGATTCGTCATGCCAGCGATCCCGACCTCTACATCGAGAAAGTTTCCGGCTCAGACCGGATGGGCGCACTTCGCCACGCCGGCCGTCGCGTTGTTCGGTGCGAGAAGTGTGGCCGCCGCCGAATCGGCCTGGTCTGGGTCGACCAGCCGGCAACGCGTGGCTGGATCGTGGCCAATGGGATCTGCCCGGACTGCGATCCTGCACCAAAGCCCCTCCCGGAGGTCCGCACGCGGATCCCCGCCGCGGCCGTGGACCAGGTCGTCGCGCTGATCGATGCCGGCTACTGGAACTGGGACGAGGAGGGCTACCGCGAGGTCCTCCTCGAGTTGGACGAGGCCGCCCAGGCCCTGATCGGCGAAATGTGGCGGCTGTTGGCGCTCTTCGGCGAGCCAGAGGACGCTACCGGCCTAGGCAGTCCACTGCACACCCTCTTCGATGCGGCGATCGTTTACAGCCGATACGGCGCCGATCCGGAGATTGCGGCCCG
>CAZLWV010000104.1:0-29908 GCA_964563135.1 uncultured Planctomycetaceae bacterium
CAGGGGATTCCCTGGTATCTCGTCCCCCACCGCCCCGGTAGCGGCGCGGCCTGCCACAGGCAGGCCTCGCGTGGGCTGGGCTTTCCATCATTCACACGGGCTCGATCAGGCGATTTGTCTGCGAGGAGGATTCGCAATGGCTTCTGCAAGAAAACCAATTGTGGCGTCCACGGCCGTCGTCGTGGGCATTCTTATTCTGATGGCTTCCATGTGGGTATTGCCGGGGGTTGTCCAGAGGTTGACGTACGCGGCCGAGAGCGGGCAGGCGGAAGCGGCCAGGGACCAGTTGGCCAGGGCGGCCGATCTATCGCAGGCCTTCCAGTACGTGGCCAAGGCGCTGCGGCCCTCGGTGGTGAGCATCAGCTCCGTTCGCCATATTCGATCGGGCGGGCAGCGGTTGCGCGCACCCGAGGGTCTCTCGCCGCTGTTTGACGACGATATGTTCGAGCGATTCTTTGAATTTCGCGTGCCCCAGGGAAACTTCGAGCAGCAAGGGCTCGGGACAGGGGTGATCATGACCAAGGACGGTTACATCCTCACCAACAATCACGTGGTGGAAGGTGCGGACGAGATCAAGGTCAATCTCTCGGACGACCGATCGTTTCGGGCAGAGGTTGTGGGTGTGGACGACAAATCGGATCTTGCCGTATTGAAAATCGATGCCGGCAGTCTGGTCCCCGCCCGCCTGGGCGACTCCGATGCGATGCAGGTGGGCGAGTGGGTTCTCGCCGTGGGAAGCCCGTTTGGCCTGAACCAGACAGTGACGGCGGGCATCGTCAGTGCCATGGGTCGCACCGACATGGGGATCACCGACTACGAAGATTTCATCCAGACCGATGCGGCCATCAATCCCGGCAATAGCGGCGGCCCCCTGGTGAATCTGAAGGGGGAAGTGGTCGGCATCAATACCGCCATCGCATCCCGGAGCGGGGGCTACATGGGTGTGGGGTTCGCGATTCCCAGCAATATGGCCCGGGTGGTCATGGACAGTATCCTCGAAAAGGGGTCGGTGGAGCGCGGATTCCTGGGAGCCGGGATCCAGGACCTGAACGAGGATCTGGCGGCCTCTTTCGGCTACAACAGCACCGACGGGGTCTTGATCGGCGATATCGTCCCGAACGGACCGGCGGCGAAGACCGGATTGCAGCCGGGGGACATCATCGCGGAACTCAACGGCAAGCCGATGCACAGGGCCCACCAGCTTCGCAATGCCGTTGCCGCAACCAAACCCGGCACCCGCGTCGCCCTGAGAGTGGTTCGCAACGGGAAGTCGCTGAATTTCGAGATTGAGGTGGGACGCCTGGAAGGCAAAACGGCGTCGCTGAACGGCCGGCATCCCGCGGATCCTGAACAGGCCGCCGACTTTGGCATGACAGTCCAGACGCTGACTCCGGAACTGGCACGCCAGATCGGAGCCGATGAGGGCACCCAGGGAGTCGTGATCATGGGCGTTGAGCCCGGGAGCATCGCCGCGCAGGCAGGCATCCGGCCGGGCGACATGGTCCTGGCAATAGGCGATACGGTTGTCAAGGACGTGAGCGACTTCCGCAAGGCGGTGAAGGGGGTCGACGTCAACCAGGGCATCCGCATGCAGGTGATGCGCAACGGCGCACGCCAGTTCATCTTCTTCCGCAGCAACTGAGTGCGAGGCAGCGCTCACTTACCGGAACCTTTCTCAGAACTGCAGAAGGCTGCCGTGGCGATCGAAACCGCGCCTGCCATCGATCGCGCAATGGGCTTCATGGCTTGTCGCAGAGATCATGCCGGCAGGGCAACCAACGGCAGGCCGCGATGCATTTTGGCCTCCGGTCATCACGGCGGCAGATCCGAGAAGGCCGATACCACCCTCTCAATCCGAGGAGAAAACATGGCCGAGTTTCCTGAACAAGGAGAGCTGGGACTGGAACTGGTCCTGCAGCATCCGACGCCCGACGATGCGACAAGGCTCCCTACCACCCGGGGCAAAGGCAATTCGGTTCTCTACCCGGAACTCGACGCCGACGGCGATCACATCCACTTCGAGATGGTGCCGATGGAAGGGACCTCCCAGTTGTGGATCACGATCCGGCGCGAGACATTGCCCGCCGTAGCGGCTCAATCGTTGCGAAAGATCGCCGACCTGATCGACCGTCACGGCGACGGGCTTTTCAGCCGTCGGCGCGGGCAAGTGGGCTCGTTCAGCAGCGAGGGGCAGGTTGTCGACGGCCCGCTCCGCCTCGGCTACGACGAGAACGGCGACATCATGGTTCCCAACGACCAGGCACTGGCGAATCGATGACTGTGGGAGCGACAAGCTGCGGGCCAAACAGACCGGCACGCGGCTGCCCCGACCAGTCCGGCGCCTGCTGAGCTGCCGATGCCGACCCGATCCTGCGGCGACCGGATTCCTCGTTCCTGGGATCCCGACAACCATCAGAACTCGCGCCTGCATGTCCGAATGGCGTCGATGACGAACTCATAGGCTTCGTCGACATGCCGCGTGCGCAGCTCGGTTCTCGAGATCGCATCTCGGTCGTCGTTTTCGATGGAGCAGGCAAGGCGGTAGTGGAGCACCGGAACGCCGTCGACCAGGGTGGAGTGGTCCTTGTAGTCGATCTTCGCCTTGATGTTCGCCGTCCTGCCTGCGTGATGGTAATCGAGGCACAACTCGTCGGTGATGATGAAGGCGTACAACTGAGGGCCGATCACTCCTTGACGCAGACGGCCGATGAACCGCAGCATCATCAGGCTCATTTCGGCTTCGCAGGGGGAGTTGGAGGACGCCAGTCGCAGGTATCGGTCCTCGAAACCCTCCAGTTCGGATCCCATGACCGGAAAGACATCGATGATTTCCATAGGTAGAACCCCCAACTCGCTCTACCGCCTTCGCACCCTGCTGGTGCTCTGCCACAGCCTGGTTCTGGGATCAATGGCGTAGAATCAGGCGACAACCGCCGATTTGTTCCGCAGTCTCGATCCCAATTCCTGGCTGAGACAAAGCACCGCGCAGGCGATCGCCCGCGACTCCTCCCGAGTGTAGCATCCCTGGCGGAGCTCTGAAACGGGTGCTCGCCTGGCGGAGGGCATCGCCAACTGTGGAGAAACCGCCGAAAACCTATGGAGATATTCCGGATTCCCGATCCGAGAGAGTCTGGAATGGCCAGCGGAAGAAAACTGCTGGGGCGAGCTGTCGAGGAGGCGGTCGAGGCCCGATCGGTTGAGAATGCGGCTGCGGGATTGTGGTTCTGCCAACCGGGGCCTTCACACGATGGTGCGGTAGTCGACCGTCGCCTTGGCGAAGGAGCGGGTGTAGCTGTTCAGTCCCACGGTCAGATTGTCCAGGAGCTGCACGTCGGGCGCTTCGGGGTCGAAGGGTTCCAGGCGGAGGCGGACGGCTAGGACGGCCGGTTTGCCGGGGTAGTGGACCGGAGGTGCGCCACCGAGTCCCATCACCTCGGAGGCAAAGGCATCGCGGTCTTCCCAGGCGATGAGGAAGGTGCGGGTGGCGGAGAAACCCTCGGAGGTGTACTCCTCGCAAGGCGATCCGGAGAGTTCTTTGAAGAGGGTGGGCATGGGGGCTACCGCGGGTTGTTCTTTCGGGCGGGTTATTGTCTCATCGGAAGGCCGGCATGCCGGCTGAGGGGCATTCTTTGCGGATCGGGACGCGATCGGGCACCGCGTCAAAATGACTTGGCCAATTCGGGTGGCTCGTCCCTGGGGCACGCGGGGCGTGGTCGGCCTGTGAAACCGGGCGATCTGCTGCGTTCAGGTTCCTGCCGTCTTCATCGAAATATCGTCAACCCGTTTTGACGCGATGTCCTGGTTGCGCTAGCTCCCCTCTCGGAGAGCCCGGCTACGGGGCGGGAAGGTGGATGCGGGCCAGCATGTCGACGCGGAACTGCCAGGTACCGTCGGGGGCCTGGCGGGTATCGTCGGTGATGCGGCGGAGGCAGGCCACCTCGCCACCGCCGGCCAGCGCGATGTGGGAACGGTCGAAGGCGGTGAGGAACTGCTGGACAATGGCGATGCCTGCATCGAAGCTGTCGTGCCGCAGGTGCATCACGACGGTTGCGTCTTCGATGGTCTCGCCCGTATTGGTGCGGCAGACGGTGCGCCGAAGGCGGCGAGCGATGGCGGCGCGGGGAAGCGAGCCGAGCGAGGAGCGACCGGTTGTAACCCGGTCGGCCGGGAGGAGAGCGACCAGGGCCGGCGAGTTGCTCCAGAGCTGATGGAGGGCTTGTTCGAGGTTCATGGCGGCAATGGATCGTGGGCTGGAGATTGCGGATCGGTGACCGGGAATGACGAAATCGGAATGCTGAAAGAAACACCACCACAACTGACCAGGCCCGGGCCTCCGGTCGCACGGCGGTGGTTCATTCGGGTTTCGGCGTTTGGGTCTGTCCGGCGAGTCATCTGTGGCTGTGGGGACTCGGTTCGGGACGACCGAGCCCAGGAATACCTGGCTACGGGGTTTGCACGGCTTCGAGGTACATGAGTTCGTCGAGGTGGTCGCGGCGGTGGCCGGCGAGGATGCGGTAGCTGGTGCCGTCGGAGGCGAAAACCCGGCAAGTGGCATCGATCTGGATATCAGCCAGCAGATAGATGCGGAAGAGGTTGACGGTCTCCGTTCGTTCGTCGGAGATGTCCAGCGTCGTGCCGACCGGCTGCACTCGTGCCGCCAGGCCGGTGAGCCATGGCTGCCAGGAGAACTGTTCGGCCCCGGCGTCGGTCTTGGTGATCACGGCCCTGCGGATATCGACCGTCAGGTTCAGCCCGTGAGCGGCCACCAGGTTGCGGCATACGCAGTGCCAGCGGCTGCCGAAGGTTGCCGGGCGGGCACCGAGGATTGTCCAGGGATTGCCGTTCTCGTCGATCAGGATGTCGCCCGCCTGGGGCGATTCGGCGAGGACTTCGGCCGGCAGGTGCCAGACGAAATCGGAGGCCGTGTAGCGCCCGTCGGAATCGAGCGTCTCGCGCCTCAGAACCGCACGGCGCAGCGCGCCGGGCACCTGGATCGCCAGGCCGGTGCCGGGTCGGGTGAGGGTCACGGGGCGGAGGCCGTCGGCAACGGCGGCAAAATCGGAGGCGAGGTCGAAGTCAGCGGACATGGGGAAAGCTGTGGCTTGGAGGGGCGGAAAGGTAACCTGTCCAATCCGGGAATCGAAGACCGAAACCCGAGACACATTCAAATCACGGAGATTGTAAGCGACCGGAACTCGTGGTTGCCTCTGCACACCTTGCCCAAGGTACGCCTGCCATGTTCACGCTTCAGGTCTCTGGCTTCTTCCGGATTCCGATGCGCCAATCTCGACGTCTGCGTTTCCCTTCTGGTTTGGGTGCCTGAAGACATGCTGCGCCAGATCACGTGACGGCCCGGGAGCGGACTTCGACCGGCTGCTGCGCCGCGAGCTTGCGTTCACACCAATCGACGGTCTGGCGCAGGTGGCGGAGATATGAGTTCCAGGAGACGGTCTGCCCGTCGATCGTGTACGACGGTTTGGGATGGGCCGTGATCTCGGCAATGGCGGCCAGGACCTGGCTGCGAATGGTCTGGATCTGCTCGAGGTCGGACATGGAAGTGGGTGGTTATGGGGTTCGGGATGCGGGATTCAGGAGGACAACATCGGGCAAGCGGAGTCTCAAGGGGCAGGGTGCGTCCCGGCGAATCGGAAACTGCGGGTACTGTTGGAGCGTCGAGACGCGCCCTGCGGGAAGATCGCACCCGGCAGGTGCGACCCAAGGAGCCTCGAAATCGGGTTGCGTGATTCCCAGAATGGGCCATCTCCTTCAGGCCGCCTCCCGAGGGGGGCGGCGGAGGGCTGGATCTCCTGGAATCATGCAAGTCTGTTTAGAACTGGGAACCCATGCTGCGGACGATGCAGCGGGGGTTGAGCACAGCGGCGGCACCGCGTTCGCTCGCCTTGAAGCGGACGAGGATGTCCTGGTTGAAGTCGGCCTCGCTTCCGAGGGGAGACCGGGTGACCGTGATGGGCCAGTTCTCCATGTAGGCGAAGGCCTTCTTGAAGTCGCCGAGGAACCACCACTTCTTGGCGTCGGCCGGTACCTGGCCCGAGGCGATGATCCGCCGATAAGCCAGCCGGCTGTCGACCACGCGGTAGCGGGTGAGTGGGTTGGCCGAGACGGTTGTGGTGGCCGAGCCAGTGGCCGTGCAGGTCACCTCACGGGCATTGAAGACACGGAACGCCGCATGGCGATAGGCCGGCATGACGAGCACCGTGGTGGGCTCCACGAGGACGGGCTCGCCGGTGTTGGGATCGAGGATTTCAGCGAACAGCTGCTCGGCTGCATCGACACTGGTCCAGTCGACCAGTTCGTTGTCGGACAGGGTGTTCTTCCACGGGCCGGTGGTCTGGTAGGTGTCGTAGGTGATGTTTTTCCAGCGGTAGTTGCTGGTCTTGCCGATCACCAGGTCGATAAGCCGTTTCTCCTTGCCCAGGCCGAGCACTTCGCCAACTTCGGCTGCCCGGCTGAGAACGAGGTGGGTGCGATCGAAGAACACTGCCTCCTTCGTGACCGGCACGATGAGGCCCCGTTTGGTGGTCGACGGGGTTTCGATGTAGTCCTCGCCGAATCCGACGTGGGGATAGGGCATGCCGGGGGGAACCTCGGTGGCCTCGTCGCCGATGCCGGCCGCGCCGGGGATCTTCTCACCGTCGAGCCGGGTGGGGATCGTATCGACCAGCCGGGAAACGACGAAGGCTTCCTGTGTATAGGAATCCAGGATCTTGGCGTAGATCACCTGGCCGGCCACATTGAGGAAGGCGGTCACGTCGACTCCGTCGGCGGCCTCGACGACGCTGAGGCTGCGGGTATTGCGGGGGTCGAGCATGCGGATCCATTCGTGGCCGTCGGGGATCAGGCCTTCGGCCAGATCGCGGAGGCTGAAATCTTCGGGGCGGAGCTGCCCCTGGCAGAGGGCTTCGGAAAGGTGTTCGACGGTCTTCTGGGGACCGTCCAGTTCGTAGCGGCGGCGGAGTTCGCGGTATTTGATCGTGGGCATGAGAGGGTCCTTGGTAAGCGGAAAGCGGAAACGGGATAGTGGAAAGGGGATAGCGGAAAGGCGTGTTCTCGTCAGATTCCGCCGGTCATGATGGTCGAGCGGATATCGACCAGCACGTTGTCGGTGGCTTGTTGGGCGCGGCGGGTGACCCGGGCGATGGCGTGCTGGGGGTCGGCAACGGCGGCGAGCTGCTGGTTCTCCAGGGCCGTGCCGCTGGCGGCCTCGTCGGCACCCATCAGGTCGCCCAGTTCGAACGTGCTGTTGGGGCAGTTGAATTCGAACACGCCGGTGGTTGCCACGCGCACCGGGTCGGTGTCGCCTGCCCGGCTCCGCTGCATGGCCACGCCAAGGAAGTTGTCGGCAAACAGGGCCTGGTTGGCGGTCTCGGTGCCCTGGTCGGCCTGAAGTGCGGCAGGTTTTGCATCATCGGTGTCGAGATAGACGAGGTCGCCGATCTCGATCACGGTGGCCGAATCGACGGCCGCAATCACGGGGTTGGTGTCGCCATAGCGCCAACGCATTTTGTCGGACATGAGAGGACTCCTTGAGTGAGGGTTGGGGGGCATGAGCTGTCAGCCATGAGGTTGGAGCAGTCAGCATGGAGACTTCCAACTCAGGGCTTATCGCTCACGGTTGCTTTCACGAGATTGAGCGGACGAAGGCTTCGACGTCGCCGGGCGGGTCGAGCGGAGCGTTTTGTTCGCGGCTTACGGGGCGGGCGCCGGCCTGGCAGGCGGCAATGGTGCGGACAAGCTCGATCCGCTGGCCGATGAGGCGGCGCATGGCCCCTTCGTCTTCGGCGCCGATCAGTGTTTCGATGAACGAATCGGTTTCCAGGCAGCGTTGCCATTGGTCGGCCGTCATCTGGCCGGGCGCCTGGCATTCGGCCAGGAGCTGCAGGGCCAGCCGGTGCCGGTTGCGGGTGTCCTCGGCATCGCGGAGCTGTTCGACTTCCCGCTCCAGGCCGGCAACCTGCGCGTGGACCTCGCCGAGGAGTTCTTCAACGAGATCGGGACGGGCCTCGCGCACGCGTTCGGCAGTGAGCGACTGGAGGAGTTCGTCGCCAGGGGCTGCTGCGACGGGCTGGCCGGCCGCCGATTCGAACAGGCCGCGGGTGGTGGCCGGATCGGCCACCAGGTCGACACTCTGCACGTGGGTGATGGCCTCGACGACGATCGAGTCGCCGCGGCGGCCGGTTCGGGCCCGGACATTGTGGGAGAAACCCACGTTCTGCGGGGCATGCTCGGCGTCCCAGAGAAGCTGTTCGGCCAGAGGGTGCCGGGGATTGAAATGAAAGTCGCCGAACAGTCCTTCGTCAGGCCGGACCGTGACGTTGCGAATCAGGCCGATGCGATCGCGGTAGTCACGAGGTTCCGAGGGCCCGCCCTTGGGATGATTCACATTGACTTTGGCGCCCTCGTAGAGCGAGGCCGCCTGCTGGATGGCCTCGTCCAGGTAGATGCGACCATTGCGGGAGCGCGCGCCCAGAATCTTGACACCGTGAAGGATGCCCTGCTGGCGGTCGGCGCGGATCGGCAGTCCTTCGGAGTCGACGTACTCTTGAAGCGGTTCTTCATTCATGGCAGTTTCCCTGTGGGTTTGGGGGACAAAAAAAGCCCATCGGAGAGTCACCAGGACTCTCGGATGGGCTCGTTCCGGTACCCGCGAGCTTGGGGGGCGGCGGGCCCGGTTGGATACCGTCTTTGTGTCTGTCAAGCCGTCTGAAGTGGCAAAACCGTCGGCCGGAAAGCGGGCAAGGCGGGCCCGACTGGCAAGGCGATTCTACGCATCCAGGCGTTTGTTCGATGGCCTGCTTTTCTTCCCGCTTGCCAACCTGTCCGGTGACTCCATCTGGCTGTCACTCGTTCGTCATTTTTCGACCTGCTCCACCTTGCGGCGGATATGCTGGATGGTACCGTCCTGGACGGTCATTTCGAGGGCCGCCGTGCCGTGGAAGCCGCGTTTGAGCACACTGGCGAGGACCTCGCCCAGGGCTGAGCGGATCTGGTCCAGTTTTTCGCGGTTGGTAGGGGTCGTCGTGGGGCAGCGCATGGCTGAATTCGCTCGGGAGGCTATACGCACGTTCATGCAACAGCATCAAGATACCAAAAAGAGAAAGAAGTTCAAGCGCAAGATTGGACATTTGTCCACTTTTCTGCAAAAAAACAGAAATCCAGCCTGTTGAGGGGGCGCGGCGGGCCTGGCAGAGAAGGAGAACCGGGGAGACCACTATTGGCCGTGGCTAACCACAGACAGAACGTGGCCCGGCGTGCGCTGGCAAGCACGGCGGATGAGACGGGGATTGAGCAGGCCGGGACCTCGACTCCCGCGACGCGTCAGGCCAGGCAGTTGGTCAGGACCTGGACGGTGCGGCAGATCTGCTCTTCAGTATGATTGGCGGTGATGAAGAAGCGAATCCGGGAGGCCTTTTCGGGGACGGCCGGATAGAGGATCGGCTGGGCGTCGATTCCATGGCGGAGCAATGCGTGGGAGATTCGCACGCACTTCATCGAATCGCCGAGGATGACCGGGATGACCGGGGTATGGCAACTGTTGCCGATATTCAGGCCGGCATCGGTTGCCAGTTTGGCGAACAGGGCCGCGCGGTCGTGCAACCGGGCAACCCGCTCGGGCTCCTGTTTCAGCAGGCGAATGCTTGCCAGGGCGGCGGCGGCGTTGGGCGGTGAGCAGGCGGTGGCGAAGACGAAGGCCGGAGTGGTGTACTTGAGGTACTGAATGAGCGGAGTGCGACCTGCGATATAGCCGCCGCCGCTTCCCAGAGCCTTGCTGATCGTGCCCATCCAGAAGTCTCCGTCGGCCGGATCGACCCCAAAATGTTCACAGATGCCGCGGCCGTGCTCTCCCATCACTCCCACGGAATGGGCCTCGTCGACATAGAGGAGCGCCTGGTGCCGCTGTTTGACCTCGAGGAAACGGGGGAGGTCGGGAAAATCGCCATCCATGCTGTAGACGCCTTCGATGGCAACTGCAACGCGGCGATACTTGCCGCGGATATCGCGCAGCAGCCTGTCGAGGAAATCGTAGTCGTTATGGGGAAACGGGCGTTTTCCGGCTTCGGAGAGGAGCGAGCCCTGGACAATGCTGTTGTGGGCCAGTTCATCGTACAGGATCAGGTCGCTGCTGCCGAACAGATGACCGAGCAGCGACGCGTTGGTGGCGAACCCGCTCGGGAAGACGGCCGCCGCTTCGGTCCCCAGCAACTCGGCGATCTCCCGGTCGAGTTCCTGAAGGATGGTGGCGTCGCCCCCCACGAGCCGGCTGGCCGAAGCGCTCGTTCCAAAGCGGTCGATCGCCTCCTTGGCGGCGGCCATGACGCGGGGATCGGTGGACATTCCCAGGTAGTCGAAACTCGTGTAGGTGACCGCCTGGCAGCCGCCGATGACCACGGTGGAACCATCGACTTGCTCCTTGACGCGGAAGAACGGGCTTTCCAGGCCGGCGGCAGCGGCGGCGGCCAGCCGCTGCTGGAGTCCCACACATTCGGGAAACTGGACGACATCACTCACCTGCGGCGAGACCGCCTCCTGGACAACTTCAGTGGTTGCAAGGGGGGGCGAGACCGGCGGCGGGCAAGCCACCTCGACGTCCATATACTCCGCAATACACTTGACCAGGTCCCGGCAGGTCTCGAGGTCGTAAAGCGAATCCTCCGAGAATCGGATGGAAAACGTCTCTTCCATGCGGTTGACGATCTCCATTCGCGTCAGCGAATCGAGCCCCAGATCGAACAGCGACGTATCGAGGGTGAGTTGCGTGTTGAGCTCGCCCGGCACGAGGGCTCGCACCTGCTCGTAGACCGCCTCGGCGATTGCTTCCTGATTCAACGCAACATCCTTGAACCGAGCTCCCATGGTCTGCCCTCGCGAAGAGACAAGAGAAAGAGAACAAGACGAACGCCCTTACCTCTTATACGAACGGAAATGGTTTTCGCATAGCTCTGCTCCCGACAATTCTGCAATTCTGACCGCAGATTTTTTGATTTTCGCCAGGCAACCGGCTATTCTGGCGGGATGCAATCCCCGTTGTCAGGGCGAGGGGCGTCCGGGGGGTCTTGAAGGGGGGACAGAAATAGCGTCTTTTGTGCGAGAACGACCGCGTCTGTCGGTCCAGCCTTTATCAACGCTCATGGGAGGAGGATGTCTATGTCACACTTTCACGAATTGTCCGGATGCGTGTGCTGTTCCCCAAGTCGGCGCGGGTTCCTGGCGGGGTGTGCGGCATGCGCCGGAGCCATGGTTATTCCCCTGACGGGCAGGATGGCCCACGGATTGGAGCCCAAGAAGAAGCGGGTTCGCGTGGTCTACTCGCTCCACGCCGATGTCCAGCCCAAGCCCGACTGGCCCAACGTGGGATTCGATTTCAAACCGGTGATGGAGAGGATGACCGCCGCCCTGTCGGAAGGCTGTCCGGAGATCGAGTTCATTCCCACGATGGCCACCGACGAGGAGCAAGTCAAGGAGATCCTGGCCAAGGATGCGGCGGCAAGTATCGACGGCTACGTGGTCCTGCAGATGAACTGCTGGAACCGGGTCGTGCAAACGCTCGTTACGTCGGGCAAGCCGGTGCTGTACGCCGATTTTCTCTATGCGGGCAGCGGCGGATTCCTGGTCTACACGGCGGGTTTCCTTCGCCAGGCGGCGCCGAATTTCGGCTTCATCGGCTCGTCCCAGTTCGCCGACGTGGTGGAAGCGGCCAGGTGCTTCATGACGATCGAGAAGCCCGACCAGTTCGGCGCGGCGGTGGCCAAGGTGCGGATTGCCAGGACCGGGCCCGCCGGCAGCCAGGAGTGCAAGGCCGACCAGGTGGCCGTGCTTTCGCCTTCCGAGTGGAAGGAGAAGATGAAACAGTCAAAAATCCTCACCGTGGGAGGCGAAGGCTGGCAAGGGCCAAAGCCAGTAATCGAGCAGCTCGGTGTGCAGGTCATGGAGATTCCCTATGCCGAGGTGAACGACGCCTGGAAGGCGGCCGACAAGGACCAGGCCCGTCAGGTGGCCGACATGTGGGAAAAACGGGCCAAGACGGTCGCCGGCGTCTCCCGTGAGACCCTGGAGACTTCGGCGGCCATGTATCTGGGGCAGAAGGCCGTGCTCAAGAAGCACGGCGCCGATGCGATCACGATCAACTGCCTGGGCGGGTTCTACGGCGGGCACATCCACGCTTACCCCTGCCTGGGATTCCACGAGCTGTGCAACGAAGGGCTTGTGGGAGCCTGCGAGAACGATCTGGTTTCGACCGCCACGATGGTTGCCCTGAAGAACCTGACCGGTGGCCGCACCGGGTTCATCTCCGATCCGGTGATCGACATTGCCAACCGGCAGATCGTCTATGCTCATTGCGTGGCGCCGAATCGCGCGTTTGGCCCCGGGGGGGAGGACAACCCGATCGAAATCCTCACCCATTCCGAGGATCGGCAGGGGGCATCGGTCCGCTCGCTGCTGCCGCTGGGCTATATGACGACGACCGTGGAGCTGGCGTCGCACCGCAAGGAGCTCTTGTTCCATCGCGGCAAAGCGGTTGCGAACATCATGGAGGATCGCGCCTGTCGCACCAAGCTGGCGGTCGAGCCGGACGGCGACCTGGAGAAACTGTTCACCCAGTGGGACCAGTTCGGCTGGCACCGCGTGACCGTCTACGGCGACCTGAAAGAGCCGCTGTTCGAGATTGCCAGGATGCTCAACTGGAAAATCACGGAAGAGGCCTGAGCAGCGTATACGGACTTTCGTGAAATCGGAAACGAGGGTGGCCCCGACGTTTCCTCCGCCAGACATGTGCCGTCTCCGCCCGTGTGGTCGGAGAAACGTCGGGGATGAGGCCATGAAGAAGGGTTATGAAGACAAAGTGAGCTGGTTCATTTGACGCGACGACTTCGCCGATACGCTCAGGACCGCCGAGAAGCTGTTGGACGACAAGAAGGACTTGATCCACACGGCCTGGGCTGATGCCGAGGGAGGTCGCGAAGCGAAACGTGGCGGTAATCCAGTTCGCTGTCAACCTGTTGAAGGCGTCATCCCGTGTTGGCGATGAGTCGGAAGAAATACAGGTGTCTAACAAGCAGCCTGATGATGCTGTGTGTGCTCCTTGTTTCAAGCCCGTTCGTGATTGCCCAAATGGACTTGGTTCAACGTGTGAACACATCGATTGTGTTTGCTGTCTTCCCGGGCCTTTTCATTCTCGGAGGACTCGTCTTCCTCATCAATGGCTGCGTTGAGCACTACGCTGATGTCCTGCCACCGAAATACCGAGCACGTCGAAGCACCCGTCCTGAGTGGGAAGCCCTCTATGGCACGGAGCAAATGTATGTCGTCGAATCGATCCTGAAGCGGTTCGTTCGTTCCCACGGGTTTCGCACGACGGACGCTTTTCAGTTCCGGCCGGAGGATCGACTTGAGGAACTGATGAACGAGTTCTATCCGGGACGTTCCGATACCGACGTTCTGCTACAGAGAGCGGACTTGTCCAGCACTGTGATGGATACTCCGACTCGGCTCTGTTTGCATGAGTATGTGGCTTCCAGAATGGGGCCGGACTCTGCGAGGGCAGGCGGAGAGATCAACGTGGAAGGGGCGAGGCTCAAGTCGGGTTCAAGCACGATTGACCCTCAGGCCCGACACCGGCTGGTCAACGCAATCCATCGCTACATGGACGAGGCGTTGTCGGCGTTCGCATTCGACGAGGAGATCAACGAAATCCGCACGTCGACTGCCGATGGCACTGTCCAGTTCGTCGTTGATTCCCTGTGGTATCACTACGACGACTGCAAGGATCATCTTGCGGGCTTGTCGAAGCCTGAGTGGGACTACTTTCAACGGCTGAGCTTGCTGCTCCAATCAGACGCTGAGATCGAGTGTGTTCGCCAACGGCATTGGTCGGTTCGGCAGGCCGTTGCGGGCGTCGGCCTGATCGCTTTCGGGTTCTGCATCTTCCGATGTGGCATCGGATGGCACTTGTTCGGATTTGCACTTCTTTTTGGTCCGCTGTCGATCGTGTTGGCATATTGGCGGAACCGCTCTGAGGGACGATTGGCCGAGGAACAGCTCCGCCTTGCACCGTTTTCATCGATCTCGGAACTGAGTGCAGTCCGAAAGGCAGTCACCGGCTTTTCGCAGAAGAATTACCCAGCCGATGCCACGACCAGGAGAGTTCATAGCCGCCTGGTGACGATGGCGGTTTGGCTTCAGACGGCCGTCCTCTGGTCCTTCATATCGCCGCTGATTCTCCTGTTTCAGTCGTTGCCTGAGAAGGAAATCCACACCCGAATCCGCCAGGGGGCGGCATAAGCATTATGCGGCAAAGCCAGGGGTGGCAGTACAAGTCTTGCAGTGACAGTTGAGGTAAGTGATGGCCCAAGAACCCGGCGCCAAGACGTGCAAAAAAAGACTTGATCCTTGTGAGTACATGAAAAATCGCCCGATTCCAGAGGCGTGCGTGTTATGAGTTGCCATATCGTCCAAGGCGATCTCCTCGATCAAGACGTTGACGTAATCGTCAACGCCTGGAACCGGAATATTATCCCGTGGTGGCTGTTGCTGCCACAGGGTGTATCCGGTGCTATCAAGCGACGTGGTGGTCGCAGCCCCTTCAAGCAACTCGGAAGGCACGGCGCGATTCCTTTGGGCGGTGCCGTACTGACGTCGGCGGGCCGGTTGCCATTCAAGGCCATTATCCACGTTGCCGGAATCAACATGCTCTGGCGCGCGTCGGAATGGTCGATCCGCCAGAGTGTCCGGAATGCAATAGCCCTCGCCCACGAGAAGGGTTTCAAGTCCATCGCGTTTCCATTGATCGGGGCCGGATCGGGCGGGTTCAATCAGGAGCGAGCCAAGGCGATCATGGAAGATGAGTTGGTGAAGATCGACTCTCCGATGGAGGTGAGGTTGGTCGTGTTCCAGAAGCGGGCAAAGACAAGCAAGAGCCCCTCGGCTTGGACGGCGGTGGATGTTGTTCGGTATTACCGAGAGACGGGCTTCTTCGGTGATGGTGATCCTGCCGACTGCACCACTCGGCTGCTCGAGCGATT
This sequence comes from uncultured Planctomycetaceae bacterium, assembly GCA_964563135.1. Lineage (GTDB taxonomy): Bacteria > Planctomycetota > Planctomycetia > Pirellulales > Thermoguttaceae > JAAYAY01. Next base: position 15,039 of record CAZLWV010000104.1, read on the forward strand.
CAAGGAAGATCACGGGACACCGTTCAACCCAGCCGATCCGTGGAACGACGTATACCTGCTGTCCTACGACGAGAAGCGAGTGTGGACGGGCGATCCAGAATGCGACGTATGTGCCGAGAACCAGGTCTACACTGAGGTCTTGGCCGAGTGGGCGAGAATATCGGACGGAGTGTTCAATCCAGCCAACATCGGAGAGGTCTGGAATGACGAAGAAGGTCCAATCTCCGTGGATTTCGCTTTGGACGGCCAGCGACACACGCTGCACCCCACCTGGGACAACGACTGGCTCGACCTCGATATATTGGCGTCCGTGAATCGAATCATCGGCAAGAGCGGCAAGGAGTTCGTCTGCGCGTCGGATGTGAACTTCGCCGTGGTATTCGTGCTCGACGCCGAGACCAAGAGGCGGCTGGCGATAGAACGGAGGTTCCCATTCATGACGCTGGGAGTCCCGCCCGCCGCTGGACGATAGCCATACGAAGGCCAACCGACATGTGAATAACAACGACAATCCTCCTGCTGACGATACTGACTGCCGGTTGTTTGCCTGGAGAAGATTCCGATGAAATCTGCCTGTCGCAATGCTGCCGTTGGCGCATACTTGCTTGTGGCGCTGTCTGCCTGCTGCTGCACCGGGGCTGAAGCTGATACAGACGCTGCCCACATCACCTGGCCCCAGTTGGAGGAGGTGATCCTGGTCTTCAAGACCCACTTCGACATCGGCTATACCGACATGGCGTCGAAGGTGGTCGAGCGTTACCGCACGGCGATGATCCAGAGCGCCTTGGATGTGGTCGACGACAGCCAAAGCCTGCCCGAAGAGCAGCGGTTCGTCTGGACGCTGCCGGGGTGGCCCCTGTCGAGAATCCTCGAGGACTGGGAGGGCCAGAGGCTTTCGCCAGGGACGGTTCGTCGTTCACGGACTCCCCTTCACGACCCACACGGAGACGCTTTCGGAAGAAGATCTCGTTCGCGGACTTGGCTATTCGGACGAGCTTTGTCGGGCGGCCGGCCTGGACCTGGCAAGCGACGCCAAGATGACCGACGTGCCTTGCCACAGTTGGATCCTGCCGACCCTGCTGGCCCATGCGGGAATCCAGTTCATGCACGTGGGGGCCAACAGCGCCTCGAGCATTCCCAAGGTTCCCCTGCTCCACTTTCGCCAGGGGCCCGACGGCTCGCGGGTGCTCACAATGCACGTGAGCGGCTACGGCACGGGTTATCTGCCGCCGGAGGGCTGGCCCTACAAGACTTGGCTGGGGCTGATCCACACGGGCGACAACCACGGCCCGCCCCGGCCGGAGGAAGTCCGCAAGCTGCTGGAAGAGGTGAGGCAGAAGCTGCCGGGGGTGAAGGTGCGAATCGGCCGCCTTTCGGACTTTAGTGATGCGATTCTCGCCAAGGAGAATCTTGCGGAAATCCCGGTCGTGCGCGGCGACACGCCCGATACGTGGATCTACGGTCCCATGTCGGATCCACAGGGGCGGATTGCCGCCCGACGCGCCCAGGTGAACCTGCCCACGGCCGAATCGCTCAGCACGATGCTCGAGGCGTGGGGGATCGGAGCCAGTGGGGCTGACGCCGCGAAGACGCCCTGGCCATCAATCGCCAACGGTTACGAGCAGAGCCTGCTCTACGGCGAGCACACCTGGGGGGCTTCGTTTGGCTGGGTCGGCTACGCGATGTCTTATGCCCCGGATTGGCACGAGCACCTCGACGAGCGGCACGCGAGAATGATCGCCTCCTGGGAAGAGCACAGTGCCTATGCCAACGAGGCGGAGTCGTTGAGCACGTCGCTGCTGGATGCACAGCTCGCCCGGCTTTCGCAGTCGATCGACGTCGATCGGTATCGAGTGGCCGTCTACAATCCGCTTCCCTGGAAGCGAGACGGATTGGCCGTAATCGACGGTAACCCCCAGGTTGTTCACGACATTCCGCCCATGGGTTATCGATCGCTCGGCTTTGCCGAACTCGAGCGACGGCGCGGAGAGGCATTCTTCTTGCCGGAGAAATTCGATCGAAGCGCTCAACATATCGTGGAGAGTGATTTCTTTCGCCTTACCTATGATTTGACCGGAAGCGTGATTTCTTTGGTCGACAAGCAAGCAGATCGCCAGCTCATTCGCAGAGGCCGTGAGGGGTTTGGAGGTTTCCTCTACGAGCGATTCGGCGCCGACCAGTGCGACCAGTTCATGAAGGACTATTGCCTGGAGTTTCCCAAATGGGTCACCACGCAGTTTACGAAGCCTGACCTGCCGCGTGACGTGCCGTATCGTGCTGTGTGCCCAGCAACAGCGATGGGTGTTTCGGAGCCACAGAGCGCGGGCGAATATCACGGTGTGCGATTTGTGTATAGTGATGATGCAACTCTGCCTTGCCAGAAGCTGGAGCACGAAATCCGACTCTACGACCGGTTGCCCATCATCGACATCTCCCTTTCCTTCGAAGGCAAGCGCCCCGAAACCTGGCCGGAGGCTGGCTGGATGTGCCTGCCGCTCAACATCGAGGAGCCCGAGTTCCGCCTCAGCCGGCTGGGCGGGATCGTCGATCCGGCAAAGGACCTGATTCCCGGCGGCAACCGGCACCTGTTCTGGCTCGAGCACGGGCTGGCCGTCTTTGGCAGCGACGGATACGGCGTGGGGATCTGCCCGATCGAAGCCCCGCTGGTCAGCCTGGGCGAGCCCGGCTGCTGGAAGTTCTCCTGGGACTACGTGCCTGAGAAGGCAGACGTGTTTGTGAACCTCTTCAATAACCAGTGGAACACCAATTTCCGACTCTGGAACGAGGGCACCTGGCGGCAAACGGTGCGGATCTGGACGTTCGAAAAGTACGATCCCGAGTCGTCGCTGATCCGCCCGGCCCTCGAGGCACGGTTCCCCATGGTCGGCCATTCCGTTCCCGAATCCAAGAAACGTGGGAAACTGCCGACCAGGGCCGCTGGGCTCGAGCTCTCGCGGCACGATGTGCTGGTCACCTCCTTTGGGATCGATCCGCACTCGCAGAAGCTGATGCTCCGCCTCTGGGAGCAGGCCGGCAAGGACGGGCCGTGCGTGATCACGCTGCCCGAGGGATTGGGGGTTTCTTTGGCCCAGCCCTGCGACCTGCGAGGCCGCCCGTCGGGCGATCCGATTGCCGTTCAGAACGGCCGCCTCCAGGTGGACATCAAGCACAACGCCCCTTTGAACCTGGAACTGATCCGCAGTACAACGGTGGAGGCAGAGAGCCAAGACGGCGAAAAGAAACAGGAATGATGGAATGACGTGTAGGGAAGCCCTGAGTCATTGCCGGAACGTTCCATGATTCCACCATTTCATCCTCCCTCCTTCCACTTCAACGACTACCCCTACAAGGAACCTCGCCATGCGCAAGCTTGCCGTCATTGCAGCCCTTCTGTTGGCGGTGATCTTTCCTGATCGAGCCCGTTCGGGACAGATCTGGTCGCTCGGCGTGGACGACCAGAACTATGCCGAGTTCGCCTTGAGCGGAGGCCATGCCTCGTTCCTGAAGCGATTTTCGCAGGACCCGGTCATCGACATGGCCAGTCCCGATGCGGCGGCCAACTGGCCCTGGATTCATCCGGGTAACCGCGACTCGTGGGCCGGTAGCCGGGCACACACGTTTACGATTACGTTTGATCTGCCAGCCGGCTGCGATGCGCCGGTGTTCGAGTTGGTCCTCGATACGGTGGCCGCCCATTACGGCTCGCCGCCGGTGCTCAAGATCGACCTGAACGGCACCGTTCGAGAGGTCCGCACCCGGGCAACCTGCCGGAGCGACCGGGTGCTCGAAGACCCGGCCGAAGGCCAGCCGGCGGTCTACCGCGAGATCTTCCTGGCCGGAGAACTCAAGCCCAAGGGGAATCGGCTGACGATCACCAATGCCGAGGGTTCGTGGCTCCTCTACGATTGCCTGAGCTTTCACACGAGGACCGCGGAGTTTGACCAGATCGAGGTGGCGGTCGAGCGCGGCGTTCTGCGGGGCAAGGGCGGCAGTCTCTGCCGCCAGTTGACCGTCGCCTATGCCGGCGGCGTCCTGCTCGAAGAGGCCGAGTTGTCCGCCGGCGCAGGTGCCGAGCGGGTGAGCCAGCGGCTCGATCCAAAGACATGTTCGCTCGAGGCCCGGATCCTGGTGCCGATCCCGCAAGCCGACGCGGCGGCCGAGGCTGCTGTTTCGCTCGCCTATCGGGGCAAGACACTGACCAAGACGGTGGCCATTCCGCCCGAGCGTCCCTGGGAGGTGCACCTGGTCCACCAGACCCATCTCGACATCGGTTACACGCACACGCAGGAGGACGTGCTCGCCCGCCAGGTCCAGAGCCTCAAGGACTCGCTCCAGTACATCGACGAGACCAAAACCTATCCGGAAGAGTCTCGCTTCAAGTTCCATCCAGAAGGGATGTGGGCAGTCGACGAGTTCATGCGGACGGCCTCGGAGGAGGAAAAGGAGGCACTGGTTCGCGCCGCCCGCGCGCGCGACATCCACATGGACGCCATGTACGCCCAGGCGATGACGGGCATGTACAACGACGAGGAGCTCTTTGAGCTGATGGCCGGTGCGGCACGATTCGGCAAGGCTCACGGCGTCACGATCGACAGCGCCATGCAGACCGACGTGCCGGGCTACACCTGGGGGCTGGTTCCCGCGCTGGCCCAGAACGGCGTCCGCTATATGACGATGGGCCCCAACAACGGGCACCGGGTGGGACGCGTGTACGAGTGGGCCGACAAGCCGTTCTGGTGGGAGTCGCCCAGCGGCAAGGAGCGGGTCTTGTGCTGGGTTTCGGGCTTCGGTTACGCCCTCTGGCATGGCCGGCCCCAGGGGGACCGGCTCGAAGAAGGCCGCATGTTCCAGATCCTCGACCAGCTTGCGGCCAAGGAATTCCCCTACAACCTGGTCATGCTCCGCTACAACATCGAAGGAGACAACGGCCGGCCCAATCGGGCCCTTTCCGATTCGGTGAAGGAGTGGAACGAAAAATACGCCTGGCCCAAGGTGGTGATCTCACGAAACAGCGACGTGATGCGCAAGTTGGAACGCCGCCACGGCAAGGACCTTCCGGTCGTTCGTGGCGACTACACGCCCTATTGGGAAGACGGCTGCGCAAGTACCTCGGAGGCCACTTCGCTGTGCCGGATCGGTTGCGAACGCATCGTCCAGGCCCAGGCCTTGTTTGCCATGCTGCGGCCCGAGGCGTTTCCCGTTGGCGCGTTCGACGCGGCCTGGACCGATCTCGTCATGTACGACGAGCACACCTGGGGCGCCCATTGCAGCATCAGCCGTCCCGACGATCCGTTCACGATCCACCAGGACGAGTACAAGCAGGCCTACGCACGCCGGGGGCATCGCGCGGCGGAAGAACTCGTCGGACTGGCGGTCGAAAGGAAAGCAGCCGGTGAGCCGGCGGCGATCGACGTGTTCAACACGGCAAGTTGGGACCGGGGCGAGATTGTGACCATCGAGGTTCCTGCCGCTGAGGGTAAGGTGTCCGTCCGCGATGCCGCCGGACAGGCTGTGCCTACGCAGAGTCTGGCCGATGGGCGGATCGCGTTTCGCGCGGCCGGTGTGCCGGCCTTCGGGGCGGCCAGGTTCTCGCTGACGAAGGACCATGTTCAGGCGGCCGGATCGGCCTATGCCGATGCGAAGACGTTGACGATCGGCAACGACCTGGTCCAGCTCAAGATCGACCCCGAGAGCGGCGCGATTTCCTCCCTGCGGCGGAAAGGGATCGAGGCGGACATGGTCAGTCCCGGCGACGACGGCAATCGGGGCCTGGACGACTACCTCTACATCCTGGAGCGGAACAGCCAGGAGAACCGGGCCCGGCAGTCGGGCGGCGCCGTGGCGACGGTTGTGGATGCGGGGCCGCTTCTGGCCAGGCTGAGAATCGAGTCGCCGGCCCCCAACTGCTCGAAACTCGTCCGCGAGATCACGGTCGTGGAGGGTTCCGACCAGGTTGTCGTCGAGAACCGCATGGACAAGCTCATGCAGCGCCGGCCCGAAGGCACGTTCTTCGCCTTCCCCTTCAACGTGCCCGGAGGCCAGTGGCGGATCGACGTGCCCTGGTCCGTGGTGCGGCCGGAGCTGGATCAGTTGCCGGGCGCCAATCGCAACTACTACTGCGTCCAGCGCTGGTGCGACCTGTCGAACGAGCAGTTCGGCGTGACGTGGGTTACCCTGGATGCCAACATGATGCAGTTCGCCCCCATTGTCTACACGCCGGCCTGGGGCCTGGAGCCCTGGCGAAGCGAGATCCAGCCGGGAGGCACGCTCTACAGTTGGGTCTGCAACAACCACTGGGAGACGAACTACAAAGCCGGGCAGGAAGGATCGCTCATGTTCCGCTACGTGCTCCAGCCCCACGCGGGACCCTACGACCAGGCAAGCGTGCAGCGGTTCGGCCGGGGCGTGCATCAGCCGCTGCTGGCATTCACAAGCGACGGAAAGACGCCGCTGGCTGGGTCCGTCCTTTCCATCGACAACGACGCGGTTGTGGCCACGTGCCTGAAACCGGCCCGGGACGGCGCGGGGTTGGTGCTGCGTCTTTTCAATACGACCGGCAGCGGTCAGAATGTGGCCGTGTGCTGCCGGGAGGAGGCAAAGGAACTGTGGCTTTCGAATCCTCTGGAGGAGAAGCTGTCGAAGGCTCCCGCGCGGCTGGCGCTGGAGAAGTACGAGATCGTGACCCTATTTGTGTCGCCAAAGTGAGCGCGCGGTCGGTCAGCGAGCTCTCCCATAAACCCGCCTTCCGTTGTCAGCCCTTCGTTCATTGAATGTGCATTCCTCGACAAGGATCCAGTAGCATGACCCCGCGAGAACGAATCCTGGCGGCCCTGGAGCACCGGCAGCCGGACCGTGTGCCCATCGATTTCGGCGCCCATCGCTCCAGCGGTATCAGCGCCATTGCCTACGCGAAGCTGAAGAAGCACCTGGGGATCAAGTCGGGCGACATCTATGTTTACGACATGGTCCAGCAGCTCGCGGTGATCGAGCCGGAGGTGCTGGACCGGTTCCAGGTCGACACGATCGAACTGGGACGGGGCTTTCTGACCGACCCGGCCGACTGGAAGCCCTGGCAGCTTCCCGACGGCACGCCCTGCAAGATCCCCGCCTACCAGGGAATTGAGAACGACGGGGGCGACTGGTATCTGCTCGCCGGAGACGGAACCCAGCTGGGCGTGCAGCGGAAGGGCTGCCTGTATTTCGAGCAGTGCTACTGGCCGTGGGAAGGACGGGCGGTGAGCGAGGTGGACCTCGACGAGCTGCCCGAGGTGCTCGGTCGCTCGGTCTGGACAGGGGTGGCCGCACCGGGGGCACATCTCGGGCTGACCGGCGAAGGGCTGGCCGCCCTGGCCGAGGGCGCCAGGCGGCTGCGCGAGTCAACCGATCGGGCAATCGTCGGCCTGTTCGGCGGCAACATGTTCGAAATCCCCGAGTTTCTGTTCCGCATGGATAGCTACCTGATGTCGATCGCCGCCGAGCCCGAGGCCTGTCTGCGGCTTTCGGAGCGGCTCTGCGACCTGCACCTGGCGAATCTGGAAAAATGGCTGGGGGCCGTGGGGCCGTATATTGACGTGATCCTGTTCGGCGACGACCTCGGTGGCCAGGGGGGGCCATTGATGTCTTGCCAGACGTATCGCCGACTCTACAAGCCGTTCCATACGAAGCTCTTCCACCGCGCCAAGGAGCTGGCCGGCGTGAAGGTGCAACTTCACTGCTGCGGCGGGGTGGAACCGTTGCTTGGAGACCTGATCGAGGCTGGCCTCGATGCGATCAACCCGGTTCAAGTATCCTGCCGCGGTATGGTCCCCGAGCACCTCAAGAGGGCCTACGGCGACCGGCTCACGTTCTGGGGAGGCGGTTGCGACACCCGGCACGTCCTGGGCCACGCCAGCCCGGAAGAAGTCCGCCAGAACGTGCACGGCCTGGTGAGCACGTTTGCCCCCGGGGGCGGATTCGTTTTCCAGCAGGTTCACAACGTGCTGGCCGACGTGCCGCCGCAGAACGTGGTCGCCATGCTGGATGCAGTGCCGGAAGCAGCGCTGGCATAGGACGGGCAGAAATCACCGATAAGGAATTCAGTGTGGAACCATCGAGATCTTCATCGTCCCGCGGCAGTCGTTTCTATCTTGCGGTCGTGTCGGTTGTGGCGGCGCTGGGCGGGTTCCTGTTCGGGTTCGACACGGCGGTTATCTCCGGTTGCGTCGGGTTCCTGCAGGACCAGTTCTCGCTGACCGAGTGGACCAAGGGCTACGTGGTCAGCTCGGCCCTGGTCGGCTGCATCTGCGGAGCGGCGGTCGCCGGCTGGATGAGCGACCGGTTCGGCCGCCGGCGGGTGCTGATGCTGTCGGCGCTGCTGTTCTTCGTGTCGGCCCTCGGCTGCATGGTTCCACCAGACATTCCCACGCTGGTTGCCGCCCGCTCGATCGGCGGGTTGGGGATCGGGATCGCCTCGATGCTCTCGCCGCTCTACCTGTCGGAGATCAGCCCGTTCCACGTTCGCGGCGCGCTGGTGGCAATGTATCAACTGGCGATCACGGTGGGAATCCTGGTGGCATATTTCTCGAATGCGGCGATTATCGCGCTGGGGCCGTCGATTGCCGACTTGGGCGGAAGCGAGTTTCTCCAGTGGGCTGTGGCGGCCGAGCCCTGGCGGGCCATGTTCGGCGCGGCGGCGGTCCCGGCTGCCGCGTTCATGCTGCTGCTGTTCGCGGTTCCCGAGAGTCCGCGTTGGGTCTTTCAGCGGGGTGATGAGCAGGCGGCTCGGCAGATCCTTGCCCGGGTTTCGGGGCCAGAAGAGGCCGAACGGGAAATCGGCGAGATCCGCCAGGCCCTGGCCCAGGAGGCGGGGAGCCTGAGCGAGCTGTTCACTCCTGCCTATCGCGGAGCGCTGGCGATCGGGATTCTTCTGCCGCTGTTTTCCCAGGTCTCCGGGATCAATGCAATCATCTACTACGGCCCCGATCTGCTCGAGAAGGCCGGTTTCCGCTTGAGCGAATCGCTGGGAGGCCAGGTGATCGTGGGGCTTGTGAACAGTCTGTTCACATGCGTGGCAATCTTCTTCGTCGACCGCGTCGGGCGCCGGCCGTTGATCCTTGTGGGCACGGCCGGACTGGTGATGTCGCTGGCGTGGATCGGGCTGAGCTTCTGGTTCGAAGTTACTAGCGGCTGGCTCGTGCTAGCGCCGATCCTGATGTTCATCGCCTGTTTCGCCTTCTCCCTCGGCCCGCTCCCCTGGATCATCATCTCGGAGATCTTTCCCACGCGGATCCGCGGGCGGGCGATGTCGGTGGGCACGTTCACGATCTGGGCAGGCTGCCTGGCCGTGGCCCAGACGTTTCCCACCTTGCTGGAGCGGCTTGGTCCGTCACCAACCTTCTGGCTGTATGCGGTGCTGGTATTTCCGGCGATTCCCGTCACGCTGCTCCTGCTTCCCGAGACCAAGGGCCGGACGCTGGAAGAGATCGACGAGGCCTGGCGGAAGGGGCGGCAGAATCACCAGTCGTCGTCCTCGTCATAATCGTATTGTCTGGGAGCTTTGCCACCCTTAGCAATCACCTTAGGGGTTTTAAGTCGGGACTTCTTCGTATCAACGCTTTCCAGCTCGACGTGGAACTTCCACTCGTCGCCGTAGTCGAAGAGAAACGTCATCTTGCCGCCAACGGAGAGGGGCACGGCGCCCAGCCGGACGTCTTCCGTAGAGGCCTGTGCTTCCGTGTCATAGCCGCAGGCGATGCGCAGGGTTCGGCCGCAGCGGTCGAGGAACTCGAAGCAGTAGAGATGGTCGTCGTCGAAATTGAAGGCGTCGAGGATGGCCATGGCCAGGTCGTCGAGATCCAGACCGGCCGGCGTCTCGATCCGCCGCCATGCCTTGCCCAATGACACTCGCCAGGTATGGGCGCCTTCGCGGAAGGGGGCTTCCGGCGGCACGAGGTTTCGTTGCCATTCCGGGACATAGGGTTGAAAGATCGGCTGGAGCGTTCCGATTTCGGCATTGCTGCACTCTGTAAAGAAACGGGCCGAGAGAGTCCAACGGGTGATCAGATCCATCATCACATCTCCCAAGGGAACTCGTTCGACAACCGACGGTTTCGCCACTTCGCCGTCTTTCGGATTCCGGTATTTGATGTTAACCCATCCAAAGAGTCCCATCAATGTCAAGGTCACCAGATTCATCACTTCAACAAGGCATTCGTTGTGTCGTCCATTGGATCTCTTGAGACACTTGAGCATTCCTGAAACATCAACCACTCTCCTGACCGATGTGCCGGACCAGGTGTTCCCTTCGCCGACAATTTCATCTCTGCTTTGAACGAGCCAACTTTCAAGCAGGCTGAAGTATCGTTCGCTGGGGTTCATGTCGAACCACTGGGCGGCCAGAGCTTCGTCGATCATCAGGCGTCCGTTGGGCGGCGTTCCCTTGCCGATTCCGATTCCGGAGGCTCGGAGAATCATGAACAGTCCGTGGAGATTTGGAAATGATCGCTGTTGTGGCCGCTTGAGCCGATACTTGACGGGGCAGCTCATCCGCTCGTTCAGTTCGTGCAGCTTTGCCTGGGGGAGCATGAAGTACTTGCTCGTGGTCTTCAGCCCATCGGCACCGATGAATTCGACGAGGGTGGTGAAGTCCCGCAGGATCGTGCCGGGCTGAGTTTCATCGAACTTCTGAGCCTGGAGGACCTCTTTCGCCTTTTCCGCTACGCCCGATAGTCCCAGGGCTTCGGCAAGCGCATCATCCCACATGGCGATTCCTTTCTGTTCACTGCAGAGTATCGACAGTCTGCCCGTGAAGGTCGATTTCGGCGGCTTCGGCCAATTTGCGATTGATGGCGGCCAGGCCATCATGGTCCGAACACCTGTCTATTTCGGCGGCCTCGTGAAGTGCGCGATTGATGCAGTCACACTCATATTCGAGGTCTCGAAGAATCTCTTCCACCACATCGTAGTTTTCGTACTCTTCTTCCGCCTGCCGCCATTCTTCCCAATCTTGCCGGCGATGGGCAACAATTTGCTGGGCTGCTGCTCGGATGCGAGGATTCTCATGGTGCAGGAAGGTCTCATACTGCTTGCGGCGTTTTCGAAGGATGGTTCCGTTGTAGTCGATGCACCGCTCCATGTCTCGCAGAGCCTGCCGGTATTCCAGTTCCTCGCCGCCCAGCCGGGCACATTCCCGGCACAGATGCCGGGCGCGACCCCTGTCGGAGAATTGCCCGCTAGGGCGGACCCGTTCGCAACACCAGCAATAGTAGCCGCGGCGTTTTTTGGGCTTCTTGCCGGACATCGTCTGTCGCACCTAGCCTCTTGTGGTTGCGATGGACTGATACGATTCGAGGAACCGGCAGTTTTCCCAGCCCTCTGCCATCCCATTCTTGATCGCTCGCCATAGGACATAACAAACGTCGTGGGCCGTGCTGCAGATTCGCGAGTCGACCAGGTCGTGGGCGTGCAAGAAGTCGTAGAAATGCCCCATGGCCACGACGGCGGCCGGCGCGTGGAACCGGCTGAGGGAGAGAAAACCAAGATAGCGGACGAGGGCCGGCTCGAAGTCGCTTCGCTTGAGCCCGCGGAGCAAGACGTTGGGATTGCGGTCCATGTACATGCAGTTGACTGTCCCAACCAGAATTCGCCGCAGTTCGTCGGCCACGATCGGCTGAAACCCTCGTTCCCGACAGAGCCATCGCGTGGCGTCCCACAGCAGGTCGGGAAACATTTGGCTGGCGTTCCTGCCGGCGGCGAGCAACTCGTCGCGGTTCCAGGCTTTCTTCGAGGTACCCGCCATCAGGGCGATGTGCTTTCGCTGGATCGCGCGGTTGTCTCTGGTATCTTTCACGCCAAGTGTCAGCGACTTCCGGAAGGCGGCTTCTATGGCTTCCTCGGTTGCACCTGCTTCAATACAGGCCTGAAAAGGGCCGTGCATTGCCAGTTCGATCAGCTCGTCGACCGCCCAATCCAGGAGGTCCGAGTTCTCGATCAGGGGCATCGCCGCATCGATCAGTTTCTGTGCTGCTTCCGCACATCCGGCGAGGCGAACCATCGAGATGAGCGAGAAGAAGGAATCCGAGACACTCGCCATCCGCGCGGCCAGAAACTCCGCCGCCCGATCGATCTCTTCCAACCGGCCTGCCGAAACATAGTGAAACACCATAGAGCGAGTATGCCAGTCTGCCGCCAATGCGAAGACGTCGGGATACTCGTCTCGCAACTGTTCCAGGAAGGCCACGTACTGGCTGTCGGGAAGCTTGGTCTCCAGCTCCATGATTGCGTCTGGGAACAACGCATTGAACCAGTCGTCGTCCCGCGAGACCGTGGTTAGCTTCTCGCGGGTCATCTGGAGCCGTTCCGGACCGTCTGCGTTGGAGTACTCCTTCCACCACCTGTTGACGGAAGACAACGTGTCCGGATCGGGCTCGAGTTCCGGAGTACGCCGTGGGAATTCCGGGATGTGCGGAGCCGGAGGAAATGGTTCCCTCGACCGAGCCTGCGCCTTGGCTATGCGCCGTTTGCGATCGCGCTGCTTCTTCTGCTTTCGGACTTCCTTCCTGCTGGGGGGCGACATCGATTCGGGCCTCCATTCTGGGTCGAATTGCCAATCCTCGCCTGCCATTGGAGCAGAACAAGGCCTGTTTCGTCAATCGAGATCCCTGCCCGCCACGGTCGCTGCGGATAGAATTGGACGATAGATTCTGTGGTTTCCCTCATCCAATCTTCACTGTTGCCCATGGAACGTCCGTGACGGATATGTCCGAAGTGCTTTCTCAGCCGCCCCTTTCCCCCGAACTCCTCGCCCCCGCGGGCAATCGCGACTGCGCCAAGGCGGCCGTGGCCAACGGGGCCGATGCGGTCTACTTCGGGCTCGACGGGGCCTTCAACGCCCGCGCGCGAGCCGCGGGCTTCTCCGCGGAGGACCTGCCGGAGTTTCTGGCCTTCCTCCATCGAAACGCCGTGCGCGGCTATGTGACGCTGAACACCCTGGCATTCTCCGACGAACTCGATCCACTGGAATCCATCGTCCGCCAGGTGGCCGAGGCGGGGGCCGACGGCGTCCTGGTGCAGGACCTGGGCCTCGTCCGAATGATCCGGCAAGTCACGCCCAGCCTGCCGATCCACGCCTCGACCCAGATGACCTTGACCAGCGCCGAGTGCATTCGGGTGGCCGAGGAACTGGGGATCGAGCGAGTGGTGCTCGCCCGGGAACTCTCGGTGCGCGAGATTGCCAGGATTCACGAGCAGACGTCCGTCGAACTGGAGACCTTCGTTCATGGGGCGCTGTGCGTGGCCTACAGTGGGCAGTGCCTGACGAGTGAATCGCTCGGCGGCCGCAGCGCCAATCGGGGCCAGTGCGCCCAGGCCTGCCGGCTGCCCTACGAACTCGTCTGCGACGGTCGCGACGTCGATTTGGGCAACCAGAAATACCTGCTCAGCCCTCAAGACCTGGCGGCCTACCGCTTGATCCCCGAATTGATGGCGGCCGGCGTCTCGGCGCTCAAGATCGAGGGCAGGCTCAAAACTCCCGAGTACGTGGCCAATATCACGCGGCACTACCGGCAGGCGATCGACGCGGCGGTTGCCGGTGAACCGGTCGAGTTCACCGAGCGGCAGGTCGAAGAGATGGAACTCTCCTTCTCGCGCGGTTTCTCCACCGGTTGGCTGCAGGGTAGCCACCACAAGGCCCTCGTGCCGGGCCTGAGTTCGGCCAAGCGGGGCGTGCTCGTCGGGCAGGTGCGCAGCCTGCACAAGGGGCGGGTGCAGGTTGAATTGACGGGACGGCTCAAGGCGGGCGACGGCGTCGTCTTCGAAGGCGATCGCGCTGCCGGCGAGGAACAGGGCGGCCGGATCTTCACGATCCACCGCAACGGCAAACGTCTGACCGGCGAGGCGGCAGAGGGCGAGGTCGAACTTGCCTTTCAGCCGGACGCAATCGACATGCGGCAAATCCGGCCTGGGCAGAAGCTCTGGAAGACCGACGATCCCGCCTTGACCCGGCGCCTGCGAAAGTCGTTCTCCGGCCAGGTGCGCGGCAGAGACTTGGCGACGAAGCTCCAGGTGACGGCCGCGGTCGGCAAACCCTTGGAACTGGTCGCCACCACCGAGGTGTTTCCGCCCGTGACGTGCTGGAGCGAAGAACCGCTTGCCGAAGCCGAGAAACATCCCCTGACGCCTGAACTGCTGGAACAGCAGCTCGGACGGCTCGGCGGATCGGGGTTCGCGCTTGCCGAACTGGCGGCCACAATCGAAGGCCGCCCCATGGTTCCCCTGAGCGTGCTCGGCAAGCTGCGTAAGGCACTCGTTGCCGGATTGCAGTCGGCACGCGAGAAGGTTTTGCGGACGGGCCACGCAACAACGGCCGAAGAACGCGTGCTGCCGCGGATGCGCGACGAGATTGTCCGGCCGTCCACCGTGTCGGGCGAACCGCAATTGGCCGTGCTGTCCCGATCGCTTCACCAACTCCGGGTGATGGCCGACCATGGAGTCTCACCTCTCTACGCCGATTTCCCGGACATCCGCCAGTACGGCGAGGCGGTCTCGCTGGTACGAGCGGGCGGAGTGCAGATCTTCCTCGCCACGCCGCGGATCCAGAAGCCAAGAGAACTCGGCATCTTCAAGGCCCTGGCTCGTCACGAAGCGGACGGCATCCTTGTACGCAATCTGGCCGGGCTCGATTTCTTCACGCAACAGTCAATACCGTGCATTGCCGATTTCTCGCTCAATGCGGCCAACGAGCTGACTGTCGATTTCCTGCGCCGGCGAGGCGCGGCTCGCGTGACCGCATCGTACGACATGAATCGCGAACAGTTGCTGCAGATGGTCCGCCATGTGCCGGTTGAGCTGCTGGAGGTCGTCATTCATCAGCATATGCCCATGTTCCACATGGA
>CAZLWV010000105.1:0-29888 GCA_964563135.1 uncultured Planctomycetaceae bacterium
CGGCTTGCTTCATTCGCTCGCACATGTCGCGCGACTGCATCCAGGGGACGGTCGCATCGTCCTTGCAGTGAAGAAACAGCGTGGGTGCGTCTTCCTTGTCGACGTGCCTGATGGCGGAAGCATTCAGCCAGTCGGGGTTGTCGGGGGCCAGCGGCGCCCCGATCCACTGGCCGTTGGTCCGGATCTTGGCTTTGTACTCGGGCTGCAAGGCAATCTGCTGCTCGTCGGTGAATCGCGCCACGAAGTCGAACACGCCCGCGTACCCCACGGCGGCCTGGATGCGGCTGGAGAACTCGCGGTGCCCGCCGTCCCCCTCGAACTCCTCCATGCCGCCGGTCACCGCCAGCAGAGCGGCCAGCGTGCCGCCGGCGGACCGGCCCGTGGCCCCGATCCGCTCCGGATCGATGTTGTACTGTTTGCTCACAGAACGGACGAAACGGACCGCCGCCTTGGTGTCGGCGATCGTGTCGCGATAGGTGTGATCGGGCCGTCCGCGGTAGGAGATCAGGGCGGCGGCAAACCTGTTCTTTGCCAGGCACTCAGCAAAGGGCCGGAACCGCTGCCCGTCCTGGGGCAGAAATCCGCCGCCCTGGATTACAATCACGCAGGGGACCGGCTGAGCGGCTTCGTCTGGAACATAGAGATCCAGTCGCAGGTCCTTGGCGGTCTCAGAAAAAGGGAGTGCTTTGTGGACGGTGTAGGCGGCGCTAGAGTTGGCGGGATCACCGCCAAGGGCGAATTGGGCGCGGTTGTTGTACGCCATGGCAGTGGATAGAACGAAAAGACAGAGGGCAAGTTTGGGGGTCATCGTGCCGGTTCCTTTCACAATGCTCGAACGAGATGCTGGACAGGCTGTACTATCTCGCCGACCCTTGCCGTAAAGTCGTCCGTAGCATGGAGCCACGGTTACGTTCCTCAGAATCGTCGCGACTCTCAATGAAACATCAGAGCACTATTGCGGTGCTGAATTGGATCGCTGACAGTAATACCTCCTTTCCAATCGCCCTGCACGTCCTGGTATCGAAACTGGAGTTCCCGAAGCCTCGTACCAAAACGTTGTTTCAACTGCGAATAGGCCGTATCGACATGAACACTGTGGATATGCCCGAGGCAATAGCTGAAGGCAGCGATTGGGAAGAGCAACTATGAGCAGAGGAGATCAGCCACTTGAAGGCAAGCATGGTTTTCACTATTGCCAAAAGTCGGCATTTCCACAATTCGATTGTAAGGATCCCCTGCTCGCTGGTGTTTCTGTGTGAATATGGAATGGGCAACATTGACATTCTTGGTCTTGCTCCGCCCGTCAGCAATGACAAAGCCCTTCTCATTGACGCTGGTCAGAAAATCCTGGAAGTACTGGAGAAGGGACTGTATCGACGACGTATAGAGACCGGTCCCATTGACTGGCGAGCCGATTGGCTTGATCCAAACGCGAGCCACCAAGCGACTTCGTACGCGAGCGAGCAAGTCAAGCAAGTCATCCAGAAAACCGATTGCCCTCCGACGTGAAGCCCTGCCTCCGGCACGGACATCTCGACGCAAGTCGGCCCCTTTGATCTCGGTCAATATCCGATCGAGTATCGGGCGACTGGAAAGAAACAGTGGAGAGAAATAGCGGCACTTGAGGTCAAGGAATCCACGAGTCAGTTCCGGAATCTCCGACTCGGCCACGAAGACACCACCGACCACCAGGAGTGGTTGGACAGGGCTGTGGGAATGAGCGAGCTGGCCTGTACAGCCAGCTTCGTCGAGGTAGCAGATCTGCATTTCTCACCCCAAAGAATGCAACTACGGCCGCTTTCGCGACCGTAGGCCTTGCCGCCTGACAGGAGTCAGTTCGGCGATTTGTGTTTCTCACACCACAATTCTACTATCGGCTCGAGATCTGTCAAATCGTCAGCTGCAAGTCTCCCCCCAACATGAGGCACGCTGCCAGAAATGCCCCGAGAACTGTGGTAAGACAGACGCATGCACCCCAAGAAACGGCTATTCACCCCTCAAATCACTCAGAATCTTCTCCTTCAGATTCTTCAAGTACCCGCTGCCCACACGCTGGGGCAGGTTCTTGGCTTGCACCGGCAGGGCCTCGATGGCAGCCTCCGCGCTCTTGGCGCGAGCATCCATGTAGTCGATCGCGCCCAGGGCAGCCAAGGCCAGGTAAGCTCCGCTCTCCTCGACGTTGGCCAGCGGCATGAGCACGGCGAGCGCCTGGGCGGCCTCCTCATCGCTCCCGTATCGTCCGAGGGCCTCCGCCGCAGCGATGCGAACGTAGGGCGCTTCGTCGCCGAGGGCCCTGTTGAGTGCCTTGCGGCCGGCGTTGACGCCGTCGGCCTCGCGCATCAGCAGGCCCATGGCGGCCCAGTAGCGGACGGCGCTGTCCTCATCGCCAAAGGCTTCGAGCAGCTTGGGCACGTCGTCTGCTTTGAACGAACTGGCCGCCTGGGCCGCGGCAAAGATCTTTTCGAGTGGGTACTTGGCCGGATCGTGACCCATCTCGTAGGGCGACGCGTTGGGATCGCGAGTGTGCATCTCGCCCTCGGGCAGGAAACCGAGATCGCGAACCCGGAACACCCAGTCCTTGTGCGCCTCCCGCATCCGCTGGAGCACCTCCTGATGCTCGGGCGAGCCGGCCAGGTTCTGGACCTCATCGGGATCGTTCTCCAGGTCGTACAGCTCCTCGGCCGGCTTGGTCTCCCAGAAACAGGTCCGGGGCGGTTCGAGTTTGCCCTCATCATAGAGTTCCTTCCAGACCCTCGTCGTGGGCGTCTGGAACATGTAGTTGATGTACTGCCCGTAGATCCGGTGGGGCATGTAGTGCTTCAGATAGACGTAACGCCCGTCCCAAACGGAGCGGACCATGTCGTAGCGCTCGTCCATCCGCCCGCGGAAACCAAAGGCATATTTCGGACCGGGCCGGCAGTATTTGCCCAGGAAGGCATGCCCCTGCATCCAGGCCGTCGGTTCGATCCCCGCAAGGCTGAGGAGCGTCGGCGCCAGATCGATGAACCCCACGAGCCGGTCGCACGATCCGCCCTGCCTGTAATCGGGCGCGGCGAGGTGCTTCCACTTCGGTGGAATCGATACGATCAGCGGAACCCGCAGACCCGAGTTGTACGGCCAGCGTTTGCTCCGCGGCATGCCGGCCCCGTGGTCGCCGTAATAGAAGATGATCGTGTCGTCGTTCAGGCTGTCTTTTTCGAGCTGTTTGAGAACCTCGCCCGCCTCGCGGTCCATCTCGGTGATCTTGTCGTAGTACTGGGCCCAGTCCTGGCGAACCTCGGGGGCGTCGGGGTGATACTCGGGCACGCGCACCTTGGCCGGGTCGTGGACGGGCGTGTGTGGTCGCTTGCGGACCTGGCTCTCGTGGGTCGTGGTGAAATTGAAAATCGCGAAGAAGGGCTGGCCCGACTGGCGATTCCGCCAGTGCGCCTTGCCGCTCGACTCGTCCCACACACCCTCGGGCTTGACCAGGTTGTAGTCTTCCTTGGAGTTGTTCGTGCAGTAGTAGCCCGCCTCGCGCAGATACTGGGGATACATCTTCATCAGCGGCGGCATCGGGGCACTGCTCCGCATGTGCTCCGATCCGGTCGCCGGCGGATAGACGCCCGAAATGATCGTCGTTCTCGCCGGGGCACACACCGGAGCGTTCGACCAGGCATTCCGGTAGATCGTCCCCCGTGCCGCGAGCCGATCGAGGTTGGGCGTGGTGGCGTACTTGTCGCCGTAGCAGCCGAGCTGTGGGCCGTTGTCTTCGCTGGTGATCCAGAGCACGTTCGGCCTATCGGCGGCTTGGGCACACGCTGCACAGCCGGCCAGCAGTACGACCAAAACAATGGGCAAAGCAGAGATTCGCATCAAAGTGATCCTTGGATTGGAGTGGGTCCCGTGTGCCGCACGGGACTCCGACGCCCGTCCTAGCCGCGGGCCAAACAGCTGGTCAGCCTGGTGGGTCAAGCTCTGCCGGCCCCGACTAACCTACGATTCTTTCCCCAGAATCCGGTCCATCAAATCCGACGTCTGATAGACGAGTGCTTCTGGATAATACAGGTACGGATGGAAGTACTCGAACGTCGCATATCCCCGATAGTCGATTTTCTCGAGCCCCTCCGTCACGGCGGGCCAGTTGACGGTGCCGTCGAGCAGAGGGCGGAAACATTCCAGCGAATGGTCGGTACCTTTCTTGTTGAACTCCTTGAAGTGGAGGTTCTGGATCCGCTTGCCGAGCTGTGGGATCCAGTGGTCGGCATACTGGAAGAGTGCGATGTTGCCCGTGTCGAAGTGCACGCGAACTCGCTCGCTCCCAAAACTGTCGACAAACTCGTTCATCTCCATGGGCGTCATCAGCTAGCCGCTGATGGGTGCCGAAACCGCATGTCCATTGTCGTGCCCCCGCCAGAGAAAGGCAAGTTGTCGTTGTAGGCCAGGCTGAGCCTGACATGGAAATTCCGCCACAGCCGTTGTAGGTCAGGCTGAGCCTGACATGGAAATTCCGCCACAGCCTGACCTGCGACTCTCGCTCAACCCGGCCGTCGATGGCCCGGAGGCCGTGGGTGCCGTTGATGGTTGTGGCGGATAGGTCTGGCAGTCGGCAGCCGAAAGAGACACGATTGCCGGTTTGAACCGGCCGGCCAACGTATCGTCTTCGATGGCCAGGGTGTTGCGGGAGGCCGCCCAGATGACGTACGATGCCATCGGGATGAACAGACCGTTTCAGGGGGAACATGATGTGCCAGAAAGACTTACCGAGAAGGAAGACGCGATTTTCGCAGTTCACTCTATGGCAGTTCCTGGTGCTTTTCATAGCCATCAGCCTGTTGCTCGGAATCCTGGCGCCTCGAATCCGGAAGGCCTATAACGATCGACAGTCTCAAGTCGAGTTTCGCCGCAAGCAGGAGATCCAGGCGAATCTGGACGCCGCCGTTCGTGCCGGCGACGCGAGTCTGGTTCGGCATGCTCTGGAAGCCGGCGCCGATCCGAACGGGGCCTTCCCCGGCATCAGGCAACTGTTCGGCACTGCGGTCCGGGACGGCCACGTCGAGATTGTGAAGCTGCTCCTCGATTCTGGCGCCCACTTCGAGGAGTGTTCGGACTTGGCGGCCGCGATCGATTGTGATCAGCCTGTCGATGTCCGTCTGGCAATGATCCGAATCCTGCTCCAACACGGCGCCGATCCTCACCGCCAGTGCGGTGGAACCAATGCCATGGATTTGGCGGTTCGCAACAGCGATGCTGCGGTCGGAGATTTGCTGCGCGAGCACGCGGTGGAGTTCGGCCCCCGGGAAATGGCGGCGTTCAACCGGCTCGACGAATTGCGGCACGTTGTTGAAGAGAATCCGGGCGTTGTCCGAGAGCGTTTCCGGCCGGTCTACGCTTCTCGTCCCGGACATGGTCCAACACTTCTGGGAATTGCGCTCGGTAGTGGCTACCGTGAAATGGCCCTCTACTTGTTGCATCACGGTGCACCAATCGATGTGACCGAAGGGCTCGGCTCAACGCTTCTGCACCGGGCAGCGAGGGGTGGCGATCCGGAGTTGATTCGCTTGCTTGTTGCCCGCGGCCTGGACGTGAACGCCCGGGATGATTACGGAGACACACCGCTGACGGATAGTGTGCGGAACACCTCTCCGGATGCAATCAGTACCTTGATCGAGTTGGGTGCGGATGTGAATGCGCAGGGGATCAATCAGGAGACCGCATTGCACCTCGCCGCACGCAGTGGCCGATCGGAGGTCGTGTCGAGACTGCTTGCAGGAGGGGCCGACTCGACGATCAAGAACGTGCATGCCGAGACAGCACTCGACGTGGTGCAAAAGCAGATACAGCTGCTGCTTGAGGATGATCGCAGCTCCGTGCCGCGCGCCGGATCGCAGGAAAAGGATCACGAGCGTCGGAAGAAGTCGTTCCACGAAATCGAGGAGACTCTTTTGAAAGCTTCGCCTTGAAACCCTGCTTGTTATGAAGACGTAAACCGCTCTTCCCCCTTATGTCCTTGTCTCCAAGTGGATTGGCGGAGCCGCACCGTTGCTCTTGATCGGAATGACGGTATGATGGTTTGCGGGCGGGAATAAGACGACAGCGCAGGCAAACGGAAAGGTAGCCATGATGCATGCAGTGTACGCTCGGCAAGTAATCGCAGGGATTCTCACAGCAACCGCGGCGGTCTTCGCGTCGGTCGCGACGGGCGACCAGATCGCTCCGGCGCCGTCGGTGCGGGTAGAAGGCGAAGAAACCACGCTCTCGCCCGACGAGCCGCACGAATGGGCCCGGGGCACGACACTTCGGCAGGTCCAGACTCTCGGTCCCGGCAGCGGCACCCCGGCGCAAGGATCGGTCGTGGTCGAGAGCATCCTCGTCCGCCATCAGGGACGCGTTCTCGAGGTCGGCAAGGACTACGTCGTTCATCCCGTCTCCGGCTCGCTCGGTCTTGCACCCGGGTCGAGCGTCGCCCCCAGTGCGCCCATCACGATCGATTATACCTATCGGCTGCGGCGGCTCGATTCGAAGATCAAGACGGCCGACGGCAGCGTGCTGATCCGGGCCGGCCAGCCCGCGCTGACCGTGCCCGAACCGCCGGTCCTCGAACCAGGCGAGGTCCGGCTCGAAAACCTGTTTGTGGACTATGGCTGCGACGGGACCGATCCGGACGTCTACCCGATTCGAGAATCGGCCGGCGAGGCCCGCACGGCGACAACGCCCGGCCGCATCCCGCGAACCCTGGCCAGAATCGCCGCGGGCGGGCCGGTCAAGATCGTCTGCTGGGGCGACAGCGTGACGGTCGGTGGTGATACGAGCACGCCCGAGAATCGCTACTCGGACGTCGTCGCCCGGCGACTCAAGGCCAGGTATCCCGGCGTGAGAATCCAGGTCGAGACGATTGCCGTCGGCGGTTCCCATTCGCGCCAGTGGCTCTGGCCCGACAAGTTCCCGGGACATGCGGGTTGCGACTGGCAGCGTCTTGCCGCTGCCAGACCCGACCTCGTGACCCTCGAATTCGTCAACGACGCGGGCCTTTCGGGAACTGCTTTCGAACAGGTTTACGACGAGATTCTCGCGCGCGTGCAGGCCCTGGGGGCCGAACTGATCCTGATCACGCCCCATTTCACCAAGCCCGAGATGATGGGATTCAAGGGATTGCGGGAGGCGGAAGGCCGTCCCTACGTGCTCGCCATGCGCGAGTATTCCCGCCAGCACAACCTGGCCCTGGCCGACGCCTCGGCTCGTTGGGAGCATCTCTGGAAGGAGGGATTGCCGTACATCACGCTGCTGCGGAACGGGATCAACCATCCAGACGACCGCGGGCACGCGATGTTTGCGGATGAGGTAATGAAATGTTTCGACTAGGAAGAGCAATCCAATCCTGATCGCTGCCAGGCATTCATGCCGGAATGCGTTCGCCGCAAAGGAATCGTGATGGTGGAGAATGAACTTGCGGGTCTGTTGGAGCTGGTCCGCGACAACGGCTGGCTCCTCCTGGCAGTGCTCCTGCCGATCGTCTATGTGTTTGGCCTGCCGCTGATAGCGCTGGCGACATTCCGCACTCAGGCCAAGCCCACTTTCGAACGCGTGGAAGAGGGCCTCGTGCTTCCCGACGAGGTCGGCCACTACCTGGAGGTTGCCAGGGCCCACCTCTTGCGGCTGGGCTTCGAGGAACTTGACAGGCTCTACCTACCCTATCAGATGGCCAACGTGAAGGCCATCCTGCGGCTGTATGTCAACCGGGTCGAACGGGACTCGGCCATGGCGGTCGTCCTGTATGGGCTGATCGGCCAGAGGTGGGTGTTGAAGATGAAGTATGTCGAGATCTGTCGGCGTTTTCGCGACGGCACCGAGGTTGATACACGGAATGCAAAAGAGATCGGGTCTTTTCCGATCCCGCCTTACAAGACGGCAATTCCGGCCCCTTGGCTGCGCGACATCGCCGATCTCTACGGCGCCCACCAGGCGATCTCGAATCTGGTTGGGGGCGGCAAGGAAGGAGAGCTGTCGCTCGACAGCAGTTACCATGGCGACGTGCCGGCCTACCTCTCGGCCGGCATGATCGAGGAGTTGGAGGACGCATGCCACGCCGGTTACCTCCGCCGCAGCGCGACCGATGGCCCCGGCATCGAAATCGCCGAAGACGACGACAACCCCTTCCGCTCTCCGGCCTCCCCGCTCCCCTCGGCCCACTACAGGGCAACGGTCAAGGGTGCCTGCATGATGACATGGAATGAACTCTGGCCCTTCAAGTCGTTGATCCGCGCCCGGCATTATCGAAGAGCCCGCTGGCTGCTGGCGGAAGCCGGTTTCCAGGGTTGAGGTAGCGATCAACTCACGTCGCGTGGACGATCGCCTGCCAATGGTTCCCCGGCGCGGCACGCCCCAGTCCGCCACCTTCTTCCCGCCCCTTCATGCCCCATACACCCCAACCGGCGGCCGGTCCTTCCACTTCCCCTGGGTGAAATCGGGAAAGTCGATCATGGCTCCCTTTTGAGCCACTGAAGCGATCGACAGCGGTACGATCGCGCTCCACGTGGCGGCGTCGTAGACGTCCTGCGGGAAGGGGGCGCGCGTGCGGACCGCCTTGAGAAATTCGTAGATCGTCACGTAATCGCTGCCGCCGTGGCCGCCGTGCTGCTTGGCCCGCTCTTCGAGGGCCGTCCACAAGGGATGGGCATATCGCTCCATGTAGGGAGCAAAAGGTTCGTAGGTATGGGGCTGGGGCGATGTGCCTTCCAGGTAGATCTGGCCCTTGGCGCCTCCCATGTGGATCCCCTTGGTTCCCTGGAGACGGAAGACCAGGTCATAAGGCCTGGGGGTGACCAGGTCGAAGTACAGGGTCACCGTCAGCCCGTTTTCGGTCTGCAGCAGGCTCGTATTGACGTCGCCCAGGGCGTACTGGCGCCGGGCCAGCGGATGGTCGGCGCCAAACTTCTCGGCCGCGTACCGTTTCAGGCCGGTGGCTTTTGTGCTCACGCTGGAGATCCGCGTGAAACGGTCACCACGGTTGATGTTCATCCACTGGGCTACCGGGCCGATGGGATGGGTCGGATAGAGATTGCCGTCCTTGGTGGCTCCGTGCTCTCCTCGCCAGGTGAGCTTGCCGTCGTCGCTGAACATGAGCGAACGGCAGTCGTGCTGGTAACCGACCTCGGCGTGGAGCAGATCACCAAACACGCCTTCGCGGACCATGCGGAGCAGGGCCAGGGCGTCCTGGAAGTAGCAGACGTTCTCCAGCATCATGCAGGGCATGCCCGTCGCTTCCGACGTGCGTACCAGCTCCCAGCACTCCTCCACGGTGACGGCCGCGGGCACCTCGGTGGCGGCGTACTTGCCGGCCTTCATGGCGGCGACCATGATCGGCGCGTGCCAGTCCCACGGCGTGGCCGTGAGCACCGCGTCGAGGTCGTCGCGCTCCAGCAGCCGCTGCCAGTCGCGCTGGCCTTGTGTGTAGGCCTCGGGCCGTGTGCCGGTGGCCTTCTCCACCATCCCCTGGGCCCGCTCGGCCCGCTCCGGCACGATGTCGCAGACGGCCGGAACCTGCACGCCGGAGAACTGGAGCATCGTACTCAAGAGGCCCGTTCCCCGGCCCCCCACGCCAACCATGCCGATCCGCAGGGTGCGGTCGGGTTCGCCCCCCCGCGCCAATTTGCTTGTCAGGGCCGCTCCAGCCGCCGCCGCTGTCGCCGCGTGGAGGAAGGATCGTCTGCTGAAAACGTCAGCGGTTGCCATGGGGTTTTCTTCTGGAAGGTTCTGGCGGTTTGCCGAGACGGAAGGACGGAGCGGCGGCCGGTCTGGTTGATCTTCTTGCCGAGAGCACAGCCAGGGCGACCGACGGGAAACAGGGGCTTCCGCCCCTGGCGATCGCCGGCATCTTCCGTGACCGTGCCCACAGGGTCCCTGATCCGGTGGCCGGCCATTCCTCGACGCCCGCTGCCGTACCAGGTCCGACGGATGTGGCGGACGTCAAATCCGCACCCGTCAGCCGGCCATGATGCTACTGCCGGTATCCCGCCGATGTCAATGTCATGGCGACCCTATCCTTGCCAGGGGCCTTCAAGACGGCTTCTCCGTGACCAGTCCCACGGCATCCAGAACGGCAGCCCGCCGGCCGCAGATGCCGATTACCTTGGACCGGCCGCCGTCTACGGTCCTGGTGGGGCGGCCGCTGGGGGTACCGATCCACTCACCGCGATAGGAGTCGGCCGGGTCCAGATGCCCGTCGGGCTTGATCCGCATGTACACGGGGCGGACAGCCTCGACATACGTTGCCGCGTCGACTTCGAGGGCCCCCAGTCCGTAACCCTCACGTGCCTCTGCACTGCCGAGGAACCCGTCGCTTGCCCCAGAACCATACACCGGTTCCAGCGAGCTGAGGGCGGGCTGCCCCGCCCAACTGCCCATGCGGTAGGTAAGCCCTACGACCGGCTCGCCGTTGGGGCTCACCAGTCGAAAAGGACCTCCTCCCGCTCCTCCCACCAGTTCGGTGTCGTCGCCCGGGGCGAGCGGCTGGAAAGCCGGCGGGGTCTTGACTGCCTGACGTGAAGTCGTCTGCCTCCGATCCGAGCCCTTGGCAGGACGAGGGGAATCGCCGGTTTGCTGCCGTCCAGACGCAGAACGGGCTTCCTCGGCTTCCTCCCGCACGTCCTCGCGCTCCGCTCTGAGCGGCGCTCTTCGGCTGCTGATCACGACCAACTGGAACACAAGAAACCCCATCAGGATCATGGTCGCCCCGCAGACGAGAATCAGCCCGACTTGCGATCGGCGCCGCGCCATGGCGATGATCCATAGAACCATGCCCGCTGTCACTGTGCCCGCCTCGAGCATCCAGGTGAGGGGACCTATGGGTGGACCGTGGAGCATGTTCCCCACAAATGACGCGACCAACAGCCCGCTGGCAATCTGCTCCAGCATCGTTGGCCGGTAGCTCTGTTTCGGCCTGGAAGGTTTGCGGCTGGCGGCGGGGCGGAATGGGTGTACCGGTTCAAACACGGCCGGCGTGGACGGTACAGGTTGGGAAGGTGCCGGCTTGGGGGCGGGCAGCGGCTCCAGGATCAGCTCGGCCATCGGCACGGCCGGTTCTGGCTCAGACGCCAGCTTGGGAATGAGAAAGGTCTTCTGACAGGCCTTGCAGCGGACCTGCTTCCCTGCCGTCTGGGGCCCGACACTGTATCGCCGGCTGCAGTGGGGACATTCGATGTCGATGTTCATTGGACGGCTCGCACCCGAAAAACCTCCCGCCCGTTCGTCCTTCGGCCAGTCTGCCGACAGCCGGCAGCCATGTGTCCGACAGCGAATTCTTCAGCTTCCCTATTATGCGCTCCGCCGGCTTGCAGCTCAATTTCTGTGGCCGACTATTGCCCGGCGAGCAACTCTTCGACGAGTTTTGGCGGAGTGCCGATGTCGAGAACCTGCAATTGGCCCAGGAAGGGCTGGGCGGCCGGCTTCAAGAAACCCGTTTTGGGGGCCACAAAGGTGCACGTCTGGCAGGCGCGGATCGTGTGACGGGCCGGTTCGCCCGTGTCGCAGTCCAGCCCGCTGGGCACGTCGACAGCCAGGATGGGAACCCCGGAGGCGTTGAGCTGGTCGATCACGGAGTCCAGCGGCGGCCGCGGCTCGCCGCGGGCACCCGTGCCGAGCAGAGCGTCGACGATCCAGGCAGCTTCCGCCAGCTGTTTCTGAACCCCCTGGGCCCCTGCAGCCCCGTGGCAGGCATGGATGGCGATGCCCGCCTTCTCCGCGATCCGGTAGTTGGCCGCCGCATCGCCCGTAAGCTGGGCCGGCTCGCAGTAGAGGAGCACACGGGCAGAGTAGCCTCGCAGGTCGAGGTGACGGGCGATAACGAAGCCGTCGCCCCCGTTATTGCCCCGGCCGCAGCAGATTACCACGGCTCCGCCGATTCCCAGTTTTTCCAGCCGATCGACAACCCCGCGGCCGGCGTTTTCCATGAGGACGAGGCCGGAAAAACCGTAGACTTCCATTGCCAGGCGGTCGACTTGGCGAGATTGCTGCCGCGTGAGTGCAATACCGGCCATAGCGGCTCCCTCGAGAAGGCGAACTTTCCCAAATCCCCGGGATGAACTACAATTGTGTGCTTCGTTGGCCTGTTTGCCTATGGGAGTATCCGGCATGCCGATTTACGAGTACGTTTGTCTGGAATGTGGGAACGCTTTTGAGTTGCTGATCCGTGCGGACGAGAAGCCTCAGTGCCCGGCCTGCGGAAAGCAGAAGGTGAGCAAGCAGCTCAGCGTTCCTGCGGCTCCCCAGGCGGCCCACGGCGATCTGCCGTGCAGTGCCAAGGGCATGTGCCCGGCTGCGGCGGGCGGCTGCGGCGGCGCGTGCGGAATGGGCGGCCCCTTCTGATCGGCCAGCAAACGCCAATGCCAAGACGTGTCCTCCGGGCCCGATGGCGGAAGAGGTTCACTCCGGCCAGCAAGATAATCTTGCCCCTCTCCGTTTTTCCTGCGGATCGGCCGGAGACTGATGGCCGAAAGCGATCGCAACTCGTTTCCCAAAAGACACTTCCAGGCGGCTGCCGGACGCAGGAAATTCTTTCCTCTTTCTTCGAAAAGTCGGCCTTGACGCGTTTCCGGAATATCCTTATCCTGCCCGCCTCATGAGTGATTCATGACGCCGTTCAAGGATGAACGGCGAACGGAAACCGCAAGGTTTCCCGCGCATCAAGGTCCTGCACTGGGAACATGTTGTAGCGAACAGGTTTCTGCGGACCGCGAAGTGCATCGCCGCAGGCACGGATGCCGAAGCGGGCGCGCTTCGAGTAGAGACGGGCCGGTCAGGGCAAGCGCCCGAGGCCTCGTGCCGACGGTGGTTCCACAGCGAGCCATCCAATCGCTCCCGGAAAAGTTCTCGTGTCCTTCGCCCCCCTGGGACGCGACCTTTCCGGGGGCTTTTTTTATGCGCCCACCGTGCCCCCAAGCGATCGCGGCCGGCCTTGCCTGCCCGGACTACTGCGGGGCCTTGTCCAGAGGCCACAGTTCCCAGCGGCGGACAAAGATCTCGGCCAGTTCTGTCTGGAAGGTCAGCTTGCCGGCCTGCGGCACCGCGTTATAGCCGGAGTTGACCACGGTTCCGTTGACCTTGATGGTGATCCGGTCGCCTTCACAGATCACGTCCATGCGGGTCCACTGGCCGGACGGACTCTCCACATCCTTCGGACCCCGGAAACCGATCTCGTCCTTCCAGTCCGGATCCCGTCCCCACCAGTTGATCCGTCCGCCGGAGAACGTCTGCGAGGTTCCTTCCTTGCTCCAGACAGTCTCGCCGTCACGGTCCTTGACCACATCGGCCGTCAGGGCCAGCGGGATCGGCTTGCCGTCGGCATCGTTGCCGGGGACAACCAGGATGTCGCCCACGCCTCCCTCGATGATCTGGGCCTCGATCGACGCCATCCAGATTCCCGAATAGGCGCCGTCCGGGCCGGTGCAGTGAACGAGCACGCCCGAGTCACGTGCAGACTTCTCTCGCTTTCCCCAGGTTCGCTCGCCCCACTTGAACTCGCAGATCATGTGATAGTTGCCGTATTCCTTCTCGGTGCAAAGGCCGCCGAATCCGTCGCCGGAGATATGGAGCAGGCCGTCATGAACCGTGAAGATCTTCCGCGGATCGTCGTACTTCGTGTCCTGCATGAACACATAAAGCCCCTGCAAGTCCTTGCCGTTGAAGAGCTTGATCACGCCGTCCGTGGGTACAATCGCCGCGGGCCTGTCCGCCGCAATGGCCAGCGACAATACACCGGGGCAGACGACGCCGAGCAGAAGAAGACACAGGACTGCGAGGCGGACTGGAGATTTCATGGTACGGTTCTCGTGGTGCGAATTCTGCATTCAGGCCGCTGAAGGCCGACCGACACAAACGGTTCCAGCATAGCAGTGCCGGGTCGAAATGCAAGCGGCCAGACCGGTTCTGCAGGCTTGTCACCGTTGCGAAGTGCCCGGTTCCGACTGCACAATCACCAGCAGCCGCTGGCTGGCTTCGAGACGGGTGTCGGGATCGGCCGGACATTGGATCGAACCGTCGGGATGCTCGATGGCCACGATCTGGGCGCCGTAGCGGTTGCGGAAATCCGATTGCCGAACCGATCGGCCGACCGCGTCGAGCGGCACCATGAGCCGCTGCACATGCGGTCCGTCGGCGCCGCCCATGGGGGCCAGGAGCTGTTCCAGCCGCGTCTCCCGGTCGATCTGGAGAAGACCGCGGTGCTCGCTCAGGGCAAGCTCCTTGAGGCCGGCGACATGAGTGAAAAGCGTGTCCAGGATCTTGCGCCGCTCGAGCACGCCCAGAAACCGCGTGGGATGCTTGCGCGAGACCACGGGCAGCACCGCATAGTCGACCTGGCGGAACAGCTCCAGCGCGTGGTAGAGTTCCTGGTCGGGCATGCAGCGGACCGCCGGCTCGGTCATGATATCGTCGGCGATGACCACGCGAGCCAGCTCCTCGTCGGCCAGCACACGGCCGAGGTCGGGGAGTGATATGACGCCTTCGAGTTGCCCCTTCTGAACGACCATGAAGGTCGGCAACTCTCCCGGCTTGATCTTCTGGGCGATCTGCCGGAGATTGGCCTGGGGGGCAATGACCTGTGTCCAGTTCTGATCGATCAGGTGGGATACGTGGGTGGATTCGAGCAGGCGGACAACCGTGTCGGCGGCATGGACCGGCGAATCAGAGCAGCCGCGCACCTGTTCGGTGTTCAGCCCCCAGCGGCGCCCGATGACGTAGGAGGAGATGCACACGATCATCGTCGGAACGATCAGCCCGTAGCAGCCGGTGATCTCCACGGTGATGACCAGGGCGGCCAGGGGAACCCGCATGGTGGCCGCTAGCACTCCCCCCATGCCCACGGGGATCAAGGCCTGACGCAGCAACTCGGGAAACATCTCGGGAAACAGAGCCTCGCATAGAGCGCCCAGGCTGGCGCCGGCCGCCCCGCCGACCGCCAGCGTCGGACCGAGGACTCCTCCCGCGGCTCCGCTGCCCACGGTGAGACCCGTGGCCAGGCACTTCGCCGCCGAGACGGCGGCGAAGAAGGCGGCCCATGCCCACCAGCTTGCCGGAGTGCCGTTCAGCAGGCTGCCGTCAAACGCCGCCTGAAGCAGCTCGTACCTCGCGTCCATGACTTGCGGCAGGAAGCAGGCCATCGCACCGGTCATAAGCCCGCCCAGCACAGGCGCCGCCCACCGGGGCAAGCGTTTCGCGGTCGAGAACAGGTGCTCGATCCACCGGAAACTGGCACCGAAGAAAATGGCCAACAGCCCGCACAAGGGGCCTAGCACAAGAAACGGCAGCAACTCCAACGGCCGGGAGAACACCAGCTGCTGGGCGCCGTCGAGAAGAAATTCTCCGTAGCCCCAGAAGGCCATGTAGACCGAGTAGCCGGCCGCGGAGGCCACGAAGGCAGGAACAATCGCCTCGCTCTCCTGGTCCGGTTCGCTGTACGGGATGCTGACGGCGAACAGGGCACCACCCAGCGGACAGCGAAAGATGGCCCCCACGCCCGCCGCACACCCTGCAATCAGCAGGCTGCGCTGCTGGGCAGGAGTGACGCGGAAAAGCCGCCCGCAGGTGGACCCGAGTGCCGCACCCAACGCCACAATCGGGCCTTCAGGGCCGGCCGAACCGCCAAACGAAATCACCAGTACCGACGCCATGGCCTTGAACGCCGGACCGCGAAGTCCCAGCACGCCGTGAGCCCGGTGGAAGGCCCGGGTCATGGCATTGGTGCCGTGCCCGACCGCATCCGGGCAGACGAAAAGAACTATGGCCGCCGAGAGCAACCCTCCGATCGCGGGCAGCAGAAGGATCGCCAGCTTGAAATCGAAGACAACGGCCGATGCATGAGGGACCACGTGTCCCACAATATTGCTGACTCCGACGTTGAGCCCCCATTCCATGGCCGATGCGGCCAATCCCGCCGCAATACCGGTCAACCCGGATAGCACGAGGATCTTGGTCCATCGACGAAGGGGACGGAATTGGGCAGACGTAGGATCGGTCAAGGTGGGATCCGGCAGTGGCGGAGCAAAGAGACCGAAGGCCGACGAGAACGCGGCCGGCAGGGCCTTCTGGAGGCCAAAACCTCAGTATATCCGTGCAATCGGCTGATGACAACACGATTCTCATCCACGACCAGGCCCTGTTGCTGTTCGTTCGGCAAAAACGCTCTTTCGCGGAACGAAAGGCCATGGACTGCGACAGCCGTCCCCCGTCGGAACCTCAGCGGTACTTTCTGTTTGTCAGCTCCATCACTCGCTTGGCGTCTTGCTGACTGACAACGCCGGCTCCGGCATCCATGCTGGATGGCTGGATCCCGTAGCGGCAATAGAGCGTCAACTGTACGACCGGATAGAATCCCTGCGCGTAGGGCTGCTGGTCGATGGTGAACTTGATGATGCCGCGATCGACCATGCTGAGGATGCCCGGCGTCAGATCGAACCCGGCGATGACGAGGTCGCGGCCCGGGAACCGCTTCTCGGCGGCTGTTCCGGCTGCCTCCGTATCGGTCAAGCCCGTGCAGAGGACTGCCTTGATTTCGGGGTCGGCCTGAAGTTCCCGGGCCAGGGTCTCAACGGCCTTCTCCGGCTCGTTACCGGTGACGACCACTTTCCACTTGAGGTTCTTCTCCTTGAGAGCATCCTGAATTCCTCGGAGCCGGTCGTCGAGGGCCGAAATGCCCTGGTTGTGGAGCGTGGCCAGAACCTTGCTGCCCGGTGCGATGGACCGTCCGGCGTCCGTGCCCACGGTACGGCCGGCCTGGTAAAAGTCCTGGCAGACGGCGGCGAGGCGCGCGTTTTCGCTGGCCTGATCGTCGACGTTGAAGGCCACGACGGGTACGCCTTTCTCGACGGCCTCACGCACGACCTCATCGAACGCCTCAGGATCGATGATATTCAGGGCGACGCCGTCATACCCGTCCGCCACCGCGCGGCGGACCATCTCGGCCTGCACCTTCACGTCCACTTCCACCGTGCCGGTGAAGGAGCACTCGACGCCCAGCATGGCGGCGGCATCTCGCATGCCCTTCTTGACGGGTTCAAAGAAGGCTTCATCTCGGCAGGGGGAGATGAAGATCAGTTTAAGGGGTTCTTCCGCGCAACACTCGTTAAGTGGCCCGGACAGCAGAACCAAGGCGCAGGACAGGAGCAGCGAATAGCCAGTCGTCATGGCGGATGCCTTTCTCATGGAAGGAGATTCGTCTCGAGCGGTCAAAGGTATCGTTCCACGCAGTCAACGTCGCTCTGAGTTCTTTCACGCGTTCGGGGCACATACCGGAAAGATCGTGCGATTCCGGCAAGTTCTCTGTCAGGTTATACGACTGCCACGGCTCGTTGTATGGTCTTATGCAAGGCCTCTTGTCTTGCTGCCAGAAGAACCCTGTTCTGCGGTTCTCTTCTGTCCACCTGTTGAGATTGCCGATCGCACCCGCCATCATATCAGGCAGCTCAATCAAGTTCACTATTTCGCGAAGGATCGCGTCATGGCACGATCGCGTTTTTCACGTCGCGAGCATCGGAAGCGATGGGAGCTGTGGGGCACGGACTGAACAGCTGGGGCCTGTTCTTGGCCCTGTGCGGCGTCGGAGTGGATCGGACTGTTGGACAGCCGCGGCAGGGTTACATCCAGGCTACTTCTTCCACAATTCGTGGATATTGTACGAAAGCACCCTGTCGTTGGTGGCAACCAGAAGACTGTCGGCGAGTTGTTCTGCCATGATGGGGGTGAAATCGAGAGACAGTCGCCGGCGGATCTGCCCGTCGCCGGTGGCCAGGCAGAGGATGCCGCTGTGGTCGACGTAGGCCAGACGCGGCTCCTGGTCGCGGAGCACGAGCGCCTCGACGATGCCGCTGCCGACCCGGTCTTGCCACTCGATCCGGCCGTCGCCGTCGAGCACGTAGAAACTGCCCGTCTCGGAGGCGACGAGGACCTCCGGCTTTCCGTCGGAATCGATGTCGGCCGAGCGCAGCCGATTGACGCCGTAGCCGAAATTGTCGAACCGCCAGAGGGTCCTGGCATCGGAGGACCACGGGGCGGCTGCGGCGAGTTTTGTGCACACGAGGTCGCCGGTCGAACTGCCGTGGATCAGTTCCACCCGCCGGTCGCCGTCCAGGTCGGCCAGCGCGGCCTGCATGTCGCCGATGGAAGTGAAGAAAGAGCCGGCCTTGCTGCCGTCGTGGC
The DNA here is from genome assembly GCA_964563135.1 of uncultured Planctomycetaceae bacterium. Classification (GTDB taxonomy): domain Bacteria; phylum Planctomycetota; class Planctomycetia; order Pirellulales; family Thermoguttaceae; genus JAAYAY01. The sequence continues at coordinate 18,169 of CAZLWV010000105.1, forward strand.
GGAAAGACTCGATGCGGCCGTAATGGTCGGTGGCAAAGATCTCCAGCTTGCCGTCGAGGTCGGCGTCGACCGTGTGGAAGTCGATGCTGCCGTGCAGAACCGCCCGCCTGGCACGGGCCAGTTGGTTCCAGGCAGCGTTGTAGAGATGCAGTTCGAAATTCTGCGTGCCCACGAGGATCTCGTTTGTGCCGTCCTGGTTCAGGTCGCGGACGGCCGCGGTGCAGGCGGACCAGGGGCGGTCGCCGAAATTCTGGTTCCAGACCGGGCCGCGGATCTGGTGCCTGCTGATCGGCTTGCCGCCGGCGCTGATCAGATGGACGAAGGTGTCACCCCCCGCAACGACGATCTCCGGTCCTGGCGACTGGCCGACCAGTTCTCCGGCCTCCAGGTCGTGGCAAATGCCCTCCAGGGGCTAGGACCACCGGATGCAGCCGTCGCCTTCCAGGGCAAACACGCGGGTTCCCGCCGCGGCGAGAATCTCGGGCTTGCCGTCGCCGTCGAGATCGGCAAGCTTCAGGCGTCGCAGGGGAGTTTCACCCTCGAGCACGGCCGACCATGCCGGCTGCGCGTCCGGCAGGGGAGGCTCCGCCGGCTTGGAAGCCTTGATGATACCGGCAGCCAGCGAGGCGAGAAGCCGCCGGATAGGTTCGGCGGAGATGTTGCTGGTTTCCATCCCGCTCGGTCGCCCTTCCGGTGTGCTGGCCGCGCATTCGGAGGTAGCCAGATCGATTTCCAGATTGCTGACGCTGTCGCTGGCCAGTCTCGCCTCGCCGGTCTGGAGCCGTCGGCCGCCCGCCCAGGCGATCTGGGAGGCAGAGAGGTACAGCATGTCGGCATCGAACTGGAGTCCCTCGATGCTGGCTCCGCGCACCGCACACAAGGCATCTTCCCGGCCGCGGACTAGCACGGCCCCCTCGGCAATCCGCTGGATACCGTAGTCGGCCGGCTCGGCAGTCTCGTCGGTGTAGAGGAGATTGGCCACCTCCGCGGCCTCGCCCGCGGCCAGCCGGCGGCTCGTCCGCTGGTAGAGCTTGCAGACGGGCACAACGATCCCTTGGGGTGCCGATCGTTTGAGGGTCGCCCGAACCGGATCGGGCCATTTCAGCCAGAACCTCTGGGCGGGGGCCGCGGCAATATCGTCTTCCGCCGGTGGACTGGCCTGCTCAGCCTCGAGGGTCCGCAGGGGCTTGCCATCGGAGCCGAAGAAGACGAGTTGATCCACACGGACGGGCGGGTTTTCCCGAAGAGTCAGGCAGATGCGTTGCCGCTCTTCACCGGCAAGTTTCAGACGCGGCGCCTTGGGCTGGGGCCGGCTGGCGACGGCCGGGTTGTAGCGGGCATGGGGCAATCCAACCACCGCGCTCTGGCCGGAGCTCGAGTGCACAAACAGGGAATCGGAACCCGTACCTGTGCCATAGCCCACGACGGCAACGCCGTACTCACCCGCGGGCAGATCGACCGTGAAGAAGAGAACCGATTCCTTCTGCGCCAGTACGACGGCCTTTCCCTGGGATGCGGCCGGATCGGCGACCACCTCGAACGGCCCCGAACGGGCGGGGAGCGAAGAACGCCGCACCAGGAAGGTGCCCTCGTCCACCAGCCGTTCATCGCCGCGGTCCTGCACCTTCCACACCAGGTCCAGATCGTAGGCGGCGTCCTGGCGGGCGGTCATCCGGTCCAGAACGACGAAGGCATCCCCCTTAGACCAGAACACGTAGCGGTGCCAGTCGATGCCGTCGTAGTCGCGGATCTCGGTGCCGACCAGGCCGATCTGCGGCCCGACATCCGACGCACAGAGCAGGCCCGCGCAGCTCGGCACCAGCTCGGTCGAACGGCCGTCGCGGATCACCGAAAGCATGTTGTGTTCGGTCGTGTTGCGGCTCAGATAGTCGTGGTCGATCAGCCAGCGCTGGCCCCGATCGACCAGCTCGATGATGGCACCCCCGTCGTAATGCAAGTGTTTTCCGCGAGAATAGCCGTCAAGCAGCAGATACTGGGCCTTGTCGTTCCAGGCGTCGCGAAAGGCGATCTTATCGATCGCGGCCTCGCGGGGCACGTTGGGGGGAGCGACCGGTTCGTTGTACGTCGGCCGCCGCTGGGTAAACTCGTAGAGCTGCCCGTCCAGCGGAAACACGCGGACTCCGCTGTGCCCATCGGGCTTCTGGGCCGGGATATCGCGGTGAAACGGGTTGGGCCAGTCCCCGCCATGGATATGCTGCAGCACCCAAAGGTACTCCGGATCCCGATACCACCAGAACGCGATGGGGAGGGCCTTGGGGATCAGCGTCGGGCTCTGCCCCAGACCCGAATCGCCGAACCCCGAGGGCAGGCCGGCACTGTCGCAGATGCCGATCACGTAATCGGCGTACTGCCGCATCCGGCCGGAACGGAAGAACTCCAGGTTCCACTCCGCCAGCGAGTACTCCAATGTATGCCCCATGGTGATCGTCAGGTAGCCGTCGGCGTCTTCCTGGGGCTTCCAGGACCGGGCCTGGGCCAGCAGGCACGCCCGGGCCTTGTCGAGATGCTTCTGGGCCTCGGGCAGCCCATAGTAGTCGTGAAAGTAGCGCGAGCCGAAGTAGAGCCCCAGAAGCGGGAAGGTCGTGTGATTCCAGCTCACCAGATCATCGGTTCCAATTTGGGAATAGCCCGACACGTGGCCGACGAGCGACCGCATGAACTGGAGCATGGCCTGGGTGAACTGCTGCCGATCGGAGTCGGTCAGCAGGGGGCATTCTTCGAAGGCATCCCAGGTGGCGAGGATGTCGGACGAGTTGGTTTCCTCGGGCCAGTCGCAGTCGCTCGCCGGGTCCTCGGCATAACGCTTCGCGATCCGCTCGAGGGTGGCCACGGCGTGCCGGGCAAAGACCTCCTGGCCGGTCTTGAGATACTGGGTCGCGGAGGTGAGGAATACACGGAAGGAGGGCGTCTTGTCGGCCTCGAGCGTTTTCACCTCGGCGTCGGCCAGTGCACGGGCAGTGGAGACCTCGAGGGTGTAGTCGATACCCGCGGCCGTCTTCCCGCGGCGGATCTTCTCGGCCAGGTTCGCCGCTGCCTGGGGCAGAGCGGCGTCGTCGCTGATGCCCAGCACCACCACGTTGCCCTTGCCGTGCCACGGGTAAGGATCATAGACGGTGCGAATGCTGTAGCCGCCAACGCCCGGCAGGAGCGAGTCTTCGTAAGAATAGTAATTGAAGTAGAGGCGGGCGATGAGCGTGTTGTCATTCACGTTGCCCACAGCGACGACGTTCCGGGTTTCGGGCAAGGCTTCCTGCGGACTGGAGGATATGGCTGGCCGGCGGCCGCCGAGTTTCTCGATGGCGGCGGCAATCGTTTCCGCTGCCTGGCGGCAGGCCGGCCGGTCGGGACAGAGGATAGTCACGGGGCGGGCGCTGCCGCTGAGATCGATCCATGTGTCGATGGAGCGGATGGGGAGGAGGTCGCTCGCGAGCGGCTCTGCCGTTTGTGCGGACGACGTGCATGCGGCGACGACAAATAGAGCGACTGGCAGGATACGTTTCATGGCGGTGCTTGCGATCCTATTGGAAATTCCTCGGTGTATCCGAGAACCTCGACGTCGGGATTATCAACTCTCCAGACTATTCAAAGATGAATCCTGCTTCGAAACCACGGTCGTGCCAATCCAGCTTGCATCCCCAGATGACTTCGGCCGATTCAGGATCCATCAGGAACGTCACACGATCGAGCTGCATCTGGTGATCGGTCGGACGGACCGAATCTCGTTTGACCGCCTCCATCGTGTGCCCGCCGCCTTGATAGGCACACCTGAACCTTCAAAGTCTCACCAGTAACAACCTCGATCGGCAGGCCGTCGATGAGTTGCCGGCCCGGCACGGTTCGGCAAGGTTTGTCGGCGATGGTGACCGAGTACTCCTTTTCCGGCCGGACGACGTACCACTGGGGCATCTCGTTGATGCGGGCCCAGTCGATGTTCATCTTACGGTACTCCGTCCGGGACCAATCGAAACAGAGGGTACCGCGATAGGGCGAGGCCGAGTCGACTGTCAGGAAGAGTTCCCCGTCCCGCTGCTCGGCGCCGAGGCCGACGCCGAGTTGATACGGTTGGTGACGGACGCCCTGGGAGCACATCATCATGTGGCTGCAAAGGGTGCGGCCCGTGCTGCCGTCGAAATGGCCGCCCGTGTAGGGGCCGAACTCGCCACTCGTTTCGCGGCGATGGACATGCTGCAAGGTGGCCCAGTCGAGCCAGGCGAATCCGTCGCCCGTGGACGGGTAGCGGTTCCAGAGCACGATCATGCTCTCATGGGAGTCGCTCCAGTCGTCGGCGCTGATCGCTCGGGGCCAGAGCGTCTGGCTGTACCGGCTGTAGTCGGGGCGGTGCTTGAGGAGCCAGCGGAGCGGCTTCTCGATCGCCGTGCGGTAGCGATCGCTGCCGGTGGCGCGGTCGTAGTTCTCATGACCGAAGAGCACGTAACCCCAGGTGTCGGTCGGTTGAAGCCACTGGCCGTCTTTGGCCTTGCTACAGAACAGACCGGTTTCGGGATGGGCGGCGTCGGTAAGGATGCGGTCGAGCAGGCATTCCAGCGGCCCACGATAGGCTTCGGCCTTGGGGCGATGGAGCTTGCTCTCGACGACAAACAGTTCAGTCAGCCCGGCAGTGAGTTCGCAGCCGTGGTCCTGGTAGCGGATGCTGGTGACGGCATGTTTTGGATCGAGCAGCAGGGGATCGGCGATCTGCTCGGCGGCGAGGAGGTATTTCTCGTCGCCCGAGATGGCGTAGAGCCGGGCAAGGGTCTGGAGCATATTGCCCCAGGGCTCATGCCCCTCGAAGGCGGCGAACATGCCGCCTCTTTTTTCGGCCTCCGCAAGCATCGCGTCGGCGAGCCGGACCATCTCCTCATACCAGATATTGCCGGTCCCCTTGACCTCCACGATCCGCAGTAGCCCGTCACGAAGCCACTCCGAGAGGTCAGCCAGCGTGGCCAATCGGCCGCGCTCACGGGTTTTGAGCCGGTAGACGGTGGGGATGCCGCTGGGCGTGTCGCAGAGCCTGCGGGAGTTCACCATGGTTTCATGGAAGGTGCCGCCGGGTTCGTTATGTTCGGGAGCAACATAGAACGCCATGAGGACCAGGGACGAGTAGTGATCAGCGGCTTCGTTTTCATAGTTCCAGGTTGCATCGCGAGAGTACAGGTGTGTCTGGGGGTCGCGTTTCAACTCGATCCAGCCCCGCACGAGCCCGTCGATGTTCTGGCTGCAGTCGGCGTGGATTTTCGCGCGTGACTGGCACGTGTTCCAGGGGGCGGATAGATGAGGATCGGTTGGCGACTGGCCCCAAGCGGCTGCAGGAAACGCGAGCACGAGGAGGATCAAGGTTGACTGAGCCGTCGAAGTGATCTTGCGCCGCATGCCATTTCCCTCCCGTCGGTCACAATGTCGTTGCCTTATCTTGAGAGGAGATCTCGCCTTCAAGCCGATCATACAGCTCGTGGACTTTGCCCACGATCCGTTCTTCCAGCGTGGGTTCAAAGGGGCGGCTGGCTTCGTATCCGCCCTCGAGAAGAACGCGCTTGCTGGGAATGTAGCCGGAGTAGGCGCTGGAATAGCCGGCGATCCAGATGGCAGGGCCGTCAGCCTTGGCCAGTTCGCTCTTGAGCCGCAGCGAGTAGTCGACGACGACTTCGTACCCGAGGAAGATCATGCAGAGTTCGTTGCCGAAACGGGCGATCTGCACCGGAAAACGAACATCGGTCCGGTCCGCTTCGGTGAAGGCCAGATCGACGGTTTCCAGCACGGAGCGCAGCGGACCGTGGACGGGCCGTTGATGTTTGGGTGTTTTCTGGCCGACTTCCAGGGCGGCCTCGACGGCCGTGGCCAGCGACTGTCCGTGGCGTTGGGCGTATTTCAATTCGCTGCGCGGGTAGGGATTCTGGTCGGCGCCGCAGCCCATCATGAACATCGCGGTCACATCGGGGTGATCCTGCTGGAAGTATTGCTGGGCGTGTCCTGCGTAGTCGCCTTGCCATTTTCGGAAGCCCATGGTGGTGTTGTGGCAGGCGTAGCCGAACACGACCGCACGGAGCGTGCCGTCGGCAGCGGCGACGCGGAGGACGGGCACGGTGTGATCCACGGGTCCGTCAGGGTTGGGATGATTCTGGTAGCCGGTAGGCGTGGGTGTGCGGCGGTTCATGGCGAAACCGCACCTGGCGTGGCTGTAGGAGAGTGCCACCGGTTCCAGCCTTCCCAGGGCCTGGCCGACGAGTTCCACCAGGGTGCCGGCCAGCCAATCGAAGTAGTCTTTGGCATCCTCGCGGTTGTACGCCGGTCCGCAGTGGGTGTGGGAGGCGTTCATGACGAGGGCGTGCGGCGGGAGCTTGTAGCGTTCTTCGACCTGTTTCGCAACGGTGTTGCGCAGGGAGGGGTGAACACCGATCAGGTCGAGGGTGACGATAACCAGCCGGGTTCCCACACCGTCCTCGATTGCCAGGGCTTTGGCGAACAGGTCCTGCTCGGTGCCTTCGGACGGTTCTTTGCGGGCCGCATATCCGGCCATCTGAAGCGGCCGCTGGGGCGTGATGACTACGGAGGCCACACCTGCCTTCCATTCCGGCTGTGGAGGGGGTGAATCCTCGGCCGCGGTGGCGATGTTCGCAAGAAGGAATAGGACAAGAATGGAGAACGCCGCTTTCTTCATGGTCAAGTCTCCGCAATCGGTGTGGGCGCGAGATATCGCCCGCTGTTGGCGACGGGAGACAGGATAACCCAAACCTCGGGTGGAGGAAAGCGTTTGAGGCCGCGTCCAGGTGGGTCGCATCTGCCGGATGCGACCATTCGAAACCTGTTAGGCAGGGCGAAAAAATAACCTTTACAGTTCATCGCACTGCTTGCGAGCAAGCAGTGCCTCACACGAGGCCAACGGGTGTGCCACGGCCTACTTGTTGGCCGTGCCGCCGCCAGAGCGCGAATTGTGAAAGTTATTCTTTCGCTCTGCCTTAGTTTCGGTGACACCCAGCAGGTGTCACCCACTACCGATGTGTGACTTACGTCTTCGGGCTTGTATGGTCGTCATCCGATGCTGTCTTCTTCGGCAGCCGCCCGGCTTCCCGCAGGGCCCGGCGGAGAAGGAATTCGACCTGGCCGTTGAGGCTGCGGAGATCGTCGTCGGCCCAGCGGCGCACCGCCTCGAGGGTCTTTTCATCGATCCGCAGAAGAAACGACTTGCGGGAAGCCAAGGAACACCTCACTCGGGACCACTATTGATAGATGGTCCCCGTATTCACCACCGGTTGCGTGTGGCGGTCGCTGCACAGCACAACGAGCAGGTTGGAAACCATCGCTGCCTTCCGCTCCTCGTCCAGTTCGATCACCTTGTCCTTGGCCAGATGCTCCAGGGCCATCTCGACCATTCCCACGGCCCCCTCGACGATCTTGGTGCGGGCGGCCACAACCGCCTGGGCCTGCTGCCGCTGGAGCATGGCCGCCGCGATCTCGGGAGCGTAGGCCAGGTGGCTGATCCGAGCCTCGATCACCTCCACACCGGCCTTTTCCAGCCGTTCCTGGATGTCGTGCTTGAGCTGTTCGCAGATGTCGGGCGTGTTCCCTCGCAGCGAGATGTCGTCGTCGTGGCTGTCGTAGGGATGGCGGCTGGCCAGGTTCCTCAGGGCCGCCTCGCTCTGCACGGCCACGAAGTCTTCGTAGTCGTCCACCTCAAACAGGGCTTCGGCCGTGTTGATCACCCGCCAAACGACGATGGCCGAGATCTCGATCGGATTGCCGTCGCGATCGTTGACCTTGGATGGTCGGCCCGCCGACCGGATCCTGGGCTGCACGATAGTGCCCATGGGGTCCTTCTTCTCCGGGGTCGTAACCATCCCGGTTTCGAAGTTCCGAATGCGGAGGGTGATCTTGCGTTTCGAGAAAAACGGGTTGACCCAGTAGAACCCGGACTCGGTGACGGAGCCTTGGTACTCCCCGAAAAGGAGCAGCACTCGGGCGTCGTTGGGTGCGACGGCCAAAAAGCCGAACAGCATCAGCGGAATGCCAATTGCAGAGAGGACGCCCACGAAGACCAGCACGCCGCTCTCCGTCACAGCGCCGCTGATAATGGCAATGGGGGCCAGGAAGATCAGCACGACGACAATCACGAGCGGAAACCAACCCGACATCGGCCTGTACGCTTTTTCTTGAATCATGGCGCAATCTCCTCCCGGTCAAGGACATGTGTGATTTCAACATGATATCACTATGGTATCTTCGTCGCAAGAGGAGAAATCTTGGAAAGAATCCCGGAAAGTGGGTCGCACCCCTGAAGATAGGCCCGTCCGGGGATGGGCACAGATCGTCGTCGGCCCGGGTGCCACAAGCTTTGCTCCAAAAGAGCCCGCACATATCAGCCCAGGGCAGAGCGCCGCGACTTCAGTCGCAAAGCGCCGCCCTGGGTTGCGGACACAGGAAATATCGCCCTGAATGGGCACAACAACCAGAAGACGCGGGCCGATGCCCCGCTCCCGACTCAGTCCAAAACGCTTCCTTTCGTCCGGATTTCGAACAGCAACCGAGAGCGGAAGAACAGGACATCAAACTCCATGAAGAAGTTGACTTGGCCGAGAATCACCGGCACGTCATTACTGCGGGACCAGGCAAAGGCGAGACGTACTGGTTTGAACTCGGCGACCTGTCCTTCGAGTATGAGCGCGCGAGCCTCAGAGGCGGCGAGGTTACCGGAGAGCCGTACTGGCACCATCTGTTGTTCCCAAACGGCCCCCAACTGAAGGCCCTGCTCATACGGGAGCACATTGAGGGTCGCACCGCTGTCCACAAGCGCAGACGCCACCACTTCCCTCGTTCCGAGAATCAGCTTGATCGGCATGTAAGGCAAAGCACTTGCACTGCCAGATGACGGTTCTGCTTCGACGTACGGAAAGCGATGCGCGGTCATGAACCGGTCTTTTCCTGTTCTAGGATCCGCAGCAACGTTGCTGCACCATCGAATGCCTCGTAGGGCGACCAAATGGGAAAGGTCTTGTCCATGTCAGCCGTTGTGATACCATCCTCCGATGCAACGTCCGCGGCCAAGAACTGGATTAGCCGAAGTTTGTCAGCACGTGGCAGGGCGTGCAGCGTCGGCAGCAGTTCGTTCAGAGTCATCCTGGAACCTCCCAATCATCTGGTTCATGCAACCGAACTCCATTATATTCGATTGCCGTCCCAAAAGGAACCGGCACGGAAACGTACGTTACACCCCCAGCTTCGCCCCACGCTCCTCCACCGTCCTTCGCACCACGCCCGCATCCAAATCCCGCGGATCGCAGCCTCTCTTCACCGCCTCCGCCGCGGCGATTCCCGCCGCCTGCCCCAGCATCGACGAGGTCGTGCTCACCCGGGCACTGGACAGGGCCAACTGGTCGGCCGAGAAGCAGCGCCCCGCCGCCTGCAGGTTCTTCCCGTCCCGGACGAGCAGCGAGCGGAAGGGGATCTGGTACGGCGGGACCTGCATCTCCGCCTCGCTGAGGATGTAAGTCCGCTTGTCGTCGTCCGGCTTGTGTCCGTCGAGATAGTAGGTGCCCCGGGCGATCGCGTCGTCAAACTGGCGGGCGGCACGGAGGTCGTCGACCACGAGGGTGTAGTCCCCCACGATCCGGCAGCCTTCGCGGATGCCGATGATCGGCGAGCAGTGGTCGAGCCGCCAGGGCCTCTTCTCCACCCGCTGATGGTAGTCGAGCACTTCCATCATCCGCCGACGGGCGCGGATCTCGGCCCCCGTGAGGCTCTCCGTGTCGCTGGAGTCGAACATGGAAATCTTCACCTTGATCGCGCTACCCCGAGGCCCGTCGGGCCAGACGCTGGTCATCGGCAGTTCTTCCTTCGTCCGGATCGGCTCAAAACGGCCTTCCGCAAGCTGCGGGAAGGCGTCCTTGGGCTCCACGTGCCGCACGAAGTACATCATCGACATGGGCAACTGCAGCCCGTCCTCGGGCCGGCCTTTGACCGTAGCAAACCCGCAGGCCCGGGCCAGATCGGCCTCGCCCGAGCAGTCGATGTACTGTCTGGCACGGATCGCCTCCGGCCCCGACTTGCCGCACACGATGCACTCGCGAACCCGCCCGTCCACCTCGATCGCATCGACGAACCGCGTGTGCAGCAGCAGCTTGACGCCCCGCTCCAGCAACATCTCCTGGAGCACAATCGCCAGGATCTCGTGGTGGAAGACGGCCTTCTTCTCTTCGATCGCCTTGAACCGCCGTAGCTCGGCCAGGATCGTGTCAAAAACCTCCCCCTGGCCGGTCAACTGGCCGCAGAAATTGGCCACACCCCCGCTGGTCATATTGCCGCCCGTGACGGCAAACCGTTCGACGAGCACAACCTTGGCCCCCGATCGGGCCGCCGCACAGGCTGCCGACACCCCGGCGATCCCGCCGCCGATCACCGCCACGTCGGCCTCGTAGCGGACCGGCACACTCCGGCACCAGGCCACCTGGTTTTCCGGCGGTTCATCGGCCGACTCGGCCGCAGCCCCCACACGCGTGCCGAGCAGCCAGGAAGAACAAACCGTGGCGAACTGAAGGAAGTGGCGTCGTTTCATGGCCGGAAACTCTCACTGGAGGAAGGTTCTGTCAAATCGCGTCGCTTCTTGCTCCGGGAAGTGCCGTACTGTAACGGCAAATCAGACGCAGTCTGGTGCGCCCCTGTCCGCCAGGCAATCCACGCGGTGGGCGACGCGTCGTAACGGCCGGCGAAACCCGTGGGATAGAGACTTCAGTGCCTCCCGGAAAGAGCGAAGCCACCTCACAACAAGATACGAGACAAACGCAATTCCATGTTGACCAGCAAAGACAGGATAGATAGCCCTATGAACCGGGTGGGGTTTGAGGGGGAGTGGGGGAAGTTGGCTGGGCGGTGACGTTTCGCATCACCGGGCCGCCGCCAACGGATGTCACAAACCACATCCGCCCGGACTTGCGGCTGCGATGGATGCGGTGGCTCGACGCGTTCGCTCGTTCCGTCGGCCTCGTCAAGGAAGGCGTCGGGGATCACTTGGCCGGGCTTCAGCAGGTTGCGCGTCTTGCGCCGCCGAGGTACGAGCTGCTGCTCAGACCTCTCGTACCGAACCAGAACGTGTTCTGCCGACCGGACCGCGAACTCGGCGGGCCGCGGGGTGCCTTCCGAGGCAATGCATATGAGGAGGCAGTCCCCCTCTCAAAACCATCTCCAACAAACAGAAACTTCAAAACGCTATTGTCATCGTGACGATAGTGATTACCCTTGAAGCGTCAGGCGCCACCCATGTCCTGACCCAAAAATGTCACCCATGTCCTGCCTGCTCCCGCTCCCTCTGTCCCCCGTCTCCCGTCCCCTGTCTCCCGTCCCCCCTCGTCCTCTGTCCAATCTTGCGCTTGACATGCAGCGCCTCCTTCGATACACTTCGTATGTACACGCAATGCTCTATGTACACCCCTCAGAGTCCCATGCTCCACCGGCCACCTTTTCCCTCCCGCTGCGAACTGCGAGGAAACCGATGTTTGCCACACATGTCCGCCGAGGGACGCCGTTTTCGGCTGAGCAGAGAATCCCAATTCATGACCCTCACACACCTTGCCCCGCCACTCTGTCCTTCTGTCCTCCGTCCTTCTGTCCTCCGTCCTCTGTCCTTCCGTCCCCTGACCCCCCCTGACTTCTGCCCTCCGACCCCTGTTTTCTCCCTCACCAGAGGGAATTGTGCGCCATCCCACGGGTGGCCG